>CAMVCZ010000048.1 GCA_947166105.1 uncultured Bacteroidales bacterium
CTGGATAGAGCAACAGCCTTCTAAGCTGTGGGTCTTGGGTTCGAATCCCAACCGGGTCACCTTCCCCTAATTGATTCTCAATCGGTTAGGGGTTTTGTTTATTGATTATTCCTTGCTTTTAAATCAAAATGGCAAACGATACCCAATCCAATACCACAATCACCAAATGCCTCAACTGCGGCACAGAATTCCAAGGGAATTTCTGCCCCGAGTGCGGGCAAGCCGTTGAAACCGGGCGGTTCACTATGAAGTTCATTTACGAAAACCTCCTCGCGGCTTTCATCAGCAAGGACGGCGGCATCTGGTTCACCCTCAAGAACTTGTTCATCCGACCAGGCGAGATGATCGTCGAAATCCTCAAGGGCAAGCGCAGAAGCTACTTCTCCCCTTTCCCGATGCTGTTTTTCACATTGACGGTTCTCATCTTATTGTTCTCAATTACAGGCAGTCGCGAAGATATCAAATCAATTGAACAAGAGATTATCAAGGCTGAGAAAGATGGGAAAACCGAACTTGTTGTGAATGGGTCATCGACAGAAAAAGGCAGATCCGAGTTTTTTAAGTTAATAGGCCATACTATCACTTTTTACAACAACCATTACACCGCCGTTACCATGCTGACCATCCCCTTGTTCCTTTTCGTCACAAGGGCATGGTATGGTAAAACCAACAGGAAACGCTATTATCGGGCAGAATACTTGATTGCCATCGCCTATTCTATGGTCATGGTGGTTCTCTATCGATGTTTAATCAGTCTGATGTATATGTTTTCCAGAAACGTTTCCGATTCCATGAGCAATTTTGTCCCTCTTGTCATTGTTGCAGCCCTAACCGCTTGTTTCCGAAAGATGTTGGGGTTCAGCATTGCCAAAACCGCATGGCGAAGCATCTTGGCGTTAGTGTTGTATTACATCATTTTAGGAATTTTCCTATTGTCAATACTCATTCTTGTTTTCCTCATCGTTTATGTTCCTATCATAAAGCAGAAAAACGGGGTATAGACAAGGTCTTGTCACTTTGACCGCCAAAAACTCCGAGAGAACAACAGTAAGATGGTGAAGATTTCCAAACGCCCGACGAGCATATCGAACGAAAGGAGCCATTTGGCGGCATTGGGAATGGCGTCGAAATTGCCGCTCGGTCCTGTGATGCCTGAGCCGGGACCGTAGTTGCTGAAACAGGTCAGGAAGGAAATGCACGAGTCCTCCATCTTCATCCCCGTTGCAGTGAGCAGCGCGACATTGATAATGAACAAGATGAAGAACAACGAGAAAAACGAAACGACGCGCTTCACCGACATCTCCTCGACCCGCTGGCCGGAAATCTTGATTGTATAAACACTTGATGGGTGAATCAGCTCGTAAATGGACTTCCTGATGTACTTGAACAGCACAATAACACGTATCATTTTAATGCCACCGCTGGTGGAGCCAGCACAGCCGCCCACAATCATCATCGCGACCGTCGGAATGAGGAAGAGGCGACCCCAAAGGTCGTAGTCGTAGTTGCTGCCTTGGAAACCCGTGTTCGACAGCACTGCCACCACATGGAACAGCGAAGTGCGTACTCGCTCAGCCTCACTCTGCGGATGGGAAGCCAATTGTTCCTCTGTAATCACATCAAAATGAGGGGCAAAATAGAATCGAGCCATGAAAATCACCGTGAAGCCGAGAATGGCAACCAAGTACCAATGCAGTTCCTCGTTGCGTCGAATCACATCGAAACGGTTGTTGAAAAGGAAATGATACATGGCAAAGTTGATGCCCGCCAACAGCATAAAGAAGATGCAAACATACTCGACATAACTCGACTGGAAATAACCGATACTTGCCTGATGCGTGCTGAAACCGCCTGTGGCAATGGTCGTCAGGGCGTGGCAAACGGCATCAAAAGTGTTCATCGGGCCAAGCCGGTAGGCTATGGCGCAAAGCAGCGTCAAAACTATGTAGATGATCCAAAGCAGGCGCGAAGTGGCACCCATCGTAGGCGCCAATTTCTCCACACTCAAGCCCGGCGCCTCGGCAGCGAAAAGCGACATTTTCTTGGAACCTTTTGCCACCGATGGGATGAAGGCCAAAGTGAAAACCACAACTCCCAAACCGCCCATCCACTGCATGATGCTACGCCAAAACAGGATGCCATGCGGCTGACTGTCAATGTTGTCGAGCACCGTGGCACCCGTGGTTGAAAACCCCGACATCGTCTCGAAAAACGCATCGGTGACGTTGTCCATCGTCCCGTACATCAGGAAAGGCAACATCCCGAAAAGAGAAAACAGCACCCACGACAAAGCCACCACAAAAAAAGTGTCCCGAATCTGCAAAGTGCTCTTTTTTAGCATGTTGCCAGTGTTGTAGAAAAGCAATCCCACCGCACCCGTAAGGCCTGCGGTCAGGAGGAAATAAGGGGCATCGCCCTCGCCCGCCGTTTGTTGATAGTGCAATGCCACCCCAGCCGTCAGCAGAAGTGCCGCAGCCTCAATCAACAACAATACACCAAACAACTTGCTTTTCATATTGTTTCATTTATCCTCCCCGAGGTTTTTGACCCCGAGGTTTCACGTTGGATTTTAACCCCGACGTTTCACATCGGGTTGTGTTATTTCGCCCTTTCAGGGCTATGCCCTCCTCTCAAACAACTCCCAACTCTAAACTCTACACTCTCAACTCTCAACTAACCCCACGGTTGCGCCCATCCCTCGCCATAGTCGAAGTCGTCGCCATCCTCCCCCTCATCCTTTTCCTTATAGGAATGGTCGTCGTAGGGCTTCAGCCATGTCCTGAACTTGTGCGAAGGTATCGCGGTTATCTCGCCGTCGGCCTCGGGCGAAACGGCAAGGTCAATCTCATCGTTGGCCAATTCCTTGAGCCAGTGGCTTAGCTCCGAAAAGCCCATATCAGTCACGGTGTAGCCTTCCCAGTCGCCTTGCGCGGCTTTCGCGGCCAATTCCTCTGATTCCCAAAGCGGTATGTAGGGTTCACCGTCATTGTCCTCCAACATGGCGAAAAAGCCTTCCTTGGCCTCAAGCAGCCACACCTTGCGCGTTTCAAGGACGGCGTCAATGAATCTTTTGAGTTTGTTTTCCATCGTTAGCGTCTTTTTTGTTGTTGCTGCAATTTGGCCTGCTGCTTTTGGGCTTCTTCAAGGCGTTTCTGGAAATTCGACTTCTTCTGCGGCTTCTTCTTGTTTTCCTCGATGGTGGCACGCACCTTGTTCTCGTCAATCATCCTGCGGAAAATGAACATCTGGATAAAGGTGATGATATTCACCAACATATAGTAATAACTCAGGCCAGAGGAATAGTTGTTGAAGATGGCGAAGAACATGATGGGCATGAGATACATCATCCACTTCATGGGCTTCATTTGCGGGTTGCTCGTGTAGTCCATCTGCTTGTTGTTCACCCAAGTATAGATGAGTGTGGTGATGGTCATCAGGATGGTGAACAAGCTGAGGTGGTCCATGCCGAGGAATTTCGGGAACTCAACGATGCTGTCGTAGGTCGAGAGGTCTTCGGCCCAAAGGAAGGGCTGCTGGCGCAACTCGATACTGGCCGGGAAGAAGCGGAAAATGGCGATAAGGATGGGGAATTGCAGCAAGGCGGGCAAGCATCCCGAAGCGGGACTCACGCCTGCCTGACGCTGCAAATTCAGAATGGCTTGTTGCTTCTTCATGGCATCCTCCTCCTTGGGGTATTTCTCGTTGATAGCCTCCATTTCAGGTTTCAGCACACGGGTGATGGCCGACGACTTGTAGGACTTGAACGCCAAGGGGAACAGCAAGGTTTTGATGAGGATGGTAAGGATCAGGATGACGATACCATAGTTCCAACCATAACTGCTCAACCAATTGAACACGGCGATAACACCGTAGTTAATCCACCTGATTAAGAAGAAGTTACCCAAGTTGATTTGGTCTTGCAAACCGATGCCGTAACTGCGCAAGGTCTTGAAATGGTTGGGGCCGAAATAGAGTTGCATCGGGATAAGGTTGGTTTCCGACCGCGTGTCGTAAGGCACCTCGATATTGGCCGACATCGACTTGAAATAGCGCGGATTGTTCGACTTGCGGGTGCGCATGGCCATGTGGGCGTTCTCAAACTCTTCCTTGGCCACAATCACATTGCAGAAGAAACGCTGCTTGAACGACACCCATTTCAGTTTGCTGTTCACCGTTTGCTCGCCGTCCTTCTGCTCGTTGAGGTGGTCTACATCCTTGTCGGTCAACGACCTGTAATACACCGTTTCGCCTGCAAAGCGGTCGGTGCTCTTTTCTTGTTTCATCAGGTCTACTTCCCAATCGATGGTCATGTAGTCGGCGTTGGAGGCAATCACATCCCTCAGCCCGACCGTGCGGATGTCGAAGTCCATCATGTAGTTGTCGTCGTGGATGGTGTAGACATATTCAATGTATTTGCTGGCATCGTCGGTGGGCAAGCGCAAGGCAAAAACAATGCTGTCGCCCTCGGCTACGGTCATATCGCCACCCTTGTAAGGCCGTCCGTTCATGTAAGGCTGGAAATAGAACAAAGAGGTGTTCACAATGCGGTTTTGGGCAAAAAACGACAGGTCGAACTTCACCGTTTCGGGGTCGAAGGAAATCAGCGGCAGCGAGTCGTAGGTCTTGTAGTCTTTCAACTCAACCTGTTTCAAAAAGCCGCCTTTGTTGCTGAAAGTCAGCTTTTGGAGTTTGTTTTCGATGGTCCAAGTCTTTTCCGCGCCTTCTGCTGCAACGGCGAATATGCCGTATTTGTCGCGTAGGGTGTTTTGCACAAGTTGGGCTCTGCCAAGAGAATCCAAACCTTCCAACTGAATCGTGTCAGATTGCAGGATAGTCAACTTGGCATCAGCTTGTCGGCGTTCAACTTCACGAATAGAGTCCAAAGCCATTTCTTCAAGCCTTACGCGCCGAATGGAGTCTTGAATACGCTGTTGTTCAGCCAATTGCTCCTTCGATGGGGTCATAAAATACATCCAGCCAAAGAGAATGGCCGCGATGAGCACAAAACCAATTAATGTGTTTTTATTGTTCATTGGGTATGATTTTTCAAAATGAGCGGCAAAGATACGAAAAAAAGAGCTTTGGCATCATGGTTTTCACTGAAAACAGAAAAAAAGGGCACGGAACCTTGGAATGTCCAAAGTCCCGTGCCTCATGTTTGATTTGGTCACTGAGCTTATCGAAGTGACCCCTGTAGATTAATAGTACCTGTAGCTCTTCACCTGACCAATATGGCGGGCGAGGCGGACTACTTGGTTGCTGTAGCCGAACTCGTTGTCGTACCACAGATAAAGGATCACGGTCTTGCCATCCGCGCTGACCTTGGTGGCCGGTGCGTCGAAGATGCAGGCGCAGCTGTCGCCGATGCCATCGCTGCTGACGAACTCAGTGTTGTTGCTGAAACGAATCTGCTCAATAAGGTTGCCCTCAAGGCAAGCAACACGGAAGGCCTCGTTCACTTCCTCGACGGTGGTTTCGCGTTCGAGGTCGAGGGCGAGGACGGCCAATGAAACATCAGGCGTAGGCACACGCACGGCGTTGCTCGTCAGTTTGCCCTTCAATTCGGGGATAGCCTTGGCTGCAGCCTTGCCGGCGCCAGTTTCGGTGATGACCATGTTCAACGGGGCTGAACGGCCACGACGCTCTTTCTTGTGGTAGTTGTCCAGCAGGTTCTGGTCGTTGGTGTAGCTGTGGATGGTCTCGATGTGACCCTTGGAAATACCGAAGTTCTTTAACATGACTTGCAGGCCGGGCACGATGGCGTTGGTGGTGCAGGAAGCAGCCGAGAAGATGGTCTCGTTCTCGAGGTCGAGTGTGTCTTGGTTGACGCCGTAAACCACATTCGGGATGTCGCCCTTGCCGGGAGCAGTGAGCAGCACCTTGGCCACGCCCTTGGCTTGGAGGTGACGAGCCAACGACTCACGGTCGCGGAAAGCACCCGTGTTGTCGATGAGCAACGCATCCTTGATGCCATATTGCGTATAGTCGAGGTCCTCGGGGTTCTTGGCTTCGAGGAAGAGAATCTTCTGTCCGTTGACCATCATGGCGTTTTCGCCTTCAATAGGCGTGCAAACACCATGGAAATAGCGGTGTACCGAGTCGGTGCGGAACAGGTTGATACGCTTTAGGATGTCCTCGGGTGAGTTCTTGCGGGTGACAATGGCGCGCACGCGGAGGGCATCACCACGGCCAGCCATTTCTGTCATTTCGCGGCAGAGGATACGGCCGATACGACCGAAGCCGTAAAGGATGACATCCTGAACCTTGTTGCTGCGCGGATTGGCATCGATGATGTAGTTGAGTTTGTCGCGGACAAAAGCAGTCACATTGTTGTTGTACTTGTCTTTCTCATCCGTCCACTCCGAATTGAGGCGACCGAGGTCGATACGTGCGGGAGCCAGATTTTCGGCCAACAATGCCTTGGCGATAAGTAGTGAGTCTTGCACGCGGACGGGCTTGCCCAAAACAGCCTCGGCGCGGAGGTGCTTGTTCAGAATCTTTCCCGAACCACGGTTGACCAACAAGGAACGCAACATAATCAGTTCCACTGACTTGTCGTACCATAATCTACCAACGATGTTAATCAACTCATTGGCAGCTTTTTCATTTTCATTCCATGCCTTCAAAGAGGTTTCGAAATTGTCATTCATTCTTGTAATTTTTATTCAACATTGGGTTAATTCGACTTAATTTTTCGCAAAGGTAGGGAATTATTTTGACCGAACAAGGAAAAAAAAGTTTTTTTTGTACCTTTGCCGCAAATTTGCAATTGATATGGAAAAAAGCGATTGTCTTTACAGCTCTTATTTGAGCATCCTAAAGGAAGAACTCGTGCCCGCAATGGGCTGCACTGAACCGATTTGCTTGGCCTACGCCGCCGCCAAAGCGCATGAAATTTTGGGCACTATGCCCAAGCGCGTCGAAATCAAGGCCAGCGGCAACATCATCAAGAACGTGAAGAGCGTCATAGTGCCCAACACCAAGGGCATGAAAGGCCTGAAAGCCTCCGTTGCGGCGGGCATTGTTGCCGGCAACCCGAAGAAAGCCCTTGAAGTGATTGCCGAAGTGACACCAGAACAGAAGAAAGAAATCGCTGATTTTCTTGACCATACGCTGATGACCATCGTCCCGTTGAATGTCATTGCACAATTGGATGTGACGGTCACCTTATATAATGATGAGCATTCCGCCAGCGTGCGCATAGCAGGCTTCCACACCAACATCGTGCGCATGGAAAAAGACGACCAAGTGCTGTTCGACTCAGGCTACGCCGACAGCGGCGCAACCCAACTCACCGACCGCAGTTGCCTTTGCATGAAAAACATTTTCGACTTCGCCAACACGGTTGACATAGAGGATATTAGACCTATCATCCAGCCCCAAATCGAATGCAACAAGGCCATCTCGATGGAAGGCTTGAAGAACAATTGGGGTGCCAACATCGGTAGCACCATCCTGAGTTTTGGCACCGATGTTCGCATCAAGGCAAGAGCATGGGCGGCAGCGGGCAGCGACGCGAGAATGAGCGGTTGCGAAATGCCTGTCATCATCAATTCGGGTAGCGGCAACCAAGGCATGACGGTCTGCTTGCCCATTTTGGCATACGCTGAGGAATATGGCATCGACGAGGAACGCACCCTGCGTGCTGTGGCTCTTTCCAATCTTGTAGCCATCCACCAAAAGACTGGAATTGGCAGACTTTCAGCCTATTGCGGTGCCGTCAGTGCAGGTTGCGCTTCGGGTTGCGGCATCGCCTACCTCATGGGCGAACCGCTCAACATCATCGAGCACACCCTTGAAAACGCCTTGGGCATGGCCGCTGGTATTGTTTGCGACGGTGCCAAACCTTCTTGTGCTGGCAAAATCGCCCTCTCCGTTGAGGCGGGCATCCTCGGCTACGAGATGAGCAAGCAAGGCGACTATCTCCTCGGCGGCGACGGCATCATCGGCAAGGATGTGGAAGAAACCATCGACCACATCGGCTGCCTTGGCCGCCTCGGCATGAAGGAAACCGATGTTGAGATTTTGAAGATTATGGTGGAGTGAGCGTGAAGAGGGGTTTCGTTTATTGAGGAGAAATGTTCAAGAAAATCCTCGGAACGGGCGCGGCGCGGGCCGTCAATGTGCTGACGCAGTTGGCCACCCTCATCATGGGCACCAAATTCCTCGGTGCCGCCGAATGGGGCAAGGCCTTCATTGCCCAAACCGACATCACCTTTTTATTAATAGGTATAGAACTCATTGCCGGCAGTGGGCTGGTGTATTTCACGCCACGTAAGAAACTCGCTACGCTGATGAAGATTTCATACGGCTGGATTGCCTTCGTGATGCTGGTTTATCTACTGTCGTTCAATGTTTTACATTTCTTCCCCAATTTCTATCACACCATCGTTCCCGAAGGTTATGCCAAACTCGTATTGCTATTGACCTTCGTATATAGCCTGCACGAGTTCAACCTCAACCATTTCCTTGGCAAGGAGAAAGTGTCCACTTATAACTGGTTGTTTCTCATACAGATACTCACCCAAGTCGCAATGATGGCCGTGTTGATTTTCGTTTTGGACATCAGGACGGCAAAAGCCCTACTCTATTCACAATTAAGCGGTTACACATTGGCCACACTTGTCGGCTGGGTTTTGTTGTTCCCCAAGTTGAAGCAAGAAGGCCGCGAGCCATTGAAAAACAGCCTCAAGGAAATGCTGCATTACGGTGCGTTTCTGCAACTTTCCACATTGGTCAGCACGCTCAACAAGCGCCTGAGCCTCTATCTTTTGCGCACAAACTGCACCGAATCACAGATTGGCGTTTACGCCTCCGGAACGCAAGTCACCGAGGGCGTGAACATCGTCGGGCAAAGCATCGGTTTGGTGGCGTTTTCCGCTTTGAGCAACACCGAAAACAAGAACCGAGCCTCACAACTCACCTTGCGCTTCATGAAACTCTCTATCTTGCTGACATTTACCGCTTTATTAGTGATTTGTCTGCTCCCGACGGCTTTCTTTGAGCTGTTGTTCTCGGAAGAGTTTGCCGATATTCGTCCCATCATTTTGCTAATCTCACCCGGAATTGTTTTCTATTCAGCGCACACCATTTTGGCAAACTATTTTTCCGGCACAGGCAAGCCGAAATACAATCTATACGCCTCGCTTATCGGACTGACTGTCACATTGATTTCCGCTTTCCTTTTGATTCCATTGTTGGGCATACGAGGTGCGGCCATCACCACTTCTCTGACTTATACGGCTTTGTTTGTTTTCCAATGGGTAGTGTTCCATAAACAAACAGGAAGTCGATTGAGGCAGCTAATTCCTGAAAAAGAGGATTTTAGCTGGTTGAAAGCGGAGTTGCAAGGCATTTTTGGAAACAAATCTGATACAAATCTTCCGTAAACCTCTTACTCATCCCAATTTTTCCCTATTTTTGCCAGTGGTTTTGGGACGTGATTCTCATTACCAAGACATAATGGAAAAGAAGCATTATGCTTCGTGTTGCAAGAAGAAACCTAGGAAATAAGTCTTTTTGATCCCTGAAAGACAAATAAACCCTATACAGTGTTATATTTTCAAACCGAAATAATATGATGAGACAGTTTAAAGCCTTATTATTGTTGACTATCGTCTTGCTGTCAGTCGCTTGCAGCCGAATCGATGAAGTTGACATCAACAGTTTCAATCAGCCGGATGGCGAGGTCTTGAACGGCACCGTCGCCGTGTTTGGCAATGTGACCACCGAGATGCGCCAGCACCGCGTCACCATTTCGCCTGTGCATCAATGGGGCGACAACCAGAATGTTTTGCCCGAAATCAACCGCGTTTTCGTGCTTTGCGGAAACGACACCATACCTTATATCGAAAAGGAAGCCGACCGCAACAAGATGGTTTTTGTTTCGGAGCAACCTTTCAAGTGTGAGACGGGCAAGACATACAAACTCGTCATCGAGACTCCTACGGGTGACATCACCGCCGAGGACTATCTGACGCCTTCGGGCAACACGGATTACTTCCAAATCATCAAGGACCACACAAAAGTGAGGAGTTATCAGATGCAATCGGGCAAGATGGCGCATGAATTCCAGTTTGACAAACATATCTACACCCTCGGGGAACAGCCTGTCATCTGCGGCTTGACCTTTTATCAGTCTGGGGATTTTCCCATCGACAGCATCGAAAATGTCTCGTTCATCCATAACGACATGTCGCTTGCGGCGCTGTTCACCGCCAGGCTGTTCTGGTATTCCTATCATGTCATGGAAGATTATCTCGACCAAAACGAGACTTTCATCACTTGTTCGGTCTCACCCGAATTCTACACCTTCCTGTTGGATGTCTTCAACGAAGACGACTGGAGCCTGGGCCTGTTCGCCACCATTTCGGGCAATGTGCGAGGCAATGTCAAGAACGGCTACGGCTATTTCTTCGCTTCCGATGTGCGACGCCAACCTTTTACTTACCACGAAATCTACAATGCCATCACCCCCGAAAACGAATAAGCCATGAAACGTATCCTCATCACCATATTGTTCATTGCCTCTTTTATCGGCCTTCAGGCACAGACCTATACCCTCAGCGGCCACATCACCGATGCCGCCACGGGCGAGACGCTTATCGGGGCTACCTTGTTTGAGGCTTCATCGCAAACGGGAACCTCGGCCAACGGCTACGGCTTCTATTCGCTGCGTTTGCCCGCAGGAAAACACAAGTTGCAATGCGCCTATTTGGGCTACAGCACCAAAGAGATTGAAGTCCAACTCGATGCCGACCAGACCTTGGAAATCAAGTTAGAGGAAAACGTTGTGGGTTTGGGTGAAATCACTGTTGAGGCGGCAGCTGTGGAGCGTCCGCAAAAGCAGAACGAGTTCCATGCCGAAATGTTGACCATCAACTCGATACGCAAATTGCCGAGCGTGTTTGGCGAGGCCGACATCATCAAGGCGGTGCAGATGCAGTCGGGCGTGAAGACCATCGGCGACGCCTCGTCGGGACTGCTCGTGCGCGGCGGCACCAACGACCAGAACCTCATCCTCATCGACGAGGCACCGATTTATAACCCCTCGCACCTCTTCGGCATGATCTCCATCTTCAATCCCGAAGCTGTGAACCAAGTGACGCTCTACAAGAGCAACATGCCCGCACAATACGGCGGTCGCGTCTCTGCCGTCCTCGACTGCAAGATGAAGGAAGGCAACATGAACCACCATGATTTTTCGGTGGCGTTGAGTCCTTTTGCCGCCACTTTGACCGCCAACGGTCCCATTGTCAAGGAAAAAGCTTCATACCTAGTTTCTGCACGCAGGAGTTTCATCGACTTTTTCGTGAAGCCCAACGAGGACATGCCGCTTGTCCCGAGGTTTTACGACCTGAACGCGAAAATCAACACCAAAATCGGGCAGAACGACCGTATTTATCTCTCGTTATATCGAGGCCACGATGTCATCGAGTCCATGGGCGGCATCGACCATTCGCAAGGCATGTACAACACTTGGGGCAACACCTCTGGCACTCTGCGCTGGACACACAATTTCGGCAGCCGCTGGTTCCTCAACACGGCCTTCATTGTCAGCGATTACAACAACGACCTGGATTACAGTTACAAAAGACGCAAATACAACTGGCGCACAGGCATTTCCGACCTCAACCTGAAGGCTGCTTTGAGTTATTACATCGCTCCAGATTGTGAACTCCGCATAGGTGCGGGTGCCATTCGTCATGCCTTCACGCCTGGAGAGTCTGACAGCATTGGGATGAGTCTGCAGCATTATCAGGCGATGGAGTATTCCGTCTATGCGCTGAACGACTGGAAACCCTTGTCGTGGTTAGGCTTCAACTACGGCCTGCACCTGTCGGCCTTCCAGCCCTTGAACAGCGACGAGAAACTGATGGTCTATCCCGAGCCTCGCGTGAGCATGAACGTCATGCTGAGCGAAAACACCTCACTGAAAGCCGGCTATGCGCGGAATGTGCAGTATATCCAAGTGCTGCAAAACACAGCCTTGGACTACCAATCGCTTGAAACTTGGTTCCCTGCGGTCAATGGCTTGAAGCCTGTCATCGCCGATATGGTTTCGGGTGGTTGCTTCCTCGATTTCGGTGGGCAGTATTCCGCTTCGGCTGAACTCTATTACAAGAAAGGCCAGAACCAAATCGACTTCATCGACCATGCGCAACTCATCAGCAACCCGAATGTTATTAACCAAGTGAGGAGCGGCAATTCCACGGCTTACGGTGTGGAGCTGAATCTTTCGAAAAACGTCGGAAAGTTTACGGGTGCCATGAGTTACACCTATTCGCGTGTCATCTACACCATCGACGGCATTAACGATGGCAATCCCTATTCAGCCTTGTCAGACATCCCGCACGACTTCCGCATCAACGGCTGCTACCAATTCACACCGCGTTGGAGTGGAAGTGCGGCATGGCAGTATTCGAGCGGACATCCCGTTACTTTGCCTGTGGGCTTCTACGAATACATGGGGCAGACCGTCCCGGTTTACACCGAGCGCAACGCGAGCCGCACACCTGCCTATCATCGCCTCGACCTTTCGTGCGCCTATCATTCGCCGAAATACAGAAACGGCTTCAATTGGAGCGCAAGTGTCGGAGTGTTCAATGCGTATAATCGCTTGAATCCGTTGGGGTATCAATTTGAGACCGATATTGAATCGGGCTTGATGCGGGCTTACGCCTATTCGATGTTTGGGATTTTGCCGAATATTTCAATTCGATTGGGTTGGTAAAACCTTCAATTATACTAATCCCTCCATCAAGAACCTCCGCAAATGCAGGTGTGTGATGCCATTGTCGTCGTTGCGCGTGACAAGCGGGTTCGTTTTTTGCCTTAATAGAAGTAATTTTCAGTAAAAACAACAGAAATTTCTTTTATGGAAGCAATTTTTCAACACGAATTTTCATCGATTTGCCACGAATTCCCAAAAAACAATTTCTTGGAAATTCGTGTTACATTCAAAAACAGGGAATGTAACGAAATCGTTTTTTTCGTAATTTTGCACTCAAATAGGCTTTTATGGACAACGAAATCAAAGACGAACTGCAAGACGACATCTTCACGCAGAGCGAAGACCCGGCACCAACCACCGAAAACTATAACGACGACAGCATCGTACACCTTGAGGACATGGAGCACATCCGTCGCCGCCCGGGAATGTACATCGGCAAACTCGGTGACGGTGCCTCGCAAGATGATGGCATCTATGTGCTTATCAAAGAGGTGATTGACAACTCTATCGACGAGTTCACTTCGGGCTTCGGCAAAAAGATAGAAGTTAGGGTTGACAAAGCAGAAAAGAAAGTCAGCATCCGCGACTATGGCCGTGGTATTCCGTTGGGCAAGCTGAAGGAAGCCGTTTCCCAACTGAATACTGGTGCTAAATACGACAGTAAGGTGTTCCAGAAATCCGTCGGCTTGAATGGCGTGGGCACCAAGGCCGTCAATGCGCTTTCTTCTTATTTCAGGGTGCAGTCTATCCGCGAGGGCAAGACGAGGATTGTGGAGTTTGCACAGGGCAAGTTGATTAATGATTCTGGAATTATTCCAGTAGAGGCGGCCCTTCGACAGGCTCAGGGACCTCAACTCTCGACAGGCTCAGGGGCCTTAGATACAGGCACTTTAACCGAGTTCATTCCTGATTCCGCTCTGTTCGGCAACTACCACTATGTGGACGAATACATCGAGAAGCGCATCTGGAACTATGCCTACCTCAACCGTGGTTTGAGCTTGATTTACAACGACAAACGCTATTATTCCAAGAACGGCCTCCTCGACCTTTTGCAAAACAACATGGAAGGCGAAGGCCTCTACCCCATCATCCATATCAAGGACGGCGACTTTGAGGCCGCTTTCACCCATGTCAACGGGCAATCGAGCGACTATTTCTATTCATTTGTCAACGGTCAGCATACCACTGAGGGCGGCACGCACCAGTCGGCTTTCCGTGAGGGCTATGCCCGCGTGGTGCGCGAGTTCTACCAAAAGGAATACGAGCCTGCCGACATCCGCCAAGGCCTGATTTGTGCCTTGTGTGTCCGCATACAAGAGCCTGTTTTTGAGGCACAAACCAAGACCAAACTCGGCTCCACCCACCTCGCGCCCAACAATCCCGATGGCACCAACGACAGTCCTTTCTTAAAGACCTACGTCTTCGACATCCTGAAACGGCACTTGGACAACTACCTGCACAAGAACCCAGAAACAGTCAGCGTTTTGCAGGCCAAAATCCAAGCCAACGAGAAGGAACGCAAAGAAATAGCCGGCATCAAGAAGGCCGCCCGCGAGAGCGCCAAGAAGGTCAGCCTGAACAACCGCAAGCTCCGCGATTGCCGCATCCACCTCAACACCAACCACGAGAAACGCTTAGAAAGCACCATCTTCATCACCGAGGGCGACTCCGCATCGGGAAGCATCACCAAGAGCCGCGACGTGCAGACCCAAGCCGTGTTCAGCCTGCGCGGAAAGCCGCTCAACTGCTTGGGAATGACCAAGAAAGTGTGCTACGAGAACGAGGAGTTCAACCTTTTGCAAGCCGCCCTGAACATCGACGAGGACATCGAGAACCTGCGCTACAACAACATCGTCATCGCCACCGATGCCGATGTGGACGGCATGCACATCCGCCTGCTGATGCTCACCTTCTTCCTCCAGTTCTACCCCGACCTAGTACGCAACGGCCATGTCTATATCTTGCAGACCCCGCTGTTCCGTGTGCGCAACAAGAAGGAGACCTATTATTGCTACAGCGACGAGGAGCGCACAGCCGCCAAGGAGAAATGCGGCAAGCAGGCTGAAATCACGCGATTCAAAGGCTTGGGCGAAATCTCCCCCGACGAGTTCCGTGGCTTCATCGGTCCAAACATGCGCCTCGAACCTGTCCTTCTTCGCTACGACTTCGGCATCAAGGAGTTGTTGGAATACTACATGGGCAAAAACACCATGGAACGCCAGAAATTCATCATTGATAACCTGCGGATTGAGGACAATTCCAACATTGCGGATGCAGTTTGATTGAAAACAACAGCATGGCACAATGGCAAAAGACACAAATCCTGCGCGATAACGGAATGATGACCGAAGCGCAAGCCCCCGTCATCATCTCCGCAAGCCGAAGCACGGACATCCCCGCTTTCTATGCCGACTGGTTCTTCCATCGGCTGAAGGTGGGCTATTCCGCTTGGACGAACCCCTTCAATGGCGTGAAGAGTTTCGTTTCATACGAAAAATGCCGCTTCATTGTGTTTTGGTCAAAGAATCCAAAACCGTTGCTCGGACATTTGGACGAACTGAAGGAAAAGAGCATCGGCTGCTACATCCAATACACGCTCAATGATTATGAGAAAGAAGGTTTGGAAAAAGGTGTGCCACCTTTGGAGAAAAGGATTGACACTTTCAAAAGGTTGGTGGACAAATTAGGTCAAGGCCGCGTGATTTGGCGTTTTGACCCTCTGATTTTGACCTACCAAATCGACATGGAAGACCTGTTGAGAAAAGTGGAAAACATTGGTGACCAACTGAAAGGCTATACTGAAAAGATGGTGTTTAGTTATGCTGACATCGCTTTATATAAGAAGGTGAAAGCCAATCTTGAGAAAAGCCATGTGAATTATGCGGAATGGATGACTGCCCAAATGGAAGAATTTGCCCAAAGGATTTCGGAACTCAACCAGAAGTGGCACTACCAATTGGCCACCTGTGGCGAGAAGATTGACATTGAGCATTATGGCATCCAGCACAATCGTTGCATTGACGGCGACTTGATTACGCGCATTGCATGGAAAGACAAAGAACTGATGGATTTCATGAAGGTAAAAATCCTGGATATGCCAGCGCCTTCGTTGTTTGGTGAGGTGGAACTGCCGAAAGGAGCCATCCTCCTGCCTGAGAACCATTATTTCATAAGTGCCCACAAGAAAGACCCCGGCCAGCGGCCTTTGTGCGGCTGCATGGCGGCAAAGGACATTGGCGAGTACAACACCTGCCCGCATCTGTGCGAGTATTGCTATGCGAATGCGAGCAAGGAAAAAGCGCAAGAGAACTATAACAAACACGAAATGAATCCGCTGGGAGAAACAATAACGGGAAAATGATACAAAATATGACAGAATCACAAAACATAGAATACAAGACCGTTTGGAAACATTCCTCCGTACCTCACAATCCCGACATCTCCAATGCTTTTTTCCGCATAGGCTACATTGAAGCATGGGGGCGCGGCATCCGCAAGATGAACGAGCAGTGCGCCGAGGCAGGATTGCCCCAGCCTCTTTATTATTATGATAGTTCTGGTTTTTGGGTGGTGTTTCGCAAAGACTTGTTTAACGAAGAAGATTTGCAAGACAAAGGATTGAACCCGAGACAGATAAAGGCTATAATGTATGTGAAGGAGAAAGGCAAAATCACCAATAGCGAGTACCAAAAAATCAATACAGTCGCTCGACAAACTGCGACAAAAGATTTGAACGAATTGACTAAAGTATTCAAATTACTGATTAACAAGGGATTTGGTGCTGGTAGTTATTTCGAATTAGTCAATTAATAGTCATTCAATAGTCAATTTAGTCAATTAATGGTCAATTGTATCACTACCTCAACAATCAAAGACGCCTCAATAGGCTCAAAAACGGCTCAAAGATGGCTCAAACGACGCATAAAAGACAAGTAATTGAGCAAAAAATGAGCGAATAGGGCAATCATTAGCCAAACAACACGCAAGATTATGATGATAGAACAAAACACCAACTACGCCTACAAGCTGAAATACATGGACAATCCCACTTTCGACAAAGTGAGGGACTTGTCCACCAAATTCTACCGTGAACTGCCGCAAGCCTTGCAGGACGAACTTTATGAGGCTTTGAACAGAGGCATAGACATCTTAGATTCCGAGCCGCAAATGACTGCCTATTTGTTCGCTTTCGGCAAGATGCACCAAGCCAAACTGAATTACGCTTTTGGTAAACTGCCAGAAAAATTCCTTGAACAACCAGAAATCAATATTATTGACTACGGCTGTGGGCAAGCTTTGGGAACAATGTGTTATGCGGATTTCCTTCGTGAAAAAGGTTATTCGCAAAAGGTCAAAACCATTACCTTGATTGAGCCTTCTGAAATCTGCTTGAAACGCGCTGCGCTTCATGCTTCGTTGTTCTTTCCTGATGCTGAAATTAAGACCGTGAGCAAAACTTTTGATGAGTTAGACGAGGACGATATCTATTGTAATGAAGACATTCCTACTCTGCATGTCCTTTCCAATGTGTTAGACATATTGGATTTTGATTTAGAGGAATTCGCGGGTTTGATTGACGGTCAAGTCAAAGGTTATAATCAGTTTGTTTGTGTGGGACCATATTTCAATTATCCTGACAAAGACGGCAGAATGGACGATTTCCTTTTTCTCATGCAATGTGAAGCAAACTATTATGATTGTTTTGACAAATACGAATTTGATGAAGATAAGGCGTGGACTGCGTGTATACTTTGTTTTTCAGCTGGAGATTTTGACGAAGACGAGTTTTCAATCGAAATTGCAAAAGAAGCAACTAAAAAAAGCATTGAACAAGAGTGTTGTGTGGTTTACAGCAAAGATGGAAAACAATTAATTGAAGTAAAGGACAAGGAAGAACTTGGGTGCTATGTGGAAGATCTTGAGTGCTATACGATAAAAGAGGGCACTGAGATAATTTGTGATCATGCTTTTGCTTTTTGTAAGTCTTTACGGCAAATTACCATTCCAAATTCTGTCACAAGCATTGGAAAAGGAGCTTTCTCACTTTGTGATTCATTGCGACAAATCAACATTCCAAATTCTGTTACAAGCATTGGAGAAAGAGCTTTCTCATGTTGTGAATCATTGCGACAAATCATCATTCCCGATTCTGTTACTAAAATTGGTAACGATACTTTTAGTTCTTGTAAGTCCTTGAAACATGTCTCCATTCCCAACTCTGTCACAAGTATCGGAGAAAGAGCTTTTGAATTATGTGAATCATTGCGACAAATCATTATTCCCGAATCCGTTACTAATATTGGGAACGGTGCTTTTGGATTTTGTAAGTTCTTGAAACAGGTCTCCATTCCCAACTCTGTCACAAGCATTGGAGAAGAAGCTTTCTCACATTGTGATTCATTGCGACAAATCAACATTCCCGATTCCGTCATAACAATTGGAAATGCTGCTTTTATAGGGTGTGAATTCTTGAAACAAGTCTCCATTCCCAATTCTGTCACAAGCATCGGAGAAAAAGCTTTTGCGTATTGTGAATCATTGCAAAAAATCACCATTCCCGATTCCGTCATCAGCATTGGAAAGAGTGCGTTCAATGGATGCATTAATTTGATAGTTGATAGTATCCCTACTTGTTTTTCTGTCAAGAATGATATGCTTATCGATTGTCGGTCAAATAAAATAATTTCATGTTTTAGTAAAGAACCAAATATCGTCATTCCAGATTGCGTTACGAGCATTGGAGAGAAAGCTTTTTCTGGTTGTGAATTGCTGCAAAAAGTCACTATTCCAGATTCCGTCAGAACAATTGGAGATGAAGCATTTGTTTGGTGCTTTTCGTTGAGGCTTGTTGCCATTCCCGATTCTGTAACCAACATTGGAAATTATGCTTTTGCATATTGTTCTTCATTGCAGCGAATCACCATGCCCGACTCAATAATTAGCATTGGAGTTGATGTTTTTTACGATTGTAAATCCTTGCAACAAATAATCATCCCAGAAAACTGTGTGGAAAAATTCAAAAAATTACTCCCTGTAGAAATTTGGGATAAACTTTATTATTTACAAAAAGTATATAATGATTGAGCTTATGATTGTTGTAGTTTTCCTTTTTAAATGTCAAGTATAATATTATGAAAGACTATGAAAAACAACAAATAAAACTTATGAGAGTTGACGAATTAATCGAGATTGAACAAAAATACATAGAAGAGCATCAGGACTTTCTTATGGTTATAAATGATTATGGAGAATTCGAAGAAGCAAATTTAAATGATGATTTAGAGTTTTTACAAAGAGGAGAAATAAAAAAGCATTATGATGGAATAAGGAAAGAGACAATGGAAGTATTAAGAAACAAAGGATTATCTGATTTTGAAATTTTAATGCTTATTTGTTTTGTTGGAAATCTATCTTTTGCATTTAGATGGTATTCTTATGATGACAAACCGACTCCAATAACTGAAATGTGTAATGGTCTTGATTCTGTTTTAGATAAGGCTCCAGCATTTAAAGGTGGTATTCTTTATAGATCATGTACTCCTGATGATATGTTTGATTTTCACATTGGCGAAACATATACATTTCAACATTACTTAACAACTACAAAAGATAATTGGGCTGTTCACGACAATATGTATATCATTACTCCTAAAACAGAAAACACTAACGCAAGGAGTATCTATGAGTTGATTAATAATAATGGAGAAGGACAAGTCACTTTTAAAAAAGGAACAAGTTTTGAAATCAAGAGAATAGAAGATAAAGGGAACTATAAGTATTTTTATTTGAATGAAATTTAAACCAACATGTCAACCTTCATCTTGACACTTGCCGCATCTGCCACTATCTTTCTCGCCTTGCTGCTTTTCAAGCGTGTGAGAAAGACAAAGCACAGAAGAGTCGTTTCTTTGGCCGAGCAGAAAGATACGGCCAATGAACAAACATTTCTCCTATTCGACCTCAACCTCCCCTTCACCCCCGATGTTCACGATGTGATTTATGTGGAGAACGAATATGACTCCGCCATCAATGGGTATATCCAAGAACACTATGAGGAAATCCAGCAGCAGTTCCTTTCAAAAAAGGCTACTTTCATCTATTTGCCCAAGCTATGCGGCCAGGAGGTTTCCATAGAAGCACTTCATTACATGTTTCCTTTTTTGGGACAAGAATCCTCGTTTGTGAATGGCAATCTCACTATTGAAACGCTGAAAAGCCACATTGTTTCCGGAAGCATTGAAGGCCCTGCATTGATCCATTTAGTTCGGATGGATGCCGAGAATCCCAGCAACTACTATTACACCTATCGCCCGCTGGTTGCTGATTCATCTGTTCCGCTCTCCGACCAATTTGAGAATTATCTGAAACATCTCACATTCA
This sequence comes from uncultured Bacteroidales bacterium, assembly GCA_947166105.1. Classification (GTDB taxonomy): domain Bacteria; phylum Bacteroidota; class Bacteroidia; order Bacteroidales; family F082; genus Limimorpha. Next base: position 20,114 of record CAMVCZ010000048.1, read on the forward strand.
GTTATCGAGGAGAATCGGGAACCTCATTCAATGCTTTATCAAAACCTAAAAGCGAAGATGATGTTGCCGACCATTACTTCAATGATGGTAGCGACAACATCCTGTTTGCAGACAAAAGCATTGATGATTTGACAGTTGAAATACGGCAAAGAATCATCGAATTGCGGAAAAGAGGTGTTCAACTACACCTTTTGCATGAACTTGTCGAAGAACGGCCCACTTTGAGCCGTTTGGTTGTTGATAAAGATTTTAGGATATTCCTTCCTGATTACAACAACACCGAAATCACCATGCAACCTCTCCCCAAAGCGGTATTCTTCTTGTTTCTGCAACATCCGGAAGGAATACCATTCAAGCAATTGGATTATTATTTTCCTGAATTACTGGAAATATACAAGCATGTTGGCAACAGAGAGATTGAAGAAAACATACTTCACAGCATTGGTGACATTACCGACCCGTCCAAAAACTCCATCAATGAAAAATGTTCAAGAATACGTGAAGCGTTCCTGAAACATTTCGATGCCGCATACGCTCAATATTATTACATTACAGGCAAGCGTGGCGAGCCAAAGAAGATAACCTTGCCTCGTGAATTAGTAGATTGGCAAGCCTTGTGAAAATCGGAGGCAAAAAACGGGTTGAAGTATTTTTGCGGCACAATTAACAATTATCAACGCAAAAACATTTCAATCATGGAAAAAGGTACAAAAATCATCCTCACAATCATCATCATCGTCGTTTTCATCGGCTTGTCAGCAGTTGTCACTGGAATAAGAAGCGACTCCGGAGCAGCCACGCCTGGCATTTTCGGTATCATTTTGTTCGCAGCACTCATCGGTGGGCTTCGTGCTGTTTGGAAAAAAGACAAAAACGAAGAGAACCATCCTGAAACGCATTAGACAACATTACAATCATGGAAGAATACAAAGACGAATACACCTCATTTGAAGGAACATCGAAGCTCAATACTATTATTGGCACCGCCTTTGGCGTATGCTTTTTTGGGACATTGTGCATATACTCTATTTATAAAACAAACGTATTATGATTCCAGGAGATGCAAAAATTATCAAATGTCCATTCTGTGGCGCAAAAAAGGAATTGATGACATTGTTGTCAGGTAATACCTTTGGGGCTCGATATTGGTCTGATGGGAAAATGATTGCTGAAATGTTACCTCAATTATCTCCGGTTCAAAAATGTCCAGAGTGTGGAAAGTACTACTTTGAATTCTTACAACCTTATGAATATGGTGAAGACAGTTCTTTTAATCTTGGAGAAATGTCATACCGAGAATGGAAGGAAGCTTATCTTCAATTCTTAATTGACAAAGACCATGAAGATCTTATGCAATCTGTTAAGTTTTGGTTGGTTCAGGCCTATAATGACAGCTTTAGGGACAGTTCCGAGCCTGTTCTCCCAAAAGAAGAGGATGTCTTTGTTGCTAGCATCATCAATGAATATGTAGAAAAGCAGAATTGGAGCGGTAACAACTCGCTTCTATTGAAAGCAGAGTTGTGCCGAGAAGCCGGAGAGATGGAAAAATGCTCTACGGTCTTATCTGAAATCGACCAAGAAACACTTCAAGATTTTGAAGCAAAGATCTTTGCAGCGATTAAAGAAAAGATGGAACAAGGAGACAGAAGAGTGTTTGAGTTGTCTTTTTTATAGAGCGGGATTATCCTAACAATGCTTCGGAAATAAGAACAGTATTGGATTCAAATGATACCGCATTACCTCATCATTCATTACACGTTAAATTGAAATGGATAAAAGTCATACAAACGAAGATTTTGAAAAAAGCAATGAGTATTTCACCAGCATCTCTGAGCACCTGAAAACAGAATTGAACCTAATGGATTCTGACGAATACCTTCGAATGAAAAGGCAGGAAGCGATTGCCCGAAAAACGCAATTGCTGGCAAGTTTCAAAAAAAGCTTGGATAACTTTACTCTCACCAAAGAGGAACGTGAAATCATTGAGCCGACCGAAGATGAAATAGTCAGGCGAGAACCGGTGCAAAAGAACAATGCTCCGATAGAGACACTGTTGGAAGCGTTTCAGAACAACGATGAGGAAAGCGCAATGGAACTTGAATGCCGATTCTACGGCCAATCAAGCGAGGTCCAGATGCGGATCATAAAGGCATTTCTCAATGGGAACGAAGACAACCGACGGACTTGTTATTGGTGGCTTTTGGGGGCTTGGTGGGACGATGCTATTATTCCCGACATAGAAAAAATTTGGGAAACCTACAGGGAACCCCTATGCCTGAGGGTGATGGCTCATCGATTTCCGTTGAGCTTTGTGTTTGCCCATCAGGAAGAGATAGCCAAAGAGAATTATATGTGGTTGTGTTTGCGCTTGGCTTCTGAAAAGGGCTTCGTTATCGACAAATCCAAACTAACGAGAAAGCAGTATGGTCGTGTTTTGGGTAGCAACCATATCCACCTTAGTGATGATGAGGCTGACAATCTGCTTTTTGGATACATCAAAGCGTGTATTTTTCCTTGCATATCAGGCGAATATCTTTCCTATTTGATTGACGATTTCATTGAGGAGTGTGTCACGTCAGGACGCAAGCCTTCGAGGTGTTTTGGTGATGACATCCGTTTCTTATTTGGCAACTACGATGCCATCGAAAAGTGTCTGTCGGGGTTTCTCAATTACAAGCCGTCTCTTATTGCTTTACCCGACATGAAATACCTCATTTGGGTACTAAAACACACAGGCAACATAAACACGTTAAAGAAGTTCCTGTTATGGAACAAGAATATCCAGCAGCACATACCACCGATGTTTTCGGAGGATGACAGCCAATCTATGACTGTTCAAATGCTGGAAGACAGATATAAAGACTACTTGGATGATAGTTGGGAACAACTGAAGCGTCTTGCCATAGCCACATTTCCTGTTGACACGAATAATCTTACGGACGAGTTTAGCTTTGTTCCAGAAGAAGGTAGGTGTATTGAAAGTTATGATCCATATTAATTGAAATAATGTTCAAACTGTTGGACACGCCTTATTTCAAAACATGATAATATGAAAAAGGAAGTTGTTTTATTCTTGTGGTCTATTGTACTTTGTGGTATAATCTTAGATGGATAATAGGCAGTAACTTTGCAAGGTCGCAAGACAAACGAGCATGTCATCATCCAAACCAGATATGAAACCACGGAAGAAATCCATGAAAGTCCTATTTGTCTGCTTGGCCATCATTGTTGCCATTATCGTGGTGAAAGCCATTTGGGTCAGCATCGCCACAAGGCATAACGGCGACTTTGAGAGCGAGAAGGCAGACATCATGGCGCGGCGCGACTTCCTGATAGAGAAGGTGATGACCAGCCCGCAAAAGCTTATCGATGAAATGCCTGCCATCGTCGGCTCTCAGTTCCAAGGGGAGTGGGCATTGTATTCATGCTCGATGCTGTCGGCGGCGTTGGTGAATACCACCTTGATATACGATGAGGATAGGGAAGCGAACATTGCCCGTATCGATAGCCTCATCCAGATCGTCATGTCGCCCGAACTACGGGCTTACGACCGCCTGCGATGGGGCGAAGACCCGCTGGAAACCTTGGACGGCAAAGAGAGCCATGTCTCTTATCTCAGCCACTTGGCTTGGATGATTGGCGGTTACAAACGCATCGGTGGCGGCGTCAAATACGATGAGCTTTATCATCGGCTATGCGAGACCATGAACCGCCGCATCCTTGAAAGCCCTAACATGAATCTGCCGACTTATCCAGGCGAGTGCGTGTATGTGCCGGATATGCTGGTGGCCATTGTGGCACTTTCGGTTTATTCTCAGCAGTATGAAGGCAAGTATTACTCAACCGTTTACCAATGGCTTGTTGAGGCCAAACAGCATTGGCTTGACAAGGACACAGGGATGCTTGCATCGTTTTTACCGGATGATAGAGAAGGAATTTATGAGGAAGCGCCCATCAAAGGCTCTTACTCGGCATTGAGTTGCTATTACTTGACCTTCATCGATGAAGAGTTTGCCCACGACCAATTTGAGAGGCTGAAGGTGAACTTCTTGCAGAAACGACCTATCACGGGCTTCAAGGAGTACCACGACAGAAGATGTTGGCTCGGGATGGACATCGATGCAGGTCCCATTGTCTGCAACCTTAGCCCAACGGGAACGGCCTTTGCCGTTGGCAGTGTGACCTATTTTGAGGATTGGGCACTAAGGAAAAAGCTTCTGAAGACAGGAGAACTTGCGGGAACTACCTGGTGCAGTAGAGGCAAAAGCCATTATCTGCTTGCCGATGTGGCTTTGGTTGGCGAGGCCATTATGCTGGCCATGCGGACGGCGGTTGGATGGGAGTTTACAGAAACCCCACTGGGTTGATTTGCAGGAAATCTTCGGCATGAATTGCCACACAGACAAATCAATATTTATAATGTGTATAAATTACACAACACAATCCGTTATAAACCAAGAAAATAGCATCATTAAATAATAATAAAGTGTAAATTTTACACATTTTTCCATTGCGGGTATCGGGAAAAGCTGTACTTTTGCGTCAAATTTACACAAGATGGAAAAGCAAAGCTACACTTACAAGTATCCCCGCCCAGCCGTGACGACAGACTGTGTGGTGTTCGGCTTCGACGGGCGCGACCTCAAAATCCTGCTCATCGAGCGCGGCATTGAGCCTTTCAAAGGCTGCTGGGCCTTCCCGGGCGGCTTCCTCCAGATGGACGAGACCGCCGAACAAGGCGCACTGCGCGAACTGAAAGAGGAAACAGGACTGGACTTGCGCTACATCAAGCAGGTTGGGGCGTTCAGCGACGTGAACCGCGACCCGCGCGACCGCGTCATCACCATCGCGTTCTACGCCTTGGCGAGGAAATCGGCAGTGCAAGGCGGCGACGATGCCGCACGTGCACAATGGTTTGCCCTCAACGACATACCGCACCTCGCTTTCGACCACGACTACATCCTGCGCAAGACCATGGACAAATTGAGGCACGACATCCATTTCGAGCCTATCGGATTCGGCCTTTTGGACGAACAATTCACCATCCCAGAGCTGCAACGCCTCTACGAAGCCATCCTCGGCGTACACTTCGACCGGCGCAACTTCCACAAGAAAATGCTGCAAACGGGCATCTTGGACGAAGTGGAAGACTTTGAAGAAGACCGTCCCTCCTATTATGGCGACCGCCGTGAGATGCGAAGCATGGACATCGGAGCCTTGTTTGGCGGCATGATGGCCTCCGAGCCGAAGCCTTCCTACGCCGCACGCGACGACGACAGCCGCTCGACCCGCAGATGGGGCACCAAATTCCGCTTCAACAAAAAACGCTACGACGAATTCAAGGAAGACAATAATTTTAAGTTGGAGTTTTGATTAGTTAGGAGTTAGAAGTTGAAAGTTGATAGTAAAGAGTGTTAGGTTGTAGGGCTTTCACATCGTGGCAGCCGACAATCCCGAAATCTGAAATCTTGAAATCTTGAAATTTGAAATTATTAAATCTAAAATCTTAAAAAACAAAAAATTATGGAAACAAAATCCACCGCAAAGACGCAGGTCTATAACCTGATTATCTTGGACAAGAGCGGCTCGATGGGCAGCATTGCCAACGCCGCCATCGCAGGATTCAACGAAACCGTAGGCGGCATCCGCTCCGCCCAAGAACGCTTCAAGGACACGCAAGAGCACTTCGTCTCGCTGATGATTTTCTGCAATTGCGAGAAGAGGCTCGTTTACGACAAGGTGCCCGTCGCCGAAGTCAAGGAACTGACAAGGAACGAATACCGTCCATGCTGCGGAACGCCGTTGTATGACGCTATGGGATTGTCCATCAATGCCTTATACAACGACATCAAGGACAAGGAAGATGCCACCGCCGTGGTGACCGTCATCACCGACGGGCTTGAAAACGCATCGAGGGAATACAGCGGTGCGGCCATCAAGGCTCTCGTGGAGCGCATGAAGGACGAGGAAGGCTGGAACTTCGCCTACATCGGCACCAACCAAGACGTGCAGGCCACTTCCGCCTCGCTTTCCATCGACAACCACATGGCCTTTGCCGACGACGATGCCGGAATGCGCGAGGCTTGG
>CAMVCZ010000049.1 GCA_947166105.1 uncultured Bacteroidales bacterium
GCCCGCGAGGTGGGCAAGCACATCACCGTGAACTACATGATGGCCAAGGACAGCGTGCAACAACGCCTCAACGGCACCGCACGCGACGGCCTGAGCTTCACCGAATTCACCTACCAGCTGCTGCAAGGCTACGACTTCCTTTGGCTCTACCAGCACAAGAACTGCAAGCTGCAACTCGGCGGCAACGACCAATGGGGCAACATCACCACAGGCACGGAACTGATTCGCAGAACGTTGGGCTTCGAGAACGAGGCCTTCGCCCTCACCTGTCCGCTCATCACCAAGGCCGACGGCAAGAAGTTCGGCAAGACCGAGAGCGGCAACATCTGGCTCGACCCGAAGCGCACCACGCCCTACAAGTTCTACCAGTTCTGGCTCAACGTGAGCGACGAGGACGCCGAGCGTTACATCAAGATTTTCACCTCATTGGAAAAGGATGTCATCGATGCCCTCGTTGAGGAACACAAGAAAGACCCGGGAATGCGCGTGCTGCAAAAGCGTTTGGCCCAAGAAGTCACCGTGTTGGTACACTCGCAGGAAGCCTTGGATGCCGCCATCGAAGCATCCAACATCCTCTTTGGCAAAGCCACCAAGGATGCTTTGGAGAAATTAGACGAAGAGACTTTCCTCGATGTTTTCGACGGCGTTCCGCAAGAGCACCTCAGCCGCACCGAGCTTGAAGCCGGCATCCCGATAGTCGACTTCATGGCCGTGAACACGCAGATTTTCCCCTCGAAGAACGAGGCTCGCAAGATGACCCAAGCCAACGGCGTGAGCGTCAACAAGGAAAAGGTCACTTTGGACAAGGTGATGACCCTCAACGACCTGATTGATGGAAAATACATCCTTGTGCAGAAAGGCAAGAAGAACTATTATTTGGTGGTGGTGGAGTAATCATGGAAAACACGGATAAGTTATATGGACTCAACCCATACCTGTTTTGGGACTTCGATACGACCCAGTTCGACATCGACAAGAACGCCGCATGGCTTATCCAAAGGGTGCTGGAATATGGTCAGATGAGCGATTGGAATATCATCGAAAAGTATTACGGTATAGACAAAATCGTTTCATACGCACTGAATTTCAGAACATTGAATCCAATGGCACGCTCATTTCTATGTTTCATTTCAGGTGCTAAAAAGGAGGATTTCAGATGTTATCGTTTCGCACAATCGAGCCCCACACTTTGGAACTCTTAAGGTACCTGATGGCAGAACCCTATTTGAAGGATTGCCGTCTGGTGGGTGGCACGGCTTTGGCATTGCAATACGGACATCGCTCGTCGGTGGACTTGGATGTTTTCGGTGTGGTTCCCGACAATGATGCAGCTTTACTTGACATATTGGAGGGTTTTGGACAAGTGCCAGGCAAAATGACCTCCAAATACATCAAATCGTTCATCGTTGACGGTATCAAGGTGGATTTCGTCAATTACTCGAGGTATCCGTGGATTGATGAGGCCATTGTAGAAGACGGCATAAGGTTGGCTTCGACGAAAGACATTGCCGCAATGAAGACTTACGCCATCCAGAACAGAGGCTCGCGAAAGGATTTCATCGACATGTATTTCCTTTTGCAACACTTCTCGCTCGAAGAAATTCTTGGATTTTATGCGCAAAAATACCACAACTATTCAATGTTCAGGACAAGAATGGCCTTGACCTATTTTGAGGATGCGGAAAACAAAGAATGTCCACCCATGTTCATCAAAGCTGATTGGAAGGACATCAAGTCATTCATTTCTCAGAAAGTTAGGGAACTTGACTGGGGAAAGTATTGATGAAAATCCCAAAAAACACCCCGCCCCGCCTCATCCAAAAGGACGAAGCGGGGCGGTTCTGTTTCAGTAGGCCCGAAGCGGCTTACTCGTCACCTTTCCTTCGGCGTTGGCCGAGAAGGTAGGCACCGCCAAGCAAGCCAAGAAGGAGCGTTCCGCCCCCCAAGGGAGCGTACTGGTCGGTGGTGACATCCTGAATGGGCACGATGGGCAAGCCACCTCCCACTGATCCTTTTACGCGCTCGTTGGTATACTCCTCTTCACTCATGATGAAAATCTGAGCCTTGGCATTGCCGCCCAACAAGAGCAGCAAGGCAGCGATTATGATGATGGATTTCTTTTTCATCTTTCTCTATCCTTTCATTAATAACTGATGACCATTTTCTGTGTTTTCACTTGCTTGTCGCCTGTAAGCCTCAGCAGGTAGACGCCTGCGGCCACATTGGGTAAGCTCACGCTGCTTTGCGCACCTGCAAGGTGTTTCGCCGTAAGGCGGCGGCCTTGCACGTCGAACAACTCAAAGTAGCCTTCGCCGTTGACGATAAGCTCATCGCCCATGCGGAAGGCGAAGTTGATTGTTGAGCCGTTGTCATCCTCGTTGTCGTCCTCCTCCTCAAGACCCGTGACCTCAAACACCAACTTGAAACGTGACTTGTAGTCGGTCGTCTTTCCCTCGAAGTGGTACTCGGTAGCGCGAAGCATGTCGATGTCGCTGCCTGTCATGTTGTCGATGAGGTGCAGATAGTGGAAGTCGCCGTGAAGTGTACTCCAGCGCATGGTGAACACATCGTCTTCCGTGACCTCAAAACGCACAGGCACTTCCCTGATACCTACGGGCGTGAAGGCCGTCTGGTAGTCTTTGTTGTCCCAACGGGCATAAATGAGCATCTTGCCGTTGAGCATTCCTTTCAGCTTGAAACCACCACCCACATCGGGACGGTTGATTTCCACCGTGGTCACATCGCGCTTGCCTTCGGAATTGTAGCAGAGCAAGTTCACCAAAGGATAATTCAGATTCTGGCCCCTGAAGGTTGACGTCATGTTGCCTGCCACTCTCATATTATTCTGGAACTGCAATTCTTTGTTAGAATCACCAATTTTCACGAAGAAACCTTGATGAGGATGTATGAACCGTGGAGCAGAAACTTCAGGATTATCGGAAGCGTATGCCGTATAAGGAATGTAGCCCATATTGTCGGCATCAAAGACATAATAGGTGTTGCCCAAAATGTTTCCGTTGTTGGGGGATGCATCAGTTACATTTTCACCAACCTTTACACCGACAGCAAACAAGTTAAAGTCCAAATAGCTCTGGTAAGGATTGCCGATGAGGTTGGTGCCGCGCACCAATTCATCGTAAACCGTGGCCGATGGGTCTACAGTAAAGGTGGCATTGTAGGTTACATCACCATTGTTCAATGTGCCGTCAGCCATGAGCATGGAACGCTGCGACACACCCATCATATAACCTCTTCCATTTACCATATTTGTTTCATTCGGGTAAGGAATGTTCAGGTGGTTGCCGTTAGCTATTGGGTCTTGCCGCCAGTGGTCGTAGAAAGTGGCATCGCCCCTACGCTTGAAGTTGATCCAATGCTGGTAATAGGCCTCACCATACATGTAGAAGTCGAATGAGCCGCCAACGACTTCAGCCGATTGATCTCTCCAAGTGCCATAGGGCGTATTGGTGGGGAAATAGCCGACTTTGGTTGGGACATTAGTGCCAAATTCAGGGTCTTCGGTGTCGGACTGATACCACATTGTTTTAGGTGGATCCATCTTCGTACGATCGTATTCAGGAACCTGCCCGGTATAAATGGTGTTCGGAATACCATTATTGAAATAATTGGCATAGTTTGTCCAAATGTGATACTTATCTTTTTTGGCTTCATCATCAGTATGATACCTCAAACCCATAGACGGCTTGTTCAATGCCGAGCTAAACATGTGCCAGTCGTAGGGTTGTCCGCCAAGTTCAGGCAGAGTGCTACGGTTACTGTTGTCGAAAGTGACACCCACGCGGGCTCTGAGGTTCACATCTTGCAAAATGCCTACATCCTCGTTGATGGCGAGCATCACATTGTTGTTCGTTGTGCCGATGTTGGTTTGGGTGATGGCCTTGAACTTATTTCCGTTCCTGATGGTGTCATACAGGTAGATGGCCGGTGTGGGATGTTTGGCAGGAGGAATGGCAGTATAAGCCTTAAGCAGGTCGTTCACGTCGTGCTTGTAGTGCATGTAAACGGAATCCTCCGAACCCACAGCGTTGAATTCGCTGAACATCGGCACAGGGTAGTCGTCGTTGATGATGGTGGCCATGGAACGCATCCATGTGGCGTAGCCTTTCTTGTTGGTACCCGTTGTGGCGTTCCAGCCATTGCCAGCGGTTTTCACCCAAGCGTTGAGGGCATTTGTAAGGCCGCCTACAATCAGCGTGTCGTTGGTAGTTTTATACTTGAGATAGACGGTATAGTTGTTGGATGCGTACTTATTATCATCAATGGTCGTTCCATCCTTGTCATACATTTGCTGGTCGCGGTGCTTGAAGCCGTACTTGCCGCTCACCAAGGTCGTGGGGCCGTAGGTGCCGTGGCCGGTGGGTGGTGTGTTGCCAGGGGATTCAGGCTTTCTGACATATACTCTTGTTCCAGAAGATGGCTGCAGGGCGTAACTGTGTTTGATTGTAGCATTGTTCGTTCCTGCAAACCAGCCGAAAATGTTTTGGTGGGTATGTATGCCAATAGGCTCATTGCGTTGCAAGCGGCTGTAGCAGTTCTCCACAAGGCCTTTGTTTTCACCCACAAGGCCACCGATATAGATGTAATCCGTGATAGTTTCGCCTGTTTTGATGGTGTCTGCATAGTTTTCTTTGGGGAACAAAGGATTAGCGAAGCTGTTGACCAAACTGTCGTTGCTGCCGAGGTATCCGACGAGGCCGCCCATGTATTTGACCGCGCCAATGACCTCTGGCATGGCCATCGAGGAGTGGATGACAGTGTGGTTTGCGGCTGCGCCATCTACCACTTTACCCACAAGGCCGCCCACATAGCTGGTTGCCTTATCGGCGGCGGTGATGTCAACCTCGACACGGGCCTCCGAGCCGCTGATGACGATGTTCTTGCCGTTCTTCGCGGTCACCAAGCCGGCAATGCCGCCCACAGTGTAGGACTTACTTGGGTCGTCGGTGATGAAGTTGGATTCGTCGACGAACACGTTTTTCACCGAAGCGCCATCGTCCAAATAGCCGAACAAGCCGTATTTGTAGATGCCCGTCACATAGCGCACATTCACGCCTCTGATGATGTGGCCTTGGCCGTCGAAACTCCCTTTGAAATGGTGGGGTTTGTCTGGTTTGTCAGTGAAAAGCGCTCCATCTGTGCTTGTGCTTTGTTCATTACCAAGGTTTCCTGCATTGAAGGTGGTCACCGAGCCGATAGGAGTCCAGATGTGGCTGCTCATGTCAAGGTCGTTCATCAGCGTGGCCGTGGCGTAGGGGTTCTTGTTAGGATTGTATTTATCATGGTTGGCATCTCCATTTTCGAAAACATTCAGACCATTGACATAGGACGAGAACCACGAAAGGCCTTCCTCGCTATAGATTTCCCATGTGAGGATGCCGTTGGTCCTGTCGACAATCTTGTAGTGGCCGCGGAAGTTCGCTGTAGTGGACGGGTTGTTCGTCATGGGATTCAGGTCTTCCGGGTCTTCATTGACAGCGGGATAGGTCCAGCAGCCCCAAAGGTAGATATACTTGGGCAGGAAGGGCGGACTTACATGTTTTCTGACATGGATGGCCACATAGGTGTCGGTGTCCTCAAACAAGGCACCGTTGACATCAAGACCAGTGTTTCCACTTCCGCTACCACTTCCGCTACCACTACCACCACCATTACCCATGAGTTTGTAGAGCCAATTCTCGTAGATGGAATTGTCACTGTCTTCAGCTGTGTTCACATAGGAACCCCATGGTGCATCTGAGGTGGCCACCACAGGGCAGAAGCCGCGCAACACATGGAAACCGATGTTGGTGTAAGACTTGCCCTCACCATCTTTTCCCGAAATGTCGCTCAACAAAGTGATGACCGTTGCATCATCATCATGGGAGGCATGATTACCATCCCAGTTGAGGACAAAGTCGCTCTCGTATCTTGTGAGGAACACATTGTTGAGCGCCTTCTTGTAGGTGCCGGATATGGCAGCGGATGCCGTTCCATTCGCAATGGCTGAATAATTGGCGGCGAAGTCGGCATCGGTAGCAGTGATAGCGTAGTTCTTGTTCACGATGAGGCCGTGTGTGCCGGCTGCATCGTCCTTGCCTTCTCCCACATACAAACGTCCGTCCAAATAGATGCCGCCGCCGCGTTTGCCTTCAGGCACACGGTTGGCGTTCACCTCGCAGTGGCCTTTCATCCACATATAGGCCGATTTATCAATGTAGATGCCTCCGCCGACCTCTGAAGCATAGTTGTAGTTGATGATGCCGTGGTCTGAGGAGTTAGGCTCAGTGGGGCCTGAGAAGACGAGCTTGGTGGGGGTGTTGGGTTTGCTATTGGTCATGTAGATGCCGCCACCGTAGTCGGATGTGTTGTAACTCACCGAGGGCGAGTTGGTGTAGATGGTAGAGAGGTTGCCGAAGAGATAGTTATAGGTGGGGTCGTCCTTGCCACCGCTGTTGACGGCGACTTTGGCATAGGCTCGCACATATTGGTTGAAACCTTGCAAACCTGTCAATTCCACGGTGTACTCTGTTCCTACTTCAATAGTAGTTTCTTCAGGAACCCTAATGAAATGGCCTTGATTGCTCGAAGCATCGTAAGTGGGGCCTTCTTTGCTCCACCAAATTCCTATCTCGCTCACCGATTCAGTGCCTGCACTCATCAAAGTGCAATTTACCGTGGCGGAACTTCCCGTAACATTGGTGATGTTGCCGGTGACTATGACAAAGTTGTCCTTTGAAAAACTGACCGCTTCTCCAAAAATATAGGTTGTGCCACTATTGTAGGTGACATAAGCACGGGCGTAATACGTCTTGCTCGCATCCAACCCTGAGAGCGTTACGGTGTATTCAGTGCCTGTGGTAAAAGATCCAGCTTCAGCTGGCACGAAAGTACCCGGATTGCCAGTGGCATCATAAACCGAGTTGGACTCACTGTACCAGATGCCTACGGCGAAAGCATTAGAAGGACTGACGATAGCATCAGCAGAACCTTTGTCTGTCACGACACCTTTCACTTTGGCTGAAGTAGTAGCTGAAGTAGTATTTATTTCACTCACTCCCTTAGTGGTCACCTTTGGACTCTTGAATGTAACAATACGAACCTCGCCAAAGCCGTAAGAAGCATTGTTGTTATTAGTGGCATAGGCACGGACATAATAACGTTGGTCGGGGGTCATACCTTCAATTCCTACCCTGTAGTCTTCATCAATAGCAGGTATCAATGAAGCAGACACGAAATTGCCTGGGTTGTTGGTGACATTGTAAGTGTCGCCAATGGTGCTGTACCAAATGCCAGCAGCGGTAAGGTCAGACGCGCCTTTGTCGGAAACCTTGTTGCCACTAATGGTGGCTGTGATATTTGTGCCTGAAATCGTGAAGGACACATCACCTGTACCCGTGGTCACGGTGGGGTTGTTGTAAATGAAACTCGTTGCCTCGCCAAAGCCGTAGTCTGCCACCACACTGTTCTTGGCATAGGCGCGGGCGTAATAAATCTTATCGGCGGTGAGGCCTGTAAGGTTCACCGTGTAGGCTGCATTAATATTAGGTATAGGACTTGCCGCCACGAAAGTACCCGGATTGTCTGTGGCATCGTAAGTGTCATTAGTGGTGCTGTACCAAATGCCGGCGGTGAGAGTGGCACCTACTTCGTCAGTGCCCAATGCAGTAACCTTGCCTGCCACGGTCGCTGTTGTGGCAGTGACATCAGTCACTGCGTCCGTGGTCACGGCGGGAGCGGTTGGCTCGCCATCGCGGAGGTCATCGGCCCAGTCCCAAGGCTCGCGGGCGGGGGCGGGATAGATGTCGCGGGGACGGGATGGCCTTGATGCACCACGGCCTCTGCTCAGTTCAAAGTTGGCCTCCAAAGTGCGGTTGCCCGAAACGGTGAAAGTGTAGGTGGCTGGAACAGGATTGTTTTCGCCATCTACAACAACCACATTGTTTTCCTTCCAATTCGAGAACACATAGCCTTCCGCTGGCGTGGCTGTCACAGTGCAGGTTTCTCCAATAAGGTAGGCACCAGCGCCAGTAACAGTGCCTCCCTCAGACGGGTTGGCCGAAACTTCAACCGTTCTGCCGAAGTGGGCTACCAAAGTTCTGTCCGTAGTAACCGAGAAGACGTATGTGGGATTAGTTGAAACCACATTGTCGCCTTCCTTCCAATTGAGGAAAACATAGCCATCGTTGACCGTGGCCGACACAGTGCAGGATGCACCATTGCTATATGGGCCATCTCCTGACACGGTGCCTCCCTCAGCAGGGATGGCTGAAACTGAAATGGTTCGTATGCTGAAGTGGGCTGTCAGGCTGACAGGTGCCGATAAGGTGAAGGTGTAAGTAGCCCCCTCTGGGGTTTCGCCATCGTCGCCCATGATGATTTCGCCAGCGGCATCTGTCCAATGGAGGAAGGAAGCACTACTTCCAGGAGTAGGTGTTGCCGTAACCGTAACACTTGTATTGAGGTCAATATAAGCCTCGGTTCCCTCTTGACCGGTGATGCCTACCGTACCCGTTCCGTTGGCTGCCACGCTCACTCTTGCCTTGAAGTTGGCCAAGTAGGTGTGGTCGTTGGCATTAACATCAGGATTCTCACCAGAAGAGGTTTGTGTCAACGGGTTAGCAGTAAGGGTAGTAGTTTCATCATCCCTCGTCCAGTCCTTGAATTGCCAATCGGTATTGGCTGAGGCCGTCAATGTGAAAGTGGCGGAACCATCCCATCCGCCGCCTGAGGTGAGGCCGGAGGTGTAGGCTACGCTACCGGCACTTGCCGGATTGGCAGTGGCAGTGATGGTGTATGGCGTGGTCACAAATTCCACATCCGGACCATAAGCGATGCTGTCCAAGGCAAAGGCAAAGTCTGTTCCCGCCTTGCCGTTCCTATTGATGGCGTAGGCGCGGTAATGGTAGGTTTGGGGAACATTCGGTTGTTCTGGGTTAGCAAGCCCCGTGACATTGATACTGAACGGGCGCGTGGTGGAACTGGCCGACGTGATGAAATCATAAGAATAGTTGGCTGTTTCGGTTTCAGGATTATAGCCGAAGTTAGGTTCTGGGTTCTCATTCGGTCCCCAGCACACACCGTATTTAATCAGGTAGTGTTCGGGGTCGCGGCTGGCGATGTTGCCCGAAAGCGTTGCGCTGGTGCTGTTGATGTTGCTGACGCCTGTAGATTGCATAATGGGCTTGGTGAGGAAGGCTCTCTCAGCGGAATAAACGGTGTCGGCCAACGAGTAGGTGTTGTTTTCAGGATGATCCGGGTCTATGACATCGTTGGGAGTTGCTGTGCTGGCGTAGGCACGCACCCAATACCTTATGTTGGGGAAGCGTTGCGTCATAGAAGTGGTTTGCTGAAGCTGAGGGTCTGTCACAACCGTAATATCGCCTCCTGTACCATCTTGGAAGTGGGTGTTGGCCACATCCGAATTGTTGCGGGTCGGGTTGTGCAAGGTGCTCCAGCAAATGCCGTAGGTCTTCACATAGTCGGATTGATCAACTGCCGATTCTCCTGATGCAAGATAAGGCGTAACCGTATAGACACCATCACTCGTAAGCGGTGTGTCAATGGAAGTAAGATTCGTCAAACTGTTCAGCACCACCGAGGGCTTGTCGAAATCAGTTTTGAACGAAACGGTTTGGCAAGTGTGGGTGCCTGCGCTGTTGGTAGCGTAGGCTTGCACATAGTAGGTTTTGTGGGCTTGCAATCCTAACAGGGAAGCTGTATATACACCGGTCGTTTCGTCATAAGTGATAGCGTCACTGTTCACAGCGGTAGCACCGCTCATGTCGCTGTTCAGGCTGTAATTCACACCCTTCCCACCAATGTTGCCGCCGCCATTGTTGATGGTGAAATTCACCTTGGCCGAAACCTTGTCAATGTCGGTAATCGAAATGATGACCACATTGGGCTGCGAAATGGGCAGGGCGGTGAAGTTGAAGTTGTTGCTGTAGGCAGTGTCTGCCGCATTGACGGCATACACGCGCAAGTAATAGGTAGTGCCAGGCGTAAGGCCGGAAATCGGAACGGTGAATTCGCTTGCCGTGCCCGGTGAACCTGATACGGATACTTTTTTGGGATCCGTTGCCGATCCTGTGGGGATTGCAGGCTCTTGAATGGTCGGACTATAAACGACACCATATTCCGTAACAGCCGACGAACCTTCATAGTGCAATTGGCCATGTATGTTGGCGCCATTCTGGGTGATGCCTGAAATCGAGTTGGCACGCACCACAGGCGAGCCGTCAAGCGAAGGCGAAATATGCTGGGTGGGCTCTGAAACGCTATAGTTGGTAATATCCGAAGTCGGTGTCACTGAAGTTTCGTTATAGGAAGCATAGGCCCTTACATAGAAAGTGAGGTTGGGCCTGACTGGACTATATGAGGCCGTGAAAGTGGTTGATTCCGCTGATGTGAGAGTTCCCTGAACGGTGTGGTCTTGGAGCAGTTCGGGGTCGTCGTCGGTGCTCCACACGAAACCAAAGGCTTTAACACCGTTTTCTCCTCCGAAGGGGGTTCCGGTAGGCATGGAGAACTCTGCCGTGGCAACGATAACTCCATTCACGATTGCAGTGGTGACAATCACTTGGTTGTTGCCCATGTTAGGCGTGTTCTTCAATGTCTTGAACTCAACGGTGTTGCCGTAACCTGTACCATTGCTATTGGTGGCATAGGCACGCGCCTTATAGGTTTTGTCAGGTTGCAGTCCTGTCGTGTCGACAGTGAAGAAATCCGTTTCGTCAGTCGACGGTATTCTTTGAGGATTTCCGATCATGTTTCCATTATCGTCCACTTGCCATATCTCCACGCCTCTTCCATTGGGCGTAATGATGGGGCTGTCGCCCGTGTCCATGATCTTACCGCTGCCTTCGGCGGAAGTGCTGGTGATGTTGCTCACAGTGCCCGAAAGCACCAAAGGTTTGCTGGAGTAGGTGACAAACTCCAACGTATCGCTGTAGCCCGTCTTGACGACCGGCGCTCCGTTTTCTATGGTCTTGTAGCGGAAGAAAGCTTGCACATTATAGGTCTTGCCAGCCTCGACGCCAGGATTTGAACCCGATTTTGCAGGTATCGTGATGCGTTGGCAGGCGGGTTCGCCTTGTTTGCAGAAATAAGGGGCAGGTTGATGGCCTTCTGTATCATTATAAACGACCTCAATGCTGGGCGAGTCTTCGCCCCAGATGATGCCATGCTCAACATTGGTCACGTCTGAATATTTGCCTTGGTCGATGAGATGGTAGTGGATGGTGGCGGTTTGTCCACTTGTTCCCCTCTTCACTTCGGAATCGACGATGAGGACGATGGGGTCGGGGGTGGCGTTGCGATCCTTGATGTTGAACTCGCCGCCGCCGCTCCACACGCCGCCGCCTTGTCCGTTGTCGGCCTTGTTGTAGTCGATGCGTCCGCCGTTCATGTCGATGATGCCGTCAGCGATATAAACGCCACCGCCATTGCCTTCGAGGGCCTTGTTGTTGGCCACGATGTCGCCGTTGATGGTGATGTTGCCTTGCTGGTTGTTGATGCCGCCGCCATCTTGTTTTGCAGTGTTGAGGGTGATGATGGTAGGCTTGGAGGTAGTGTTGATGCCGTCGCGGGCGGTGCTGGGCCCGATGGTGATGTCGCCGGTATAGGTGAAGATGCCTCCTCCGTTGCCGGTGACGGCTTGGTTCTCTTGCACATTGCAACCATAGAGCAAGATGTTGCCCGAGTGGTTGTCGATGCCGCCGCCGTTGATGTTGGCGCTGTTGTTAAGGATGTTGGAATAGTGAGCGTAGATGGAGCCGTATTTCAGGTAGATGCCGCCGCCGCGCCCGGTGGGGTCGGTGGCGGTGCCGTCTTGGCCACGGGTCTTGTTTTGCACCATGTCGGAGCAAAGCAAGCGGATGGTGTAGCCAAGGCCCTTGTCGGAGTTGGCGTGTGGCCCTTCGCAGAAGATGGCGCCGCCGTTGCCCAAGGTTGCCGTATTGTTGTAAAGGGTGGCATGGCGCACGTCCACACGACCCGTATGGTTGTTGAAGGCGCCGCCGTTTATCTTGGCAATATTGTTGAATACCTTCATGCCGTCATTCAGCGTAGGATTCATCAGGTTGGTGCTGGGGAACTGGAACAGGTCGATGTCGCCCACGTTGGTGTAGGCGCCGCCGCCGTGACCTTTTTCAGCCGTGTTGTTCGACAACGAGCCGCCATAGAAGCGGATGTCGCCCGAGTGGTTGTTGGCGCCGCCGCCGTTCAGGGTGGCAGTGTTGTCGTGGATGAGAGCGTTATAGGCGATGATGGTGCCGGCGTTGGCATACATTCCGCCGCCTTTGTTGGCCTGGTTGAAGGCAACCTCGATTTGGTCGTCCTCCTCTTTCGTATTAATAGAGATGGTGCCCATGTGGGTGTTGACACCGCCGCCGTTGTTGCCGGCCTTGTTGAAAGTGATTTTCGACTCTTCGCGGAAGATGTTGCCCGAGGTTTCCACATAGTCCTCAATGTCGATGTCGCCCTTGTGGGTGTAGATGCCGCCGCCGTTGTTGCCGGCCTCGTTGCCTCGGTCGGTATTGCTTGGCGATTCGGGATTGTATGTGAGGGTTGTATCGCAGTAATACGAGCCTCCGTCGCTATGCGAACTGCCGATGAAGCAGCCGTCCACGTCGATGCTGCCCTCATGGTTGTTGATGCCGCCGCCGTTGTTTATGGCGTAGTTGTTTTGGAGGTTGACGTCCGTAATGGCAATCTTCCCCTTTTGCAGATACATGCCACCGCCACAGCCAGCCACCACACCGGTGCCTGCATTGCCTCCGCCTTTGACGGCCTTGTTACTGATAAGGTCGGCATGTTGCATGGTGATGTATTGGTTAGATGCTCCTTCGCCCATGCAGAAGATGCCGCCTCCGCTACCCGTGGTAGCCACATTGTTGGCGATGGGAATACGCTGGTCTTTGTTGGTGCCGAAAATGCGGATGTATCCTTTGTGTGTGTTCAGTCCGCCGCCGTTGATACCTGCGGTGTTGCCCATGATTTCGGAAGCGAAACGCTCGTCGCGGGTGGCATTGATGTCGATATTGCCATTTTCGGTGTAAACGCCACCGCCGTTTGCATCTGCTGTGTTGCCGTTGATGGCACCGTCAATGACGGAGATTCTTCCTTCTTGCAAGTACACTCCGCCACCCGATAACTTTGCATAGTTGTTGCCAATGTCGACGCGGCGCAAGCGAATGTCGTATTCCCAACTCTGTGAATTTAAGGTACCTCGGCAATAGATTCCGCCACCATTGCCCGCTAAGGCCTTGTTATTAGTGATTTCGATATGGTTCGACTGGGCGCCGCTTTCCGAAAACGAGCCGTATGCCATCAGTTTTCCTGCAGCCGTATAAACGCCGCCGCCATGCAATCCGGCTTCATTATCGGAAATTTTGGAGCGGATGCCCGTGCCGATTTCGTTGGGGTTGATGAAAACGTCGCCGCCACCCACATACAAACCGCCACCGCTGCCACTATTGGCTTTGTTATGTTGAATGAGGGTACTCAGCATCGTGACCGTACCGGATTTGACATAAATGCCGCCGCCGTTGTTCTTTGAGGTGTTCTTGTAGAAGCTGGGCATGTAGGTTGCATTGCCCTGAATGGTGAGGTCGCCTTCATCCACATACAAGCCTCCTCCCAAACCGTAAGTCTGATCCACTGAATTATAGTTGGCGATGTTCTCTTGAATGTCCGCATAGTCATATACCGAAACATTGACCTCTGATCTTGCGCCGTTGTATCCTGCCCTATAGGCTTTCACATAGATGCCGCCGCCGTTGACGGCCTTGTTCCCTTTGATGAGTACTTGATTGCTGCTTCCAAGAGTGCCGACAGTAACATCAACGTTTTGAGGCTTTACATGCGTAGGAATATTTGTTGGGTTGGATACGCCATCAGGGGTGATAATGGCCACGCCGCCTCCGTTAGCCGAACTTTGGTTTCCTGAAATGGTTCCTTCGTCAAGCTCACATTCCACTTTGTAGTAGGTCACTTCCTTGTTTCTGTTGATCCACACGCCGCCTCCGTTGCCTCCAAGGGCCTTGTTGTTAGAGATGGTGGCACCGCCCAGCACGAATCTAAGTTTAAAAGGATCGCCATCAGGGTTATACCAGATGTAGCCGTTTGGCCCGTTTGGATAATCGTAATTCGCACCTGATTGGCCGTTTTTCATCCGAACTCCGTCTATGGCCACGCCACCGCCGCTGCCAGCGGCAGTGTTGTTGTCAATGAGGGTTTGGCCGTCCAATTCGAGGATGCTGTGGTCGGGGACCAAGTTTTCGGTGCCCCCACCGAAATCGGTATAGGTGGAGAGGTATATGCCGCCCCCGTCACCGTTGGTCCGGTTGTATTGTATGGTGCACTGGCTTATTTGCGCCGGGCCTTTCAGCAGCAAGCCTCCGCCACCGTTCACGTTAGTTCCTGTCAGGGTGTAGTTGTTCTCTATCTTGCAGTGGTCGACTATCAGTTTGTCCTTGGAACGGCTTCCGTGCCAGCGCACGGGGCAGCCATAGTTGTTGGTGAGGTGGCAGTTCTCCAGGCTAATCGTGACAGAGTTATTCCCGATTGACCTGAACGTGCCGTTTTGGGTGCTGATAGTTTGTGTGTAGTCCGCTGCAACGGAGGCGTTTATTTCGCATCCAAAGGTGTATTCTATCTTGCAGTTCTTGAACTTGGCGTCGCGGAGGCCTGCGTTTAGGCCAGTGGCTAGCTGATCGTTATAAGTTCCATTGCTTTGCACTTTGAGGACAATCTCATTTTTGGAGGCAATGCTCTTGAAGTGGCAGTGGTCAACATCCACTAATGCTGTATTATTGCTCTGACCGGTATAAACCTGTATGACACCACCGTTTCCCCAATTGGTGGCAAAGTTTTGCACGGTGACGTTCTTCATGGTGAGCGTGCCCTCCTGGATCCTGAACAAGCCGTATGATTTACGGTATCCTGCTGTCGTGACTTTCATTTGCGGTATCGAGGTGCCGTCATCCTCCACGGTCATGACGGGACCGTCGCCGTCGATGACGAAGTTGTTCGCAAAGTCATAAACAAAATTGCCGATATTCTCCGTCGAACCCTCCGAAGGGTCGTTGCCCTGGATGGTAATGGTGTGTTTGGTGCGGTCAGTGTTTTGTATGTTGTTGATGTGGAAGGCAGCTTGCTGGCCGCTGCCAGTTTGTGGCGACACACCGGTGATTTTCATTGTGGGATTGGCTAAATTGCTGCCCGAAGGCGCTGTCCCCAATTCCATAAAGAGGTGGGCATTATCTGTGGCAGCAGCATTAATGAAAATCTGCCCATTCATAATGATGGTGCTCGTGTTCTCGAAAACCAGTCTATATGTGCCACCCGTAATCGTGAAACCGTTAAGTTGGGTTTGTTCTCCTGCCGAATATGAAGTGCCATCTGCTTTCGTACCCGTCACATCAAATAGGGCGTTGTTAGTTGTGTTTGTTCTCAAATAAAACGTTCCACCACCGCTTGGCGGTACCCATGCCCAAGCCCTGTTTCCTCCGAGGCAGAGGAGGGCGAGTAAAGTAAGAGTCAATAATCTGAATTTCACAGCGTTGCTTTTTAAGGAATATCGTTGTTTCATAGTTGAATTATTAAAATTATTTACCTTCATATTTCGGTTGTTTTTAGTTTACAATTTAGCCCGCAAAAATACGAAAATAATTGAAATGGCCGCAAGGGGGGGGTAGAAAAAAAATCCAAAACATGGATGGTTTTGTAAAATATTAGCAATCAAAGGATTAATCCATCTCCTCGCCTTGCTGCTGCTCCTCGCCGCCTTCGTCGTCGTCGCCGGGACGGTTGCGCTTCATGTTCTGCTGGTTGATGCGGTAGTTGAAATTAATGGAAAACGAGCGGCGGTTCCATGTGCTGGTGTTGTATTGCCAGAAGCCGTCGCCCCACGACTCGCCACCCCAGCTGCGCGAGTTGAACAGGTCGCGCACGTTGAAGGTAATGGTGCCGTTGCCATGAAAGACTTCCTTGCTCACCGCGAGGTCCATCCACCAGTTGCCCTTGCGCATACCGAGCGGCTCCTTGTGTGGCCCCATCACATGCGCCGTCAGTTGGAAATCAAACCAATTCTTGATTTTGAACTTCGACACGGCACGCCCAAAGAGCATCCACGACTCAGTGGGATATTCCTTGCCATTAATGGTGCCGTTGGAATACGAGCGGAAGAAATTCACGTTGCCGTTCAGGTTCCACCACTTGGTCATTTGGCCTTGCGCCACCAACTCCACGCCGAAATCGTCGGCCTTGCCGAAGTTGACGGGCATACTGTAGAACACGCTGTCGGCCATATAGGTATAACTGCGTATCGTGTTGTTACCGTGACGGTAATAAGCCGTGAAGTTGAAGCTCGCCTTGTCCCAGAAGTGGATGTAGCCGAGTTCGTAGCTGTCCATGTAGGTAGGTTTTAGGGCGGGGTTGCCCATGCGGATGTTGCGGTTGTCGTTGTAGGAGCGGAACGGGCTCATCTGCCAGAAACCCGGACGGCGGATGCGGCGCGTGTAGCTCACTTGGAACTGGTTGTTTTCGTTCACCGAATAGTTCAGGTGCGCACTCGGGAAAAAGTCGATGTAAGGCTTGCCGCCATTAATCGAGTCGGTGCCGTCGTGGGCGTAGCCTTTCAGGTTAGTGAAAATATTCGTCATTTCGGCACGCACGCCCACCTGTCCCGACCAGCGACCCCAGTCGTTGCCAAGGCTGGTGTATAGGGCAGCCACTTGCTCCTTGTATTCGTAGTCGTAGCTGTAGTCGGGCAAAGGACGATACACGCCAAGGCTGTCTCTTTCAGTCACTTCCGATAGGCTGTTGATGTTGCGGTTGGTGTATTTTCCGCCGATTTCCCACTGCGCCTTGGTCGCGAAAGGATGCACATAGTCAATGCTCGCCTGCAAGTTGCGCATACGCTGGTCGTTGCCCGTCTTTTGGTAGACTTCCTTTATTAATTGCTGCATTTCCTGATTGGGATAGACCTTCTCCGTGATGTCGGAATGGGCATCCTCCGAATTAGTGAAAAAGCGCACGTTGGCTTTCAGACTACGGCCTTCGCGCTCAAATTTCTTGTCGTAGTCCATCGTCACCTCATACATGGGCGTGATTTCCTCGTAATCTTCGGCACGCTCGTCGTATGACGAAGTGCCCAATTGCGGATATTCGTCATAATATTTCACCACGGGATGGGTTTCCAAGCGGCCATTGCGATAGACGAAAGCCGCGCTAATGATGTCACGGTCAGTGATATAGTAGTCGGCTCCCACGCGCACATTGTGACCTCTGCGGCGCATACGGCGCTCTGTGGTTTGGTCGGTGAGTTGGGTAAAAATCGTATCGCCTTCGATGATGTCGCTGTAGCGTTTGGTCAGGTTCACGCCGCCGCCGATATTGGAGCGGTTGTTGAAACCGTAACTCGCAAAGAGGTTCCAGCGTTTCAGGCGGTAGTTGGCAGTGAGGCTCGCGCCGTACATCCACGGATAGCCGCCACGGATGTTGACCGCGCCGTTGAAGCCCTGACGTTTGTCCTTTTTCAAGATGATATTAATGATGCCCGCCGAGCCTTCAGCATCGTAACGCACTGAAGGATTGGTGATGACCTCGATACGCTCAATCATGTCGCCTTGCAGGGTACGCAAAGCGTCCTGAGTGCTCATGCCCGAAAGCCCCGACTCCTTTCCATCGATGAGGATGCGCACGCCGTCATCGCCGCGCAGACTGACATTGCCCTCCACATCCACCGACACGGCGGGAATGTTCTCAAGCACCTCAATAGCGTTGCCGGCAGTGTTGCCCACGTCCTTGCCCACGTTGAAGACGCGCTTGTCGAGGGTCATTTCGTAGGTGCTTTGCTCGGCAACCACATCCACTTCACCGAGCATTTGATGGTCGGGCGAGAGGTTGATTTTGCCCACATCGAATGGGTTTTTCGAGCCGTCGAGGGTGACATTCTTATACACGGGAACGAAGCCCATATATTGAATTTCAAGCACATAGCGGCCTTTCTCCAACTGCATGGAGAAGTTGCCCGTAGGCTCGGTGATGCAGCCCGCGATGAAGGTGGTGTCGGGCAAGGTGCAGGCACGCACCGTGGCATATTCCATCGGCAGACCCGTCGCTTTGTCGAACACGCGGCCTTTTACGGTAATGGAAGCGAAGGAATAGTGAAAACAGCATACAAGTGTCAGTAATAGAAGGAGTTGTTTTTTCATTGAATGGAATTTTTGCTTGTTAAAAGGGTGCAAAAATAGTCATTTTTGGCACAAGCACCCGATTTCTTCGCCAAAACGGATTATTTTTCAAATCCTATGCCCAAAAATATGTTATAATCAGCCATAAGTCGGAAAAAATTTGAGTTATGGCTGATTATAGAGGCCTTTTTATTGTTATGCATTGCCAAAAACGGCATGAAAAAAGCCGACATTGATGCCTTTGAAAAATCAGAAACTTTGAAAAGTGTAGTTTTCAGCCCCAAATTTTTAGTGAAAAGTGTAGTTTTTTGGCTTGGTTTTATATTGAAAAGTGTATATTTGCAGCCTGAAAAGTTATTGAAAAGTGTATATTGGCTATGTTGTACAGGAAAATCAGCAAGGAAATTGAGGCGCATTTGGCTTCGCCATCCGACAAAATTTTGGTTTTGGAAGGCGCACGACAAATCGGCAAGTCTTTCATCATCAGAATGATAGGAAACAGGTTGTTCAAAAACTTCGTGGAAGTCAATTTTGCGGAGGACGACGAAGGCCCGCAACATTTCAAGAACATCCATTCCACCGAGGCGTTTTATTTCACCTTGAGCATGGTGGCGGGCAACCAACTCGGCAATTTTGATGACACTTTGGTATTCCTCGACGAAATCCAGACCTATCCGCAATACCTCACCATGCTGAAATTTTTCCGTCAGGAACGCCGTTACCGCTTCATCGCCAGCGGCAGTCTGTTGGGCATTGCCTTGCGCTCAACGACTTCCATTCCCGTTGGCAGCATCATCAGAAAGCAAATGTATCAACTTGATTTTGAGGAATTTTTGATGGCCAACAATTTCAATTCGGCGGCCATTGACGGATTGAGGGAAAAATTCAAGAATAAGGAAGGCCTTTCGGAGGAACAACATCAACATTTGCTTGGGCTGTTTCGCCGCTATCTGCTCATTGGCGGTATGCCCGATGCCGTCAATGTCTATTTGGGAACGCACAACATTGTAAAAGTCAGGGAAATACAGGATTCGATAAAGACACTCTATGGCGACGACGCCTCCAAATACGAGCAAGACAGCCAAAAGCATTTGCTGATTCGGCGGATTTATGACATGATTCCGTCGCAGATGGAAAACAAGAAGAAACGGATTGTGGCCAAGGACATTCGCGACAAGGCTGGCGACCGTTTCGTGCAGTATCAGGAGGAGTTTGAATACCTTATCTCTTCGGGGATTGCGCTCGATGTCCATGCGATTTCCAATCCGCGTTTCCCGTTGAGCGAGAGCGTACACAAGAACCTGCTGAAACTCTATTTGAACGATGTCGGAATGTTGACGGCGCAATTGTACCGCAACAACCTTCGCCCCGTCCTCGAAGACGAAAGAAGCGTGAACCTCGGCGCTGTGTATGAAAGTGCCGTCGCACAGCAGTTGAAAGCCAACGGTCATCGCCTGTTTTATTACGACAACCGCAAGAAAGGCGAAGTGGATTTCCTCATCGACGACTATTCGAACACGAGCATCCTGCCTGTTGAGGTGAAATCGGGGAAAGATTATTCCATTCACAGTGCCTTGAACAACCTGCTTTCCACGCCTGACTATCATGTGAAATCTGCCATTGTGCTTTCCAACGAAAGAACCATCCGCCAAGAGGGAAACATCACCTACATACCTGTCTATTTTGCAATGTTTTTGGGCAGCACGGGAGAGGGTGAAACGGTCTATTTCTGACCATTGTTCCAATTATCCCTGCGCACTCTCAAAGATTCCAGGTGGCTATGGGTGCGTATTGTCAAAAAAGCACTATAATCAGCCATAAGTCGGAATTTTTTCGAGTTATGGCTAAGTATAAGCAGTTTTTTAGCGAAACAAGTCATCGAGAGTGACTTCGTTTTGGAATGTGCTGGCGTATTTCCCTTTGGCCAAACCGAACGAGGACACCAAAGTGAGTTGGATGGAATAGGTTGGTGACGGCAAAGTCTCCTTAAACGACTTCAACCTCATCCTAAGTCTCATATCCTCATCTTTATCAAGCAAATACGGTGTTTCGCAAAACTTCATCTCACATAGGTTGACGGTCTTGTCCTTCCTGACGATGGCCAAATCCACTTGAGCACCGCCAACATCGGATGCCCCTGGCTTAACCCAAGCATATTCCTCCGTCATTACACCGCTGATTCCCAATTTTCCCTTGATTTGCTCGGCATGCTGCAAGGCGAGCATCTCAAACGAAAGGCCGACCCAAGCGTAAAACGCCGGCGTGCCTTGCATCGAGGCCCAGAAATGGCTTTTCCGCGCCCTGCCATTGGCCAAAAAATGGAAATGGAACAAGGTGAAGAAATCAAGCAACTGATACAAATTGCGCCGCGCATCGCCACCCAACATGGCATATCTCCTGATGAATCCGCAAATCTCAAGATTCTTGAGGATTTTGGAAATCGCACCGCCCGAAGCTACTCCGGTTTCCTTGATGATTTCATCGCGCGTCAGGCCATTCCGGTTCTTGCTCAAACAAGTGACAATTTTGATGTAATCCTCTGAATTTCTAAACAAAGACGCATATAGGTTGTCGAACTCATCGGCGAAAGCGGCGTTTTTGTCAAACAGCAAGGCATCCACGTTCTGGCTCAAGCTTTTCGATGCGTCAAACATACTGAGATAATATGGAATGCCGCCAAAAATCATGTAGGTTTCAGCCACTTCATATCTCGACAGGTTGAGCCCGACACTTTGGAGCATATCTTCCGTCTCCGCCAAATTGAACGGTTGCAACAGCATGCGTTTCGTGATTCGGTTGTGCAAGCCGCCGTGGTTGTTGATGAGTTTGTCCATGATCCACGAAGAGACGGAGCCGCACACAACAAGCATGATGTCTTTGCGCATCGAGGCCCATCCGTTCCAGAAGTGTTCAAGCGCGGCGATGAATCCCGACCGTGGCGTGTCCATCCAAGGCAGTTCGTCCAAAAGGATGACCTTGCGTCCTTCGCCGAGCGAAACGAGATAGCGCGTCAGCAGGTCGAAAGCATCGAGCCAGTCTTGGGGAGCTGTTTTGATGCTCTTGTCGTAGAGTTGCAAGGTTTTGTAAAAGTTTTTCAACTGCTTTTTCGTTTTCTCGTTGGCCAATCCCGCCACCGAAACAACGAGTTCCTTCTCAAAAAGTTGCTTCACGAGGAAGGTCTTGCCAACCCTTCGCCGTCCATAAACCGCGACAAATTCCGCCTTGCCCGAACCGTAAAGTCGTTCCAACTCACGGATTTCCTCTCTTCTTCCGATGATGTCTTCTTTCATGACTGCCTCAATTTATCGGGGCAAAAATACGAAAAAAGTCTCATAACGAGCCATAAGTCGGAATTTTTTCGAGTTGTGGCTAAGTATAAGCAGATTTTCCGCTATAAACTGCCTTAATACTTGCGCATTCTCAAAGATTCTGGGGTGGCCATGGTTGCGCATTGTCAAAAACGGCATGAAAAATGCCGGCATTGCTGCCGGCTGAATGGTTTTAAATAGGCGGGCTTGATTTATTCTGCATCGCAAACAAGACGGACAGACCGACCGTAGCAGCGGCTTTCAATAATCTCGCCTACATGAAGTCCACCAAAACTTGCGTATATTGCATATGTAAAACCATTATCCGAATTCGACCAATAGTTGCCAGACCTTCCTATGCCATCAACCGTGGTCCCTTCACGATTACCAGCGGCAGGAAGGAAAACAGCCCCATGTGATTCCAATGAATGTTCCCAATCATCAACACTCACTAAGTTGCTATTGAAACTGGCTTCTCCATCATTGACACTGTTCAATGTGTAGTAGTTGGAATCCCAATCATCGGGAAGCAGAATCAAGCCATTTTCATCATTTACTTGTGCCTTTGCGTACCGAATGCCAGAGATTGTACTTCGGCTATTAAACACATACATCCACTCGGAAATAGCCAAGGTGCGCCATAAGTTCTCTTTATTACCTCCGTTGGATATTTTGTTGTTGCCCCAATCGTTAAACGTTGAATAATCATTGTTGGCTGTTGATACTTTTGTCGGTTCATTACCCGTACCCCAACCAAACAAGTCGATCCAATCAGAATAGGTTGGAGAAATATTGCCATTGGTTTCACCAATAAAATCGTTTTGGTTGGTAGCAAAGCGCCAAGTGTTGGTGCTTGCTTTATACTGCAAATTTCCCTGTGAGAACCATACACGTTGTGATGCACTTACTGAAAAAAGGTAGGGCAACCCGCCTTCAGGCAGCACAGGAGCTATCGTATCACCGCTGGGAACTATCGTATTACCCCCAAGCTCAGAATTGAAAACCTTCCCAGTTGGAATTTCATGGTCTTTCTTACAGGAGACTATACAAGCCATCAGCACTAAAGATGCGACAAGTATTATTTTCTTGGTTTTCATTGTTATCTTGTTTTTAATGTTTTTAAAGAACAGCCAATACCGATTTTAGCTTCTAAATACTTTACTCCTATGGTCTGCACCCCTAACGATAAGTTGAGTTGTCCGACATTATACATGAGACCTGCGTCAATGGCGATGCCTCGACACGAGTCATCAATACATTTCACCCATTGGCCGCTGTCAAGTTTCCAAAAAACATTTCGGTATCCATAGCCTCCGCCGAGGTAAACAGACAAAGGATTGTTTATTTTGTACACCAAGCCCACAGTAACACCAAGACGAGAAGTGGCTTTGTCGCCTGAATATGAATATTCGGAAGTTAACGTACTGATGGTTCCAGTTTGGTCGCATTCGTATTCAGTTGCATCCATTTTAAAGCCTGTAGCCAAATTAGTAAAGCCTCTGATGTTGCCATTAAAACTTGCATAAAACCCGAACTTTTTCACCGAGCCAAAGGTTACACCAAAGGATGTTTGCGGCGCGATAGAATAGGTTATATTGGCCATCACGAACGGCTCACTGCTTGTGTTCTCGGTATAGCTTTTCCCGTTGTCATTTATATAGGAGATTAGAAACTCGGAACATTTTATGTACGGATTTTTTTTCTTGGCTTTGTTATATGTTTTAATTAGTGCTTTCCTTTCGACGACAAAGGCCAGTATCCTGTTTTCTGCGTAATTGGCTATTGTAGGGGAGACGTCGCTTATATGATTGGAAATACCACAAATTCCTTCCATTTTAGCCCTTGCATAATGCTGATTTTTGAACTCTGTTCCTTTGGCAACAACATTGGATATTTCGGCCATTTTTTGAGCTATCAACGTCTTTATCTCGTTTTCGATGGTGTTTTGGTTGGTTTGTGTGATGCATGAAACGAAACTTTCTTCTGATGCAAACAGGAAACGGCATGATGAATAATCTCTTTTTAACTTTTGAATATGCGCAATAGAATCGGCTTCACGCTTTCTTTTAGCTTCGGCTTGTCGCATTATCTCCAATTGTTCCTGTTCCTTTCTTCTTTGTTCTTGTTCCTTTCTTCTTTGCTCCTGTAGTTCTTCTTCTCTTCTTTGTCTTCTTTGCTGTTCGATTTGTTGCACGTTATTCATTTCTGTTTCAGTTAGACCAATCACCGTATTATTATAGTCATTGAATTCTACATAGAAATGTGTCATCATTGATTTCGGACAAAATATAGTGCAATTCTTGACCGGATTTCGTTTGTCATTAATTGCTTCTCCCTTAAAGATTAACGTACAATTCTCATAATACGAGACCGTGCATGGATTAGGGCTAAAATAATAGATAACCCCTTCAGGTTCTCCATTGCAAAAAAAATCTCTTGTTGTCCCACTTTGATATTTGACTGTGGTTATATTGGGGCAATGTTCAAATACCAATCTATAAGAAATCCATCCTGGCCAATTACGGGTATAATGTACCCCAGAATTGAGAGCATGAGTTAAGGTGAAAAATGAGTAGTTT
>CAMVCZ010000050.1 GCA_947166105.1 uncultured Bacteroidales bacterium
CCTCATGTGTCAAGTTGGGATGCAGGTAGGGGTCTGGATCGAGGTCATTGAATAGAATTTCCCCTGTTTGGGCTTTCAAGCCGAATACGGTCATCAACAAGGCCGTCATGATTGCAAACTGTGTTTTCATTTTCCTTTGTGTTTTTGTTTGTTACGTTTTTCTCATTCATTGTGTCGGGCAATCTTGCCTGATAACTGTAAACTCACCTCCTAAATCAACCTGGAAAGGACCTGTAATTTCAAATGAATCTGTAACTCTGAAAGTGACTTTATCGGTATTATCCACGGTTATCGGACCATTGGAAGCGGTGATAGCCACGGATTTCTTCAATTTGAAATCGAAACTATCCAAATCGTTTTGGCATGTGATTGTTTTGTCAGTACTACAATCTGTGGCAAGTTGATAAACTTTGATATAGTCAATTACCATTTCATCTGTACCTATCCATATTATTAAACGTTCTCCTTTTACATTTCCTGTTCTGGCTTCGCTGCTGGCGTGGCAAAATGCTCCCGAAAGGATTAAGCAGAGCATCAGAACCATTTTTGTTACTTTTTTCATCGCGTATTAGTTTTAAAACACGATGCAAAAATAGGATGGCCCTAACACTCATGCAAGAAAATGATGGTTCGGAAAGGTTCGGTGTTTTTAATCAATGTCTTTAAAATCAGACAGATGAAGGATTCTGAGCTATCTCCATCAGAATAACGGAAAGCGGTTTATCGCTGCCAAGAACCCTCTTAATCTTGCTGTCGCGCTCAACAACGGTGTTGTATGCACGTTGCATCAACGCGGAAACATCGGCATAAGTCAAATTCAACAGATAGAGACAGCAATAGTCAATATCGATGTTGGTAAGTTTTGGGTAAGCCTTTCTGAGGCGGACAGTGAACTGGCCGAAATGACGGTCGACAACCATACGCAAGTCCAGCAGTTGCTGCTTGTCCAAAGCATATTGCTTATAAACCTCACAATCAATTTTTGCCTTGAATTGTCCTTCGTTCACCCGCTCCATGATGAGGCGGCAAATGGGTTCCTCTGCAAATGTGGCTGCGCTGTCGACTTTGCGAACCGTTTTATTCTTTTCCTGCTGGCTGATTTGTCCTTTCAGCTCACGCAACTCCTCATTGCTCCGCTTCAGCCTGCCCGAAAGGGCGGCTTGTTCCATTTTGTGTGAGTATTGCTCGGTTCTCATCCTTCGTCTGAGAATGACCAATAGAAGAGATACAACGGATACAACAAAAGCAGCCAAGACCAAGGCAATGCCCCAACGCCTTGTGACCTTTTGGGTTTTTAGTCTGTGTAGGGCTTCTTGTCTGCTCTGCTCATGGTGTTGACATAATGCTGTCAAATTCGACTTCAATTTGCCATCCTCGTCCTTTTCGGTGACGAATTGCGTGCGAGCCAAAGCATATTCATTCGCTTTCATAGTGTCTCCTTCGGCCATCGAAATTTCCCGCAACCTGTCCCCTGCTAACATTTTACTGTCAGGAATCTTGGTGTTGCAATACACTTGTTCGAAATAAATCTTCGCTGAATCGAATAACCGTTCATTATAATAAATATCAGCAATGGAGAGGCATCGGGACAATCTTTCGTCGTCAGATACGGCAAGGTCGGCTATGCGATGCAGAACCATTAGAGGCTTTGCAGACTGATGTTCCATTTGATATGACAAAAGGGCTTGTCGGGCAACAAGGTCCCTATGTGTCTGGTTGACTGTATCGGGCAAAAAAACCTTGGCTTGTTGGTAATAATAGGCTGCACTATCCAATTCATCCATCAGGTTATAATGTACTCCTATCTTGCTCAACATCCACGGCAGATGCCACGGCGAGGTTTTGTTTCTCTCATAATAAGACAAAGACAGTTTGCCGAAATAAATTGCCTGTTTGTTGAGATACAGTTTTGAGAAAATCACCGTCAGTCTTGTATAGGTCATTGCCATAAAATTGGCTTTTTCTTTTATCAATTCCTTCTCCTCAAACCGCCCTTCCATGATTTCCAATGCCTTCAGGTATTCGCGGCAGGCGGGCACGGCACTGTCGTTTTCGTAATAGCCCACACCATTAATATAATGGGCGCGGGCGGCCAAAAACGCGGTGGCATCATGGGCGGACGCACGCCGTGCGTCCCTACGCGGTTCGGCCTGTAGGGACACACCGCGTGTGTCCGTATCGTGCGTTCCCGCCAACGCATCAAAATACGCCACGGCCTGTTGAAGTTCGCGGCGGTTGGTTTGGGCGTTGTCGTTCTTGTAGAGCAGTTCGGAGAGCAAGAGGTTGGCGTAATGGCGGTTGAAGGTTTCTTTCGTAATGACGGGGTGCGCCGTGTCGCTACCCTCAGACAAGTATTCCATCAACACGGCCAAGGCGCTGTCGGGCTGCTGCCACATGAGGCTGTCGACGGTCAGCAAGGCACGGTTGGCGCCCACTTCGGCAGGCTCAGGGGGCGTGGGATGGCAGGCCGAAAAAAGTGCCAGCAGCAACAATAATCCTATATCACCAACATTCCGAAACATCCGTCTTCGTTTCAAAAACCGTCATTCCTTCCGCTTCTTTCCTTTGAAGATTTTCGTCCTCAGCATGAAAACGGTGAGCGCGGCCCAAAAAACGACCAAAATGCCCAAGGTAATCCAAGTGGCCTTGAGGCTTTGCGGCGCATAGCCCATCAAAAGCAGTACGGGGAACCCCAAAACGATGGCCGACAAGGTTTGCAGAACGAGGTTGTTGGCAGCAGGCGTCTCAAACTTCGGGTCGATCTCGCGCAAGAGAATCATGCCATTGCTCGCCGTGCCCGTCAGCATCCCGAACATCGAGAAGAAGCCTTCGTATTTGTAGTCGGGATACAAATGCTTGGAAATCAGCAACACATAAACAAAAGTGACGATGGCTCCCAACGTGACAATGATGATGAAAGGCAGCACGAACTTGCCAATCTCATTGAAATTGATGGCCGCCGTGCCTGCCACAATCATAATGTCGAAACAGAAGCCGCTGATGCGGTTGAGCATGTAGTTGTTGATGTACTCGCGGCTCATCAGCTTGGCCTTCTTGAAACGGCCCAGCAACCACTTGAACAGGATGCCGAACAGCGTGCCAATCAGGAAGTTGAAGCCCCAAAGCATGGGTTTCAGGGTGTTGGTGCCAAAGTTGCCTAACTCCATGCCTTGAATCCAGTTGGTGAAGAGATAGACGAGGAAATAGACGAACAGCACCATGCTGATTTGCACCGAAAGTTTATCGATGGACTCGGCGTCGGGGATTTCGCCCTTGCTTTCGTAGTCCTCCAGCTTATTCATCTGTGCCGCAGCGATTTTCTTTCTCGAAAGTATGCCTTTGCGTCGCAAAATGTTCATGTAAATCACGCCCACCACGCTACCCACGATGAAGCCCGTGGCCGCTATGGAGAGGCCGAAGTCGGCACCCGGAAAGTCAATGCCCTGCTCCGTGGCCCAGCCCGTGAAAATCTTGCCGAAGTTCAAGGCCTGCCCCGGACCTTGTCCATAGCCCATCGGCAGCAGCAAACCGGC
Organism: uncultured Bacteroidales bacterium; assembly: GCA_947166105.1. Classification (GTDB taxonomy): domain Bacteria; phylum Bacteroidota; class Bacteroidia; order Bacteroidales; family F082; genus Limimorpha. The sequence goes on from CAMVCZ010000050.1 coordinate 3,534, forward strand.
GGCATAGAACAAACGCTTGCCGAAATAGAAAAACAAAATGGAAACGATAAGGCCCACAATGCCTTGGATGACGTATGTCGATGCGGTCAAAGCGCCCGTCTCAATCACCTTCATCGGCGTGGATTTCGATTCTATCTTGTTGTTTTTCAACGCCAAGGCCACGAAACCCAAGCCCAAGGCATGATAGGTCACCACTTCCATCATCGGTTTGTTGATGATTTCGCGGCAGTTGGGGAACGCCTTGAAAATGAGCAGCAGCAAGCCGCCCAACAATGCCGAGGGCAGCAGACTTTTGTTCAGGAACGGGATTTTGGTCCTCAGCACGTTACCCAACAGAAGGGCCGTCGCCAAAATACAGAATTGCACCAACCATTGCCAAGCCTCGGGCCGGTCAAAGGTCATTACGGAAACATCGAGTATTGTCATAATTCTACATATTAAATTAGTCCGCAAACGTACTAATTTTTTCCATACGAAACAAATTCTTATTTTTGCGCCATGAAAAAACCGCTTCAATTGTTCTGGTCTTTCTTCAAAATCGGGGCTTTCACCCTCGGCGGCGGCTATGCCATGCTCTCGATGGTGGAGAAGGCCGTCGTCGACCAGAAGAAATGGATTCCCACCGACGAGTTTTGGGACATGATCGCTGTGGTTCAGTCGCTTCCGGGCGTGTTTGCCGTCAATACGGCCTTGTATGTCGGGCATCGCGTGGCTGGCACCCGAGGCGCATTTGCCGCCATGCTCGGTGCCATCATCCCGAGCATCACCATTATATTATTGTTGGCCACCGTTTTCCGCGAATACCGCGACCAACCCGTGGTGGAGCGCATCTTCAAGGGCATCCGCCCTTGCGTGGTCGCGCTCATCCTCGCCCCTTCCCTGCGGATGATTAAATCAGCCAAGGTGACTTGGAAAACAGCCATCATCCCCATCGCGACGGTGTTTTTGATTTGGTGGTGCAAGGTTTCGCCCGCCTACGTCATCCTTGCTGCCATCGCGGGCAGCCTCATCTATGCGTTGATTATCAACAAAAAAGCCAAAAGCAAGGAGGTAAAGCCATGATTTACTTGCAATTGCTTTGGGTTTTCGTGAAAATCGGCGTGTTGGGCTTCGGCGGCGGCTACGCTATGCTCTCGCTCATCCAACATGAAGTGGTGGACCATTACGGCTGGATGACCACGACCGATTTTACCGACATGGTAGCCATTTCGCAAATGACTCCCGGCCCGATTTCCATCAATTTGGCGACCTACGTGGGTTACACCACGGCGGGCTTCGGCGGCTCGCTATTGGCCTCGTTTGCGCTTTGCCTGCCATCCATTGTCATGGTTTATCTCATCCTCAAACTCTTTATGAGCAAAAGAAACAACGCATTGATGGACAACACCTTGAAAGGTCTGAAACCCGCCATCGCCGGACTTATCTTCGCCGCCGGACTTTCGATGATGAACACACAGAATTTTGTGGATTTCGGTCGCGGACACTACAACCTCAGCGTGATTATCTGCGTGTTGGCGTTTGTGGCCTCCTATTTCTTCAAGGCCAACCCGATTCTGCTGATTGTGCTGTCGGGGATTGTCGGATTTATTGCGTATTAGGATCAGTTCGGGGTTTGCTGTCCAAAGTGCCTCAACCTACATTCCATATTCTTCTTCACATTCCCCGCAAAGAGCCATGAATCGGCGAAGTGGAGGTTGCCTTTCGGGAACATGTCCTTAAAAGCGGGAACGTAGACCATTTCGGGGTCGAGGTCAGGGCAGACGGTGGTGTGCTTGTAGAGGTAAGTCCTTGTAGGACAGGGAAGAATGAGCACACTATCCCTATTGGCGTTGTATTTGGCCATACCCAATTGATACTCAGCGGGAACGGTGTCGGCTTTGGCAGTCCAAGTCGTGGGATTGATGCCAACCACATCGTTGCGTGATACCACTCCGATAGCCGCTGTGTCGGTCACCGAATTGAAAATGATCAGTTTCCCAATTTCGGTACTGTCGTTGGCGGGCGAAAGTCGGTCGGGATAATGCGCCAAATCCTCAGCAGTAACTTGATAGCCAATACAATAGGCTGCCACCATCAATTTGCGCTGTTCATCGGTCATGCCCGATTTCAGCATCTCAATCAGCACCTGCGAGCCTTGGCTGTGACCCACCAAAAAGTAAGGCCGACCGCCATTGCCGTGCGCCATGTAATATTGGAAAGCGTCTTTCACATCCTGCGCGGCGATGACGGCGTTGCGCTGCAAAATGCTGTCGGGCTGGTTGTACGACTCGAAAATCATCTGTCGGTAATACGGCGCGTAGAAGTTGTAATCGTCATACAGCATCTTGTTAAAACGCTGGTTTCCATTGGCTTCTTCCCTCACCTCGGCCTGCATGATGTCGGCAAAACAAGAGTTGCCATTGTCGGCGTAGGAAATCATTGACACCGTAGGATAAACATAAAACACATCGGCGGGTTTGTCGCTGTCGCCGAAGGCATACCAATACACCATATCAGCATAGTCGATGGTGCTTGCCGCTTCGCGAGTTGCCGTTTTCTTTCCAGAACAGGCTGCCAACAATAACACCATGCCCAACAATAAACTACTTATCTTTCTCATTTTCAATTAATTTTATAAGGTTTTCCAAATCCAAGTCCTCAGATTTCACCGTGATTCGGGCTTGTTCGTAAAAAGGCAGGCGCGAGGTGTAATGTTGTTGCACAAACTCAGTCAGTTCGGCTTCGGTCTTGCCCGTCGACAGGGGGCGTTTCCTCTTGGCGTGCAGCAGTCGGTCGATGACGGCCTTCTCGCTGATGCGCATAAAAACGGTCAGGCCGTGGCGGTTCATCCAATCCATGTTGTCGAAATAGCAAGCCGTGCCGCCGCCCGTGGAAATCACCGTGTTTTCAAGGCTTTCCGTCTCTTTCAGCACCTGCGATTCCAATTTGCGGTAAAGCGGCTCGTCGTACTTGTGGAAGAAATCGTCGATGGAGATGCGGTATTTTTCCTCAAACAAGGCATCCGTGTCGGCCACTTCCCAACCGAGGCGGTTGGCCAAGCGTTTGGCGGCGGTGGTTTTGCCCGCACCCATATAGCCGACGATGTAAATTTTATCCATTAATCATGTGATACTGACACAATTGCAATTTCCCCTCGCCGTCACGCAAGTGCATTCCGTTGCCTTGGCAATACCGCCACATCTTGCAACTTGCGCATTGGTCGGTTTTCATCCAACGGCGGTCACGGTAAACTTGGAACTTGTTCTGCCACACCTCCCAAAAACTGTCCTTGTAGATGTTTCCCTGATGGTAGTCGCTGCGGATGCTGAGGCAGCCCGAAATGGAGCCGTCGGCCAGCACCGAGGCGATATTGATGCCCGCGCTGCATGAATAATAATGGTTGCGCACCTCGCCCTCGTAGCGACCAAGGAAGCCGTCGCAGCCATAGTCGGCGCGGATTTTTCCTTGTAAGCGTGTGGTTTTGATAAACTCCATCATTTCAACGAATTGCGAGTTGGAAAGACGCAAGTCGGGGTCGTTGGCGGCGCGTCCCGAAGGAAACACCGTAAACAATCTCCAACGGCGGATGCCCAACGAAATCAGGAAGTCGCGGAACTGAGGCAAATACTTGATTGTCCGCTGGTTGACGCAAGTAATGACATCCCAAGTGAGACTCGGATGCTGTTTCATGGCTTCCACCGCGCGAAGCACATTCTTGTAACTCATGGGATTGCCGCGCATCCAATTGTGGTCGTCCTCGAAGCCGTCGAAACTGACCGCCAAAGATTTCAGTCCCGCCTTGACAAACTCATTGAGTTTCTCGGCAGAGAGCAACATGCCGTTACACACCATGCCCCAAATGAAACCGCGCTTTGTGATTTCCTCGCCGCATTGCGCCAAGTCGTTGCGCATGGTAGGTTCGCCGCCCGTGGTGATGACCATCACTTTGGCGGGGTCTTGATGGGCACGCACCTCGTCAAGCACTTTGGCAAAATCCTCAAAAGGCATGTCGTCCTTTTCGGAAAGCATCCGGCAATCGGAGCCGCAGTGCCTACAATTGAGATTGCAACGCAGAGTACATTCCCAGAAAAGTTGGTGAAGTTCATGCTCGTCGATGCGCTGTTTCAAAACAGCACGATTGAGTTCGAGCATGATTTTCTTGTTGAAACCGAGACGGTCACTCATAATCTATTGATGGCGAAGCGGTTCAAGGTTGTGGACTACCGTATAAAGTTTCCGTTTTGCCTTGATTAATCTGGTCTTGTGGGGTGTTCAACTCCTTCAATTCCTTGCGGATAGCCTGAATTTCATCCCTCATACGTTGCGTTTCCCTACCGTATTCTTGGATGATTTCAGGCGAGCCGTAAACAGCCGCGCCTTCACGACGTTGCAAAGCGGCCTGAAGTTCGACAATACGCTCCTGCAAGGCCAAACGTCGGGCACTCTTCTCCAAATCCACAAATACGCCCAACTTGGCATTGATGGAATCAAGCTGGTTTTGAAGGCGATAGGTTTCCGCTCCATATCGGGCGATGATTTCGGGCGAGCCATAGACAGCCGCACCCTCGCGACGGGTCAAAATCTCTTGGATGGAGTCGCGGTCGCGCTCAAGTTGCTTTTTCTCAGCCTTCGAGAGGCCTTTCGTGGTGCAACAGGCGGCCAAAAACGCCAGTCCCGACAAGGCTCCAATCCAAACAGTTCGAACTACTTTTTTCATTTTCTTTCGGTGTTATAACGCCGCAAAGATAGAAGATTTTCGGAAAACGGCAAAGCCTATTCTGAAAAAAGGCTGCGTTTATCTTCCAATTCCTTTCACAAACTCCACAATAGCCTCTAACACCTCCGGCGAAATGGTCTCCTCAATCTCGACATACTCAGTGGGCGAACCCGTTTCACAATGCTGGAAAAGATGGTTCAAATCGGGCAGCTCGCGCAAAGTCAGGTTGGTCTTGCCATGCTCGGCGATGATTCTCTCGTAAGCAGGAAGATTCTGTGAGGCAAGCACTTGTAAGTCCTTCGAGCCATTCAGCAACAAAGCTGGACAATTGGTTTTTACGATGGCATCGGTGGGGTCGTATTTCAGGAAATAGTACATCCACGGCGAGGCCATTTGCCCAACGGTCTGCTCGGTCAGTTCCTCGTTGTAGCCCCAGCCTTTCAGCAATTGGCGCAACAAAGTGTCGGCCTCTACCCTATCGTTTGAGGCTTCGATAATGTCGAACATCTGCGCATTGGCGTTGCCGCTGAATTTCACCATCTCTTCCGTCATGCCTTGCGCACGGAGGATGGCCGCCTGCTGTTCCTTCAAGACTTCGATACCGTTCACGGCTGGCCCGGCCAACGAAACCAAAAACGCCACCTCGGGACGACGCTCGGCCACCATGAAATTAATAATGCCGCCCTCACTATGACCCAAAATGCCCACTCGCGAAGCGTTGATTTCCTTGCGGTTGCGCAAGAAGTCGAAAGCGGCTTCGGCATCGTAGGAGAAATCCATCGAAGTGGCGTTCAGCACCTCGCCCGTCGAGCCGCCCATGCCACGGTCGTCGTAGCGCAACACAGCCACGCCACGGCGCGAAAGATAGTCGGCGATGACCCAAAACGGGCGGTGGTTCATCAGTTCCTCGTCGCGGTTCTGCTGCCCGCTGCCCGAAACCAACACCAAAGCGGGAAACGGGCCATCGCCTTCGGGAATGGTCAAAGTGCCGGCAAGGGTGTTGCCTTCTTTTTTGTTGGTGAACGTCACTTCCTCGGCGCGATAGTTGAACGGCATCTGTGGGTCTTGCGGGCGGGCTTTTGGGGCTTCCTTTTCGCCTTTTGCAAGGTTCAAGGGGAAGGCCATGCCGTGCTGGGTGAACTCGCCTTCGATGGCCTTGCCTTTCAGCGTGCCCGAATAACTGGCACCCATTGCCGAAAGGGTCATTTGCAGGTGGTTGTCTTGGAAAACGGTCTTGTCCACAGGCACGTCGAATGCGCCTTGGGCGGGAACGTCCAACGTGGCGGAATAGCCGTTTTCAGCGGCCTTGATGTTGAAGGCCATTTCCAATTGTTGCCCTCCGAGGTCGATTTGGCCTTTCCAATAACCCTCGATTTGGGCTTGGGATTGAAGGGCGAAGAATAACAGCAAGAATAAGATTTTGTTTTTCATAAACTACGGATTTTACGGATTGATTATAACTACGAATTTCACGAATGTGGCGAATTATAACGAATTGAATTTGGCTGCTTTGCAGCGGATTTTTACGAATTAGGGCATTAAGTCATCTTTGGTGCCCATGAACATACGAATCCATCCAAAAGGTGGTATGATTAGGAAACACACGGCAAACCAGAACCAAAACGACTTGCCGCGCCTGCGGGCTATCAAGCCTCCTATGACGGCCTGTAGAACATAGAGGAATACAACCAAAATGATAATCCATGTTTCTTTGTCCATGATAGTATGCTTTTGTTGGTTACTTCTTTTTCCTTCCGCTCTTTTTCAGTGCCTCCGCGATAATCCATTGCAGCTGCCCGTTGACGGAGCGGAACTCGTCGGCGGCCCAGCGTTCCACAGCCTCCATCGTCTCGGCATCCACGCGGAGCAGGAAGGTCTTGTTCGTATTGTCTTTTTCTTTTGCCATCGTTTACCTCCCTTTCGTTTTCACTTTTGCAATCATCTCCAGCGTTTCCTCCTCCGTGGCACAGTTGAGGTAATACAATTTGCCATCCACGGTGCGCACTTCGAGCAAAGGACCGCCATCGGTGCAGACGAACAACATGCAACTTTCGCCCCCTTTCTTGCGAAAATGCCCAATGGCAACATCATCGGTGGCAAGGCCGTTAGTACGGATGGGGAAACTGGGCCAATGAGCCAATACGTTGGCCTCGGCAATGTCGTTCAAGGCAATCGAGGCACTATATCCGCCGCCCTTTGCCGTGATGTAATCCTCTGACACTTCAACCGTTGCGGGTTTGCTACCTTTGAAGAAGAAAAACAAAATTCCGCCCATTACCACAAAGGAAATGACGAGGCCGATGTTGTTTTTCCGTCTTTCTTTCTTGCCCTCCTCCCCTTGCAGGCCCAAGTCGTGTTTCCTTCCGAGCAGTACACAAGCCACCACAATGGCCAAAATCACCACTGTAAGCACAACAAGATGAACGCCCATCGGGATATACACAAGGGTAGAAATGCCGCCTAACAGCATCATCACCCCGCCGCAAATGAGGAAAGCATTACGGTAGTCGCGCTTCAGGCCTTCCAAATTGACCTTGGCCAAGCGTTTTTTCGACATGGTGTTCACGCCTGAAATCAGCATCGGGAAGCGATAAACCGCCAAGCCTGAAAGCATCAAAATCGCACCTGTTATTAAATCAAACCAGAACATAGTTTCCTTTTATTTCCTATTCATTATTACCGTCAAAAAAACCGCCAAGGCAGCCACCAACACCATCACGATGACGACGGTGACCTTCGCGGCCTTGGACAGGTTGCCAAAATGATAATAGCCTTCGCCATTCTCGTCGCGGGCGAAACCATTGTAACGCCGCATAGCGACAATCACGGCAACGACAAATGCCAACACATTGACACCTAAGATGATACCTAATGCACTTGGCCCGACAACTTCCTTCAGAAGCAACAGAGCAGCAGCCACAAGCACACCGCCGCAAATGCCCAATGCGATGAAAAGAGCCTTCTTCAACCCATCGATATTGACCAAAGCCTTGCGCTCAGGTGGCATCTCGCCGTATGGATTGATCCAATTGGGATTGCGATAGAGCAGCCACCCGAAAAGGAAGAGCAGAATACCAGTGAGCAGCATCAAAACAATTCCAAATATCATAGTCTATAAATGATTTTATTACCAATTTTATCGCGCAATTCCACTATCAGTTGCTCGGTCTCAGCCGTCGTCTTTCGGTTGACGAAAACGAGACTATCTATTTCTTCACAATTAGATAAACCACCGTCACCATAAGTCCAACTGCAAAAGTAACCGCTCCCGCCTTGCTGAACTCACCCGTAAAACGCCATTTGGCAATGACCAAAACCAAGCAAAGCACACACCCAGGAATCAGCATCGAAGAGACTTGCTCCATGCCAAACAAGAGTTGGAGCACCGCTGCCACAAGCCAAGCAAGAGCTGTAGACAAGTAATTGACCATGAGGAAATTCTGCATTCCAGCTTCGTATTCTGCACCACGATGCTCTGCTATTACATTTCTCATGCTTCTATCCTTCTCTGGATGCCGCTTCACACGAATAGCAAACCAAACCGGAACGGCGGTCATTATCAGCAAAAAAGAGCACAGCAAAATATAGCCTGTCAGATTCATATTATTTAATTTAGGGTTATTGTCCAGTAATAAATGCAGAAACCTATCAAGGCCATCGATGCCACCAGCACACCCACCAAAACGAGCCTGCTTAGCCGCTCATCATTCCTATACTTCATTGCCCAAAGCCCAATGAGCATGATTACCGTCATGAATACGGCAATGGAAACCGCCGTCGCGCCTTTGTAGGGTACGAGCCGAGGGATGTCCAATGCGATGGCAATCAAGACGAACATGATGCCATAGAGCAAGAAAGCGAATGATAGGAATCGCTGGTTTTCGGGGGTAATCTGCTTTCCTCGCGCATTGCGGTAGATGATGTCGGGACGGAATCTGCCGAGAATGGCCATGAGGATGGCCACGATGCCAATGCCTAATATTGAAATGATGTCTTTGTCCATTTTTGTTTTATTTGCAGGGGTGCGGCTGCCACATTGTGACAGCCCTACACCCCAAACCGTCAACCTTCAATTATCAATTTTCAACTGTCAACTATCAACTAATACAGGCTTCCCGTATTCACCACCGGCTGAGCCGACTCGTCGGCGCAGAGCACCACCATCAGGTTGCTCACCATGGCGGCCTTGCGTTCCTCGTCGAGTTCGACAACGCCATCGTCTTTCAGCTTGTCCAAGGCCATCTTGACCATCGACACGGCGCCTTCCACAATCTTCTCACGAGCGGAGATGATGGCCGCCGCCTGCTGACGGCGCAACATCACCGCCGCAATTTCAGGCGAATAGGCTAAATAATTGATTCTTGCCTCAAGCACTTCCAAACCCGACATGGTAAGGCGTTCATTCAGTTTGGACAACAGCACATCGTTGATTTCCTTGCCGCCGGCACGAAGCGTCAGCTCGTCTTTTTCGGCCTCATTCTCGTCGTAGGCATACATGCCCGCCACCTCGCGCAAGGCAGCATCGCTTTGCACCTGGATGAAGCTCTCGAAAGCCCTCATGCGGCTGCTCACCGCCACGGGAGCCGTACCCGATCCGCCGCTGGCCATCGTCTGCGAGTCAATCTCAAACATGGCCTTGTAGGTGTCTTTCAATCGCCAAACGAGGATTTGACCAATCATAATCGGGTTGCCCGTCTTGTCGTTCACCTTAATATTGTCGGGGTTGAGGTTGCGGGCGCGGAGCGAAACCTTCTTGGAGGTCATCAGGAAATTCACCCAGTGGAAGCCCGTCTTGGTGAAAGTGCCTCGGTAATTGCCGAAAAACAGCATCACCATAGCCTCATTCGGCTCCAACTTGCGGAAGCCAATGGGCAGAATGCAAGCCAATAACAGGCCCAAAACCGATAGTATCGGTGTGTCGATTTGCCCTTTACCAAATGCAACCATGCCCCATACACTTAAAGCGATGATGACAAGTTCAACAAACAATGCGACGAAACCGTTCATCGCGAGACCCTTGAATTCAAATTCTTTTGTTTCCATAATGATATTATTTTGATATTATTTTGATGCTGCAAAGATACATTAATTTTGAAACATGCAAGAAAAAAATCGATTTTTTTGAAAAAAAATTCGGCGATTAGCCGTATATTTGCCGTGACAAAAACGGAATCTAACAATAAACTTATTCAATATGAAGAAATTAGCACTTATCGGAGCTATTGTGGTAATGATGACGACCAGTTGCTCCTCACTCAAAGTTGTGGACCAAAACGCCGCTGCCAATGCCGGAGCCGCCGCTTTGCAGGCCCTGACCGTCAGCGATGCACAGATTGCCCAGTTGTGCAGCCAGTACATGGTTGAAACCGACGGACAAAACACCATTTTGCCCGCCAGCAACGACTACACCCAACGCCTTAACCGCATCATGGCACGTTTCCACAACATCAGCAACCTGAATTTGAACTACAAGGTGTATCAGTCGAACGAGGTGAACGCTTTTGCCAGCGGCGACGGCAGCGTGCGCGTCTATACCGGCCTAATGGACGCGATGAACGACGACCAAGTTTTTGCCGTCATCGGGCATGAGTTGGGACACCTTATTAATAAAGATGTCCGCGACGCCTACCGTGCAGCCTATTTGATGGTGGCCGCACGTTACGGAATCGGTGCCTTCAGCGAAACCGCCGGAGCCATCTCTCAAGGTTTCCTCGGCGACCTTGGGCAGCAATTGGCCCAAAACGCCTATTCGCGCCGTCAGGAAACCGAAGCCGACGAGACCGCTTTCCAGTTCTGCATCCAAAACGGTGTCGACCCTTACGCCATGTATCATGCTCTGAATGTGCTGATTAGCCTCAGCGGAGAAAGCAGCCAGCAAAGCAAAATCGCGCAATTGTTCTCCACCCACCCCAACACCCAAAAGCGTGCCGCCCACGTCAAAGAGATGTGCGAGGCAGCGGGCTATACAATGACCTCGCCGAACCCATCTGGCGCAAAGCCCTCAAATGGCACTTCCAGCGGCTCAGGTTCGGGTGGAAAGAAGAAAGTTGGCATTAAATTGAACTGATTTTCAATTTGTTTCAAGGAAAAAGCCGAGCGTCAACTCGGCTTTTTTCATTTTTCTCCAAAGGCCTCCGCCAAAGCCTTGAACTTCCGCCCGCGCTCCTCGAAATTCTTGTATTGGTCGTAACTTGACGCGGCTGGCGAAAGCAGGCAGACATCGCCTTGCTTGGCATGGTTTCTTAAATAGGCAAATGCCTCTTCCATAGTGGAATAATTGAATAAAGACGGCCCTTCGACAGACTCAGGGACCTTGGTTATTGCGCCTGTCGAAATGCCGTCCATCAGTTGCATCATCCTTTCCCCAGCCTTGCCTGTGAAGAGCAGATGCGGAACTGGATTTTCTTTCAGGTAGTCCACCAAAGGCTGATAGTCAATGCCCCGGTCGAAGCCGCCAAGCAACAGGAAATCAACCTTTTGCAACGCCTTACACGCTGAAATCGCCGCTTGCGGAATGGTGGAAATGCTGTCGTTGACGAAAGTCACGCCGCCAAATGTGCCGACTGGCTCCAAACGATGCTCCAAAGGTTTGAAGGTATATAAATAAGGTATCAATTCCCGACAATCAACACCGTAGGCATCACATGCCAACAGCGCCGCCTTGACATTCAGATAGTTATGCTCGCCTTTCAAGGGCAAGGATGAACGGTCGATTTCGTCAAAATCGCACTGTGTGAATACTCTGGATTGCTTCGCTTTGCTCGCAATGACGCGAAGTGCATCATTAATCAGCGTGTCGTGAATGATGGCCGTATCGTCTTCACCCATGAAGCGTAAAAGATTGAGTTTCGCGGACTTGTAACGCTCAAAAGTGCCGAAATGGTCGAGATGTTCCTCAAAAACATTCAGCAAAACGCCCACATGCGGACTATTATGCACATACTCCAACTGGTGCGCCGAAAGTTCGTAAACCACGATGGAATCAGGCTTGATGTCCTCCATGATGTCAAAACAGGGAATCCCGATGTTGCCCGTCAAGATAGCGTCGCGGCCAGAGGATTTCAAAAGATGATAAATCAGGCTCGTGGTCGTGCTTTTGCCCTTGGTGCCTGAAATGCCGATGGTCTGTGCATGGAACTGGCTGAGAAACAGGTCGGTTTGAGAGGTAATCTCCACGCCTTTCGTGTCGAAATCCTTCAAGGAAATGCCTGGTGTCTTGATGACGATGTCGTAGTCATACATCGACTCAAGATAGTAGTTTCCAAAATGTTTCACGCCTTCCATTTCGTTCTTATCGGCCACCGCGACTTCGGCGTTGGGCAAATACTTTTGCACAAAGCGGAACGAAGATTTCCCCTCGCGCCCAAAGCCGAGAATCAAAATGCGCTTGCCGCGCAACCGATTGAGAATCAATTCAAACATGAAGACGGGATTTTAAGATTTGTTCAAACTTCTCGGGCAGGAAATGCTCGTTGTTGAAGCGGGATAGTATTACATCTACAGTCGGCCCTTCGACAGGCTCAGGGACCGAAAGCTCAGGAACCGAAGGATCAGGTACCTTAGCAGATCCAGCGGTTATTGAGCCTGTCGAAATGCCCGCGTTAATGCAAGCCCGCACTTCCTCCACCGTGCCGACACACTCGAAAGGTTTCACCTCTGCCGTTCCGTTAAGTTCCTCATAGATAGGCCGTAAACTCTCGTCCGCCATCAGGTCTTTGCCAAAAATAGCTGTCAGTTTTTCCCTCGAAAGGAAGGGCGACAGGATAATCCAAGTGAAGAGGCACTTGGGGCAATGGCCGCACCAAGAATCGGTCTTACTACCCACATTGCAACTGCGAAACACGGAATGATAGGCCTCGCATTGGGCGAACAATTTTGCAATCTGCAATTCGCTCAACGGACGCAAAAAACTGAAATACTGAACTTTATCATTCAAATTCTCAGCCACATAATTCCTGAAATCACGCTCAAACTCTATCGACTTGCTGTATTGGTGATTAATATTCGTTCCGGGAACGGTGCTCTCATTCGCGCTGTTTTCATTCGACAAAGCGATGTATTTTGAACGGCTTCCGAAAGCCACCAAAACGCCAATGAACGCCAACAAAGCCGAAAATGGTGTGTGTCCGTTCAGATAGCCTTCCGCATTGAGTTTCAGCATGGTTGGGTCAAGGGTGCGGTTGATGACGATGAAGTCGTTTTCGCCGTAGCCTGCTGTTTTTACGCAATTCAAAGTCGCGCCTCGCGGGTTGACAATCATAGGAACGACAGGCATTTGGCCTCGCAAACACTCCAAAGTGACCACTGAATCCTTTCCGCCACCGATGGGAACCAAAGTTCGCTCTTCAAGCGGCAAGTCAACCTTCGCAAAAGATTGGTTTCCAATGGATTCGATCTGCATCAAACCCTCTTCCGAAACCGAAATGCAATTCAAATACAAAAACTCACCCAAACCATTGTAATACAGTTTCTTCCAAAACGCTTTCTGCGAATCGGTGAGTGAAAACGGCTTCACCACTACCCTTTTCGGGCAAGCGATTTTCCAATAACTCACCATTTCTGTCATCCCGATTTGGAACGCCAAAGCCTGCAACTGTTCCCCTGGAATACGCTCCCAATCAAAGACATAACGCGCTGGTATTTCGAGCGTTGGGTGAAAATGATAGCGGTCGTCGAGGTTGAAGTCGAAAGCCAACGACAAAGCTCCGTTTTCGCGTTTCACCGTTTGCCGCTCAAAAGTGAATGTCGAAAACTCCTCGCGCAAGGCGTCAAACTTATGTTGATTGTCAGTCCGTTTCAAAATAGTCCGATTTTTGCCACAAAATTACGAATTATGGCCCGAATATCGCCCAAAAAGTCTACTTTTGCAGTATGGATTTAGGCGAAAAGTTTGTCATACGAAGCAATTCATTGAACCCGAAACAGGGTAACATCCTGATTTCCGAGCCATTAATGAATGATTTCCACTTTGGGAGGTCGGTGATTCTGCTCATCGACCATGAGGAGGCGGAGGGCAGTTTCGGCGTCATCATCAACAAAACGCTGAACGCGAGCGTCAACCAAATCGTCGACGATTTCCCCGAATTCGACGCGCCTGTCTACCTTGGCGGCCCCGTTTCCGACAACCAACTGTTTTTCATCCACACCCTCGGAGAACTCATCCCCGACTCTTGCCCCATCATCGAGGGCTTGTATTGGGGCGGCGAGGTGGAAACACTCAAAACCTTGATTGCCACTGGAATAGCCAACGAGGAAAACACCCGATTCTATTTGGGCTACTCGGGTTGGGACTCAGGGCAATTGGTCAGTGAATTGGTACGCAACACTTGGCTCATCGGCGACATCACGACACAACAACTCTTCGAACTGCCCGCAGAAGCCATGTGGCAAACATTTGTAAATCAGGCAGGTAAACGTTATGAAATATGGAAACATTTCCCCAAGAATTTTGAGGATAATTGAATCGAAAACCGTTCTAATTCAAATTAAATGCTTTTCTTGTAAGCCCTACGCCGCATGAACGGCTCGGTTTTGTAGTCGCCAAACAGCGACTGCACTTTGTAGTTTTCCTCCAACTGCGGGTTGAGGATGATCGTGTCGACACCACGCCGGATGCAGTTCTCATGCAAATATTTGAACATCAGCAGCGGCACGCCACAACCTTGATACTGAGGCGCAACGCCTATGATAAGGGCTTCCAAAGTGTCGTTCTTCTTCAGAGCCTTGAGGATGTGTATGAACCCGAATGGGAACAGGCGACCATTGGCTTTTTTCACCGCCTTTGAAAGCGAAGGCACGCAGAACAGGAACCCGACAGGCTTGTCTTCCTTGTCGACGGCGACGGCCACGAAATCCTTGTCCAAAATGGGGACGTATGTATCCAAATAGTTGGCTATCTGCTTGTCTGTCAGGGGCGAAAAACCCATCAGCGGAGCAAAGGCATCGTTATACATGTGGAAGATTTCCATGCCGTATTGCTTGCTCATCTGCTTCATGCTCTTGGGCTGCACCACATGCACGCCAAAGCGTTCCTCAATGAGATGGGCAAACTCGTAGGTAGGCGGCACTTCTTTGTCCAAAAACAGCAAACTTTGTGTCCAGTCCACATCCTTTACATAACCCAACTTTTGCAACATCGTGTCGTAATAAGGGTAGTTGTAAAGGCAGGTGAACGGGCTGAGGTTTTCATAACCTTCCACCAAAAGGCCCTCTTTGTCCATGTCGGTAAAGCCCCACGGTCCGACGATTTCGGTGCATCCGCGTTGCTTGCCCCATGCGATGACCGTATCCAGCAAGGCTTTCAGAACTTCCTCATCCTCAATAAAATCGAGCCATCCGAAGCGCACTTTTTTCACATCCTTGTTGGCCTTGTTGTTGATGATGGCGGCCACGCGCCCGACGATTTCGGTGCCCCGATAGGCCAAGAAACAGTCGGCTTCGCAAAAGTCGTAGGCTCCGTTCTTTTCGGGGTTGAAAGTGTCGTATTCGTCGCCTTCGAGAGCAGGTACCCAGTTTGCGCAGTCTTTGTAAAGACGCAAGGGGAAAGCCACAAACAGTTTCATCTGTTTGCGACTTTCCACCTTTATTATGTTGATTGTCATATATTAACGGGTTGTATTAGCAGCAATGTAGTCAAGCACTTCGCGCACTGTCAAAAATTTCGGGTTGCCTTCAAACTTGAACCCAAACTTGGTCTCGATGGCGAGGCTGAGTAGCAAAATGGTCAACGAATCCAAGCCCAAGTCGCGGACGAGCTGCGAGTCTTCATTGACATTGGAGAAATCGAGCGATGGCTTGATCTGCTTAATAATTTCCTTCAGTTCTTCAAAAACAGTTTCTCTTTGCATGGCGTAAATCATTGGTTGCGTGAAACTTTCATTGCACCCGTGCGTTTGAAGTCCTCCTTGCGCACGGTGATTTTGCTGACTTGGTGCGTGCTCGGCAGTTCAGCGTTCACCTTGCCGACGAGGTCTTTGAAGTAGGCTTCCACCTCTTCCCAAGGCGCATTGCCAAACTCTTCCATGCGTGGCAGAATCTCAATGGCAATCACCTGACGGCCATCGAGTTCGTCCTCTTTGACAAGGCAGTCGCGGAGTCTGTTATCCTTATAGAACGGTTCCTCAATGCTTTCAGGGCTGATGTTCTCGCCATTGCTCAGGATGATGAGGTTCTTGATACGGCCCACGATGTACATGTAGCCTTCATCGTCGAAACGGACAAGGTCGCCGGTCTTCACCCAACCGTCTTCGGTCAGGGTTTCGGCGGTCTTTTCGGGTTCGCCGTAATAGCCGAGGAAGACATTGTCACCACGGAACCACAATTCTCCATCCACCACCTTCAGTTCCTGCTCGGGATAAGACTTTCCGACCGATGTGGGCTTTTCTTTTACGTCGATATTGCCCGTAGTGAGGTTGGCGCCTTCGGTCATGCCGTAGCCCGCAAAGAGTTGGATACCAAGTTCGTCGAACTCGCCGATGAGTTTCGGAGGCACATTGGCGGCTCCCGAAATGATGAATTTGAGGTTGCCGCCAAGGAAAGGCTTGCCGTACATCTTGACGAGGCCCAACAGGATTTCGCAGATGCCCGGAACGGCCACGAGGCAGGTCGGCTTGATCATCGGGAACTTGCCGATGGTTTCCTTGGTATTGGCGGCGGCATACCACGCGCCACCTTCAAACAGCACCGACAAAGTGCCACGAATCAGACCAAACACATGGCTGAGAGGCAGCACATTCGCGTAACGATGATGGCCGAGTTGGCTGCCGGGAGCGTAAACGCCGTTCAAGGCACCACGCATCAAGGCACGATGGGGCAAAATGGCACCCTTGGGCGCGCCCGTGGTGCCACCCGTGAAGAAGATGGCGGCTGGCTCGTCCTTGTCAACGGTCACGATGGGAGCGGTATGGTCGGCACAATCGGTGATGGCGATGGTTTTGCAAGGCACACCGGCGACAGCCTCGGCGAAGTCTTTGCCATAAGCCAACACCTTCACACCGAACTTCATGCAGCAGCCGACGATGGCCTGAGCAGGCAGCATGGCTGGCAAATTGATGGCCACATAGCCCGCCGAAGTGACGGCAAGGAACATTTCGACCTGCTCGATGGTGGAGTTGTCTATGATGGCCACTTTGTCGCCTTTTTGCAGGCCCAAGTCGTTGAGCAAGGCACGCTTACGCGCAATCAAGTCGCAGACCTGTTTATAATTATAGGTGTTCACCGTGTCGGAAAGGCAGGGTAGGTCTGACCATTTCTGCTCAATCCAAGTGACAAATTCTGGAAGGGTCGGGATGAACTTCAGCTGCGCGAGTTCGTCGGCAGGAAGCATGGATGGGAAATACTCGTTATTAATCATAATATGCATAAATTGATTTGATTTTGAGCCGCAAAAATAAGAAAAACAATGGTAGCTTCATATTTTGATGGGATTTTTTAAGTTTTCTCCTTGAGATGAAACCTTCGTGTTATCATATTTTCCCTTATCTTTGCCCCGAATTAGGAAAGACGAATGACCAACCCTAACATAGAACGCCAAACCGCCCCTATCCTATTGATTTCCATAGGAATCTTTGCTGCCGGACTATTGCTTTTCGTGATGAACCTGTGCTTCGGCTCGGTATCGATTCCGATGAAAGAGATTTGGGCGGCGGTATTCGGCAGCGACACCTCCACCTATCGCACCATCATTTTGGACTACCGCCTGCCGCAAGCCATCACGGCACTTTTGGCTGGCATCGGACTCTCTGTTTCAGGCCTGTTGATGCAAACCCTGTTCCGCAATCCCTTGGCCGACCCTTCCCTTTTGGGCATCAGTAGCGGTTCGAGCCTTGGAGTGGCTTTGGTTGTGTTGCTGGGCACTGCTACGGGACTGTCGGTCAGCACTTTGGCTCTATGGTCCACCTTCGGCGTTACCGTGGCGGCTTTCTTGGGGGCTTTTGCGGTGCTTTTGCTTATCCTTGCGCTGAGTTCGAGGCTCAGGAGCATGGTCAGCCTCGTGCTGGTGGGAATCATGATTGCCTACATCGCGAGTTCGGTCACTGATATTTTGAAGTTCTTCAGCCAAAAGGAAGGACTTCATTCCTTCGTTATTTGGGGCTTGGGCAGTTTCTCCAATGTGAGCAAGGCCCAACTGCCGTTTTTCGCGGCCACGGTAATTATAGGTGTAGTTGCCTCGTTCCTGTTATTCAAGACCTTGAATCTCTTGCTGTTGGGCGAGCGTTATGCCGAAAACCTTGGCGTAAACATCAAGCGGAGCAGTATGCTCATCATCTTGGTTTCGGGATTTTTGACGGCTATCATCACGGCGTTTTGCGGGCCTATCGCCTTTTTGGGATTGGCCGTGCCGCACATCGCGAGGTTCCTGTTCCGCAGCAGCGACCACAAACTGCTCATCCCGGCTACGGCCTTCCTCGGCATGGACTTGGCCTTGTTCTGCAACCTCATTGCGCGGCTGCCCTCGTTTGAAGGCAACCTGCCCATCAACTCGGTCACGGCATTGATTGGTGCGCCTATCGTGCTGTGGGTCATTTTCCACCGGCAACGATTCAGTCAAGGACAATAGATTATGAAAAGGAACTACGAATTTTACGAATGGAACAAATTGAATTTTGCGACTAAAGTCGCGAATTTCTACGAATTTGGCTCATTCGTACCCATTCGGACGCTTGCGTCCCAAATTCTTTATCAAATTCGTATAATTCGTGTAATTCGTAGTTAAAGAGACCATTATGTGCGAAGTCCTCCAGACATATCATCTGTCCATCGGCTACAAAGGCCAGGCCCTGATGCCCGAAATCAACGTAAGCCTCAATGAAGGCGACATCGTGGCCTTGGCGGGTCCCAACGGCTCTGGAAAAACGACATTGTTCAAGACGCTCTCGGCCAGCATCAAACCCGTCGGCGGCGAGATCAAGTTGTTCGGGAAAGACTTGCGCGACTACTCCCCCACCGAGCGCAGTTCGCTGTTCAGCCTCGTGCTAACTGAGAAGCCCGACGACCTTTTTTTGAAGGTCTTCGACATCGTGGCCGCTGGTCGCTATCCCCACCTCGGCCTCTTAGCCAAACTAAATCCCGACGACGAACAAATCATCTACGACAGCCTCGAAACCGTCGGCATCGGCCATTTGGTCAATCGCAATTTCGTTTCCCTCAGCGACGGCGAACAACAGAAAGTAATGATTGCCAAGGCTTTGGTGCAGGACACGCCTCTTATCTTCATGGACGAACCCGCTGCCTTCCTCGACTATCCGAGCAAAATCGAGTTGGTACATATCATGCACAAACTCTCGCGCGAGAAAAAGAAAACCATCCTCTTCAGCAGCCACGACCTTGACCTCTTGCTCCGCCATGCCGACGTGATGTGGGTAGTGGCACCGCAGCAGCCTTTGCGCCAAGGCACACCGAAAGAACTGGTCGAGCAAGGGGTTATCGATGACTATTTCAAGCCGATTGTGGCCAAGGAGGAGTTTTATTGGATGGGGTGAGCAGTTGTGAATTGCTTGCATTTATCTTGTTATAATGTACCCCAGAATTGAGAGCATGAGTTAAGGTGAAAAATGAGTAGTTT
>CAMVCZ010000051.1 GCA_947166105.1 uncultured Bacteroidales bacterium
TCTTGGTGAGGATTTCGAGCATACGCTTGTTACCCACACGGCAAGGCGTGCACTTGCCGCAGCTCTCTTCGCAGGTGAACTCCAAGTAGAACTTGGCGATGGCCACCATGCAGGAGGTGTCGTCCATGACCACCATACCGCCCGAGCCCATCATGGAGCCGGCAGCGGCAAGGCTTTCATAATCGATAGCAGTGTCTAAGTGTTTCTCCGTCAAGCAGCCGCCTGAAGGACCACCGGTTTGGACGGCCTTGAACTTACGGCCACCCTTGATGCCACCGCCGATTTCGTAGATGATGTCGCGGAGGGTCGTGCCCATCGGGACCTCAATCAGACCGACGTTGTTGATCTGACCAGCCAAAGCGAACACCTTCGTGCCCTTCGATTTCTCGGAACCGATGCTGGCGAACCAGTCGGCACCCTTGGTGATGATGATCGGGATGTTGGCGAAGGTCTCCACGTTGTTCACGTTGGATGGTTGGCCCTTGTAGCCATGAACAGCCGGGAACGGGGGTTTCAGCGTGGGTTCACCGCGCATACCTTCCATCGAGTGGATCAGAGCGGTCTCCTCACCGCAGACGAAAGCACCGGCACCGTAGCGGAGTTCGATGTCGAAATCGAAGCCCGAGCCGAGGATGTCTTTACCGAGCAGGCCATATTCGCGGGCCTGGGCGATGGCGACTTGCAGACGGTGGATGGCTAACGGGTATTCAGCACGGATGTAGACCAAACCGTGGGTGGCGCCGATGGCATAGCCGCAGATGGCCATAGCCTCGACGATGCTGTGCGGGTCGCCTTCCATGATGGAACGGTCCATGAACGCACCCGGGTCGCCTTCGTCGGCGTTGCAGATGACGTACATTTCATCGCACTTGTTCTTGGCGCAGAGGCCCCATTTCACGCCGGTGGGGAAACCAGCACCGCCACGGCCACGGAGGCCCGACTTGGTGATTTCGTCGACCACCTGTTGGGGGGTCATTTCGGACAACACCTTGCCCAATGCCTCATAACCGCCGCGCGAGATGCACTCGTCGATGTTTTCGGGGTTGATGAAACCGCAGTTACGCAAAGCGATACGCAGTTGCTTACGGTAGAAGCCCATGTGCTTCGAGTCGGCGACATGTTCCTTGTTTTCAGGGTCCATGTAGAGCAAATCGGTGACCTTACGGCCCTTGATGATGTGCTCGTTGATGATCTTCTCGACGTCTTCAGGCTTCACCTGAGTGTAGAACGTGTTGTCAGGCATGATCTTGACGATGGGTCCCTTCTCGCAGAAGCCGAAGCAACCGGTCCTGACCACCTGAACTTCATCCTGCAAGCCCTTCGCGGCGAGAATGTCCTCGAAGTTCTTGATGATTTGAGCACTTGCCGAAGCCTGGCAGCCGGTACCGCCGCAGACAAGCACGTGCATCTTGATTTTTGCCATATAAATTCCTCCGAATTAAGGGTTAGTTAGATAGTTTCATAGTTCACGGGAATGACACCCTCCACCATTTCGTTGTTCATCACGTACTTGGTGAGGATTTCATCAGCGCGGTTGTTGTCGACATGACCGAAGACGATCGGGTCTTTGCCAGGGCACTTCACCTCGATGGTCGGCTCGGCGTGGCAGTAGCCCATGCAGCCGGTTTGGGTGAAGACGATGCTGAGCTTCAGCTCGTCGGCCTTCTCCATCATGTGTTCCATAACTTGTTTTGCACCAGCGGCGATACCGCAAGTGGCCATTGCGACCTTAACTTGCACCAACGAATCAGGGTCGTTGCTCTTTTCGCGAAGGTCGAGGTTCGACTGAAGCTTTTCTCTCATAGCTTTCAGTTCAGCTAATGACTTAACTTTTGCCATATTTTTCCTTTTTGGGTTAATTATTGAGTGATTTGACTTTGTTTTCTTTGTCTGTCGGGCAAAGACACCCGAAAAACGCTGCAAATTTAGGGAAATATACCGCTCATTCCAAATAATACGCAAAGTTTTTTCCAAATCAACAGACTTTGCAAATGCTTTAATTTCAAACATTTGCACAGGCAAAAAACACCGAAAACGTAAATTAGAATCGTTCTAATTTAGAAAAGGCGGTTTTAGGGCATGAAAAAAGGCTTCCCGTCGCATTGCGCCAAACGGAAAGCCTTTGATTCATAGGACATGACGACATTAAAGCTCGTCGTTGATTAGCATTTCAAGCACTTTGACGAAGTTCTGCTCTTTTAGCGTATTCACGCCGTCGGCACCAACGATGTCATGGATGTCGGCCATGAAAGCGGCCTTGTCGTCTTCGGTCTTCAGGAATTCATCCTTGTGCTCCTTGAAGAAGCTAAGCCACGCAGGGCTTGTCATCGATTTCCACGATTCAAAAACCTCGTTGTAGACCTTGCTGTCGAACTGTGAGAGAATGCGTTCAAGTTCGGTCATAGATATATTCCCGTCAATACCTGACGCACAAAGCATCATAAAGATTTCAAATTTTTCTTTGGTAAGATTTTCTTCCATAGGCTTATAGATTTTAAATTTGGTGACAAAAGTAGAAAATAAAACCATACCTTTGCAGCAAATTTCAAATTTTATGAGAAAAAATTTAATCATCGCCGTTTTTGCCCTCGTTTCGACCGTGGCAATGGCACAAGAAAAGTGTTTCTGGGTGTTCTTTACTGACAAAAACGACACCCAATTCGACCCCTACTCCTACTTCGACGCGAAAGCCATCGAGCGTTACAACCAATGCGGCGCCGACCTTTACGACATCAGTAATTACCCGTTGAACGACAGTTATATCAATGCGGTAAACACCTATTCCACAGAGGTTTTCGGCGAATCGCGTTGGCTCAATGCGATTGGCGTTGAGGCTACTGACGACAATGCGAACCGAATCGCCCAACTGCCCTTTGTGGCGCGTGTTCAGGAAATTGTTTCCAGCGGAACAATGGCTCGCGTCAAAACCGAGTTCAAGGAAACTGAGGACGACAAAAACGAAATCCTCACCGACCAACTTATCCGTTTCGGTGGCCAACATTTCATCGACAAAGGCATCGACGGCAAAGGCTTACGCATCTGCGTGATGGACGGTGGTTTCCCAAAAGTGAACACCCATCCAGCTTTCCAGCATTTGCGTGACAACCATCAGATTCTCAAAACCTACAACTTCCCCAATAAAATAGAGGATGTGTACGGATGGAGCACGCACGGCACGATGGTGCTGAGTTGCATCGCTGGCATCAACGACAAGGGTCAAAAACTTGGCCTCGCCACAGGTGCCGAGTTCCTTTTGGCCCGCACCGAAATCGACCCTGAGCCGTTCAAGGAAGAAGTGTGGTGGGCGCAAGGCGCGGAATGGGCCGACAAGAACGGTGCCGACATTATTAATAGTTCGCTCGGCTACGGCAAGGACCGCCACTGGACCAAGGATATGGATGGTACCTCATACGTCGCCAAAGCCGCCAACAAAGCCGTCGAAAAAGGCATCTTGATTTGCAACTCCGCCGGCAACGAAGGCGACGACAACCGCTGGATGACCATCATCACGCCCGCCGATGCCGAGAACGTGCTTTGCGTGGGCGGCATCAATGCCGATTTGGAGAAATACATCCACATCGGTTTCAGTTCGTATGGCCCTTCGGCTGACAAACGACTGAAACCCAACGTGGTGGCCTTCGGTCAAGCCTCGGTGGCAAACCCCTCAAACGACAAGTTCACCGATGCCTTCGGCACTTCCTTCGCCAGTCCGCTGACTGCTGGTTTCTGTGCCTGCGCTTGGCAAACCATGCGCAACAAGACCGCCCTCCAAATGAAGGCCGAAATAGAGAAATCCGCCGACCTTTATCCTTATTTCGACTATGCCTACGGTTACGGTGTGCCACAAGCCGCCTATTTCACTGGTGACCTGATGCCCGCCGAGCGTTCCTTCAACTTGGTTCAAGAGAAGGATGGCGTGCGCATCGTTTTCCCAAAAATCATCGACAAACAATACACTTTTATTAATGTGGAAGGTGCCGATGGCGTATTGCTCGGTTATTACCAAGTTGCCCCCGATTCAACAGGCATCTATTTGAAAAACAAGGATTTCGGTGAAGGCAAGAAACTGAATGTCAGCTATAACGGCTTCTACGACTCCTGCCCTATCAGCGGAATGGGCGGCGATGTCAACTTGCTCGCCAACAACCGCAACAGCCAAAACGGCACTTTTAAAAAGGTGGATGCAGAAGGCTGGCAGAAGACGACCTACTTCCAATACGACTACAATTTGCCCGATGCTACTTGGAATGGCTTCAACCGCCATTTCACTTTCGGTCGCCGCTGGATGTACGGCAAGTCATATAAAATAGGTATGGGCCTCGGCTTGGATTGGAACCGTTTTGTTGCCAAAGGACAAATCCCTGGCGCCATGGAAATTGCAGATCGCGAAACCACCATGCGTCAGATGCAACTGCGAGGCGAGTTGTTGCAACGCGTCGTCATACGTCTGTGGGGCATTAACTGGGATTTGGGCGTATATGGCGGCATCAACGCCCTGCGCCGCGTCAAGGTTGTGGACAATATGAAATGGCAAGATCCAGAAGGCAACCCGATTCAACCTTACAAGAGCAAAGTCACCAGCTATTATAACCATTGCAGAGCGATGAACCTCTTCGAATACGGTGTCACCACGCGCATCAGTTACAGCATTGCCAACTTGGTCAACATCGGAGTTTATGGCAGCTATCGTTTGTCACCAGTCATCACTAAAGAAGATTTTTTGTTAGGCAGCCCGAGCAATCAGCCTTCACCTTGGAGTGTGGGCATTGAGATTGAGGTTGCGCCTTGATTATTTATCACCCTAAAATACAGCAACATATAAACCTTTTCAAAAATAGTGCATTTTTTCGATTCACCGTATCGGAAAATGCACTATTTTTGCGCCATCAAACAAATAGATAAATTTGTATCGATATGGCAACGCAACACAACACATCCTTGGTAGTACCGAAATCGACCTTGAGCCGGTTGCCGCTCTACTACAGCCACATCCGCAAGATGCAGCAGCAAGGCGAGGAATATGTGTCGGCTGCCGCTGTTGCCCAAAGCCTCAACCTCAATCCTGTCTTGGTCCGTAAGGACTTGGCAGGCGTGAGCAGCGTGGAAGGCAAGCCCCGCACTGGCTTTGAAATCGATACTTTGATAAACGATTTGAGTGATTATTTAGGTTATAATAAAGTTGATGAAGCCATCTTGGTCGGCGTGGGAAGCCTCGGTAGGCTGATTTTGACCAACAAGGAGTTTTCGAGTATGGGGCTGAACATTGCGGTTGGGTTCGACAAGGACCCCGACCTGCACGGCCTTCAAGTCGGAGACAAATTCATCCTTCCTATGGAAAAGATGGAGAACTACATCCGGCGCACTGGGGTCAAAATCGGCATCATCACCGTGCCCGCCGACCAAGCGCAGGCCGTGTGTGACCAAATGGTGAAGTGCGGCATCCTCGCCATCTGGAACTTCGCTTTCGCGCTGCTCAACGTGCCGCAAGGCATCCTCGTGAAAAACGAGAACCTCCCCTCTTCGCTCGCTGTGCTTTCGCGCCAACTTGCCTACAAATTGAAAAACAAATAACGAACCGATACATTTTCCAACAACAATTTTAAGAAAATGAAAACATCTAAGGAAAAGGAAACCTCAACAGTTAAAATCGATAAACAATTATCGATACAGGAAGAAATCGACATTTTAGTCAGAAACGCCGAAGAAGCCTTGAAGACCTACGTCACCTTCGACCAAGAGCAAGTGGACAAAATCGTCTACGCAATGGCTTTGGCAGGTTTGGAACATCACCGCGAGTTGGCCAAACTTGCCCACGAAGAGACCCAGCGCGGCGTTTATGAGGACAAGATCATCAAGAACATTTTCGCGACAGAATACATCTGGAATTCCATCAAGGACGAAAAGACCGTGGGCGTGGTGGAAGACAACGAAATGGAAGGCTATGTGGAAGTGGCCGAGCCAGTCGGCATCGTCGCTGGTGTTACACCTGTGACCAACCCGACCTCTACCACAATGTTCAAGTCACTGATTTGCACCAAGGCCCGCAACCCGATCATTTTCGGATTCCATCCCTCGGCACAACAATCGTCGGTGGCTGCCGCCAAGACCCTGCGCGACGCTGCCATTGCCGCCGGCGCTCCCGAACACTGCATCCAATGGATTGAGCATCCTTCGGTAGAAGCCACGATGGCCTTGATGAACCATCCGAAAGTGTCTTTGATTTTGGCCACAGGCGGTTCGGGTATGGTGCGTTCGGCCTACAGCTGCGGCAAACCAGCCCTTGGCGTGGGTCCCGGCAACGCACCTTGTTATATTGAAACCTCGGCCAACGTGAAACGCGCCTGCACCGACCTGATGATGTCGAAGACCTTCGACAACGGTATGATTTGCGCCTCGGAACAAGCCGTCATCGTCGACAAGGTGATTTCCAACCTGTTTGAGAGCTATATGAAAGAAAACGGCTGCTATTTCTTGAACGAAGACGAAATCAAGAAGGTGTCGGCCTTTGTCATCAATGCCGAAAAGGGTGCGGTCAATCCTGACGTGGTGGGCAAGTCGGCCTACTGGATTGCCGACAAGTCGGGCGTAAAAGTGCCTGAAAACACCAAGATACTGATTGCCCGCCTGAAGGATGTCGGTCCCGATTATCCGCTTTCGCGTGAAAAACTTTCGCCCGTGTTGGCCTACTATGTCGTCAACAACCACGTTGAAGGTTTCGAGATGTGCCGCAAGATGCTCGACTTGGGCGGCTTGGGTCACACAGCCATCATCCACAGCACCAACGACGACCTCATCGAGAAGTTCGGCAAGGCAATGAAAGTGGGCCGTATCATCGTCAACTCGCCTTCGTCGCAAGGTGCCATCGGCGACATCTACAACACCAACACCCCGTCGCTGACCCTCGGCTGCGGCTCATACGGCCACAACAGCACCACGGCCAACGTTTCGACCGTCAACCTTATCAACAAGAAGAAAATCGCCAAAAGAAGAGTGAATATGCAATGGTTCAAAATCCCGCCGAAAGTCTATTTCGAATACGGTTCGGTGCAATATCTCGAAAGTATGGAAGGCATCAGCAAGGCCTTCATCGTGAGCGACCCGATGATGGTGCAACTCGGCTATGTCGACAAAGTGACTTATTACCTCAACAAGCGCGAGGAGAGCTGCCACTACAAGATTTTCTCCGACGTGGAACCCGATCCGGATGTCGATACCGTGATGAGGGGCGTGGCCGAGATGCGCTCGTTCCAGCCTGACGTTATCATCGCCTTGGGCGGCGGTTCGGCCATGGACGCGGCCAAGTGTATGTGGCTGTTCTACGAGCATCCCGAGACCTCGTTTGACGGCCTGCGCCAAAAGTTTATGGACATTCGCAAGCGCGTGGTGAAGTTCCCGCACTTGGGCCAGCAATGCAAAATGGTGGCCATCCCGACCACGTCTGGCACAGGTAGCGAGGTGACCGCCTTCACCGTCATCACCGACAAGAAGAAAGGCATCAAGTATCCTTTGGCCGACTATGCCGTGACGCCCAACGTGGCCATCATCGACCCGCAGTTTGTGGTTTCGTTGCCCAAACGCGCCACCGCCGATACGGGTATGGACGTTTTGACTCACGCCATTGAAGCCTACATCTCGAATATGGCCAACGACTACACCGACGGCCTCGCCCTGCAAGCAATGGACCTCGTGTTTGGCTACCTGAAACGCGCCTACGAGAACGGCCAGTTCGACCTGAAAGCCCGCGAAAAGATGCACAACGCCTCGTGCATTGCCGGTATGGCCTTCACCAACGCCTTCCTCGGCCTCAACCATAGCATGGCACACAAATTGGGCGGCGACTACCACATCCCTCATGGACGCGCCAACGCCATTCTGTTGCCTTACGTTGTGAAATACAACTCACTGAAGCCCAACAAATTCGTTCCGTTCCCGAAATATGAACGTTTTATGGCCGATGAGAAATTGGCCAAGGCAGCCCGATTCCTCGGCTTTGGTGGCAAGAACGACGAAGAAAGCATCGACAACTTCATCGCCGCCATCCGCCAACTGATGAAAGATATGGATATGCCGCTCAGCATCAAGGAAGCCGGCATCGACGAAAAGGTGTTTATGGCCAATGTGGAAGCCCTCGCCGAGAAAGCCCACGACGACCAATGCACCGGCGCCAACCCGAAATACCCGCTTGTGAAGGAAATCGTCGAAATCTACAAGCAAGCCTACTACGGGAAATAAGAGGATTTTCAACAACCAACAATCAAACAAAACCGACAAAATAAACAATTGACAACCAATTAAAAATCAACAAAGAAATGAATAGATTCACATTACCGAGAGACCTTTATCACGGAGAAAACGCTCTTGAAGCATTGAAGACCTTCACAGGCAAACGCGCCGTCGTTTGCGTAGGCGGCGGAAGTATGAAACGCTTCGGATTTTTGGACAAGGCCATTGCCTACCTGCAAGAGGCCGGAATGGAAGTGAAAGTGATTGACGGCATCGAGCCGGACCCGTCGGTGGAGACCGTGATGAACGGTGCCGCCGTGATGCAAGACTTCCAGCCCGACTGGATTGTGGCCATCGGCGGCGGTTCGCCCATCGATGCAGCCAAAGCAATGTGGATTAAGTACGAATACCCTGAAACCACTTTCGAAGATATGTGCAAGGTGTTCGGCCTGCCCAAATTGAGAACCAAGGCCCACTTCTGCGCCGTTTCATCCACCTCGGGCACGGCCACCGAAGTGACTGCCTTCTCCATCATCACCGACTATGAAAAGGGCATCAAATACCCCATCGCCGACTTTGAAATCACGCCCGACGTGGCCATCGTCGACCCGGCCTTGGCCCAAACTATGCCCAAGAAATTGGTGGCCCACACGGGTATGGACGCAATGACACACGCCATTGAAGCCTACGTCTCGACCGCCCATTGCGACTACACCGACCCGTTGGCTATGCACGCCATCAAAATGATACAGAGGGATTTGGTGAACTCGTACAACGGCGACGTGAACGCCCGCAACGAGATGCACAACGCCCAATGCCTTGCCGGTATGGCCTTCTCCAACGCATTGTTGGGCATCGTCCACTCGATGGCCCACAAGACGGGAGCCGTGTTTGCCGACTTTGGCGCACACATCATCCACGGCGCGGCCAATGCAATGTATCTGCCCAAGGTGATTGCCTTCAACGCCAAGAACCCCGAGGCAAAACAACGCTATGGTGCCATCGCCGACGCAATGAACCTCGGCGGAAGCAATGACGACGAGAAAGTTGCCCTGCTCATCGCCGCACTGCGCAAGATGAACGACGATCTCAATATCCCGCATTGCATCAAGAACTATGGTGCCGACTCCTACCCTTGCGAACAAGGCTTTGTGCCTGAAAACGTGTTTCTTGAAAGACTGCCCGAAATTGCCAAGAACGCCATCGGCGACGCTTGCACAGGCTCCAACCCGCGCATCCCGACGCAAGAGGAAATGGAACAATTGCTGAAGTGCTGCTATTACGATACCGAAGTTAATTTTTGAGTTGATATAGCCATTGACAGGCGGGCGGCCACAAATAAACGGCTGCCCGCCCAAAATGGTAAGGCAACATTACAACAAAAAGAAGAAAATACCGTTCAAAAACAAACAACCCCTTAAAACTAACCCAAAATGAATATTAAAGTATGTGTGGGCAGCTCTTGCCACCTGAAAGGTTCCTACGATGTGATCCAAGCCTTGAAAGACATCCTCAAGAAATATGACGTTGAAGACCTCGTCGAATTGCAGGCCAGCTTCTGCCTCGGCCATTGCGCCAAAGGCGTGAACGTGAAGACCGACGGCATTTCGGAAAATATGATGAAGAAAGCCAGCATCAGCACCGAAGATGGCTTCTTGCTTTTGCACAACGTCACCAAAGACAACGCCGAAGAACTTTTCGTGAAGGAAATCTATCCCCTGATTGAACTCTAAAACACCGTCATTATGTCGAAATATCTTGAGTTTCGCAATGCGAGATGCAAAGATTGCTACAAATGCCTTCGCGAATGTCCGGTGAAAGCCATTGATTTCAAGGGCCATCAGGCCGAAATCATCGAAGACCGCTGCATCTTGTGCGGTCACTGCACGTTGGCTTGTCCGCAAAACGCGAAGGTTGTCCATAGCGAATTGGAAGAAGTGAAACAAATGCTGGCCGGTCCCGACAAGGTGATTGCCAGCGTTGCCCCGTCGTTCATTTCGAGCTTCGGCCTCACCGACTTTGGCGTGATGAAATTGGCCTTGGCCAAGTTGGGCTTCGCCGATGCGGAAGAGACCGCAGTCGGGGCGCAAGCCGTCACCAAGGAATATGCGCGCCTGCTCAAGACGGGCGAATTCACCAACTTCATCACCTCGGCCTGCCCTGCCGCTTGCCGAATGATTCAGGAATACTATCCGAAAGCACTCAAATATCTTGCCCCCGTTGATTCGCCGATGGTGGCCCACGCCAAAATCATCAAGAAGCAACACCCCGAGGCCCGAATCGTCTTCATCGGTCCCTGCATCGCCAAGAAGCGCGAAGCCGAAGAATGTCATCTGATTGACCACGTTTTGACATTTGAGGATGTGGTGAAACTCTTCGACGAGAAGAACATCAAACTCGACGAAATCACCAACCTTAGCCTCAACAAGAAAAACGGTTCACCCAACCTTGCCAAGGAATACCCGATACCGCAAGGCATCATCAACTCCTTCCCCGTGCTGCCCGAAGGCTACGAATACATCGCCGTCGACGGCCCGAAGAAATGCGTGGAGGCTTTGGAAAACATCGAGCATCTCGACCACGTTGTGATGGAAATCAACCTTTGCGTGGACGCCTGTGTCAATGGGCCTTGCTCGTTGGTCAAGGAGGGAGGCTCCATCAAGGCCACTGCCGACGTGCGCAAATACGTCAGCCGCGAGAAGCAAGCCCTGACCGGACCTCAAGACGACAGTCCGCTTGAGGTGAACCTCGCAGCGGCACATCCGCGTCTCCGCAGCCACAGTTTGGCCGCCAGCGAGCGCGACATCGAGGCCATCCTGCACCAGACCGGTAAGATGAAACCCGAAGATGAACTGAATTGCGGCTCGTGCGGCTATGCCACCTGCCGCGAGAAGGCTTGGGCCGTTTACAACGGTTATGCCGACATCGAAATCTGCCTGCCCTATATGCGCCAACGTGCCGAGTCGCTTTCGTTCGAGATCATCCAAAACAGTCCCGAAGGCATCATTGTCCTCGACTCGGAACTCAACATTCAGGAAATCAACAATAAAGGAAGGGAACTTTTGGGCATCGACGACCCCAACGCCAAAGGTCGTCCCGCCACCGACTTCTTCAGTCCCATCGACTTCTACAACGCCTATACGCAAAAGAAACACATCAGCTGCAAACAAACGCACATACCCACCACTGGAAAATACGTCGACATATCCATCAACTACCTGGCTGGACAAAACGTCATCTTCGGCATCCTGAAAGATGTCACCGATACTGTCGATTACGAAAACCGCATTATGAAGGTGAAGATGGAAACCTTGACCACCACTGATGAGGTCATCAAGAAGCAAATGCGTGTGGCTCAAGAAATTGCATCGCTATTGGGTGAAACCACAGCCGAAACCAAGGTGGCCTTGCTGAAACTCAAAAAAACCCTAACCGAAGAAAACAAGAAGAACTGATGGAACTTTGTTTAGAAACGGGATGCACCTCGCTGAACCACGTCGGCGAGGAGTTGTGCGGCGACAATGTGGCCAGCACCGTTAAGGACAACTTCACCACGCTCGTCTTGGCCGACGGTTTGGGCAGCGGCGTGAAGGCCAACATCCTTTCCACGCTCACCTCCAAGATCCTTTGCACGATGGCCGCTAACGACATCGACATCTACGAATGCGTGGAGACCATCATCCAAACCCTTCCGGTGTGCTCGGAGCGCGGTGTGGCCTACTCCACCTTCTCCATCATCCATGTGAACACCGAGGGCAAAGGCATCATGTTCGAGTTCGACAACCCCGAGGCCATCTACTACCATCGCGGCCAGTGCCAGAACTTCGACCGCACCCAACTCGAAGTGTGCGGCAAGAAGGTATATCGCACCGAACTAAACCTGGAGGAAGACGACATCATCATTGTCATGTCCGACGGCACCATTCATGCGGGCATCGGGCAAATCCTCAACTTCGGTTGGGAGCGCGACCAAATTATGGAGCACCTCAATGCCAACATCACGCGCTCAATGTCGGCCCGTGCCGTGGCCTGCCTTTTGGCTTCGGCCTGCAACGACCTTTACGCCGACAAACCCGGCGACGACACCACCGTGGCCGCCGTCAAGATTCGCAAGCGTTTGGATGTCAACATTATGGTCGGTCCGCCCGTCGACAAGGAAAAGGACGATTTCTACATCGAGCAATTCTTGGCCGGTCCTTCGAAGAAAATCGTTTGTGGCGGCACCAGCTCCACCATCGTGGCACGCCACTTGAAAACCGAGTTGAAGACCAGCTTCGATTTCCCTGACAAGGAAGTGCCTCCCATCGGCTACATCAAAGGCATCGACCTGACCACCGAGGGTGTGCTTACCTTGCGCCGCCTGATGCAAATGTTGGAGAAATACATCTCCATCTCTGACCTCACCCCTAAGACCTTCACCAAGAAAGACGGTGCCTCGCTCCTCGCGGATTACCTCTTCGAGCGTGCCACCCACATCACCTTCTTCGTCGGACAAAGCGTCAATGTGGCCCACCAAGGGCTACCCATCGACACGACGATGAAGATGAAAATCGTGGAGAAAATCGCCGCCGACCTCCGCAAGGTAGGCAAAATCGTAGAGTTGAATTATTATTGAACCCCTTTACCCAAAACAAGATGAACTCACAAAGGATTTTTGACACCGACGTACAACTCGTCAAATACAAAGTGCTGAAAGAAGTCATCCGGCGCGCCTACGAGGGCGGATTGGAGAACGCATATCTTGAAGTGCCCAAGTTGTTAAGTCCAGGCCCGAAAGCCGAAACGCGCTGCTGCATCTACAAGGAACGCGCCATTTTGCAAGACCGTATCCAGATGGCGATGGGCGGCGACAAGAGCAACCCCAACGTTATCGAGGTCATCGACAGTGCCTGCGACGAATGTCCGATTGACGGCATCTATGTCACGCCCGCTTGTCGTGGCTGCATGGTACACAGTTGCAAGGAAGTGTGCCCCAAAGACGCCATCACCATCGTGAACCACCGTGCCACCGTCGATAAGGACAAGTGCATCGAGTGCGGCAAATGCACCCAAGCCTGCCCCTACTCCGCCATCATCCTGCAACACCGCCCCTGCATGGTGAGTTGCAAGGTGAAAGCCATCTCCATCGACGAGAACAAGAAAGCCAAGATCGACAACGAAAAGTGCATCAGTTGCGGCGCGTGCGTCTACAAATGCCCGTTTGGTGCCATCTCCGACAAGTCGTTGGTGCTTGACATCATCGACATTTTGAAGAAATCGGAGAACAACACGAAATACAGGGTCTATGCCGTTATTGCGCCGGCCATCGTCAGCCAATGCCGCTTCGGGCGCGTCACGCAAGTGGTGACCGCCATCAAGAAGTTGGGGTTCCATCACGTTGTGGAAGCCGCCCTTGGTGCCGACATCACCCTTTACCGCGAGGCCCAAGAATGGAACGAGAAGAAACTGATGACCACTTCGTGCTGTCCATCGTTTGTGAGTTTCGTAGAGAAAAACTTCCCCGAACTGAAGCAATACATCTCCTCTTCGGTCTCGCCGATGGTGGAGACTGCCCGCCTCATCAAGAAATCCGACCCGACGGCCAAGGTCGTCTTCATCGGTCCCTGCACCTCCAAAAAACTGGAATACAGGCTTGAAAAGACCGGCGGTGCCATCGACAGCGTCATGTCGTTTGAGGAGCTACAAGCCTTCGTTGACGCCCGTGGCATCGACACTACGCAGATGGAAGACTCCGAGTTGAACAACGCCTCCTATTACGGCCGTATCTTCGCCAAGTCGGGCGGTATCGCCAAAGGCATCGCTGACGTGGCCAAGGAAATGGGCGTGGAAGGCGTGAAGCCCATCGCTATGAATGGCATCGCGGAATGTAAGGCCGCCTTGACCAAGTTGAAATTCAACAAGGCCACCGAAAACTTCTTTGAAGGAATGGCCTGCGACGGCGGCTGCCTCAACGGTCCGGTGTGCATCACCCACAGCCCGCGCAATGTCGTCGATGTGGATAAATACGGCAACGAGGCCAAAGAAAAGACCATCTTCAATACCGTAAAGCTAATGACGGAGTTTTAATGAGATTTCATTTTTGTATTATTGTCCGAGGGTATGCCGTTGTTGGCGTACCCTCGGCTGTTTTTTGGGAAGGGAAAGACGAGCGCGGCAAGACAATTTGGCAAGATTGCACTTCTGGAAGTGCAGTTTTTGATTAAAATTGCCCTTCGCGAAGGGCAATTTTTGATAATTTTTGCACTTCTCGGAGTGCAATATTGAAAATTATTCCTATTTTTGCCAAAAATTTCACTATGGAAACCTTGTTTGAATCCTTCCGCATTGCGCTCGAACTGACCCCGACAGATTACATCAGGTCGTTTCACGATAAAATCAATTGGAACAACCGCCTCATCGGGCTTTTGGGACAAAAAGGCGTGGGCAAATCAACCTTGTTGTTGCAGCACATCCGAAAGTTTGACAACATTGAGGAAACGCTTTACGTTCAGGCCGATGATTTCTATTTTTCGGGTCATCGCTTGTTCGACCTTGCCTACGACTTCTTCAAGCGCGGCGGCAGGCGACTCTACATCGACGAAATCCACAAATACAAAGGCTGGTCAACGGAAATCAAAATGATTTATGACAAGTTGCCGCTAATTTCGGTGGTTTATTCCGGCAGTTCGCTTTTGGCCTTGCGCAAAGGCGGCATGGCCGACTTGAGCCGCAGGGCCATAGAATATACCATGCCAGGGCTTTCGTTCCGTGAATACTTGAACATCTCCAACGGTTGGAGCCTCAAAACCGCAACTTTGGAAGACATCTTGAAAGGGCGTGTCGATTTCCCCTTCGGTGAGCACAGGCCGTTGAAATACTATGAAGAATACCGAAAGAAGGGCGTTTATCCTTTCTTCGCGGAGGACGACTTTCATTTGCGTTTGAAGCAGGCCATCAATGAGACCGTCGAACACGACATCCCGAACTATGCTGAAATCCCAGTTGCCTCGGCGGGAAAACTGAAAAAGCTCATGTATGTGTTGGCCAACAGCGTGCCGTTCAAGCCGAACTATTCAAAACTGGCTCGCGACCTTGAAATCGGCAGGAACCAGCTCCCCGACTATGTCGAGTACCTGACCTCGTCGCAGTTGTTCAACACCCTGACAGAGAAAGGCACTGGAGATGCCATCTTACAAAAGGTGGAGAAACTCTACCTGAACAACAGCAACATTGCCTTCGCCGTTTCCGACACCAAACCCACCGAAGGCACCATGCGCGAGACCCTCTTCCTTATGTGGATGCAGGAAGCCTACAAAGTGACTTCATCGAAAATCTCTGATTTTGAGATAGATGGCATCACCTTCGAAGTGGGTGGGAAAAGCAAGACCGGCAAGCAGGTGAAGGAAGCCGAAACCGCTTATTTGGTGAAAGACAACATAGAATACGCCATCGGTAATTCTGTTCCAATTTGGATGTTCGGGTTTGTGTATTGAATCCATGCTTGGCAGTATTTTCGTTTGATGACACATTGCTGAACGAAATAATCCCTTATTTTTTGCACCATAAAAAACAAGGCACATGAACAGACCTGAGACATATAACAAGGCAATCATTCCTAATTCGCCGATTGCAATTGCTGATTTACAGAAAAATGCCAGAGGAGCTGCGGAAAGCCTTGCCGGACATTGAGGAATTGAAGAAACTGCTGTAAAATGATTTTATTGACAATGGACACCCAAGAACTAATAAAATATTGCAAGTCGCAACTTCCCGAAAACATGAAAGCACGACCATGGGATGTGACAGACCACGGTAGAGCTATTTTACAGACTGAAGATCAACTGAATGCATACATTGCAGCATACGGAGAAATGCATTTTATCAAGTGCAGAGCGGCATTGCAGAATTTTCCATTCGAGAATCTGACCAATTTTGAGATTGTAGATTGGGGCTGTGGTCAAGGCATCGCATCACTCACGTTGTTTGATATGCTAAAAGAACATGGGAAGGTGTATGGATTGAAAAAAATAACACTCATTGAGCCTTCAGAACCCGCCTTACGAAGAGCATTGTCATTCGTAAAACGTGTGGTAAGCCAGACAATTGAAGTTGTTGCTGTCAATAAATGTATTCCAGATTCAGAAGAGTTCAATGAGTTGTCCGAAGTTACATCATCTACTCCTATTGCCATTCATCTTTTTTCAAACATCCTTGATATTTGGACGTTTAGTTTGAGGGGATTGGCAAAAAAAGTTGCAGGATACGCGAAGCAACAGTATATAGTGTGTGTTGGTCCTGCTTTTAGAGAAAATAGCCGCATCTCTGACTTTGGTGAATATTTCCAAAAGAAAACTATCTTTTCAAGATTTTCACAATACCCGTATGCTTATACGGAAACTCACCATCCATATGGATGTGAAACGATGTGTTTCTCTCTGACCTCCAATGATATCAATGAGAATTATGTAGAAAAGGCAAAAGCAAACAAATTCATTGATGATTACAGCTATGTTGCGGAATCATTGAGGGGAATTGTAAACGACAATATCCTAAATGCCTATAATGCCATACGCGCAAAATTGACTGATGCCGACAGCATATTCATTCAGCCTCATATTTCGACGGATGTGCCAGACATTGTAGTGATACGACCCAAGATCGGAGTTCTCATCTTCAATGTTTGTAATGACATAACGAATGCGGAAGCTCAATTTGAACGAACGGAAATTTATCAGCGAAATCTGTATAATGTACATCTACGAGATGTTTTTGGAAAAGCCTTGTTGAATCCATCATACTGGACAGCCATAAAACAAGCGGTTTTCTTCCCTACAGAAAAAGATGGGGAGAGAATTGGCGTAGACGAAAACAAATACAAATATGCCATCCGTATTTATAGAGAAGATATTTTATCTGAAGACCTTATCAGTAAACTTAATCTTTCTTGGGAGAATAAATACTTCAATGATGATTTATGCAAAAATGTACTTGAACTGATTACCAGTAAGGGTTGGCATAGTTATAAAGAAGGTGATGAGAGTATTACTCCAACAAAAAGGCAACGTGAATTAGCACAAAGTAAAAGTGTTGAACAAAAAATCAAAGGCGTTGCAGGATCGGGAAAGACGCAAGTTCTTGCTTGGCGAGCAGTAAATGCTCAAGTCAGAACTGGAGGTCGAGTGCTTGTGTTGACATTTAACCTCACCTTGGTAAACTATATTAAATACAGAATGGGACAGGTCGCCGCCGACTTTAACTGGGGGTTATTTGATATAACAAACTATCATCAGTTTTTTAAGTCGCAAGCGAACAACCACAATCTAAAGCCCTACATTGACGATTGGGATAATGAGACCTTCTTTGAAAAATTCAAAAATAACACCATTCGTTATGATACGATCCTTTTTGATGAAGCACAAGATTATAGATACGCTTGGCTCCTTTTAATTAAAAACTACTTCCTCAAAGAGGGTGGCGAATTCGTCGTTTTTGGGGACGGAAGGCAAAACATATATAGTAGACAACAGGACGAGCACCACATGCCACGGATTCCTGGAATGCCAGGTCCTTGGACTCAAATAAACGACAATTCAAACATCGCTTTCCGAATTGAAAACCCTGAAATCACCCGGCTTTCTACCCTCTTCCAAGAATCGTTTTTTGATTATTCAGAACCTTTGGTACAGCAAAGCATAATGCCTTTTGAGCAATTCTATATAAAATACTGGAATGTTGGAAAGAATGTCACGGCAGAAACGCTATGTTCAAATATCTTTTGGTTACTCAACGAGTTCAAACTCAACCAACGAGATGTTACTATTCTTTCGCAGACCTGTAGTGTCCTACGAAACATCGAGGATGTTTACATTAAAAGTGGAGGCAAACCGCCAATCACAACATTTGAAACCAAAGTAGAGTATGATAGAATACAAGCAGTTAGCAAGTGGCCAAAGTCGGATATTGACAGCATTCGACGAGTGAAAAAAGTCCACTTTACAATAGACCACGATGGTGTTAAGATGGCTACAATACATAGTTTTAAGGGGTGGGAGTCTCCCACGGTTATACTAATACTCCAGCCTGAAGGTTCGATAGAAGACGATGTGTACAATGTCATTGAAAACGAGAACTCTCCAGCACTAGTTTATACTGCTATCACACGAGCGAAGCGAAACCTTTTCATTCTAAATTTGGGTAACAATAAATACCACAATTTCTTTACAAACAGCATAGAAGCATGAAGCAGTTTAACGAACACGAAAAAAGGACAATACTACATCTTCTCACAATGATAATGGAGGCTGATTCAGTTATTCACCCCAAGGAAGTTGAATATATCAAATCTCTGATGAAGGACTTCGGCCTTTCAACTGCCGAATTTGACCACATGGAAATGCTTGATTTCGATGTACTAAAGAATGAGTTTAAAATGATGGATGTGGAGAAACAAAATATGGCCAAAGAGTATTTTGTGAAAATGTCCAAAGTCGATGGTTTCATTCACAAAAGCGAATTAAAGATAATAAACGATTTACAAGTAATTAACCACTAATATTTGGGAACATGACCGATAACAAAAAAGCACAAATACACCAATTAGAGATGGCCGCACATTCACAAGGATTCGCAAAGTTCTTATACAACATGTTTGGCGGCCAATTCATCACTAAAGACCAAGCAAGAGAAACAATGGAGTTCTTCAAAGCGCAAATGAAACGCAATATTGAAAGTAATCCAAATTTGACTCGGGAACAAAAGGATAATGAGATTTCGACTAGAGAAGCTTGGTTTGAAGCATCGAAAGCATTATGGGGATTATGAGTTTAAAGCAATATGTCGACCTTCATCTTGATACTATCCATATCTGCTGCTATCCTTCTCGCCTTGCTGTTTTTCAATCGTGCGAGAAAGACCAAGCATAAAAGATTTGTTTCCTTGGCTGAACAGCATGACACGACCAATGAACATACATTTTTCCTATTCGACCTCAACCTTCCCTTCACCCCCGATGTTCACGATGTGATTTATGTGGAAAACGAATATGACCCCGCCATCAATGGGTATATACAAAAGCACTACGAGGAAATCCAGCAGCAGTTCCTTTCAAAAAAGGCTACTTTCATCTATTTGCCAAAGCTATGCGGTCAAGAGGTTCCCAAAGAAGCACTTCATTACATGTTTCCCTTTCTTGGGCAGGAGTCCTCGTTTGTGAACGGCAACCTATCTATTGAAACACTGAAAAGCCACATCTTTTCAGGGAGTATTGAAGGCCCTGCGTTGATTCATTTCGTCCAAATGGAGGCCGAAAATCCCGAAAACTACTATTACACCTATCGTCCTCTGGTTGCTGATGCATCCGTTCCGCTCTCCGACCAATTTGAAAAGTATCTGAAACATCTCACATTCAGTTATCGGGGAGAATCGGGAAGCTCTTTCAATGCTTTGTCAAAACCCAAAAACGAAGAAGATGTTGCCGACCATTATTTCAATGACGGTAGCGACAACCTCCTGTTTGTAAACAAAAGCATTGATGATTTGACAGTTGAAATACGGCAAAGAATCATAGAATTGCGGAAAAGAGGCGTTCAACTACACCTTTTGCGTGAACTTGTCGAAGAACGGCCCACTTTGAGCCGTTTGGTTGTTGATAAAGATTATAAGATATTCCTTCCAGACTATAACAATCTGGAAATTACCATGTCGCCACTGCCGAAAGCCGTTTACCTGCTTTTCCTTAGACACCCTGAAGGCATACCGTTCAAGCGACTTCGCGACTATCATGACGAATTGCTTGACCTCTACAAGCAAGTCAGCAACAGAGTTATAGAAAGCAACATAGAGAACAGCATTCGCGACATCACCGACCCGACCAAAAACTCCATCAACGAGAAATGCTCCCGTATCCGAGAAGCCTTCCTCACGCATTTTGACTTTGCCTATGCCCAACACTATTTTGTCACAGGAAGACGAGGAGAACCGAAAAGAATCACGTTGCCCCGCGAATTGGTGGATTTGCAAGCCTTGTAAAAGTGAGAGGCGCAAAATGGGTTGAAGTATTTTTGCGGCACGAATTTCAATTATAAACGCAAAAACATTTCAATCATGGAAAAAGGAACAAAAATCATCGTCACAATCGTCATCGTAGTCGTTTTCATTGTCTTGTCGGCAGTTGTCACTGGGATAAGAAGCGACGCCGGAGCAGCCACGCCTGGCATTTTCGGTATCATTTTGTTTGCGGCACTCATCGGTGGGCTTCGTGCCGTTTGGAAAAAAGACAAGGACGAGAACCAATGAACGACAACTCCACCGAGAAATTCGCAGACCTCGCCGAGCACCTGAAAAAAGAGCTAAACCTCATAGATTCGGATGAACTCAACCGAATGAAAAAGCACAAAGCTCAGATGCAGGAGAACTTCAAGAAAGGCATTGACGAAATCACTCTCGATGAGGAGGATTATCTCATTATCGATGAGATAGTCGACAATCTACCCGAGTCCTTTTTTAAGGAATTCGGGGTTGACAAAGACACTTTAATGAATGCCGATTGGGTGGATTTGGAGAAAAAGCATCCCGAAGCGTTCAAAAAGTTCTTGAAGAAACTGACGGAACATGAGATTGCAACGGTTGTTGGAGACATTAAAGTCTCGTCCAATGAGCCAAAGCCATTAAGGGAAAACAAGCCCATTGAAACACTTCTGAAAATCTTCTACCAAGGCAAAGAGGAGGAAAGAGAGGATGCGTGTATTCAACTTGAGCAACGATTCTTCGCGCAAACGCACGACTGCCAGATCTTTATCATGAAAGCCCTGCTTACAGCAGACAGTTATACCAGAAGAATCTGTTATTTGAAATTGTTGCCGGAATGGTGGGACGATGCCATCATCCCTGATATTGAACGGAATTGGCAGACTTACAGGGAACCAAATTGTCTAAGAGTCATTGCGCACAGGTTTCCATTGGATTATGTGTTGTCACATGAATTTGAGATTGGGGAGACAGATTATTTGTCATTGTGCCTGCGTCTTGCATCGGACAATGATTTCATAATCGACAAGTATAGGCTATCACGCAAGGAGTATTGCCGCATCATTGCAAGCAACCACCTTCACCTTGACCAAACCGAAGCAGAAGACTTGCTTTTTGGTCATGTCCTACACTCTCTGACGGATGGATACCAACCGCCAAACTACTATTCGGAGTTTTGGGAAAAGAAAGTCTATTATCCCATCGGAGAGTTTTATGACAATTACGAATACTTCCTGTCGTTGCTGCTTAACCACAAGCCGTCTCTAACTTTTCTGCCAGGCATGCAATACCTGATTTGGACACTTAGCAATACTGGCAACACAAGCACTATCATGAAATTCCTGTTGTGGAACAAGCGTCTTCAACTGAACATACCGGGCTTTTTGTCGAAAGAATACAATCAAGCCGATACCATCCAATTGCTTAAAAGCAACTTCAAGACATACTTGGATTGGAGCTGGGAACAACTCTTGAAACTTGCAGAAGAAACCTTCCCGATAGATAAAAACATCATCACAAATGAATTCCGGGATGCGGATGATTTCTCTGTCATATATCTTAAGGATTATGATCCGTTTTGAAACTTGAACAAGCAGTTTGCCGCCTTTACCCGACAATTTCCCCGCCGTTTTGCAAACTTCACTTTGCAAATTTCTTATATTTTTGCCAATTACATTCGACAATTTTGTGTTTTTGCAGGCGAAACCATACACACAAAAAAAAGAATCGCGCCTTTTTCGGCGCGTTTCTTATTGTTTCATTTCCTGTCTCTCCCAAACAACGCTCCAATCCATTGTCGGTTGAGTCTCGAAATGTTCTGCCGCTTGATGAGTTTTGGACATTCGGCTTCGCAGGCGTAGGTGTTGGTGCAGCTGCCAAAGCCCAATTCGTCCATCTTGCAGACCATTTTGTGTACGCGGTCTGCAGCCTCGATTTGGCCTTGCGGCAACAAGGCCAAATGGCTGACCTTGGCACCCACAAACAGCATGGCACTGGCATTCTTACAAGCAGCCACACAGGCACCGCAACCGATGCAGGATGCGGCATCCATGGCCATGTCGGCTTTATGCTTCGGAATCGGAATCGTGTTAGCATCAGGCACACCGCCCGTGGTGGTGCTGATGTATCCTCCAGCCTGTATGATCTTGTCGAAGGCGGAACGGTCCACCACGAGGTCACGGATGACAGGGAAAGGTTTGGCGCGCCATGGCTCAATCCAGATGTCGTCTCCATCATGGAACTTGCGCATGTGCAGCTGACAAGTGGTGATGCCGTCGTCGTTGCCATGGGGCCTGCCGTTGATATACAAGCCGCACATACCACAGATGCCCTCGCGACAGTCGTTGTCGAAGCACACGGGATGGGCAATGTGGTCGTTGATGAGCTGCTCGTTCAGGATGTCAAGCATCTCAAGGAAGGAACAGTCTGGCGAGATGCCTTCC
The DNA here is from genome assembly GCA_947166105.1 of uncultured Bacteroidales bacterium. Lineage (GTDB taxonomy): Bacteria > Bacteroidota > Bacteroidia > Bacteroidales > F082 > Limimorpha. The sequence continues at coordinate 22,671 of CAMVCZ010000051.1, forward strand.
AAAGGATAGGTTTCGAAATGGCCCTTGGCGCGGGCGTTCT
>CAMVCZ010000052.1 GCA_947166105.1 uncultured Bacteroidales bacterium
AGCCTGTTATTAAAATAGGTATCGCTTTCTCGCAAGAAACCAAGACCCTTTCCGAATGGAAGATTGAACGATGATGACCCTTATTATATAATAGGTGTGTTTTCATTGGGAATTTTTTCAGATTTTCCTTCCTCTTTCTCGGGCAGCACTTCCTTGGCATAATCCTTCACCAAGTCGAAGCCGCGATAGACATAGGGCACCGTTTCCTCGATATAAGGATAGAGTTTCGACTGCTCTCGCACTTCGGGTTTCAATATGCCGATGAGTTGGAAATTGTTGAGTACCAAGAGCAAAATGCTGCACAACAGCACACCTTTGGCCACGCCAAAGACAAAACCGCATAATTTGTTGAAAAAAGACAGATTCATGGCCTTGATGATGTTGGTCACTGCCCTGCCGATGAGGTTGACGACTATCACCAAAAGGACGAATGTCAGCACGAAAGCAATGGTATTCAGGTATTTCGGATTGATTTCTATCACCTCTTGCAGGTGCGCCGCCGTGAAGTCGGAGAAGTGCATGGCACCGTAAATGCCCACACCAAAAGCCAACAGCGTGACCACCTCGATAATCAGGCCCTTGCGGTAGCCTTTGAAACCAAAGAGGAAGAGGACGATGGCTATGATGATGTCTAAGTAGTTCATTTTTAAGTTAAAAGTTGAGGGTTTAGAGTTTAGAGCAGTTGTGAGTTTAGAGTTTAGAGTTTGGAGTTGTAGGGCTGTCACATTGTGGCAGCCGTTCAAGTTTGTCGTTATTTGGAATAATATAGTATCATCCGTTCAATGGCGCGCTGGCAAACGGGGCAAAACTCATGGCCTTTGAAGGTATTCATCAGGCAATCCATGTAAGGACTATACATCCCTTCTGGCTCGTAGCCGCCACCTTCGTAAACGCCAATCGTGCTTATGTATTTCTTTTCACGCGGTGTGGGCACAGGTGTTCCCTCTCTAATCATGTCGCCCCACTTATTGCTAAAATCGACCAATGAGGTAATGTTGGGTTCCCACGGTTCCAAGGCAATATTATACATGTGTTCGGAGGCACCGGCATAGTAGTATTCATCAGCAAGGCCAGCGAAACCATGACCAAACTCGTGGATGATGACATCGGAGGACTTGTTGTTGCTGCTCGCGCTGGAGCAATAGAAGTTGTAAATGCCGCCACCGCCGTATTTCTCGGTGTTGACGAGGATATAAATCTGGTCGTAAGGCACTTGTCCGGCAAGGTCGCGGATGTCGCGATTGTCTGTGCTCATGCAATAGCGTTCCGAGTCGAAGGTCCAGAAACTGAAGCGCATGGCCGTGTTTTTGTAAATCTTGTCGCCGGGCATAGTACATCCCGATTCCTCGGAAGGCACCATCACACCACGCACGTTGAAACTCTCGCGATAGCGGTCGTAAGGCGCATATCCAAAAAGGCTCTCTACAAAGAAGTCGCAATCCTTGATGAACTTGCCCATCTCGGCCTGCGTGTAGCCTTCGGGAAGTATCACAATGTCAACGGCTTTAGTGATGTCCCTGTTGCCAATCCATGCCGCGTAGACGGGCAGGTTGAGGTTGTCGTAGTTGCGGATGAAATAGTCATCAGGGTTGACGGTAAGGCGCATTCCCTCAACGAGTTCGCCCTCCCAAGTCTTGCGGAACAAGGCAATGTCTATCTTCGCCTTCGGAAATGGCACGATGACCGATTCCTCAAAGGTTTTGGTGACTTGCTTGGCCTCGTCAGTGGTCTGCCATTCGCCGTAGAGGTTTTGGTAACCCTTGGAAAACAACAACTTGTCTGTTCCCGCCTCAAACACCTTGACGATATAATTGCCAAACTCCAACGTGTCAATGAGGTTGGTTTTTGAGCCACTCCAATACGGCTCATGGATTAACTCTTTGAGGGAGAATGAAGTAACGGTGCTGTTACCCGTCAGGCAATAGTCGACGCGGAGAGAGGATTCGGTGAAATACTGGTCGAATTGCGCCCAAGCCATGCAAGGCAGCAGGGCAAGCCAAAGGAAAATAGTCTTTTTCATAACGCGAAATTTTCCACAAAAGTAGACAAAATTTCAATACTTTTGCAACAAATTAGCAACGATGCCCACTCCTTTGTTAATAGTACGCAACTTGAAAGTGTCTTTTTCCCGCGACGGGAGATGGACCGAAGCCGTCCACGGGATTGATTTGAACGTGCTGGCTGGCAAAACATTAGGATTGGTCGGCGAGTCGGGTTCGGGCAAGTCGGTGAGTTCGTTGGCCGTGATGCGTCTGCTAAACGTAAAGCTGAGCCGCATCGAGGCCGACAGCATCCAGATTGAAGGCAAAGAAATAAAAGACTTCAGCGAAAGCCAAATGGCCGAGGTGCGCGGCAAGCGTATTTCTATGATTTTCCAAGAGCCAATGACTTCGCTGAATCCCGTGTATAAGTGTGGTTATCAGGTTAGTGAGATGATTTTGCAACATGAAGAGTCGGCCTTTCGTCCCTTCGACAGGCTCAAGGAACGAAGGGCTGAAGCCAAAAAACGTGTCATCAGCCTATTCAAACAGGTGATGCTGCCCCGACCCGAAGCCATTTACGACAGCTACCCGCACGAACTTTCGGGCGGACAAAAACAGCGCGTGATGATTGCGATGGCCATTGCCTGCAATCCCAAACTCCTTATCGCCGACGAGCCGACGACCGCCTTGGATGTGACCGTGCAACTCGAAATCCTGAAATTATTGCGCAAGTTACAGGCCGAAACGGGCATGGGCATGATTTTCATCACCCACGACCTTGGCGTGGTGGCCGAAATCGCGGACGATGTGGCCGTGATGCACGACGGCGAAATCCTTGAGCGTGGCACGGTGCAAGAAATCCTCAATCATCCGAAACACCCATACACGCAAGGACTTTTGGCCTGCCGTCCGCCGATGGACATAAGGCTGAAACGCCTGCCCATCGTAAAGGAGTTTTTGGACGGACAATGGCAAGGCGGCAAACAACAGATTCTGAACGACTTGCAAATCACCGCTGAGGAAAGGCAAAACCACCTCAAGCAACTTTACAGCCAGCCGCCGCTCCTGAAAGTGGAAGGGCTGAAAACTTGGTATCCTTTGCGCAAGGGCGTTTTCAGCCGCGTTTACGATTATGTGAAGGCCGTTGATGATGTGAGTTTAGAGGTTTACGAAGGCGAAACACTTGGTTTGGTGGGCGAGTCGGGCTGCGGCAAGACCACTTTGGGCCGCTCCATTTTGCGCTTGGCAGAACCTACGGGCGGCAAAGTCTGGTTCGATGGCATTGATATTACCTCTCTGAAAGGCAAGGATTTGCGCGATTTTCGCAAACAGGCGCAAATTGTGTTTCAAGACCCTTACTCTTCCCTCAATCCGCGCATCACCATTGGCGAAGCCATCGCCGAACCCTTGCAAGTGCATGACATTGAAAGAGATAAGAAAAAATGTCGTGCTTTGGTTTGTGACTTATTAGAACAAGTTGGCCTTCAAGCCGCGCATTACGACCGCTATCCGCACGAGTTCTCAGGCGGCCAACGCCAACGCATTTGTATCGCCCGCGCCTTGGCCGTCAATCCCCGTTTGGTGATTTGTGACGAATCCGTTTCGGCCTTGGATGTTTCGGTGCAGGCGCAAGTCTTGAATTTGCTCAACCGCCTGAAAGAAGAACGCCACCTCACCTACATTTTCATTTCCCACGACCTCAGCGTGGTGCGCTTTATGAGCGACCGCGTCGTGGTGATGTACAATGGAAAACCCGTAGAGATAAACGAAGCGGATGCCCTGTTCGAGCACCCGCTTAACGCTTATACTAAAAAGTTGATTGACGCTTTGCCAGGAAGAAGGCATTACTTCAACAGCACCTGCGGACCCATGTTGTAATAGATGTCAACAGGGATGCCAGCGGCATTCACGCGGTTGAGGTCGCCTTGGAGTTCAGGATGGATAACGCTCATTTCGCCCATCCAAGCCTTGGTCATCTCGTAGTCGCCGTTGCCTTGATGACGGAGAATATCGCCAGCGAGCTTTTCAACAGCCACTTTCATCTTCTCGAAGTCGATGGCATAGCGGCCTTCTGCGTTGCGCACAAAGGCACCTTCGTTCTGGAAATAGTTGAAGGTAAGCATGTTGGCCTTGCCGTGGGCACTGGCTGCACCGAAACGCACCGAGCGGAAGATGCCCGCCATGAAAGTGGTGTAGTTGTCTTCCATCGTGGTAGTGGTGTATTCGCCCATTTCGGCCAATTTGGTGACCAAGTAAAGTCCCAAAACATCAGCCTTGGCTTCTTCAAGGGCATTGTACTGGTTGCCAAGGGCTTCGCGCACGGTGCCTTTGCCCGTGATGGTGTTCTTGATGCCCATGCCGTGGGCGGTCTCGTGGAACATAACATTGGAGAAGAAGGCGTCAAACTTGATGTGCTCCATCGATTCGGGAGTCATCAGTTCTTTGGAGATGGGTTCCAAAATCTTCTCGAACTTGGCCTGCATGGCGTTCTTCAGTTGCAGTTTGCGTGTGCCGCGCTCAAGTTGCACGCGCTCGTCGTTGGGCAGGTTGATGGCAATGGTCTTCGAGTTGGCGTTGCAGTCGCCGGCGTAATACACCACGTCGTAGGCGGCAAGGTCAACATCGCTGCCGGGCACTTCCTTCTTGTATTCGGCGGGAACGGGCAGTTGCTTTTGCAGTTCAGGCACAAAAGCAGCGTAACGGGCCAATTTCTTGGTCCAATCCTGATCCTTGATGAGGATGAAAGCCTCGTGCGAAGCCTTGATGCCATAGCGGGCGTCGGTGTAGTTCTCGATGGGGCCGATTACGAGGTCGATGTTGTTGTTGCGCACATCCATCCATTGCATGTCGCTCTCAAAATACTCATCGGTGCGAAGGGCTTTGGCGCGGAGGCGGAGGTACTCGGCAAACTCTTTGTCGCCAGCCAGTTCGGAGGCTTTATCAAGCAACGAGGCAGCCTTCTCAATTTGCTCGGCAAAATAGTCGTGATACCAAACGCACTTCAATGCACCGTTTTCGTCGCGGACAATCATAGTGTACTGGCTGGTCTTGTTCGGGTCGTCGAAGGCGTTCCATTCTTCCTCGGTCATGTCGGCGGGATAGAATTGCGCTCCAGCGGGTTTCGGGCCAATGCCATCCACAAAGGGCTTGTTACCATCCAAGCCGTCCCAAGGGCCGTAGGCGATGGTGGCCAATTTCTTGATGTCGGCGTTGTCGCCAATCATTTCCATAAGTTGGGCTTTGTCGCCGTAGTTCTCACACCAGAAAAGCTGGTCCATGATGTCGGCGGCCTCAAAGAGCAACGGCAACATTTGTTTCTCGTTGTCGCTCAGGTGGTCGATGTCGGTCGTCAAAGTATATTGGGCATACTTGTCCGACAGATGCGTTTCTTGTTTGACAGGCTCGGCAGTCTGTTCAGGCTTCTTGTTGTTGTCGCAGGCGGTGGCACCAATAGCCAATGCTGCTACGAAGGCTAAATGCTTGATTTTCATTTTGATATAATTTAAAATTTAAGATTTAAGATTCATAATTGAAGAGAGATAGAGCCGCAAAGATAGGCAAAAGTCAGATATAATCCGCGTAATTCTTTTTATTTATTGAGTGGTACAAACTTCCTTCCCAATAAGCAAAAAACAAAAATTCCGTCAGTTGACTGACGGAATTTACAGTTTTCCTATTCAAAAATCAGCACCCAATGGCCCTCGAAATCACCAAACGGAGGATTTCGGAGGTGCCTTCGCCGATTTGCAGGATGCGTTGGTCGCGGTAGAAACGCTCCATGTCGAACTCCTTCAGCAGGCCGTGACCGCCCATCACCTGAACGGCGTTGTCGCACACTTCGGCAGCCACCTCGGAGCAATAGAGCTTGGCCATCGCAGCCTCTTTTCCGAAGGTACGGTGTTGGTCCTTGAGCCAGCAGGCGTGATAGAGCAGATTCCTTGCAGCCTCAATCTTCACAGCCATGTCAGCGAGTTTGAAGGCCACGGCTTGGAACTTGCACACTGGCTTGCCGAACTGCACACGTTTCTTCGAGTAGGCCAAAGCCATCTCGTAGGCACCTTGCGCACAGCCCAAACCCATAGCGGCAATCGACAAACGGCCCGAATCGAGGGTGGCCAGCATGATATGAGAACCTTCGCCGGGCTTGCCGAGAATGCAGTCATCGCTGAGGCGTACATCGTTGAAAACCAATTTGCCCGTGTTGGAGGCACGCCACATCATCTTGTCGTGCATGGGCGTTTGCGTAAAACCGTCCTTCTTGTTCTCGACAAGCAGCGCGGTAAACTCCGGCTTGCCGTCCTTCTCGCCCGAAATGGCCTGCACCGTCGTACCTAATGTAATAGGTGTCGCGCTATTGGTGATGAAAATCTTGGAACCATTGAGATGCCACAGCGTGCCGTCGTATTTGGCAGTGGTCTTGGTGCCACGCGAGTCGCTGCCAGCATCTTCCTCGGTCAAGCCGAAGCCCCAAAGACGGTCTTTGCAGAGTTGCGGCAAATACTTGCGTTTCTGTTCCTCAGTGCCGTAATCCTTGATGGGACCAATGCCCAAGGAATTATCGGCGGCGATGGTAGCGGCAGTAGAGCCGTCCACACGTGCCAATTCCTCCACGGCAATAATATAACTCAGATTGTCAAGGCCTTGTCCGCCATATTCTTTCGGGACGGTCATGCCTAACAAACCAAGTTCAGCCATCTTGAGGGTCAAACCGACATCGAAATGCTGATCTTCATCGTTTTGGCGGGCGACGGGTTTCACTTCCTGTTCGGCGAAGTCGCGCACACGCTGGCGCAAGGCTTCTTGTTCGTTTGTCAAGTCGAAGTTCATATATTTCTGGATTTCAAATTTCTAAATTCAAGATTCCAACTCTAAAAGTTGCATTTTATTGTCTACCATCTGCCCTTCTGCAACGAGGATTTTCTTCACCTTGGCGTTCCCAATGGCCACAATGTTGTTCTCCATTTTCATCGCCTCCACGACCATCATTATCAAGCCTTCCTTCACCTCATCGCCTTCCTTTACGTTGATTTTCACCACTTTGCCAGGCATGGGCGACACCAAACGCGACTTGTCGTTCACCGTTTCCTTGCAAGCGTAATCGGTCGTATCGTTTAGTTGGTCGGTACGGAAGCAAGTAAAATTCAAGCCGTGGAAATTGACGATGGTCTTCTGCTCGTCATTGATCGAGCAATAGACCGTCTCTGTGCGACCATTCAGCATGATTTTCAACTGTTTGTTGTCATATTGGATAAACTCCACCGCAAAAGGATGTCCGTCAACAGTGCCTTTGATTTTTCCTGATTCGGTGGCAAAAATGCGGACTGGAATCTTCTTACCTTCCACATCCACAACAAGTTGCATATTATAACGCCAATAGCCGATTTCCTCCCAAACATTCTCAGGATGTTGCTCAATGTGCTTCTTGCAGAAATCGAACATCAGAAACGATACTGCAATATCATTGATATTCAAATTGTTACGACTATCATTCAAGGCTTTCAGCAAAGATTCCTGATGCGAGGCACAAAAACCAGTATCAATTTTGTTTTCAACAAAATCTGCGTTTTTGACCACTTCCCAAAGATAGGCCTTGTTAGTGGTTAGGCCTTGAATGATGAAGTCTTTCAAGGCGCGTTGGGCTGTTTCCAAGGCAGCTTGACGGTCTTTGGCATGACAGCTCAGTTTGGCAATCATCGGGTCGTAAGCCTCTGAAATCGTGCAACTTCCATCGATGCTACTATCCACCCTTGCACCGCGCACCTGTGGCTCATGGTAAGCTGTCACTTTGCCGGGAGTGGGCAGAAAACCATTTTCAGGATTTTCAGCATAAATACGCAGCTCTATGGCATGGCCTTGCGGCTGTATGGATTCCTGCGTCCAACCCATCTCCTTGCCGCAGGCAATGCGGATTTGCTCCTCCACGATGTCGATGCCCGTGCGCAATTCCGTGACGGGATGCTCCACCTGAATGCGCGTGTTCATCTCCAAGAAGTAGAAATTCAGGTCATTATCGACCAAAAACTCCACAGTACCAGCGTTTTGGTATTGAATCGCCTTGCATAGTTTGACTGCTGTTTCACATAATTGCTGACGCTTTTCGTCCGTCAAAGTCGGCGAAGGAGACTCCTCAATGATTTTCTGGTAACGCCGTTGTATGGTACATTCGCGCTCGTGCAAATGAATCACATTTCCGATATGGTCAGCGAGGATTTGTACCTCTATATGTCGCGGATTTTCAATGTATTGCTCGACGAAAACGGTACCATCACCGAAATATTTTTCCGCCTCACGGGAGGCGCGTTCCATCTCGTTTTTCAATTCGCTTTTTTCCCAAACGATATGCATTCCCTTGCCACCGCCACCTGCTGCCGCCTTTATTAATAGAGGATAAGGAAGCGTGTCGGCTTGTTCCAAAATCTCCTCATGGCTGCCCATCATGCCGAAAGTAACGGGAATACCGTGCTTGACAGCGATTTTTCGTGCAGCTATCTTGTTGCCCATCAGTCGCATGATCTCAGCGTTAGGGCCAATGAAAATCAAGTTGTTGGCTTCGCAGGCTTCGGCCAATTCAGGGCTTTCGGAAAGGAAACCATAGCCAGGATGGATGGCATCGACACCAGCATCCAAGGCTGCATCAATGATTTTTCTTACATTAAGATAGGTGTCCTTCAATGCGCCTCCACCCAACAGACATGCTTCGTCGGCCATGCGCCGATGCAAGGCATTGGCGTCGTTGTCAGCGAAGACAGCCACCGAAGCGATATGCAACTTGCGCAAGGTCTTGATGATTCGGACCGCAATTTCGCCACGGTTGGCAATCAGGACTTTATTGATTCGTTTACTATTCATAGAGCCATAATGATACCGCAAAAATACAAAAAGAAAGACAACCTTTGCAGATTGTCTTCCCTTTTTTTACGTCATGGAGAAACGGTTGTCGCTCCATCGACAAAAACACCTTAATAAACCAAGAACTTCACGCAAGCGTTGTTGGCACCTTGGTTGAGACGCAAGATGTAAGAACCTGCGGTGAGGCTTTCAACATTCAGGCTGATTTGATGCGAACCTTCAGCCATGCGGCCAACGTTTTGGCTCATCACCATACGGCCATTCAGGTCGAACACTTGATAGCTGACATTGGCGTTTTCTTTGAGGTCGAAGCTGAGGGTGGCCTGACTGTTGACCGGGTTAGGATACATGGCAACATTGACCGAAGCCACAGGAGTCTCAGGAACGCTGGCTCCACTGTGTTGCTTATAGTTTTCGCAACGGAACACGCCTCTGCCGTAGGTGGCGGCATAGATGATACCCGTATTGTGGACACCAGGATAGATAGTCACAAATTCGCCTTCTTCTGTAACATTGACGGTTTGCTCGTCACCATGATAGAGAAGTTGCTGCTTCAGCTCCATGACCGGCACTTCACCCAACATGTGGGAGTCAGCAGTCCAAGTGGCATTAGCGATATTCTTGGTTCTGTAAATACCACGCTCAGTACCGAGAATCACATCACCCGTTTCCATTTCAATCACGGAAGAATAGATCGGCATCTTGGGCAGGTTGCCTTGCTTCGAAACGAAGGTGGGCTCGTCCGACATGGCATTGGTGGAATAGAACACATAGTCATCGTTGCCATAGTTACCGCAAGTGACAATCACCTTATTATTGTCGCGCGGGTCGACGCTTACTGAAGTAATGCACTGGCCAGTGACAGGCAGGAAGAGTTCGGTGTTGGTCACGGCAAAGAGAGAATCGGTGATGGTGCCCGTGTTGTCGTCAACAACAGAGTTGATGTTGGAAACACGGAAGAATCTGCCGCTCTTCATACCGACAAACATATTATTGCCGTCGGCGGAAATGCCCATGCTAAGAGGCTCGCCAATGAAACCAGCGTGGGCCTTGTCAGCAATCTTATACCATTTGGCCTCAACAGCAAACTGGAGCGGAGTGCGCGTCATGTAGAGGGCATCGGTGAAGGAAACAAAGAACTTGGCCGAAACGGGGTCTTGGATCTCGATGGAGTCGCCAGCGGCCATAGGAGCCGTCAATGTGTAGTTGAACGGGAAGTTGTTGTTACTCATCACTTGCACAGTGGCACCGCTCGGCTGAGCTTCTTCGGTCTTATACCAAACTGTTTGAGGATTCAGAGCATCGTTATAGCTCTCATGGAGCAGGATGGGCAAACGGAAGGTCGAAGTGCTGATGGAGAGGGCAGAAGTGAAGTTGGTTGAAACCCAGTCTTCACCCGCCGTATTGGAACGCTCCACATGGCCACCCTTGTAGGTGACGAAAATTGTGTTGGGATTGAGGTTTGAAATGGCACAAGGACCAGCTTGTGCTTCCTCAGCGAAGTAGCCCATGTTGTAACCAGTAGGATTGATCCAAATACCAGTACACAAATTGTTGGCGTTCTCATCGCCTTCAATTTTCACCGTACCGTGGTCGAGGCCAGCGGCCAAAACGCGGGTATCCTTACCACCGAAAGCCACATTGAACATACGGGAGGTGACATAATTCCTGTTGCAGTTCAAGAAACCGTAATATCCGCCTGTTGTTGGACCAAATTTGTAGACGCCACCATCGGTACCCACATAAAACTCTTGAGAATTGTTGGGGTTGAAAACCATGGTATGCAAACCGACATGGATGTAAACAGTCGAATTATAGTAAGTGTCAGGATTGAGTTGTTGGGCAATGTAATAACCGCCGTCTGTAGGTTTGGCCAATGTCCAAATGTAATAGCCCAAAACATAAACAATGCCAGGGTTTTGCGGGTCGATTACGAGGCCGTGGTTGTTGAGTCCATAGCCACCATACAAGGAATGGCCTTGGTTGTTGGTCACAGACGGGAAGGCAACAGACCAATTGGCACCGCCGTTTTCGGAAACATAGACACCAGCGTGGTTGCCGTCGGAATTGATGCAAGCGGCATAGATGACATTGTGCGTTGTATTGGTTACGCTGTCAAGAACCGTGGCAATGGCAATGTCAAGAATTTCGTTGGCCTTGGGAAGCAGGGTGTCGCCCTGAAGATTGGTGCCCGTGCCCGAATGGCAAACCATATTGTTGACATCGGTGCCAACATAAAGCTGACCGTCAACAGCGGCAATGATAGTGTTGTCTTTAGAAACCTTCACTTCGCCGGCTTTGCCTTCGATGGCCATTTGCCAGGTCTGACCCTTGTTGGAGGAATACTTCAAGCCCTCATTGGTGGCAGCCAAAACGATGTTGCCTGCAACAGCCATGTCGTTGACGAAAAGCCATTCGTCAGCAGTAGGAGCCACCACTTGGGTCATGGCATCATTGTTTCGGGCATCAATGGTCCAAACGCCAGTGCCAATGAAGCTGTTGTCATAATTCTGCTGGTCGAGGCCGTTGTAGGTAGCGGCAGAGCCACCATCACCCGTGCCAACATAAATCAAGCCGTTGGCATCCTGGGCCATGCAACTGACCAGCAGGTCTTGATTGCCAACTTGGTGCCAGGTTACACCGTAGTTGTAGGTTTTGTAGACACCACCACCCATTGAGCCGATGTAAACCACACCGTTAGGATTGCCTTGTGCATTTGGGGTGTTGTCATACAGGATGGCTGTGGTCTGACCGCCCATGTTGTCGGGACCCATGCTAATCCAATACAGCGGATCGTCAGCCGCATTTCTCGTTGCCGAGGCCTGCATTGCCCTGAACATGTCGGCGGGGTCAATCAAGCCCGTGTTTTGGTTGGCGCGAAGGCTTCCCATGAAGTTCTCCGCGTTCATAGTAGATTGCGTGCGCGGCACATAGTGACCGCCGTTGTCAGCGATGGCGAACTGGCCGAGGACCAAAACTGCCATCATGAAAGGTAAAAATCTCTTTTTCATATCACGAAATTTAATTAACTATCTGTTTGATAAGCGTTTTCGTTTTGATTATTATTCTATTTTACCAAAGATATGGTCTGCAAATATAGGACTTTATCTGAAAGGTATTACAAAAAGTCGAAAAAAAAATCATTTTTTCTCAAAAAAAATGGCAATTTGGTCTGTTTAAGCGTCAAAAAGGGCGCATGAAATCGGCTTGAAGCCATCCGACACTACCGTTTGCAATCCTGATTTTGCTCCATCCCTCATTGGTTTCAAGAATGTCGACTTTGGTGCCTTCGTGCAGCACGAACAAATCGACGCTGATTTCATTCGGCGTACTTTTTACGGTCACAGTCGGGGACATGATGATGGCTTGGTCTTGATTTTCAGAGGCTTGCTTCAATTGCATGGCAAAGACCACCGACAAACCAAAAACCAACAGGAAAACAAGGCCCGCGAAGAAGCCCAACTTCCTCAGCCCCATCCTGCGCGAGCGCAAGAAAAGGAACAAAGCGAAGAGCAACAAGGCAAAAGCCGCGATGGAACACCACGCCCACTGGTCGCCTGAAAGCGATGCCCTTGCATTTTGCCATCCCCTGACGATAAACGACTGAGGCACAGGCTCAATCTTGTCGACAATGGCTTGGTTGGCAATGGCAAGGTTGGTTTGCACCTCCTCATTTGAGGGGTCGAGTTTCAGGGCTTTTTCGTAATAATAGATGGCCATCGGATACTCGCGCATCTTGTAATAGGTGTTGCCCATGTTGAAATAGAGCGGCACCGATTCCACCTCGGAAGCCAAAACCTGTTCATAGAGCGTCATAGCCGATTCATAATTGCCCGCGTTGTAGGCGGCATTGGCCTGATTGAACCATTCTTCGCTGTTTTCTTGGGCACAAACTCTACCCAAACCCACCACGGCGAGAAGACATATTAATAAGGTGTATCGTTTCATTGTTGTTTTCCTTTCCATTTTACAAAACTTTTTCCGCTTTAGAAATCACGTCGATGCCTCGCTGATAGAGGTCGTCCATCTTTGCCTCGGCACTGCCCGGGGCGAATCGGGCGAACTCGCAACTGTTGAGCGTGTCAATGAACTGTTGCGTCAACTCGTCAGGAACATTCTTGGCTTTCATGGTCTCGTTCACAGTATCCATCGACAGTTTTGAACGCTCGATGCCCAACTTGTCGGCGATATAGCCCCATAAGGCCTGCGACATTTCCACATAGAACTTGTCTTGGTCTTTGGCCTTCAGGAATTGCGCGGCACTCTTCAGTCGGCCACGCGCCACCTTGTCGGCCTTGCGGTTGCGGTTGGCCGCCGTGTCTTTGCTCAATTGCTCGCGTTTCTTCAGCACGAACAGCAAAATGACAAACAGCACCAACAGCACGAGGAGCACAACAAAATAAGCAGCCGAGCCGAAAAACACCGTGTGCATGGGCTTCAGGTGCGCGTTGCCCGTCATAATGTGGCGGATGTCGCTGCCCAAATACTTGATGCCTTCTTGGTTGGAGGCATAGATGCCACCGCTACTGCCTTCGTCGCCACCCTTGCCTTTCTCCACCTTGATTTCGTAAGGCTGCGACGATAACGTTTGGTAAGTGCCTTTCGAAGGGTCGAAATACGAGAATTCCACGGCAGGAACGGTGAAACTGCCCGCCCTGCGCGGAATCACCAAATATTCAGCCTTTTTCGTTCCCGAAAGACCATTGGCGTTGTTGTTCACATTCATCGTGATTTTGGGGTCATACACCTCAAAATCAGGCGGGAAGACCGGCGTAGGCATCTGCAAAAGTTCCACATTGCCCGTTCCCGAAACAGTCAAAGTCAAGGTGAAAGCCTCGTTGGTACTCAGTTCGGTCTTGTCGATTTCCGACTTGAAGTTGAAGTTGCCCACAGCACCTGCAAACGATGCAGGCTTGCCATTTTCGGGCAGACTTTTCACCTCCAAATTGAGGGTCTGCGAGGTGAGTTCCTTCCTCACATTGGCAATGTTGCGATTGAAGAAGGGGTCGTTGAAGAACGCCTCAAACGGGTCCATGCTGCGCTGGCGGTTGCTTTCCGTCCTGATTTGCGCGATGCACTCGATAATCATCGGGTCGATAGGAAGGGTGCCAGAGCGTTGCGGCACGACCACAATCTTCTGAATCTCAGCCGCTGTGTACTCAATACCGTTGATGTATTCACTGGTTTGGCGCAACGAGCCGCCATTGTTGTCGGTGATGTCCTTGGTCCAGAAACCAGCGTAAGACGGCATCCGCTCCACCGAAAGCGACGAAACGGGAACTTTGGTGTAAAGCTTATAGGTCAAAACGACTTGCTCGCCGACATAGGCCGACTTTTTTGAAGGTATCACTCTGATAAACAAATCCTTGCCACTGACTTGCGGGTCGCTTGTGTTTTGCTGCGACTGTCCTTGACCCGAAGACGAACCTCCGCCCGAAGGCGCTGCATGGCTGCCATCGTCGGGGATGACTTTAATGTCGAAAGGCTCGCTGCTGATCTTTTTGCCTTTCACAGTCAAAGTAGCGGATCCGACATGGAAAGTGCCCTCCTGATAGGCCTGCAAAGCGAAGGTGTAAGTACACCTGACCGTGTGCGACATTGAGCCGTTGACCATCGAGAAACTCGAACTCGACGAGGTGAACGGGCCTCCCACCACGGTAAAGCCCTCAAACGAAGGCGCTTGGAAACTCTTGCCCTCGGCGTTGGCCTCGAAAACCACTTGGAAACGCTCGCCCACCATGACTTGATTCTTGGTGGAAACGGTCAGGGTGGGGTCGTCTTGCGCCCAAAGCCACAACGGGCATAGCATCAAAAACAAAACGATTCGTTTATTCATATTTGTCAATTCTTTCTTTCGGGTTGCAAAAATACATAATTTTTTACCTTTTTTGTCGGCTGGGATTTACACCGACTGCCGCATTACCGATTGGTACCGTTTTATTTAGTGCAGGGGTTTACACCACCTGCCTATTGTTCTTTCACCCCTACGGGGTTCACACAAGCCTCCCCCATTCCTACCTCCTACCTCTTACTTCATACCTCCTACCTAAACATTACCAATCCTTGTCGCTCTTCTTCTTGGGTTGTTGTCTCACTTTCTGTTCGTTGACCTTCTCCATCGTCTTTTTCTCCTGATTCTCAAGGGCATCCAACATGCGCTGGGCATCCTCTTTCGACATTTGCTGGCTTTGCTGCTGTTGGTTTTGCTGCTGTTGTTGATCTTGATTTTGCTGATTTTGTTGGTCCTGTTGTTGCTCCTGATCTTGCTGGTCTTGTTGCTGTTGATCCTGATTTTGCTGCTGTTGCTGCTGGTCCTGACCTTCGCTCTTCTCGAAGATGGCCGAAACCTCCACATCGAAGTCGGGCATGGTAAAGAAATTGCCAAGAGGCTGCACCTTAATCGAAGTATCGCCCACCTGATGGATGACATATTCCTTGAATTGGTAGCCCGGCTCGGGGGCATTGCGCAAGGCAACAGTTTCGCGGCGCGTGGCTTCGGGTTGGTCGATGAGGACATGACCTCCCTTCAAAGTGGTGTCGGCGTTCACCTTGTAATAATTGGTGGCTTCCACAAACCCAGCCTTCACCGTCACATCGCTGTCAATCATCTGGAAAACATTGTCATCCGAAACGGGTGCCGACTCGGTGGCATCCTTTTGGCTGACCACACGCAGGTCGCCGAGTTGGAAACCCTTATCAGGCTTCACAATAACCGCGACATTCTGCCCGGGCTTGACCAAACTATCCGTCACTGAGATGGTTCCGTTGGAAACACTATCAATGCTGACTTTCAGCGCGGTACGGAAAGTGGCCGTCACCGTCACATCAAAATCGGGCATTTGGAACACCGTATCGTTGACAGGAACCGTGTCGTTGCGGCTGCCCGTCTTGTAAACCGTGAACTTGTCGACCATATAACCGTCTTTGCCGATGCCTTTCAGCACAACTTGCTGGCCTTCAATGGCTTTCTGCTTGTCGGCCTGCACCGTTCCGTTCTTGATGTTTTTCTCAATCTCAATCTTGTGTGCCTGCTTGAACTCAGCCGATACCAACACATTGAACTTCGGCATGATGAAACTGCTACCGCTCACATCTACCGTTACCTCCTGATTGTCAGCGCGAACCACGACATATCTCGACAAGGCATAATCCTCGTCGGGTTGTGCTTTCAACGTGACGCGCTGCCCGTTGAACGCCTCTTTTTCCTTGGCCTCTACCCTACCGTGTTCGGGCTGCACCACCCAAATCTGGCTTTTGACCAAATGCGCACGACAATATTCGAGGTTGTACAAGGCGTTTGCGTTCTCGGGATTCAGTTTCAGCGACACCTTATATATATTAAAGGCGTCGTAATACTTTTCCTGTGCGAGGAGGCAGTTGCCCATGTTGAAAACCGCGTCCGATTTCAACTTGGCATCGGGCGAAAGTTCCAGCACCTTCTGAAACTCGGTGTAGGCCGTGTCGTAAGACTGCTTGGCAAAAAACGCATCACCAATGTTGAATTGTGCCTTCGCGTTGTTCGGCCTGATTTCCAAGGCTTTCCTGTAATTCTCGATGGCCTGCTCGTAGTTGCCGCTTTTGTAGTTGCGGTTGCCTCGGCGGATGGCCTTTTCATCGCTCTGCGCCGAAGCGGAGAGTGCTGAACACAGCAAAGCAATGACTATTAGATATTTACTAAACCTTTTCATCTTTCTTCTCAAAAATGTTAAACTTCTTCTCCCAGCCACGTTTGCCCGACGAAATGAAGATTTCCATCAGCAAAAGGACGATGGCCGCCGCCACAAACCATTGGAACTGATCCTCATAGTCGGTGAAAACCTTGGCATCGATTTCGGTCTTGTCGAGTTTGTTGATGTCTTCGTAAATCTTCTCCAAACCCACATTGGAATTGCTGGCGCGGACATAGATACCATTGCCCGCTGCCGCAATCTTCTGCAACATCTGCTCATCCAAACGGGTGATGATGGTGTTGCCGTTGCGGTCTTTGCGGTAGCCAATCTGATGGCCGTATTGGTTGTATTCCGGAATGGGCGCACCGTCGGCGAGGCCCATACCTATAGTATAAATATGCACGCCCTGTTTGGCGGCCTCTTGCGCGGCTTTCACGGCGGCATCGTTCTCGTGGTCTTCACCGTCGGAAATGATGACGATGGCACGGCTGTGCGCTTCATCGGGGAACGACTTGAGTGCCAGATTGATAGCCTCCGCAATGGCCGTACCTTGCGAGGCCACAAGGCTCGTGTTGATGGTCGAGAGGAACATTCGCGCCGCCGAATAGTCGGTGGTGATGGGCAGTTGCACGAAAGCCTTGTCAGCAAAGACAATCACGCCGATGCGGTCGCCCTTCATCTCGGAAATGAGTTTGTTGATGGCCTGCTTGGAGCGTTCCATACGGCTCGGCACGATGTCTTCGGCGTTCATTGAATTGGAAACGTCGACGGCAATATAAAGGTCAATGCCTTCGCGCTTCACCTCTTCCATCTTGCTGCCACTCTGCAAGTTGGCCAAAGCCAAAATCGAGCAGGCAATGACGAAAAGGAAAATGACGAACTTGAAATTGGCGCGACGGGTGGAATAAGTCGGCACCAACTGTTCACGCATCCCGATTTGGGCGAAACGCTCGAAACGGCGCTTCTGCCCGATGCGGAAGGCAATGTAAATCAGTATCAATAACGGAATGACAATCAGTCCGTAAAGGTATTCAGGGTGTTCAAATCGCAATACGTTTTCCATGGCTTTAATCGGTTAAAGTTCTGAAAATAGTCTTACGCAACAGGAATTCGAGCAGCAGCAAGGCCAAAGCCCATGCCACAAGCGGATAGAACTCCTCGTGGAGGCGGCGAAACTCCGTCACCTCAATTTTGGAACGCTCCAACTTGTCGATTTCCGAATAAATCTCGTCCAGTTTTTGGTTGGAAGTGGCGCGGAAATACTTGCCGCCCGTCGAGTTGGCGATGGTGGTCAGCAGTTTTTCGTCGATTTCAACCTTTACCTGTTGAATGACCGTGCCACCAAACGGAGTTTGAAATGGCATCGGTGCCGTGCCGTAAGTGCCCACACCAATGGTGTAAACTCGAATGCCATAAAGTTTGGCAATCTCCGCAGCCGTGTAAGGGTCGACGGAACCAGCATTGTTCATACCATCAGTAAGCAGAATGACGACTTTCGATATGGCTTCGCTGTCTTTCAGGCGGCTGACGGCAGTGGCCAGTCCGTCGCCAATGGCGGTGCCGTCGTCGATGAGGCCGTTTTTCATTTCGCCGAGCATGTTGAGCATCACGCCGTGGTCGGTGGTCAGCGGCACTTGGGTGAAGGTTTCGCCCGAAAAGATGACCAAGCCCATGCGGTCGCCAGGACGACCTTGAACGAAGTCGGAAGCAACGTTCTTGGCGGCGGTCAAGCGGTCGGGCTTGAGGTCGCGGGCCAGCATGGAGCCCGAAACGTCCATAGCCATCACAATGTCAATGCCTTCGATGTTGGAGGTCGAGTTGGTCGATGAACTTTGCGGACGCGCCAAGGCCACAATGAGCAAGGCCATCGCCGCCATCTTCAAGGCGAAGAGCAGGTGGCGCAGATAGGCTTTCCAAGTCTTGGGCAGTTTCGCCATTCCTTTCAGGTCGGAGAAGTTCACTGACGCTTCCTGTTTTTTGTGGCGCAGCACATACCAAAGGATGGCCAGCGGCACCAACAGCAAGAGCCACAGCAGTTTAGGATTCGCAAATTCGATGTTTTCAAACATGGTTTGCCTCCTTTCCTTCCGCTTCGGCCATCTTCATGTTCCGCTGTTGAAGTTCCTCCTTGGCCTTCATGTCCTGATAATGCGCATAACTCTCGTTCACGAAATCGGTCATGTTGTTCAGGCAAGTGTCGCTTTCCAATGCCGTTGCCGAATATTTCGCAAACTTCACTAAATCAGCCACTTCCATTGTGTTTTTCAGTTTGTCGTAGGCCTCTTTCGAGAAATGCAGCGGCTTGATTTCCTCCATAATATCATCGGTGGTCATTTCGACGGCGTTCACGCCAAACTGACCTTCGATGTACTCACGCGCAATGTCAGTCAGCGTGGAGAAATACTCCTTCACCTTGCCCGACTGCCACATTTTTTCCTCGCGTAAGCGTTTTAGATCATCAATGGCCTTGGTGTAAGGCGGAATCACGGGGCCTTTGACGACATGGCCTTCCTCGTCGACTTTAGTTTTACGCCGTTTGGCAAAGAACCAAATGCCCAAACCAATCAAAACCGCCAATAACACTGCCAAAAGCCATGGAAACACCTCTTTCATCGTAACAGGTGCAGCGATAGGCTCCACGATGGGCTTGTAGGGCTGCAAAGTGTCCACAACCATCGTAGTGGCATATAAATCAATGGGTTCAGTGAAGGCTTGCAGGCGCATCGGGTCGTCGAATGACTTGGCGTAGGTCAAGCCGACAGCGGGCAGTTCCACACGACCCGTGTCGAAAGTCATCAGCGTAAGTTGTTGCTTCACTATGACATTGCTATCCGCGTCGGCGGTGCGTTCCACGTTGCCGCGCTTGATGATGTCGATTTGCTCCGACAGCGTGTCAATGGCGAAATCGTTCCATTCCACGAACCAACCGTAGGGCACCTTGAGGCTCAAATCGAGCGTGAAAGGCTTGCCGACTTGCACATTTTTGTCGTTCACTTTGCCTTCCACTTCAACATTTTGCGCCTTGAGGCCTGTCGCAGCCAGCAATGCAAATATCAAAAACAAAACAGTTTTTCTCATCTTCTTGCCTCCCTTTTCTTGAAGAGTTGCATCAAAGGTTTCACATAGTCTTCATCAGTGTAAATCAGCGAGTTGTCAATGCCGTGTTTGGTAAATTCACGGTTGAGTTCGGCTGATTTGTACTGAATCATTTGGCGGTAGGCCTCGTTCCATGCGCGGCTTGATGTGTCCACCCAGCGTTCCCTGCCCGTTTCCGCATCGCGGAATTTCACCAAACCCACCTTGGGGATGTCCATCTCGCGGCGGTCGGTGATGCGCAGCGCAACCAAATCGTGCTTGTTGGCGCAAATCTGCATTTCCTTCTCGAAACTTTGGTCCGTCATGAAGTCGGAAATGAGGAAGGCCGTGGTGCGCCGCTTGATGGCTGAAGTGAGGAAACGCAAACCCTCGCCTATGTCAGTTCCGCGCTCAACAGGCTTGAAATCAACGATTTCGCGAATGATACGCAGGATGTGCGAACTGCCTTTCTTTGGCGGGATGAACTTCTCGATCTTGCTGCTGAAGAAAATCACGCCGACCTTGTCGTTGTTCTGGATGGCAGAAAACGCCAAGACTGCTGCCAATTCAGCAGTCAGGTCGCGCTTCGACTGACTCTGAGAGCCGAAGTCGTTGGATCCCGACACGTCGATGAGCAGCATGACCGTCATCTCGCGCTCTTCCTCGAAAATCTTGACGAAAGGCCGGTTGAAACGGGCGGTGACGTTCCAGTCGATGTTGCGGATGTCGTCGCCGTACTCGTATTCGCGCACCTCGCTGAAGGTCATGCCACGCCCCTTGAAGGCGCTGTGGTATTGCCCCGAGAAGATGTGGTTCGAGAGGCCCCGCGTCTTGATCTCGATCTTGCGGACTTTCTTGAATATTTCTGTTGATTCCATATTTTAAACCATCATTATTTCATTTTCGGCAGGGGTTTACACCCCGTCCGCCATTTTGTTGGCAGGGGTTTACACCTACATTGCTGTCGTCCCTACGGGACTTGGTTTTACGGCACTTCAACAGTGTTCAAAATCTCGTTGATGATTTCTTCGGTGGTGATGTTTTCCGCCTCGGCCTCGTAGGTCAATCCGATACGGTGACGCAACACGTCGGGGGCCACGGCACGGATGTCCTCGGGGATGACGTAGCCACGGTGCTTGATGAAGGC
>CAMVCZ010000053.1 GCA_947166105.1 uncultured Bacteroidales bacterium
TGTCCATCTTCGACTCGTCGAGGATGCGGGCGTTGAAAATCAGGTCTTGCAACTCGGCAATCTTGGCTTCGAGCAGGCCTTGGGCTTCCTTGGCTGCGTCATATTCGGCGTTTTCCGAAAGGTCGCCTTTGTCGCGAGCCTCTTGAATGGCTTGGACGATGCGCGGACGCTCACGAAGAATGAGGTCGTCCAACTCGTCTTTCAGCTTCTGCAACCCCTCTGGGGTAAAGTATTTGATTTCTGACATAGTAAGATTATTTGTTTTGTTTCAAAGCAAGTTGCAAAAAAGAGACCCTTACCGAAATAAGGGTCTTCTTTTGGTTTGCGACTGCAAAGATACGAATTATTTCTTTATCTGAACCAGATTTAGAAAATAATTCTTGCGCCTACGCTGTGGGTGCCGTTGTAGATATAGGTATCTCTGTACGAATAATCCACAGCCAACTTCAAGCCGTCTTCCTTCTTCGACAGCGGCACTTTGATGGACACACCAGCGCTGAGGCCTCTGTTGATGTTCATGCAATCGTCGTCGTTAAGGAAACCGTTCTTGTAGCCTTCCTTCGACCAGATACCATTTTCATAGGTATAACCGGCACGAATCATAAGGATCTCTCTCCAACCATATTCCAAGCCAAGGGTGAATTGGTCCTTGGTGAAGGAGTTGGAGTTGAAGTTGCCAGCCACAGTGATTCTGTTGGTTTCGGCAAAGAGGAAGTCGTAGGCGGCTGCGATGCTCAACTGGGTGGGCAATTCGAAGTCGTCGGCACGCTGCACCATAGTGAACTGCTGGTTGCTGTTCTGGTCCATGAACACTCTCAACGAGATACCGTCACCCGAGAACTTCATGGTGGGTCCGATGTTCTTCAGCGTAACGCCGAAGTGGACATTGTCATAAGGACCGGTGACATACTGGATACCTGCGTCGATTGCAACACCAACGCCGCTCATGTCCTTGATGGACTCGCTGATGATCTTCAAGTTGAAGCCGCCGCTGATGCTGTTGGAGAACGACTTGGCGAACGACACGTTGATGTTCATCAGATTGGGCT
Source organism: uncultured Bacteroidales bacterium (assembly GCA_947166105.1). Taxonomy (GTDB): domain Bacteria; phylum Bacteroidota; class Bacteroidia; order Bacteroidales; family F082; genus Limimorpha. Next base: position 1,050 of record CAMVCZ010000053.1, read on the forward strand.
TGTAGGTGCCGAGTGTACCTGGGTCAGGGTTCTGCACGGTAGTGATCGGAATCGAGCCGATGGAGAACGACATGAACGAGAGACCCAGAACGCTTGACTCGCCCACGCGGGCCAAGAAACCGAAGGAGGCGATGCGGGTGTCGTTGCCCACACCCACCAGCCAACTGGTGTGCGTAAAGTTCAGATCAAGTCTGTTGCAAGAGGAGATGCCAGCCACATTGCCGTAGATGGCATCGACGCCATGAACGAATGACATGCCTGCATTGCCCCACCCTGAAGAGGCTGCCCACGGATTGATCAGCAGTTCGGGGGCGCCTGCTTGGCCTGAACGGTCTTTATTTCCTGCAAATGCTTGAGGAGCACTTAATCCCATAAGGACTACGAAACTCAAGGCGATATATCTAAATGATTTCTTCATGATGATAAAATATTTACGGTTAGCAATTACATTGTTTAGAACGTGTTCAGGTCAACTTGACGCATGGCACCGAAGAACTTGATGGTACGCTGGCTGCCGCTCGTCAAATCCTTGATGTGGATCAGATAGAAGCCGCTGGCAACAGGCGTATTGGCAAAGTTGGTCAAATCCCATTCAATGCTCGGATCTTCATTGTCCTTGCGGAACTGGCGCACCTTCGTGCCGCTCAAAGTGTAGATGGAAACCACGCACTTGTTGGGCAGGTTCGTAATCTTCACCTTGTTGGTCAGGGCGTTGCCTTCGTATGAGTCGTAAGCATAGTAAGGATTGGGAACCACGGTGATAAGGTTAAGGTCTTCCTCGGTCTTCACAGGATCGTTCATAACGGGATCCCAACCATCAATCGTGAAGGTGTACTTCGGATTGTAGTTGTTGATCTCCAGCGATGCGTTAGGCGTCTGCAATTCGTAGCCGTAGCCAGCGCCGTAAGGCTTGGCCAAACGGATGCGGATGCGGCAGGCATTGTCCTCGGGCAACCACTCTGCGCCTTCGATACCCATCGGCATACCAACCCACATGAGCAGCTTGTAGAAGCTGGACATCAAGTTCTTACGAGTCAACTGATTGTTAATTGACTGGGCGAAAGCAAGCGTGTTGTAGAGCAAGCGGCCACCGTCATAACCATAGTTCTTGACTTGATGCCACGGCGACGACGGAACCATCGGGATGGAGTCCATACGCCAGAGGTAGACGAAGTGCTTACCACCAAACACAGGCTCTTGATCGGAACCACGGAACAAAGCCGGATCACCCATCTGCATATAGCCGCTGAGGTCCTCTACTGTGGTCTTCAACAGTTTGGCAGGGTTGAAGATCATGTCGCGACCGTTGAGGTCATCAAGATAGGAGTCTTCACCGAAGGCCATGTTCAGACGAACACCTGATTCAACATCGATGGCATAGCCCGGGAACCAACCCATAGCTTGAGGAGCAATGAAGTTGGGCGAAGTCGGGTCGTTGCTGGCTTCCATTTCGGTGTAGTCGCCAGGCAGCGATCTGCCCTTCTTGTCGACGGAGGCATGTTTACGCAAAGCGAAACGCTCGGCACCACCTTCAGAAAGGTTCTTGTCCATACACATCTCGAGGACGGGGCAACGGGTCCACTTGTTGGTATCGGCAGTCAGCACGATATCGACACTGGCTGTGTACTTGAATGACTCATTGTAACGAGAGTTGGAAGCGAACAGCGGACCGGGGTTGGTGATACCGCCTTGACCGGAATAGGTGGTCAGGATGGCAGGGGCCCATGTGCGGTTGGCAATCTTCTCAAAGTCCTCACCCGGGTCCCAAGGTTTGCTGTCGCCCTTCGAGGTGGTGGCCGACGACATGGAGTAGTCGTTATTGGCGGATGCATCCATGTCGACATACGTACCAGAACGGATCCAGTTCAGGAATGAACCGGGCACATCCAAGTCGTGGATACCATCCAACCAAGGTGAGGTAGGATCTTCAAACTCGATGCTGGAATTAAGCACACCATTGTTGGGAGCCACAACAGTCTCATAGTCGTGCCAGTTGGCCGGGTTGTCTGGGCTTGGGTCTTCGCCGTTAGGATTGTTGTAGAACTCACCAATCCAGATACGACCGATGTCGTAGGTCTGCGAAACACTGATGGAGATACCACGATCGATGAACATCTGCTCATTGTCGTAAATGGTGGTGGTGTCGCTCTTCATGGGGTTGATACCAAGGGTATCGACAGGCTCGTCAAGGTCTAACAGATACCAATGGCTCACCATACGGGCGGCGGAGTCGCCACGAATTTCATTGTCGTTGGTGATATGGGGCGTAAACTTCTCTTCCAACGGTCCGAATGAAAGCTCATAACGGTGCGATTTCACATTCAGCGGGTCGATAATCTTAACGTCGATGGGGCCGTAGCCAGCCTCGTAGGAAGGATGGTAGTTGATCGGGTAATCGGGGCTACCAAACTTATTGGCCGGGAACAAAACGGTATCGTACCAAGCCATGGGCTTTGCCAAAATGGCATCGACGCTCTCTTGGGTCATTTCAAGTTCGTTGCCGCCGTTGCCGACACCAACCAAACGGGTGATGGCAGGCTTGTCGCCGTATTTGGCCATCAGCACAGTGCCGTTCACAGTCTTGTGAGGCACGGCCGAATACACCTGAATGTTCTTTCTGCCTTCAAGATAGGGCTTCTTCTGGCCTAACAGACCCAAACCGTTATCTTGGTTGTAGGGCAAGAAGTTGTTGTAGGCGTAAGCAACAGCCATGAAGTAATAGGTCTTGTGGTTGACCAGGTTCGGGTTGTCGCCTTGGGCAAACTTGTCTTCAGTAATCACGAAGCTGTGGGTGATACCGGCATCGCCGCCGTTGACCTTCAGGACAGGCACATTGGCTTGGAGTGCTTCGTCATATTCAAAATTGAGCAGACGACCCACATTGTTGCGCACGTCGCATTGGAACACAAGACGGGCCTTGTCGGTGTTGCTGAGTTCGTCAGCACCCACTTCGGCGTTGGCCAACTGATACACCTTGTAGCCTTCGAAGCGATAGTATCTGTCGTAGAACACCTCAACCGGAATTTCTGATTCATGAGGAATGATGACAGTGTCGCCGTGAGGAGTGATATAGGGGATGGAATCCTTTTCAATCTCAGTGTCGATTCTCGAAACCGGAATTTCGGGATCCATTTCGATGTAGCCTTCCTTGAAGTTGTTGGAAAGTTCGTCGTTCGACAGATAGAATATGAGTTGTTGGTCAAGTTCGCGGATGGTCATATCAGGAGCGCTGGGGCCGTCGATAACCTTGAAGCAGTTGTCGAACAAGGCTTGGCACTTGTCGTCGACCACGCGGAGCAATTCAACCGAAGCCCAAGCACCGCCGGAAGTGGCGCGAGCCCACGGCACACCAAAGGTGATGTAGTTGACAGCACCGGGTTCCAAGGTGAAGGGACCTGCGGATTGCATGAAACGACGGTCGTTAGGAGCGTTTTGGCACTGTTCCTCTGACCAGAAAAGGCCATTGGAGTTGTAGCCGCCATTGGGCGGGGTGCCGCCGGTACCCCAGTTCCACGGGTCGGAATCGCCAGGGAACATGAAGTCGCACTCGGGGCCTACCACATCGCTGCCCGTGAAGGCGTTGCCGCCATAGCGCATCTTGGCGCCGTTTTTCCAAATACCACGGAGGTAGTTGTAATATTGGGGAGCTGTGGTCGGGTCGCCATTATCAGCATTGCTGTTGTTGTGGTACACGAAACGGCGCATACCGAAACGTTCATCGTCGATGATGCCGTTGCCGAAGTTCACACCGTTGATGCTTTCGTCAACCACTTGAATGGCAGTGGTCGAGTCGTTGACAAAGATGGAGTCACCCGTAACAGGGTCGACATGGTCGAAAACCTGTTGGAAGGTGAACTTGGGGTTGTCGATTCCATCAGGATCCATGTAAGGACCTTGGAAGAAGTCGATGCCAATCGCCGGAGGCTGGGCACCGTAGGCTTCAGGTTCACCGCTACCGTCGACGGCAGAACCGTTGTAACCGTAACCGAGACCACGACGCACGTCGCAACCTACATAGTCGTCCCAGCCGTAGCCGAGGTCAACGTCGGTCCAAGGCGAGAAGTAAGTGCCAGTCAAGGTATAGGTGGAACGGTTGATGATTTCATAGCTGTAGAAGGTCATGTTGTTGATTTCGTCATTCGTGGCGAAAGCGAAAGCCTGGGCGCGAACTTCGATACCAATGGCTTGACCATTTGATTCAGTGTGTGAAGCACCTTTATCATTGAAGATCCACCACAGGGTTTGGTCGCCTTTCAGCACTTGGTCGGCAAGGATGGAGCCGTGCATAGTGCCGTCCTTTTCCTCCTCCATTGTTGCAATCTTGGTGTGGCAGAGTTCGTTGTTGACATCATAATAAGGATAGTCACCATTTTCGGGGTGATACTCATAGTCGCCGTTCGCATCATAGAAAGGAGCGAGGTAGTTGGCAATGCCTTCGGGGTCGTTTTCCGGATCCGGGTGGGCGGGCCAGTTCTTGATGATGGAAGGAGGCTCATAGCCCTCAACCAGTTTGGGTTCGGGGCCAGAGTAGTCCACATTAGAGAGGAACTCGTCCACTTCGGCGCGGGTAATCTTGAAGATCTTGTCCCAGCGGGCGCAGGTCTCAGGGGTGATGGATGCTCTGCCATCAACGGTGAGGGGGCCAGTGTAGTAGTCGTTACCGACTTGGCGGAAACGCAAGGCGGCGCACTTCAACTGATTGTTGACGTCGACACCGGCAATCCACAACGAGCCAGCGAACAAGGAAGTAGCGGATCCATTGGCAGGGATAAAATACTTGGAACCAGTACCAGCGGGAAGATCCCACCACATATCACCACCAGAATTGATACGCGTTTTGACATTGTTGATGTCAAGCCATTCGAAAGAAGACGAAGGCGTACATCCGGCTGCGGTTTGGGCACGCTGGCCATTGTTGTCAGACTGGCCTTTGTACATCTCAGCCTTTCCGGGAATCGCAGCGCTTGTGATGAGTAGCGCCGCAAACAAAACTCTAAATATATTCTTCATAATACTGTTGATTTATCGTTATGAATTTTCTCGCGTTTAGAAATTGAAGCTCAAACCGATTCTGAATTGGCGAGGCATCGAGTAGTTGCCGCCGCTGTTGACATAGATTGAGTACATTTGAATGAAGGCCTGCGGGTCGATCTGGCTGTTGATTTCACGCTGCCATTCGGGAGCCGAAAGATAACCGTCGTCGTCAGGATTACCGGTGGCGTTATACACATTGGTAATGTTCTTCGAGTTGAGCAGGTTCAGGATTTGCAGGTAAACGTTCACGAAAGCTTCGCGGCCCTTCGATTCGCCTTCCTTGTTGCCGCCAAGGGTGAAGTTGAAGTCCTTGTCAACACGGAGGTCGAAACGGAACGAGGCAGGGATACGGGAGCCGTTGTAGGTGCCTTGCAGCAGGTTGTTGCCGCCCGAGATGGGTGACGAAACCGTACGCGAAGCGGTGAAGGGCGTACCCGAACCGCCGTTGACTTGCAGGGCGAAACCAGTGTTCGAGAGGATTTGGATGTCCTTGCCGTCCTTGCGGTGGATGACGGGACCATCATAGTTCTTACCGTCGGCAAAACGATAGTCGAGGGTGAGGTTGAAGCTGTGACGGCGGTCGGCGTTGGTCGGGAAGGTCGATCTCAGGTTAGGCACACCAGCGGCGATAAGGGCCGAAGCGGTGGAGGTCGAAGAACCGGTCATGTCGGCAAACTGCAAAGTGTAGCTGGCACGGATACGGGCGTTCTTCGTACGACGCATGTCGTAGCTGGCAGTCAAACCCTTGACGGTACCGAAGTCGAGGTTGCTGAAGGAGTTGTAAGCCTTCGGGAAAGCACCGTTGAAACGGTACATCTGAATCATGTTACGCAACTCGTGGTAGTAACCCGAAATGGTCAGCGAAGAAGTGTTGGTCACCTTCTGGGTGAAACCGAGTTCATACTCAATGGTCTGGGCTGGTTTCAGGTCAGGGTTGGCGATTTCATCCTGGATATTGTTGAAGCGCAGATAATACAGCGGGCTGCAGTAGAAAGCACTGGTAGGACGCTGTGTCAGCACGTCGTAGTGAGCGAAGAACAAGGCTTCGTCGGAAATCGGGAAGGAGAAGGAGATACGGGGCATGACGCTCCAAGCGGGGTCGTAGTCCTTGAACGACTTGATGTCGACCTTACGGTTCTCCATCTTGATATAGTCACCCTTCACCCAAGGCGAAACACCAGTACCCATGTCGAGCACATTCGGGTCGCTGATTTCGACACCGTTCTCGTTGTACCAAGTGTTGCCTTTACGATAACCGACAACTTGGGTGATTTCTTCCAATTTGTTCACATAGAGGGCGTAGTCGTCGCCGATGTTGTCAGGAATGTTATAGCTGGTCAAGCTGCTCATTTCGCCAGCAGGGATGTTGCCGTTTCTCAGGTCGCCCACGAGATAGTGGTCATAAAGGATGTAAGGATCCTTCAGCACGCTCTGGTTGGCATCGAAACGGTCGACACGCACACCGATGTTGAAGATCAGGTCTTTGAAAGCGAACTTGTCCTGCAGGTAACCGGCAATGTAGATAGGCTGCTGGGCACCAATCGGGCGGGTCAGCACACCTTCATCGTCAGTCTTGTTGAAGAAGTCGGAGAGCGACGGACGCTCGGTGAGTTTATACTTGTTGTGGCCGTCATAGCTGAAGCCATAGTAGTACACCGAGAAGTTGCCGTTGCGGGTCAATTCGTCAGCACCAAACATGCTCATGTCGAGGCCGCCATCCACTTTCACGTTCTCGTGGAGCTTGCCATCGGTGTCGTAGTAGCTGATGGTGTTGTTGTTGAAATCGTAGGTATCGATGAGGATCCATTCGGTTCCGTTGACCGGCAGGCCCATAGCCTTACGCAAGCGGGCGTCGAATGTATATTGCATGTCGGGGTCATACATTCTGTGATACATCACAGTATCAGAGAAGCCGTCGTAAGTGATGGCATACGGGTTGCTCATGTCAAGTTCGTTGATGTGGAAGTTGACATAGTCGCGCATGAGGGTCCAATAATTGTAGTTGTACGAATTATTGTTGTAGAGCATACGCGAGTTGTTCTGCTGCTCGTATTGGAAGCCCAACTTGATTTCGTGCGAGTTGTCGCCTCTGCCAAGGGTCATAGAACCATTGATGTTGACGGCAATCTGGTCGTTGACGGTCTTGTCGTATGAAGTCTGAACGGTGCCAGGCACTGAGAACAAGCCATAGACACGTCCCGGAGGCAAACCGTTGATCAGACCGTTATTCAGGATGATGTTCGACAGGTTGTTGTAGTAGCCGAATGCACCATAATCCTTATAAAGGTCGAAATAGTTCTCGGCATAAATGGCCAACTCAGGGTTGAAGTCGGCTGCCTCGAAATCGACTTTAGTATCATAATAGTTATCCAAAACCCAAACATTGCTGAGCGACTTGTATTGTCCGTTCACCAACACCGAGTCGATGGTGCCTTCCTCAAAGCGGAAGTTAGGCTCTCTGGTGGTCTTGAACTTGCCCAGGTAACCGTAGGCAAACACATTGTTCCAAAGGTCGGGGTCGCCCGTTTCGCTGGTGTAGCGCGAAATGTCGGCCTGAATGCTGTAATAAACGTTGGAAATCAACGAGGTGCTTTCAGGATCCGAGGGGAAGCGCTGGGTGAAGCGGATGTAGCCACGGTAAGTGCCTTCCTTCGAGAGGTAGTTCTTGGCGGTGTTGAAGAAATAGTTGCCACGACCGTTGGCGTAGTGGCCGCTTTCTCTCATCAGCGAACCACCGATGGTCAAGTTAGTGGTCGGGCCCGTGCGGACGTCGATCTTACCCGTGACGTTGATGCTTTGGTTCGTCGTGTTGTTGAGGAAACGGGTGTCGAAGAGGTTGTCCTTGTGGGTGTAGGCAGCACTTTGGTTAGAACCTGAGCCCAAGCCTGAAAGGGTCAGAGGATTCTTGGTGATGTAATCCTGCCAATCGTCTTTGGCACGATAGTAACCCACTGCTGAGGTGTAGCCATACTGTTTGCGGGTGTAGTCGAAGGCAAGGAAGAAACCGAGGAGGGCTTCCTGGTCGTTCTTTCTGCTCTTGATGAGCGGTCCTTGCAAGCTACCGCCGAGACGTCCGTGGCCGTAACCGTCAACCGAATACTCGGCTTCGATACCGCCACCCCAAGTACGGCTGGGGCCTTTGGTGGTCATGTTGATGATACCGCCCATGGCGTCACCATACATGGCCGGCGTACCGCCCAAGATGACGTCGACTTGGTCGATGGCACCTTGCGGGACGCTTCCGCTACCGATAACTTTCACGCCGTCGATGTAGTAGACGGCACCTTCACGCGAACCACGGATGGAGCCGACTTCACCGTCGGCCGAGAACACGCCACCGACGCTGGCGGCGACGCCTTCTGCCGAACGCACCGGCAACTTGGAGATTTCCTCAGCGGTGATGGATGCACCCTGTGTGGTGTTATCCGCCGAAATCAGAGGAATTTCATAGTCGACGACCGTGACTTCGTTCAGGTTGATTGCGCCACTGGCCATCTTGAAGTTGTAGAAGGTAATCTTGTTGGCCGGAATGACGATGTTGTTCACAACAAACGCATTGAAGCCGATACAGCTTGCCTTCAGCGTGTAGGTTCCCGGAGGGATCGGGTTGATGTCATAATTACCGTCAAAGTCCGAGGATGCACCACCCACTTGCGTTCCGCCCTTTTCAACAATGACGTTTGCAAATGGTACCGGTTCTCCTGAGTCATCGGTAATCTTGCCTTTGAGTCTTCCTTGCGCTTGTGCCATGGTCATCGTGCAGGTGGCCAGGATCACGGCAAGGGTCATTAGTAAATTTTTAAACATACCTTGTAATTTTATGTAATACTACTTTGTTTAGTGCATTAAAAGTCGTCAAAATTACAACCTTCTTGGAAAGTACGCAAGAAAAAAATTCATTTTCGGCGTTTTTTTCTTCAAGAAAAACTTGAAATCCAATACAACATTTTGATATATAATCATTTATGGTAAATCTATTTTTTGCTCTTTTTTTCGCTTTTTTTCGGTTTTCTCCAAAAATCAGGTCAAAAACTTGAAATTTTTGGATTGAATCAGAATAAAACAAGCCTGAATCAGGAGAAAAACGGATTGCTCCGTTGTCTCCGACGCATCCTTTCGGCGTGTCGTTTGTCTTTTTTGATCATTTGTTTGGTCTTTTTTGCCTGATGCTTGTAGTGTGCCGACTTGGCCTGCTCATACTGTTTCTTCGATCGCTTTTCCATCTTTTCCATCTGCCTTTCGGCTTTCCGAATGGCCCGCGACGACTGCGACGAGGCGCACGAACCGAACAGCAAAACGAGCACCATCAGGCACGAAATCAAGGTCATTTTCTTCTTCATGGCTTTAGATTTTGCGGGCAAATGTAATATTTTTCCCGCAAAGACATACGATTTCGCTAAAAAAAACGTTTCTTTGCAGTTATGAAACGCACGATTCTACACCTATTAATATTAATATGCGCCGCCACCCTCCTAAACGGCTGCCAAAAGTACCCTGAGAACCCCAACAGACCGGTTCTGCCCTACCCCATCACGATTTACCCGAACAAAATAGAATACCATAACCTACATATCATTGGCGGCTGGGAATACATCACTTCCGAAGTGGAAAGCACAAGCCGAGGCATTATCGTGTTTCGTAGGCCCGATGCCGACAACATCGAGGACACTTTTGCTGCCTACGACCGTATGCCGCCCAACTATCCTGATGCCTGCACCGACGGCCAAGGCAATACCACGCGCTTGGTGGTGGATGGAGGCTGGGTGATAGATCGCTGCAACAACGCATACTACAACATTTTGAATGGACAAATCCTCATTGCCGAACCCGACATGATTCCCAATTTCCCCACCGACGGCGTTCCTGTCTATCCCCTCATCCAATACCACACCCAATTCGACGGAAACAAATTGGTGATTTACAACTGATTGGAATTGCTTTCCATGATGCGGCTCTGCCGCTCGATGGACGCCTGATGTATGGCCTCGAACACCTCATTAATTAATTGTGGCGACAAGCCCAAGTCGTTGCCTGTGGCGATATGATCGGCGAGGATTTTCTTCCAGCGGTCCATCTGCACCACGGTCACATTGTTGCGTTTTTTGTATTCCCCAATCTGCGCACTGACTTCCATGCGTCGCGCTAATAGTTGCAGCAACTCCGCGTCGATGTCGTCGATTTCGCCGCGAAGGTTGGCCAAGTCGCGCTCTACGCTGCCTGAGTTTTTGGCGCGGAAGGTCAAGTTGGAGAGCAATGTTTTCAATTGCTCCGGCGTGATTTGCTGGCGGGCATCGGTCAAAGCCTCGTCAGGATTGATGTGACATTCTATCATCAGGCCGTCCGTGGCAAGGTCAAGGGCCTTTTGTGCCGTGGGCAACAACAATTCGCGATTGCCGCAAATGTGGCTCACGTCGGTGATGAGCGGCACATTCAGCCGTTGCGTCAGTTCGATGGGGATTTCCCACATCGGGAAATTGCGATACGGCGACTCCTTATAATAAGAGAAGCCGCGATGGATGGCCGCCAACCGTTTCACGCCCGCCTTTTGGAAACGCTCGAAAGCACCGAGCCAAAGGTTCAAGTCGGGCGAAATGGGGTTTTTGATGAACACGGGAACATCGACACCTTTCAAGGCGTCGGCCAACTGCTGCACCGAGAACGGATTGACGACCGTCCGCGCCCCAATCCATAGCGCATCAACCTCGTATTTCAAGGCCAATTCGACATGTTCTGGCGTGGCCACTTCGGTTGCGGTGGGCAAACCCGTTTCCTTTTTCGCTTCGCGGAGCCACACCAAGCCTTCCTCTCCCCTGCCCTCGAAAGCGTCGGGGCGGGTGCGGGGTTTCCAGATGCCGCCACGCAGCATTTTCACCTCGGGGATTTTGGCCAAGGCTTGCGCTGTGGCCATTATCTGGTTTTCGCTTTCTATGCTGCAGGGGCCGGCGATGATATATTGGGCACTATCGGGCAGTGGTTCCGTCCTTACGGACTTCACCGCCTGCTTAATGTCTGCCGTCACTCCGTGACTGTCAAAATCGAAGCCGTTCTTTCCCAAAACCCTAATGGAGGCAATATTGCGCTCATAAACTTTAGCCGTTATCTTATCGAGATCCAATTCACGAAACGCAATTTCACAAATTTGCGTGACGGCATCCGTAGCAAACCCCTTCGACCAATGCTCAGTCAACAGCATATAACCAAGTTCGCCTTCATTTTTATCGCCCGAATTACGCTCCACGGAAACACTTCCTATGATTCTGCCATCCACTGTGATGGCACGGAAAAGTCCGTTCTTTCCTTCATTCAAGCTAACCATTCCCAACCACCAATCGGCATCATCTTCGGTATAAGGAAATGGCATTCTGTCGGACAAAAAGGTGCGGTCGACGGCGTTACATAACGTGATTAATTCGGCTTTGTCTGTGGATGACCATTTTCTTAATACTACGGTATTCATTGTTTGATATTTTCTTTTCGTCATTTTTTTCATTATCGGCAGGGATTTCGCCCCTTCGGGGCTGCATCGCCTGCCTAATATCCGTCGTCACTCCGTGACTTTTGCGACACAGTCACGGAGTGACGGCGGACACTAAGCGGGGATAAAATCCCCGTCTTTAACCCCACGTCACACGTCCATCAATCCTCAAAAACACGCTGCTCGTCATAATCAACTCCATAGTTCTCCAAAATGCCCACATACTCATCATGGTAGGACTCGACTTTATGGTGTTCGGCCTGAGTAAGAATATATTTCGTAGTCCCCTCCATCCGAGACGGACTGACACTGCAATGTCGTCAAAATATGGACATGGTCGGCCACACCACCTACGGCGAATGGGATGCCCCCTTCGCCGCGAATGGCTCCACCAATATACTGGAATATACGCTCCAAATCCTCGTCACGCATGATGATGCCCGTGCTCTTTGTATGAAACACGATGTGAACGTACAATTGTGTGTATGTGTTTGCCATATTGATTGCAAATATAAAGGATTTTTCAAAGCTGAATTGAGATTTTTTTCGTTTCTTTGCATTAAATTTAAACGAGTGACAAATAATAATCCAGAATACCGTGAAAAGAGTAGAAATCAAGCAAGCCTTGCAGATGCAAGCCTCTGACAATGAGATTACTGTAATGGGCTGGGTGCGCAACAAGCGCGGCAGCAAAAACGTGGCCTTCATCGCCTTGAACGACGGCTCCACCATCAACAACCTGCAATTGGTCATCGACCTGAACGTGATTCCCGAAGAGAATCTTGCCCTCATGCACGCCGGTGCGTCGTTGTGGGCCAAGGGCGTCTTGGTCGCTTCGATGGGTAGCGGTCAGGCCGTGGAGCTTTCGGTGAAGGAAATCGGGCTGTTCGGACCGGCCAACCCCGACGAATACCCGCTGCAACCCAAGAAGCACTCCTTGGAGTTCCTTCGCGACATCGCTCACCTGCGCTTCCGCACCAACACTTTCGGTGCCGTGATGCGTCTGCGCCACGCCATGGTATTCGCCATCCATAAGTTCTTCACTGAGAAAGGCTTCTACAACATCCATACGCCATTAATCACCGCCTCCGACTGCGAAGGTGCCGGCGAAATGTTCCAAGTGACCACCTTGGACTTGAACAACCCACCTCGCGACGAGCAAGGCAACATCGACTATAAACAAGACTTCTTCGGCAAGTCGACTAACCTCACCGTTTCGGGTCAGTTGGAAGGCGAGTTGGCAGCCACTGCCTTGGGCAAGATTTATACTTTCGGTCCGACCTTCCGCGCCGAAAACTCGAACACCACGCGCCACTTGGCCGAGTTCTGGATGATTGAGCCTGAGATGGCCTTCTACGACATCAACGACAACATGGACTTGGCCGAGGAGATGCTCAAATACTTGATTCAGTATGCTTTGGACAACTGCATGGACGACCTCCAGTTCCTCAGCAAGCGCCTGCAAGACGAAGAAAAGGGCAAGAAAGAGGACGAGAAATCGATGGAACTCATCAGCAAACTGCATTTTGTGCTTGAGCATGAGTTTGTCCGCTTGACCTACACCGAGGCTATTGACATCTTGCACAACTCGAATTATAATAAGAAGGGCAAGTTCCAGTATCCCGTCGATGGTTGGGGCGTTGACCTTCAATCCGAGCACGAGCGTTACCTCGTCGAGAAGCACTTCAAGAAGCCCGTTATTTTGACTGATTATCCCAAGGAAATCAAGGCTTTCTACATGAAGCAGAACGAAGACGGAAAGACCGTCCGCGCTATGGACGTGCTTTTCCCCGGCATCGGCGAAATCATCGGTGGCAGCGAGCGAGAAACCGACATCAATAAGATTCTCACCCGTATGCACGAAGTGGGCATCCCTGAGGAAAGCATGAACTGGTACTTAGACAGCCGTCGCTTCGGTTCCGTGCCTCATTCGGGTTATGGCCTTGGTTTCGAGCGTCTTATGCTCTTCATCACGGGCATGGGCAACATCCGCGACGTGATTCCTTTCCCGAGAACACCTAAGAATTGTTTGTATTAATGACTGCCCTTCGACGAGCTCTGGGACCTTCGCTTTTACAGAGGTTAAGGGAGCCTGAGCCTGTCGAAGGCCCCGACAAATAAGAAATATCATGCACAACCAACGATTGACTCAAACCCAGCGGCAGGAACTGAAACTGTCGCCGCAGCAGATCCAACTGATGAAACTGCTGCAACTGCCCATCATCGAACTTGAGCAACGCATCAAGGAAGAAATTGAGGCAAATCCCGCCTTGGAAGAATCGCACGAAAACGATGATTACGAGGACAATGAGCCAATCACTGAAGATACCGACAACGGCGAAAACGACGACTATAACGATGAGGAAGTCGATTTCAGCAAGGACGACGAATTCGACATCACCGACTACCTCCAAGATGAGGACATTGACGACTATTCCTATAAGTTGCAGGCCAACAACTACAGCCCCGATGACGACCCTTACGAGGCTCCGATTGTCAATGAAGAAACCTTCCAAGACTATCTGAACCAACAACTTGCCTATCGCGACCTGACCGAAAAACAACGCGAAATCGGGCAGTACATCATTGGCAACTTGGACGACAACGGCTACCTCAGCCGCTCCGTGCCCAACATCGTGGACGACATGCTTTTCACAATGAACGTATCCACCACGGAAGAGGAAGTGGCCGAGGTGCTTCACATCGTTCAGGAACTCGACCCGCCTGGTATCGCCGCCCGCGACCTGCAAGAGTGCCTGCTCATCCAACTCAAGCGCCATCAAGAGGACAATCCTTTCAAGGACTACAGCCTCTCCATCGCCATCATTAAAGACTTTTTTGAGGAATTCACGCGCAAGCATTACGACAAGATTGCCAAGAAGATGGAGGTCAGCAACCGCGAACTGAAGCCCGCCTTAGACGAAATCCTGAAACTCAACCCAAAGCCCGCCGATGCCTCCACCTCAGGCACGAAAAACATCCACTACATCACCCCCGATTTCTTCGTTTTCGTCAGGGACGGTAAGGTGGAACTTTCGTTGGACGGGCGCAACACACCCGAACTGCACGTCAGCAAGAGTTACATCAAGATGTTAGAGGACTTCTCCAAGAGCAAGGACACGCGCCAAATGCAAGAGGCCGTGCAGTTCGTGAAGCAGAAAATCGACTCCGCCAAATGGTTCATCGATGCCATCAACCAGCGGCAAAACACGCTGTATGTCACGATGAAAGCCATAGTAGACATCCAAGAGGAGTATTTCCTCACGGGCGATGAAACCAAACTCAAGCCAATGATTCTCAAGGATGTAGCCGATAAGGTTGGATTGGACATTTCCACCATTTCTCGCGTGGCCAACAGCAAATATGTGCAAACTCCATACGGCACCCGCCTGCTGAAATTCTTCTTCAGCGAAGGCATCACCAACGAGGAAGGCGAAGAGGTTTCGACCCGCGAAATCAAGAAAATCCTGAAGGACAGCGTCGACAGCGAGGACAAGGCCAACCCCATGACCGATGAGCAACTGATGCTCGTGCTGAAAGACAAGGGCTACCCCATCGCACGGCGCACTGTGGCGAAATATCGTGAGCAGTTGGGGATTCCAGTGGGCAGAATGAGGAAGAAGATTTAATGAAAGCGAACCTCTACACGAACAAAAAGCACTGGAAATGGGCTTTGGCCATCATCGCCCTGCTCATCATTGCGGCCTCGCTTTGGTACACCAACCGCCTTGTGAAGTCCATCGCCGAGCAAGAAACCCGACAGGTGAAAATGTGGGCTGCCGCTATGGAGCAACAGGCCATAATGATGAAATCGACGGAGGAGTTTTTCAACAAAGTGAGCGAACAAGAACAACTGCGCGTCGACCTTTTGGCCAATGCCTACCGTCGCGTCATCGACATTTCGACCAACGAGAACACCGCCATCTACCTCGAAATCATCCAAAACAACATCAGCATCCCTTTGGTCATCACCGACACGAAAGACAACATCATCTTTTCGAGTAACCTGCCGCCGACGCAAGAAGGCAAGAAGACCTTCGATGGCGAAATGAAGCATTATTACTCCAAGTTCCCGCCCATCAAAATCGACCCCGGCTATGGCTCGGTGCAATACTTGCATTACAACGAGTCGCTGATTTACACGGAGTTGAAGGCTGTTTTGGAGGGTATGATTGACCATTTCATGGAGGAAATCACCCTCAATTCGGTGGGCGCGCCCGTCATCATCACCAACGAAGACCAAAGCCAAATCCTGAGTTTCGGCAACTTAGACTCGCTGTTGATGAAAGACCGCAATTATGTGACCCAACAATTGGAATTCATGCGCGACGAGAACGACCCGCTGCAAATCGAGTTTATGAACACGGGCAAGGCCACCGTCTTCTACCGCACTTCAGATTTGGTGGAACAGATGCGCTATTACCCTATGATTCAATTGGTTGTGTTTGCACTTTTCCTTATTGTGGCCTACCTCCTTTTCAGCTACGCCCGCCGCTCGGAGCAAAACCAAGTGTGGGCAGGCATGGCCAAGGAAACCGCGCACCAGTTGGGCACTCCGCTCTCCTCGCTGATGGGCTGGATTGAGTTGCTGAAAATGCAAGAGGAGCCTTTTGTGGGCACGCACGAGATGGAAAAAGACATCGAGCGGCTGCAAATCGTGGCCGACCGTTTCTCGAAAATCGGCTCCGTGCCCGTGCCTGAGCCTACTGACATCAACTATCTCATCCGCGACACGATGGACTACCTGCAAAAACGGTTCTCCAAGAAATTCGAGTTTGAAATCAACTTGCCTGAAGGTGAATTGGTTATGCCGTTGATTCCCTCGCTGTTCCGCTGGGTTTTGGAAAACCTGACCAAAAACGCCGTTGACGCAATGGGCGACAAGGGCAAAATCACCCTCGACCTCATCGACGACGGCGACCACATCCATTTGGACCTGAGCGACACTGGCAAAGGCATCCCGAAGTCGCAAATCAAGCAGGTGTTCAACCCTGGCTTCACGAGCAAGAAACGCGGCTGGGGCCTCGGGCTTTCGTTGGCCAAACGCATCATAGAGGACTACCACAAAGGCAAGATTTTCGTGAAGTCGTCGGTGGTCGGCGAAGGGACGACTTTTAGGATAACTTTGAAGAAATAATCCCCTCTTTTCGAGAAAATTTTCGGAAAAGAAAAAAATTTTCCAAAAAGTGTTGGAGCAAAAGAAAAAAGTTGTACTTTTGCAGCGTCAAAAGCAAGGGGCATTAGCTCAGTTGGCTAGAGCGCTTGCATGGCATGCAAGAGGTCATCGGTTCGACTCCGTTATGCTCCACGAGATTTGAAAGAAAACCCGCTGAATATCAGCGGGTTTTTCGTTGTTTCCTTACCTTTAATACTCTCAGGCATGGTTGGCTTTCATAGCCATCAAGAGGTTGAAGTGAGCAATCACTTTTCCATTTGGCGCAAAGTCTCAATGGCTTTTTGCAACACCTCGTCCATCGGAGCATAAATCGGATAGAAGCCTTCGTCATCGAAAAGGTTGCGGGCGATGTAGGCTTTCAAGAGAATGTTGGCCTCTTTCCGCGCCACCTGTTTTTGTTCGTCAGTGCCTTTGATGCCTTTTTCATCAGCCAACTTCACCAATTCGTTGAACATCACATCAGTCACTGCAAACGACTGGTCGAAAGTCTTAACTGTCTTATAGCGTTGCAGTTGCGCACGGTGCTTGTCGGTATAGTCGAAGGCATATTGGTAGAGCAGACCAAGGTTGGCGATACGGTTGAAATAATACTCGGTGCTGTCGTCGACAAGCGGCACATAAATATCGGGCATGATGCCGCCACCGCCATAGACAGTTTTGCCTTTCGGCGTTGTAAATTTCAGCGAATCAGCAAAATGTATGCTGTCGGGATGGAAAAGTTCACCGTTCTCGTAACGCTCAAACGACTCGAAAACATACTTCTCGCGGTCGCCGTCGAAAGGTTTTTGGATGCAACGGCCTGTGGGCGTATAATACCGCGCTACGGTGAGGCGGATGGCCGACTGGTCGCTGAGCATGATTTGCTCCTGCACCAAGCCCTTTCCGAAAGAACGTCGTCCGATGATGGTGCCTCGGTCATTGTCTTGCAATGCTCCTGCCACAATTTCGCTCGCGCTGGCCGACTCGCCATCGATGAGCACCACCACGGGCATATCTTCCAACATGCCACGGCGAAGCGCTTTCATGTATTGACGCGGACGATTGCGCCCTTCGGTATAGACAATCAGACTGCCTTTGGGCAAAAATTCATCAGCAATGTCGACGGCAGCATTGAGGTAGCCACCTGTATTGCCGCGTAGGTCAAAGACCAACTGCTTCATGCCTTGCGACTTCAGTTCGCGCACCCCTTTCTTAAACTCCTCAACGGTGGTTGCAGAAAACTTGCTGAGTTTCAGGAAACCTGTAGTCTCGTCCAGCATATAGGCAATGTCTACACTATAGGTCGGGATGGCAGCGCGGGTGATGGTATAATCAAGCAGTCCATCCACGCCACGGCGTAGCACTTTCACCCTCACTTTTGTGTGTTTCGGGCCTTTCAGCTTGCGCATCACCTTCTCGTTGGTCATTTTCACGCCTGCCGCAAGGGTGTCGTCGATGTAAATAATTCGGTCGCCGCCCAATATGCCCACCTTCTCGGAAGGACCGCCCTTGATGACACTGACAACGGCGATGGTGTCTTTCTCCAAACGGAACTGCACACCGATACCGTCGAAACTGCCCAAAAGCGGTTCGTTCATCTCATTGAACTCTTCCAACGAAACGTAGGCACTATGCGGGTCAAGATTGTCCATCATGGCAGCGATGGCGTCGTCTTGCAACTTTTGAGCGTCGGGCACATCGACATAATCGTTGCCGACATACCACATCACTTCGTCAAACTTGCTGACACCCTCTACATTGATGGTCTGCTTGCGTTGCTGCCCTCCTTTAATTAATATGCCCACAAGTATCCCCGCCATGAAAAGCAAAGACACTGTGAGAGACCGCATCTTGTTGTTGTCCATAGCTTACGAAGCGGCTCCCACGGTGGCACTTGAAAGTTCAAGGTTGCGGTCCATCTTGCGGAACAAGCCTTGCAACACAGTGCCGGGGCCCACCTCAACGATAGTGCGCACGCCGTTGGCCAAAATGTTGCTCATGGTCTGCGTCCAAAGCACGGGCGAAGTCAGTTGGGCAATAAGGTTCTTCTTGATGATTTCGGGGTCGTTGACCGATTGTCCGGTGACATTTTGGTAAATTGGGCAGATGCCTTGGCTGAAAGTGGTCTCCTTGATGGCCTCGGCCAACTCCACGCGGGCCGGTTCCATCAGCGGGCTATGGAACGCGCCGCCCACGCTCAGGGGCACCACACGCTTCACGCCTGCCTCCTTCAGTTTCTCGGAAGCGGCTGCCACGCCTTCAATTGAACCCGAAATCACCAATTGGCCAGGGCAGTTGTAGTTGGCGGGCACCACCACGGCATCCTTGATGGAAGCGCAGACACTCTCAATCAGGCTGTCCTCACCCCCCACAACGGCTGCCATCGTGCCGGGCTGGGCTTCGCAGGCCTTCTGCATGGCCATAGCACGCTTGCTGACGAGACGCAAACCGTCCTCGAAAGTCAATACCTTATTGGCGACCAAAGCCGAAAACTCGCCCAAAGAGTGGCCTGCCACCATCGTGGGGTCGAACTCCTCAAGCAGCGAAGCCAAAATGACCGAATGAAGGAAAATGGCCGGCTGCGTCACCTTGGTTTGGCGCAAGTCGTCGTCAGTGCCTTCAAACATCACATCGGTAATCTTGAATTTCAAGATGTTGTTGGCTTTCTTGAACATGTCTTTGGCCTTGGGGAAATTGTCGTACAAGTCCTTGCCCATCCCCACAAACTGGGCTCCTTGACCGGGGAAAACGTATGCTTT
>CAMVCZ010000054.1 GCA_947166105.1 uncultured Bacteroidales bacterium
TGTTTCACATTAATTCAATATATTTGCAGTCTCAATTATTGGGTACATTATAGTTTTCGTCCACGATGTTGTGGGTTTGGAGTTTTAGTTTGTCCATATAATCATTAGTTATTATTTGCATTACTGGAATATACGCTTTTTAGGAGCGATCTCAATGCAAAATGAAATTTCATTATTTCTTCATAGTACTTAATATCATCAGGTACTTTAAAAAATGCTAAAGCCGCATATAATTCTTTTGCTAAATCAACTCTTTCATTTTGATTCTTGAAAACCATTATAGACAACTCACTTGCTCTAATATATCTACTTAATAGTACATCTGCGCGAGAACTATCCCAATTGTTTATAATAATGGAATAAACCCAAGCAGTAAATTCCAAAGCATTATCGCCTTCTTTTTCTGCTAGCATTGCGATTACCGTAAATGCATTTTCCATGCACAATCTTGAATTATACATTTTAACAGAAAAATCTTCTTGTTGATTTTTCATTTCCTTTCTTTCTTCTTCTATTGCTTTAATATTTTCTTGCATTCTTCTCAGTTCGAAATGATTAACAATTTGAACTCCAACAATAATCGTTGCGCATATTCCAATAAATGTTGCCATCACACCAATAAAAGCATCAGTTGTCAATACACCATTGTTTTTCCAATTACCCCAAAATGTCAGTGCTATACAAATCAGTGCCGAGGCAATGCAAATAGTAATTATTACTGTATTTCTAGACTTTGTTTTGTTCATTTACTTTGTTGGTATTATTATTCTGCTTTAATTCCTAATGCCTCAAACAGTTCTGCCATCTGAGAGTATGTATAATCTCTTCCTGTTTCCTCTTTTTCCTTCATGGATTTCGCTGCATTATAAAGGGCTTTCTTTAAATCACCTCCTGTTTTCTCGAAATACTGGTGAAGCGAGTGCTTTTTGAAAAACTCTTCTGTTTTCTCATAAACACATTTTTTGTTCAATGCTTGAAGCAACTCTGGTTGATTTTGGAAACATCGGGTTGTATATGCAAAATAAAACAAGAAAAAGATTTCGGTACAACGTTCATTTTCGATGAAACGGATTTCATATTGATAATCGGACTTCTTTATTTCATGAACGCCGTTCATGCGATTCTTGAATTTTTCATATTCATGTTTTTCCTTCCCTTCTTTTTTGTTGTCCATGTCAATAACACATATTATTAAAGAATAGCCTGCATCTATTGCTTTATCTATCTCTTGCTCAAGATAGTCCAAACCCGTTGAATGCTTGGGGAATGTTGGCTTTATTGTAAGTTGTCTGAAATCATCTTTCAGCGAATTGAAATAATAGTATTCCGTAATCGCCTCTCCAATCACCAAAATAGAATCTTTAATCTTCTTCATTGCTCTCAATATATAATAAAGGTGAACCTAATTGGGGGATTGCACCTAACCGGCCGTTCCTGTATGATTTGTATAATGACAGATTCTTATGCAATCCATATTCATCTGCGCGGGTGTATTCTGAATACGCCCCAGCGCGGTCTTTCTCCGCAAAGAACACAAAATCACGATGTGTATTCAACAAGTCCTCATTTAATAATGACGTTTCCTGACTTGTAAATATCAATTGCGACTCCTTAGAATTCATAATGAATGTGTTTAAATAAAAGAGCAGCAAATCATCATGTAATTCAGAATCGATTTCATCAATAAGAAACACATGATTCTCCGTTATCGCTTTATATAGAGACGACAAGTTCGACAAAAATTTCTTAGTACCTTCTGACTGTTCATCATAACTCAATACGAACTTATCATTTCCTGCCGCACAAACAAAATAAACCTTTATTCGCTCAATTTGGAATACTCTATTTTCAGAAAAAGGCGATTCATCCTCAAACACCGATCTCCTTCTGGGGAATTCTTCAGTGACTGTTTCCGTATAGAAATCAACTATATTGAAATCTGCCTTTTGCAACAATTGAAGGTAGAATCGCTTTGCCTCAGCATTTTCTTCAATTGATTTTAACACTCTTTGGAGGGAACCTTGGTGACTATTTATCTCGTGCACATATAATTCCAACCAATAATAAAGGTCCGCTATTGGTTTCGCGTCTGTTTCAAATGATATTTTTTGGAAAACAGACAAAACCGAATGGTTGTTAAGGGTATTTTGCAAAAAAGCGTCCTTAGTCCTAGCCGAGATTTTAAGGCTTGAACCAAATTTAATTTCCGCCTGAGCTTCAGGTGACACAAAACGCCTTTCGTAAAAGAGGGATTTTGCTCCATTAGGATACCATTCCATCAGTTCATCAATAATATGTTCCTTAATATATGAAACAGTATAATCATACCTTATATGGTTGGCATAAAAAGAAACAAACATCCTAGTTGGTTCTTTTGAACTTAACGCAAACGGCCTTCTTGTCCTAACAGAAGATTGCCGATCACTTCTCGCAAAGAACAAAAGTTCAAAGACATTTTGTATCGCCAATAACATATTTGATTTTCCAGATGCATTGGCACCATAAATCACTGCCAATTTATTAACACGCTTCTCGCTACCCATTTCTACAGAAGCCCATTCTTCTTCTTTCGATTTGGTTTCAAAGTTCAGTGTTTGCCGTTCCTTTATGGATAGGAAATTCTCGGCCCAAAATTCTCGTATCATTTTTGTGTATTTTTGTTATTTCGCTACAAAAATAGATATAATAATTGAAATAGATACAAAAATAATTGAATTTTTTGTAAAAAAGTTACGAATAAAAGATAAAAACAGCTTTTATGGCTCTAAATTCTCTTTCAACTCCTGAATCTGTTTATACAACCCATACCTTTTCTTCGGTTGTTTCTCAGCCTTCAGTTTCTTCTCAAGTGTTTCAATCTGCTTGATGACTTTCTGCTTTTCTCCGTCAATGGCAATCTGTTCTTCCATGGTCACGCCTTCCATCACCTCGAAGCTGCCAATGGTCGTTACCAGATTCTCCCACACCTTGTCCAAGTCAAGCCCCATCAGGGGCAATGCGGCATCTTCCAACAGTTCCCAATCCAAAGCAAAGAGCTTTTCGTGGACAACAGCAAAACGCACCATGTTGCTGTAAACCAAAGCGAAAATCATGTTCTGTTTAATCAACTTGGTCAAAAGCAGGATGCTTTTCTCGTCATAGTGCTGGCGTTTCAGCGTGACGAGCAAAACATAGAATTCTTTCACCCGTTCCCCTGCCTTCAAGCCAGGTACAGTGGAAGGCGAAACCACATTCACGATGTCGATGCGACTGATGTCGGCATCAAAGGCATCGCGCTGCGCCGACTTCAAACCGAACTTCTCATAGATGGCTTTCTTCGGCAGCGATTTCTTGATTTCCGTTGTGGCAGGCAGAGCAAACATCACCTCACGATTAAAAAGTCAATCAATTCAAAATCATCCAAACCTTTGATTTCCTTGGTGAAAAGTTCCGTTTGGACCCCATCAAGGAAGCAATCCAAATCGATCTCCTCCTTCACATTAATGATGGATTGGATGGCCTTGCCAAGCAATTCAGAGTAATGCTTCATATTCTTGCCGTCCTTCGTTTCCTTGTTAAAAGCGACACAAAGCGTTTTTTCGGGTTTCGTCTTGCCTTTGCACAGGAGCCTGAAATCGTCAAGCAAGGTCTTGGGAGAAAGATGGTTCACCACCACACCGCCGTCATCGGCCACATACACCAGATAGAAAGGATGCAACTGGTTCTTATGGTCAATATTAACCCCTTCGGAACGGTTCCTAAGGACATAAATCACGCCAGCAGGCATACCCTCGCCACCTTTCACTACGGCATGCATGCCGTATGGCGTATGTTCGATGTCGTGGCCATCGTGCATATAATCCAACAAGTCGAGACGGAACTCATTCAGGCCCAAGTCCATAATGCTGATACCCGTGTTCATATCTTCGAGGTCAACCACTTCCTCTTGCAGGCGTTTGAGTTGTTGGCGACGGTATTCCAAATCGCCTTTTTCTTCCAACGACAAGGGATTGTCGTCGCCTGTACTGGTCAGCACCGAAATCTTCATCCTCGACTCCACACGGCCTTTCAAGTCGATGTAATCGTCAAGCTCCATGTCGGGCCAATAGTTCACAAGTTGGATTACCTCATTCTTGCTTCCGATACGGTCGATGCGCCCAAACCGCTGGATGATGCGAACTGGATTCCAATGGATGTCATAATTAATAAGGTAGTCGCAATCTTGCAGGTTCTGGCCTTCCGAGATGCAGTCCGTCGCAATCAGCACATCCACCTCTTCCTTTACATTGGGGAATAGCACCTCTTTTTCTTTGGAAATCGGCGAAAACAAAGTCAGAACCGTGTTGAAGTCTGTTTTCTGCTTCAGCTTGACCGTACATTTTGCCTCAATGGTTCCAGAAACCATTGCCGTATGCAACCCCGGCTTTTCCAAAATCAAGGGCGACAAGTTCTTGTAAAGATAATCCGCAGTGTCGGCAAAAGCCGTGAAAA
Source organism: uncultured Bacteroidales bacterium (assembly GCA_947166105.1). Lineage (GTDB taxonomy): Bacteria > Bacteroidota > Bacteroidia > Bacteroidales > F082 > Limimorpha. The sequence continues at coordinate 4,471 of CAMVCZ010000054.1, forward strand.
TGATTACCTTTTTGTTGTTTCCATTGATGGGATGCGAAAACTTTTCCTTCAAATCGCAAAACAACTGCTGCAACTTACTATCATGAGCCGGATTGATGTCCTTCAGCATCAGGAGCAACAGGTCGAAACGTTCTTTGTCATCGGCAAGATACTTTCTCCATGTGATGGTGTCAATATCACGGAGGTCGATTTTATTCTTTTTGTTGCCGATGATGGTGTCGCCTTCATCCTCAATGTCAAGGTCTTCAAAATCAAATTCCTCCACATACTCGTCTTCCGACCTCGAGTCAATCTTATCAATCATATTGGCAATAAGCTGTTGGATTCGAGTGATGGTCAGTCGGAATGAGTTCACCGAACTTTCTAGGCGTTTCAGCATATTGATGCCCATCAAACGACGGATACCCAATTCGCGATCTTCGATGGAAAGACGGTGCGAACCCGTTTCTGCATCCAGTTCATCTTCCGTGTCAATGCCGTATTTGTCTTTCCGACTGGGCAGGATGAACGCCGACGGCGTATAGATAGAGAGGTTGAGTTGTTGGACGATTTCGATGATGTCCCTAAACGTAATAGCTTTGTCGATGTCGGTCAAAGGCGGAGTCTTGGAGATGGGTTTCAATCGGGTCGGAAACTTGCCAATGTCCGCCGTATCATAAAATTGTTCGATGTGTTTACGGCTTCGGGCAATGGTCACAGAATCAAGCACCTCAAAAAAGTCAAAACTTAAAGATTTCAGCAATCTTTCGGTCGTCCTTGCCTCTAAAGGCAAATCTATCCATTCATTGTAAGCCCGTTGCGCCTGGCGGAAAATCTCATCGATGGGTTTTTCCGTTTTCAGCAACGAATTGATTTTGGAAGCATCGCCTTCGTAAGCCAACTGCAATTGGTTTTTTAGGTCATTGAAACGGTTGTTGACTGGCGTGGCAGAAAGCATCAGCACCTTGGTCTTCACACCCGCCTTGATTACCTTGTTCATCAAGCGGAGATAACGGTTTTCCTTCGGGTCTTCATCATTCTCAGCCGCAGTCACCTTGCCACCATTCCTGAAATTGTGGCTTTCGTCAATGACCACAAGGTCGTAATTGCCCCAATTGATATGGTTCAGTTCCATGCCATTCGACACGCCAGATGTCCTCGACAAATCCGTGTGATACAATACATCATAACGCAACCTGTCTTTTGCAATGGGGTTGTTCACGTAATTGCTTCTGTAGGTCATCCAGTTGTCGCTCAATTTCTTCGGACATAGCACCAGCACCGACTTATTACGGTTCTCGTAATATTTGATGACGGCCAGCGCAGAAAAAGTCTTACCCAAACCCACGCTGTCGGCCAAGATGCAACCATTGTATTTTTCCAATTTGTTGATGATGGCCAAAGCTGCATCTTTCTGGAAATTGTACAACTTGTTCCAAATCTGGCTATCCTTAAATCCTGTGGCTTCGTTAGGCAAATCGTCCTCCGAAAGGTCATCCAAAAACTCGTGGAAGATGTTGTAAAGCGTGACGAAATACAAGAACTCAGGGGCGTTTTCCTTATAAGCGTTTGAAATGTTGTCAATCACATCATCCGTCACAACTTGAAGTTTCGAACTATCGTTCCAGATTTGGTCGAAAAGGTCGAGATATGCTTTCGACATCGGTGCCTCAAACTTATTGATCATCGTATAAGCGTTATCTCCTTTTTCGCAACCCAGATCCACAGTAGTAAAGCCATTTAAAGGCATGTAATTGGTCTGGTCAACATTGGCAAAACCCACCATGCTTTCATTGGTCTTGTTCGACTTGAAGCACGCCTTCTGCCTAATCCATTCCGCACATTCTTTGGCAATGGCCTTCTGCGTCAGCTCATTCCTCAACTTGATTTCAAATTCAGAACCATACAAACTTCTTTCACGATTCAGTCGCGGAATGTAAAACTCGCGTTGTTGCTTGCTCACTTTATCTGTAGTAAAAGTAGGAGAAGTGAAAATGAAGCGAAGTTCCTTGATATCCTTCAGTTGCTCTTTCAGCTCTTGAAAAGCATAAATCGAAAAGCACGACGCCGCAATGGAAATCTTGCTTTCGGGCTTGATTTCCACCATTAGGTCGTCTTTCAAGGTTTTGGATATGTTGTTGATAATCTCCATAATAATCTCTATGAACTACCAAGCCACAAAGATACAGTTTTTTATCAAAATCTTTTAATCAAAACACCAATCAAACACCTTTCAAAAACCCAATCAATTTCTGCGTAGCCCTTCCTCGGTGACTGATGGCGTTTTTCACTTCGAGACCCAATTCGGCGAAGGTTTGGTCGTAGCCGTCGGGCTGGAAGATGGGGTCGTAGCCGAAGCCTTCGGTGCCGCGCTGCTGCTCGGTAATTTGTCCGTCGCAACGGCCTTCGAAAAAGTAGGATTTCCCGTTGAGGTTCAGCGCAATGCAGGTGCGGAAAGCCGCCTTGCGATTGACTTGGCCTTTCATGGCGGCAAGCATTTTGTCCACATTGTCCTGATAGCTGCAATGCTCGCCGGCATAACGCGCCGAATACACGCCCGGCGCGCCGTTCAAGGCTTCCACTTCGAGACCGGTGTCGTCGGCGAAGCAATCGATGTGGTAGCGACTCGTAATAAAATCCGCCTTGATTTTGGCGTTGCCCTTGATGGTATCGGCGTCCTCGATGATTTCCTCGTGACAGCCGATGTCGTCGAGGCTCAAGACCTCGTAGAGGCCGTCCATGATTTCGCGCATTTCGCGCAGTTTGTTCTTGTTGTTGGTGGCGAAGACGATTTGTTTCATTTTTGTTTTTCAAATTTCACGATTGAGTTTATTAACTACAGATTTCACGGATTTTACAGATTCTTTCCAAAATTCTATAGATGCAGGCATCCTATTTTACAGATTGGCTGACGCCAGAAGGAATCTGTATAAATGGGACGCTTGTGTCCTTTAATTTTTCTATCAAAATCAGTTTCATCTGTACAATCCGTAGTTTCATTATAGACTCCAATCAATAGGTTCTATTCCGTTCTGTATCAAATAATTGTTCGTTTGCGAGAAATGATGGCAACCGAAAAACCCTCTGCTTGCCGACAGCGGTGACGGATGCACCGACTTCAGAATCAAGTGCTTGAAGGGGTCAATCAAGGCTTGTTTGGCGATGGCGTAGTTGCCCCAAAGGATGAAGACGAGATGCTCACGTTGTTCCGAGAGGGCACGGATGGCAGCGTCGGTGAATTGTTCCCAGCCGTGGCGCGAATGCGAGGCCGCTTGGCCAGCCCTTACCGTCAATGAAGCGTTCAAAAGTAGCACCCCTTCCCTCGCCCATTTCTCAAGATTGCCCGACCGCGCGATAGGCACGCCCAAGTCGTCATGCAATTCCTTGAAAATGTTCTGCAAACTCGGTGGGAATGGCACACCATCAGGCACCGAAAACGACAGTCCGTGCGCCTGCCCTGGGCCGTGATACGGGTCTTGTCCCAAAATCACCACCTTCACCTTGTCAAATGGCGTGAGGTTGAAAGCGTTGAAAATCAGCGGTCCGGGAGGATAGACGACGTATTGCCGTTTCTCGCTCACCAAAAAAGATTTCAGGTCAGCGAAATAGGGTGCCTCGAATTGAGGTCGCAGCACTTGATACCAACTTTCATCAATATTGGGTTTCTTTACTTCCATATCCACAAAATTTCTGCAAAGATGGTAATAATTCGCGAAAAAATCCGTTACTTTGCAAGTCAAATTACATAGCTATGAAGAAAAAACTTGCCATCACTCTGCTAATCGCCTTTGTTTCAGGCATTATCCTGACCTCCTGCGGGTCGAGCAAGAGTTGCCCCGCCTACGGCGAATCGCAAAAGTACATCAAGGAAACGCGCTATTAATACAGGTGTTGGGAGGCATGGCCATGATTGCCCTCAAACGACCCTTGCTGCGCATCCTCATGTTCACGCTTTTGGGAGCGTGCCCTTTTTTATTGTCCGCACAAAACATTGACATCCAAAGTGATGACGACAAACCCATTGAAGAAAGGTTGGTCTACACCCGCCAGAACACTTTCAAAGTGGCCATCCATTCTCAAGGGTTCGGGATAGGATTCAACATCGGGAAAATCAAGACCATCAATCGGACAACGAACTGGGTTGCTGAAGCTGTTTCGCTACATTCGCCCAAGGAAATCAAGACCGTGACCATCTCGCAATACAACACGCGGCCTTTCGTTTACGGCAAGCTGAACCATGCCTTTGTCCTTCGTTTCGGTTATGGCGAAAGCCGACGCATTTTCGGGAAACCTTATTGGGGCGGCATCGAAACGCGATGGAACTATGGGTTGGGGGCGTCGTTAGCCTTGCTCAAGCCCTATTATTACTATGTGGTCACCTACCAACCCTCTTCTTCTGGCGGATACATCGAAAAAATCGACGAGCAAACCTTCCAATCGGACATCGACATCCTCAGCAGGGCACCGTTCACCAAAGGTATTACCGAAACCAAGTTTTCTCCCGGCGCACACGCCTCGGCAGGCCTCAGTTTCGAATTCGGCAAGTCGCGAACACGAGTTAGGGCCATCAACCTCGAAGTGAAAGCCGAGTATTTCCCATTGGGAGCCGCCATCATGGCATCGGATCGCAACAAGTGGTTCTACCTTACCTTCATGCTGTCGTACAATTGGGGTTCAAGGTTCAATAATTAGTGATTTTGAATCGCTTAACACAGATGAAGCGAAGGAAGCGAAATTTTTCAAAAAAAATCCCTTTTTTTTCTTGCAGCATTTAAAAAAAGCGTATTTTTGCAGCCGATTTTGATGCCCAATGGTGTAATGGCAGCACAACTGACTCTGGATCAGTTAGTCTAGGTTCGAATCCTGGTTGGGCAACAAAAACAACCGCTGCAACTCAAGATAATCAAGTAGTTGCAGCGGTTTTGTTTTTGCAAGAAATCAGCCCAAGCAAGTGATGTTGCGGCTATTTCTTCTTGAAAATGCTACCCAAAATTGAGCGGACTATCGAATTGCCAAGGTTCCGGCCTATGGTCGTAGCGGTCGTGTTGAGCGTCTTTTCCAATGCTTTCGCGCCCGCCGATTTCTTTTTCCTTGTTGTGGTCGTCGACCTTGAAGAGGTGCTTCTTGCGCGTTCCTTCTCCTTGGCTTCCTTGGCCTTGCGCTTTTCTTCCTCCTCGGCCTCTTTCTGAAGGCGTTTTTCCTCCTGTTTTTGTTGCGCGACGAGGACTTCGTAGGCACTCTCGCGGTCGAAACTCTTGTCATACACGCCGTAGATGCGCGATTTGCGAATCAGGTCGCGGCGCTGGTCGTCGGTGATGGCCCCGATTTGGCTCAATGGGAACAGGATTTTGGCGCGTTCCACGATGCTGGGCGCACCCTTTTCGTCCAAAAACGAAACCAAGGCCTCGCCCGTACCCAGTTCAAGGATGGCCGTTTCAGTATTGAAGTTCGGATTGGCGCGGAAGGTTTGCGCGGCGGCTTTCACGGCCTTTTGCTCTTTGGGAGTGTAGGCGCGAAGTCCGTGGAGGACGCGATTGCCAAGCTGACCGGCAATGGCATCCGGGATGTCGTCGGGGCTTTGTGTGATGAAATACACGCCCACGCCCTTCGAGCGTACCAAACGGATGACCTGCTCAATCTTGTCGACCAGTGCCTTCGAGGTGTCCTTGAAAAGCATGTGGGCCTCGTCGAAGAAGAAAATGAGCTTGGGCAGCGGCAGGTCGCCGACCTCGGGCAGTTGGGTGTAGAGTTCGCTCAACAGCCACAGCAGGAAAGTGGAATAGAGCTTGGGATTGAGCATCAGCTTGTCGGCAGCCAAAACGTTCATCACGCCACGCCCACCCTCGGTTTGGAGGAAGTCGAACACATTGAACGAAGGCTCGCCGAAGAACAAGTCGCCGCCCTCGGCTTCCAAAGCCAACAATGCACGTTGGATGGCCCCGACGCTTACTGAAGACACGGTGCCGTAGGTGGTAGTGAACTCCTTAGCATTCTTGGCCACATAGTCGAGCATGAGGCGCAAGTCCTTCATGTCGATAAGAAGCAGACCTCGGTCGTCGGCGATTTTGAAGACGATGTTGAGGATGCCCGTTTGGGTTTCGTTGAGACCGAGAAGTCGGGCCAAAAGTTGCGGTCCCATGTCGGAGATGGTGGCGCGGAGCGGATGGCCTTGTTCGCCAAACACATCGAAGAAGCGCGTGGGGCAACCGCTAAAGAGTTGAGAGTTGAAAGTTGAGCGTTGAGAGCTGTCGCCTTCGGCGTTTTCAACTGGGAAGAACTCTGGAAGGCGTTTCTCGATGAAACTGCTCATCTTTCCCGCTTGACTGATGCCTGAGAGGTCGCCTTTCATGTCGGCCATGAAGCAAGGCACGCCCGCCTGACTGAAAGATTCGGCAAGCACTTGTAGGGTAATGGTTTTGCCCGTACCCGTGGCACCAGCAATCAAGCCGTGGCGGTTGGCCATTTTGCCCGCCATATAGATTGGCCCGTTGTCGCAATGCGCGATGTAGAGTTGTTGGTTTTCAGTGTACATATTGTTGAAGTGTTGATTGTTTAATCGTTTAATTGTTAAGGATTTATCTTGAATCGAATATACTTGATAGTCAAGCCTTGGTCGAGCCACATCTGTTCGTAGAAGGTGCGGATGGTCTTCACTTCGAGGTTGTCGTCATTCGCGTAAAGATCATCGGTGGCATAGAGTAGTGGAAGACCTTGTTTTTCAACTACATCATGCAGTGTAAACTCGTACATTATGGGACTATCCGTCTTGAGGTTAAGGATGCCGTCGGGACGGACAATTTTGCGGTACCGCTCCAAAAACTCAGGCGAAGTAAGACGGTGCCGCGCATTGCGCACGCCCTCGCCCGGATGTGGGTCGGGGAAAGTGACCCAGATTTCGGAAACCTCATCCTTAGCGAAGAAATGTTCAATCTGGTCGATACGGGCGCGAAGGAACGCCACATTTTTCATGCCTTCCTCGTTGCTCTGCTTCAGGCCTCGCCAAATCCTTGCGCCTTTGATGTCCACACCTATATAATTAATGTCGCGATGGGCACGAGCCAAGCCCACCGTGTATTCGCCCTTGCCGCAGCCCAATTCGAGCACAATGGGGTTGTCGTTGTGGAAAAACTCTTCGTGCCACTTGCCTTGCAGCGGAAAACCTTCTTCCATAATACGCTCATAACTGTATTCGAACAGGTTAGGGAAGGTCTTGTTCTCGGCGAAACGCTCTAATTTGTTCTTTTTTGACATATTTTTTCGGTTTTACCGGCAGGAGTTTACACCACCGCGCCGTTTTTATCGGCAGGGGTTTACATCACCTGCCTAAATTCTGTCGCCCCTACGGGGCTATTTTAAAATCCAGCCTTTGCCTTTGCCCGATTCGCGGATTTCGCGAAGGGCGGCATAGGCTTCCTCTTCGGTATGGTAGCGGTCGTAGGCCACAAACCAACGCTCGCCATGCTGTTCCATGAAGGCATTCGGGAATCCCTTGTTTCTCAACGAAACGACAACACGCTGGGCAAAATCCACTTGATCGTAGCACCCAGCAATGATGCGGATGGTGTCTTTTCTCGGCGTCTCATAATATGGTTTGCTCAACTCCTCCCTAATCATCCGATCAACCATTTCAGCAATCTTTTCTTCGGTCAACCCGCCTTCGCTTGGAGCTTCGTTCGTCTGGGTTTGCGTTTCCGCATATTGCTCCTTGTAATCGTCCTTGTGCAGAAACACCTTGTAATAGAACCACCCACTCAAAACGAGCGCCAAAGCCAGCATAATCACCCAAACCCCTTTCTCGACTTTCACTGAATCCTCCTCTGGCTCCGCATCGTTCTTTTCCTCCGCTTTTTGCATTGTTTCTTTCCTGACCTCCTCGTTTTCAGTCGCAACCCAATTGAAATCATGCAATCCAAAGGAATCAGGATTGTAGTTTACGGTATTGTCAGGCTCAAAAACAAGCTCATTATCAGAGTTATAAGACAATGTTCCGATACGCTCCAAAGCCACCTTCTCCCCTTTCTTCAGCTTGTCGAATGTATCCGTCACAAACAACATCAACTGCTGGTTTGCGCGGGTTTTGTTCCAATCGTTCCGCTCCGCAATATAATTGATAATCAAATCATTGTCTTCACGATGATTCGCGTCAAACCCAACCTCGCACGAAGGTGACACAAAACGGTTCGTTTCCACATTCACCTTTGCCGAAATCTCGTGCCGCACGAAGGCACCCAAGCCGGGCACCACAACGGTATCGCGGACAAACAAAAGTTCCGAAATGGCTTCAACAATCGAAATCATATTAGTCTATCAGTTGATTCTGAGCGAATTGCAATGCTTTTTCAAGATCTTCTTGCGTGTCAATTGACAGGCTTTCCTTTTGCGTGATGCCCATCCGTATACGCAAGCCGTTTTCCAGCCAACGCAATTGCTCCAACGACTCAGCCATTTCCAGCTTAGAAGGTTGCATTTCAGCGATTTGGCACAAAGTTTCGGTCTTGTAGGCATAAAGGCCGATATGCTTGTAGAACTCGCCTTTTTGCAGCCATTTGCCATGATCCAAATTGCGCATAAAAGGTATGGAATTTCTGCTGAAATACAATGCGTTATCATCCTTGTCCATCACCACCTTCACCACATTGGGGCTGAATAGCTCATCCTCGTCCTCAATGCGCTTGGCCAAAGACACTATTTGCGTATCATCACGGCCAATCAAATCAATGACTTGGTTGATTTGGGCAGGGTCGATGAAAGGCTCGTCACCTTGTATATTTACCACCGCATCATATTGGTCTTCAACCATATACAACGCTTCGCGGCAACGGTCGGTGCCACTGCGATGGTTGGGGTCGGTCATCACATATTGGCCACCGAACTTCAAAACTTCGTCGGCGATACGAATGTCGTCGGTGGCTACCACGACAGCGTCCAGTTTCGATTTCCAAGCCTGTTCCCAAACACGTTGGATCATCGTCTTTCCCTTAATCATTTGCAAAGGCTTGCTTGGGAAACGAGTCGAGGCGTAACGAGATGGTATGATTCCTATAACTTTCATTTTCAAGTATATTTATTTATCAAGAATTAGAGAGAAAATCGCATGGCTTTACAGTCAGAACAATCCGTTGAGCGAGGCTTCGATTCTGTCGACCACCGTACTCAAGTCCTCGGGGTTTTCGAGGTCGATGTTGTCCGTGTCGACGATGAGCAGCTTGCCGTCGTTGTATTCGCTGATCCATTTCTCGTAACGCTCGTTGAGGTTGGTCAGGTAACTAATGCTGATCGACTGCTCAAACTCACGGTTGCGCTTGGCGATGTGCCGAATCAATGTCGGCACCGAAGCGCGAAGGTAAATCAACAAGTCAGGCGGTTGGAGGAACTTCGTCATCAGCTCGAAAAGCGACTGATAGTTCTCATAATCACGGGTTTCCATCAGGCCCATAGAATAGAGGTTGGCCGCAAAGATGTAGGCATCCTCATAGATGGTGCGGTCTTGAATGACATCCTCGCCGCTCTTGCGAATGTCCATCACCTGACGAAAACGGCTGTTGAGGAAGAAGATCTGGATGTTGAACGACCAGCGTTGCATGTCCTCGTAGAAACTGTCGAGATAGGGGTTGTGCGCCACCTCTTCATAGTGAGGTTTCCAGTTGAAATGCTTGGCCAAAAGCCCCGTGAGGGTCGTCTTGCCCGAGCCTATGTTGCCTGCTACTGCGATGTGCATAATACTTCAATTTTAGTTTTCCGAAAGAAGTGGCTAAAATAAGGAAAAGTCGGCAAAAGCAGCCTCTTTTTTTGAAGAAAAATAACAATGTGCTGAATATCACCTCATTTCGGTGCCTTCATCAGCAGATAAATCCCTATTACAAAAAACAAGATGTTGGGAATCCAAGCGGCGAGGGCGGGCGACAAGCCTCCCGAAATGGCAAACGACTTGGATACCTGCATGAAAAGGATGTAGGAAAATGCAATGGTGATGCCAATGCCGAGGTGCATCCCGGTGCCGCCCCTCACCTTGCGGCTCGATAAGGCCGCCCCGATGAGCGTGAGGATAATCACCGCCCCGGGAGCCGACATGCGCTGGTGCATCTCCACCTCGTAGGCCTTCACCCCTTCCGAGCCTTTTTCCTTCATGCTTCGGATATGGTCGCGAAGCTCAAAATAGTTCATCTCCTCGAAATCCTCCTTCAACTTGTAAAGGTCTGTTGGATAAAGATTTATGATTGTGTCCAAATTTCGTCCTTTCAGTAGCATCTCGTTTTCTCCGTCAATATGCCGAATGGCATAAGGGTCGATGCGCCAACTGTTGATGGCCACGGTGTCATGGTAGAGAATATCCGACAACACCTTGTATTTCAATTCGTTGCCGTCATATTTCTCCCACGAGAACTTGTAGCCGTACTGCTTCGCGATATTGAAACTCTCCACATACACAAATTCGTCTTTACCCATCTGGACATGCACATTGCGCCCCGCACTCTGGCTCAACCTTTCCATATACTCGTCCTTGAAATTCCGCCGCACTTCGTTGGTCTTGGGAATCAGGAAGTTGCCAAAATACAATGACATGATGGCAATGCTCACCGCAGCCAGCATGTAGGGATAGAGGAAGCGCCAAAAACTGATGCCACTGCTCAAAATGGCCACAATCTCAGTCCGTGCGGCCATCTTGGAAGTGAAAAACACCACAGCTATGAAGGCGAACAAGTGAATGAACAGGTTGATATAATAAGGTATGGACATGACATAATAATCCACCACCACACGTTGCCACGGCGCATTGTGTTTCAGAAAACTGTCGATGTTTTCGGACACATCGAAAATGATGACGACCACAATCAGCATCGAGATGGCGAAAAAAAACGTCCCGATGTACTTTTTGAAGATATATGCGTCTATTTTTCTCATTTACAGTCTTCTGGTCACTTTTTGGAGCATCATGTCGCGCCATTCGGCAAAGTCGCCGCCGATGATGTGTTTGCGCGATTCGCGCACCAACCAAAGGTAGAAACCAATGTTGTGCAAACTCGCAATCATCGGGCCAAGGATTTCTCCAGCGACGAACAAATGACGCACATAAGCCCTCGAATATTGTGCATCCACGAAAGTTTCACCATTCGGGTCGAGGGGCGAAAAGTCGAACTTCCATTTTTCATTCTTCAGGTTGATGATGCCTTCGGAGGTGAAAATCATGCCGTTGCGCCCGTTGCGCGTGGGCATGACGCAATCGAACATGTCCACTCCTCGCGAAATGCTTTCGAGGATGTTGGCCGGTGTGCCCACACCCATCAGATAGCGAGGTTTGTCTTTCGGCAAAATGGTGTTGACCAACTCTATCATCTCATACATCTTTTCAGTCGGCTCGCCCACAGCCAAACCGCCGATGGCGTTGCCGGAGGCGTTTTTTGATGCGATAAACTCAGCCGACTGCTCGCGCAAATCGCGGTAGACGCAACCTTGCACGATGGGGAACAACGCCTGCTCGTAGCCGTATTTCGGTTCCGTCGAATTGAAACGGTCGCAGCAGCGGTCGAGCCAGCGATGCGTGCGCTCCATGCTCTGCTTCGCATATTGGTAATCTGCCGTGCCAGGCGTACATTCGTCGAAAGCCATCATAATATCTGCCCCGATGCTCCGCTGGATGTCCATCACGTTTTCAGGTGTGAACAAATGCCTTGAGCCATCGATGTGCGACTGGAAAGTGACGCCTTCCTCCTTCATCTTGCGGATTCCCGTCAGCGAAAACACCTGAAAACCACCGCTATCCGTCAAGATAGGTCTGTCCCAGCCGTTGAACTTGTGCAGTCCGCCGGCAGCCTCAAGCACTTCCAAGCCAGGACGAAGATAGAGATGATAGGTGTTGCCCAAAATGATTTGCGCCTTGACCTCGTCGCGCACGTCGCGGATATGGCAAGCCTTCACCGTGCCCGCCGTGCCGACAGGCATGAAGATAGGCGTTTCAATCGGGCCGTGGCCAGTGTGCAAGATACCCGCACGGGCGTTGCTTTTCAAATCGTTAGAAACAATGTCGAAGTTCATCGCTTTATTTTTGCGCAAAAATACGACTTTTTCCCCAACATTTTTCCTATTTTTGCAATCATTAAAAATCCGAAAACGTGCATATCTTTTTTTCTTTCAATAGCCTAAGTTTCATCGTTTTAGTTGTGTTTGGCCTTTGTTGGGTCATCCAAATGCTCTATCATTGGGGCTTGTTTTCGAAGGTGGCCTTCTACAAAAGGAACGCCCGACCGAAACTCGACGAGGAGCTGGAACCCGTTTCCATTGTGCTCTGCGCCCGCAATGCCTATGAGTACCTTATTGAACTGATTCCTGTGCTGCTCAACCAGAACTACCCTGATTTTGAAATCGTTGTGGTGAACGACTGTTCCGACGACGACACCGAGGAATACTTGAAAAACCTCGAACGCTTGGAGCCAAGAATCAAGCCTGTGCAACTGAAGCAACACCTCAACTTCTTCAACGGCAAGAAGTTCCCGCTATCGATGGGCATAAAATCGGCCAAGAACGACATCATCGTACTCACCGACTTCAACTGTATGCCCGTCAACGACCAATGGCTGCGTAGCGTGGTGAACTGCTACAGCCACAATACGGAAATCGTCATTGGCTACAGTCCTTTCGTCCAAAAGAAAAACACCCTGAACCGTCTCATGCGCTTCGATTCGCTCCAAAACGGACTGCTCTACCTTTCGGCGGCCCTCAACCGTCATGCCTTCATGGGTGTCGGCAGGAATCTTTCTTATCGTAAAGAGTTGTTTTACAGGAATAAAGGATTCATTTCGCATTACACGACTTCAGTCGGCGACGACGACCTTTTCATCAGCCAAGTGGCCACCAAAAAGAACACCGAGGTCTTGATTGACCCCGAAAATGCCATCCTCACCACCCCGACCGACAGCTTCCGCATTTGGATGCGACAAAAGAGTAGCCGCTACTCTACCGTGTCGAAATACAACATGAGGGCGCGTTTTTCGTTGAGCATGTTCCATGCCTCCGGGCTTTTGTTCTACTTATCCTTCATCGCTTTGCTTTTCATGCGCCCCGCTTTCAGCATCACCAACGGAGCGGCACTCTACATCCCGATTTTGACAGTTTTATTCCTTTTGCGCCTTGGTTCCCAATACATTATCTACAGCAAAGCCGCCAAGCACTTGGGCGAAAAGGGTCTACTTGCTGGATTGGTTGCCTACGATTTCCTGTTTGCTTTCCTCTCGCCTTGGCTCAGGCTGATGGGGAGGATGAATGTGGGGAGAGAATAAGCCTACCCCTTAATCTGAATCATAAACCCTTCGTCAATCAGGGGCTGCACCAAACGGCGCATTTCCTCCACGGTGAATTTCTGCAAACCTTCCTCGGGCGTGGGACGGTCGATGGTGTAGACCATCACCTCTCGGGGCTTCAGGAGGCGCACAATGTCCATCCAGCCGTTCAAGACTTCGGGGCTTGACGAATCAAAATCCTTGCTTTTCAGGAACATGGTCTGCAAGATGAAGTCGCCGTTGAATTGCTTCAAAGCCTCCACCACCTTATTAATATCATAGCCCGGCGCAGGGTGGTTGATTTTCTCAACCAAGTCATTCGTCGGCGCATCGATTTTCATGGTCGGATTGTCTACCTTGCGCAAGGCGTTGAACACTTCGGGCAAGTGTACCCGCGTGGCATTCGACAGCACCGTGATTTTCGAGTTGGGATAATATTGGTTGCGCAGCCGTATCGTGTCGTCAATGATTTGCGGAAACTCAGGGTTCAGTGTTGGCTCGCCATCGCCGCTGAAGGTGATGGAATCGATGTTGATTTGATTGGCTTGGCATTGTTTCAGTTTGGTTTCCAAGTCGTTGCGCACCTTTTCTGCCGAAGGCAATCGGGTGTCGTTGCGTCCGTCCTTGTTCCAGCCGCACTCGCAATAGATGCAATCAAAACTACAAATCTTGCCTTTTTCAGGCAGCAAATTAATGCCTAAGGAGTCGCCCAAACGGCGACTCCTTATAGGTCCAAAAACAGTTTCTTCTCTGATCATAATCGTGTTTACTTCGCATATTGCACGGCTCTCGTTTCGCGGATGACCGTAATCTTGATTTGGCCCGGATAGGTCATTTCGGTCTGGATTTGTTTCGAGAGGTCATAGGCAATGCGGTCGGCGTCTTGGTCGCTCACCTTGTCGGCACCCACGATGACACGCAACTCGCGGCCCGCTTGGATGGCGTAGGTCTTCACCACACCCGGATACGACATGGCAATATCCTCCAACTTGTTGAGGCGCTGGATGTAAGCCTCGACCACCTCGCGGCGGGCACCTGGACGCGCACCCGAAATGGCGTCGCACACCTGCACGATGGGCGAAATCATGTTGTCCATCTCGATTTCCTCGTGGTGCGCGCCGATGGCGTTGCAAATGTCGGGTTTTTCCTTCAGGCGCTCGGCCACCTTCATGCCAAGGATGGCGTGCGGCAGTTCTTCCTCATTTTCAGCCACTTTACCAATGTCGTGCAAGAGACCGGCGCGTTTGGCTGACTTCACGTTGAGGCCCAATTCAGCAGCCATCGTAGCGCAAAGTTTTGCCGTTTCAATGGAGTGTTGCAACAGGTTCTGGCCATAGCTGGTACGATATTTCATGCGGCCAATCATCTTGATCAGTTCTGGGTTGAGGTTGTGGACACCGAGGTCGATGGATGTGCGCTTGCCGGTTTCCATAATCTCTTGATCCACTTGCTTTTCCACCTTGTGGACCACTTCTTCAATACGGGCCGGGTGGATACGACCGTCGACGACCAATTTCTGTAAGGAAAGTTTGGCTATTTCGCGGCGGATGGGGTCGAAGCCGGAAATGAGGATGGCATCAGGGCTGTCGTCGATGATGATTTCCACGCCCGTGAGCGATTCGAGCGTGCGGATGTT
>CAMVCZ010000055.1 GCA_947166105.1 uncultured Bacteroidales bacterium
ACAACCATGTTGTCGGGCACGTCCTTGGTGACTACGCTACCAGCCGCCACGATGGCGTTTTCGCCAATGGTGACGCCCGCCAGCACCGTCACATTGGCTCCCAGCCAAGCGTTACGCTTCACGACGATGGGTTTGGTGAGCAGGCTGTGGCGCGTCTCTGGGTTTTCGGGATGGTATTCCGTGGCCAACACGCAATGCGGACCGATGAAGACATCGTCTTCGATGGTGATACCACCAAGGGCGAGGAAAGTGCAGCCAAAGTTGACGAAACAGTCGTGCCCGAAGGAGGTTTTCTTGCCATAGTTGATATGGAACGGCGTGAAAATGCGGAGGGTTTCATCGATCTCGGAGCCTGTGATTTGCCGCATATAGTCGCGCACTTCGGCTTCAGTATGGTAGTCCGTGTTCATCTCCGCTGCGAGGCGCATTGTGCGCTGCACATCGGCATAGAGGTCGTCGCTGCCGACATAGTCTTTTCCAGTGGGGGTGTTGTTCATAAGTGGTTTACTTATAATGTTTTACCTAATGAAATTAGTATATCTCACCACTTCCTTTTCGGGCAGTCCGATGCGTTCACGCTCGGCGGCGATGGCGCGGATGAGGAAGGCCATATTGCGGCCCAAGATGCGCATAATCTGCACCCCTTCTTCGTCTTTCATCACGTCTTCGGGCGTGTGACCGTGAACCATATTCCAATAGCGGCTGCTCGCGATGGGCATCTCGCTGATGGTGAAATACTTGTTTAGTCGGTCGAAAGCGGCTGTGGTGCCGCCACGTCGTGCCGAGACGACGGCTGCCCCCACTTTCATCCGCTTGTCGAACGGTGTGCTGAAGAACAGGCGGTCGAGCAGGTTGGTGAGCGTTCCATTGGGGCCGGCGTAATACACCGGCGAGCCGACCACGAGTCCGTCGGCCTGCTCAAACTTGGGTGCCACTTCGTTCACCATATCGTTGAACACGCAATGCCCCAATTCGGCGCATTTGCCGCAGGCGATGCAGCCTCGGATGTCCTTGTTGCCAATGTGGACGATTTCGGTTTCTATGCCGTTCTTTTCCAATTCGTTGGCCACGATGTTGAGGGCCGTAAAAGTGCAGCCGTTAGCATGTGGGCTGCCGTTGATTAATAGAACTTTCATTTTCTTATTCTTATGTATTGTACTTTCTTAGATACTGTGATTAAATGTACTAAACACCTAACTTGTCGTCGGAATACGCGACTTCTATACACCCTATTTTTCTTCCATTATTTCGGTTTTAGGCTTTCGTGCGAACAATTTGGCAAAAAAGATGCATACAGCATATATAATCGAAGGCAATAATACAATCGAAACGAAGAGTATCAAATTATCGCTAATGTTTACTTGCGACAAATCAAGATTTAAACAAGCTAAAGGGAAATCACAACTTAAAGGGAAAAGCCATATTAATCTACTAATTGGCTGCAACCACAGAAGACCATCCATCAAAGCAAGCACAATAGGACAAAGCCAAATATACCAATTCTGTTCGGCTTTTTCGTAAACATAATGAGCAGCAATCCCAGGGATTACCATAGTGAAAATGCTTGCGGAAATCATAATACACGCCACAGCCCATTCTGGTAATTCAAGATTAACAAAGACATCATTATTGAGAATGTATGCCAACAAATAGCCCAAAAAGACGTATGTCAAATAGACAATCATAAAAGCCCAAAAGAAGGGCGTTTTATTTCCGATGATATTGTGGTTTTTGTCTTTCTTGGTCATACTGGAAACCGTTTGGTTTAATAACGGATTAAGCATTTTTTTATTGTTTGGCCACGACCCGATGAAGATGCCTTCGCCCAAATTGCTGATGTCACCTAACCGTGAATGTAATAGCAGTGGCGATGAGCGGTGGAAGAGTCACGAGGCCAACAGCAGAAAAGGCGTGGTGGGCAATCCCGACACCACCACACCTAATGCTCCAAGACCTACGCAAAGCGACCCAAAATGATGTAAACGATGCGTTTCACTTACGCTTTTTTCCCCTTATTTGCCTTCCAACATCTTTTGTATGGCTTCCTCCATCATGTCGGGAGTTACCATTGGCTCGAAGCGGAGGATGGTCTTGCCGTCTTTGGAGACCAAAAACTTGCCAAAGTTCCAGCGGATGGCATCGCCTTGGTCGAAGCCAGTGCCGGTCTTTTGGTGGATTTGGTCGAGTTGCGCGGCAAACTCCTCGGTGCCCTCGGGGTAGCCCTTGAAAGGTGCTTGTTTCTTGAGATAGGTGTAAAGCGGACTCTCCGCCTCACCGTTAACGTCAATCTTGTCGAACAGCGGGAAGGTGACGTTGTAGTTCAACGAGCAGAAGCTCTGGATCTCCTCGTTGGTACCAGGCTCTTGACCCAAGAATTGGTTGCACGGGAAACCAAGAATCTCCAAACCTTGGTCCTTGTACTTCTGATAAAGAGCCTCAAGGCCTTCGTACTGCGGCGTCAGGCCGCACTTGCTGGCCACATTGACGATGAGCAGCACCTTCCCTTTGTAGTTGGCCAGCGACACATCGCTTCCGTCTATGTCTTTGACTGTGATGTCGTAGATGCCACTGGCCTCCTCGACCACAGGTTCAGGTTCAGCCGCAACTTGGGCTGTCTTGTTGTTCTGGTTGTTGCAGCTTGTAGCGACCATCAGTGCCACTGCCGCGAGAAAGAATGTTTTTTTCATATTGAATAGGGTTTAGTTTTATTTCATACACATTTCAAAAATCTTCTCCACATCGGCCTGCTGCAAGGGCTTGAAGCCTGGCAAGGTGCCTCCGTTGACGGCTTTTTTGGCCATCACCGCGAAGTGCGTGCGGTCGATGCCGACTTCGGGGAAGGTGCGCTTCAGTTGCAAGGTGTTGAAGAGGAAGTCGCTGAGCTTCGCTATGGCTTGGTGGGCGATGTCCATCGGTGCCAAAGTCGGATCGATGCCGAAGACGTTGGTGCCAAATTGGACGTATTTCGAGACGGTGGTTTCGTCAAGGCAGTACTCCATCCAGCGCGGGGTGAGGATGGCAAGGCCAAGGCCGTGGGTGATGTCGTAGATGGCCGACAGCTCGTGCTCCATCGGGTGGCAACTCCATTCCTTGCGCTTGCCGCCGATGATGAAGCCGTTGATGGCCCACGACGAGGCCCACATCAGGTTGGCACGCGCCTCGTAGTTGTCGGGTTCACGCATAGCGACGGGGGCGTATTTGATGACGGTCTTCATCAGGCCTTCCATGAAACAGTCGAGCATGTAGAGGCCGTCGTCCATGTTGAAATAAACCTCGAAGATGTGCGACAGTATGTCAGCTGAGCCGCAAGCGGTTTGGTAGGCGCTGACGCTGAAGGTGATACTCGGGTCGAGGAACGAGGCCTTGGGGAACAGATTGGGGTCGAGACGACCGAGTTTGTCCTGCGTCTCAGGGTTGCTGATGACGGCAGCCGTGTCCATCTCCGAGCCTGTGGCGGCGAGGGTCAGGATGCTGACGATAGGCAAAGCTCTGTTGATGGGAGCGCGTTTGTTGAGATCCAAGAAGTCCCACGGGTCGTGATCGACGCAAGCGCCGGCGGCCATGATCTTGGTGGCGTCGATGGTGGAACCACCGCCCACAGCGAGCAACACGTCGATATGGTGTTCCTTGCACATCTGAGCGCCTTTCCTGACCGATTCGATGCGCGGATTAGGCTCGATGCCATTGAGTTCAAAAAGCTCAAGGCCAGCGTCTTTAATCTCTTTGACCACGCGGTCGTAGAGTCCCATCTTCTTGATGGAGCCACCACCGTAGGTCATCAGCACGCGGGTGCCGTATTTCTTGAGTTCGTCGCCGAGGTGTTTCAGTTGGTCGCGCCCGAAATAGATTTTTACAGGAATGTTATAGATGAAATCGTTGATCATAGTGTTATGTTTTGAAATGAATTATCTTAGTTGTTTATTTCAGCACCTTCAAAACTTGTTTTCGAGATGCCGACCCATCCGTCAGCGTTGTGATGTGGTCGATTAATAACTCCAGTGACTCCTCGGGGGTGTGGTCGGTGTGGAGCGTGGTGAAGTCTTCGAACAGCGACTCGGGCGTGCAGAAATACGACACCTGCCAGCCGTTGTAAACCTGTTCGGGACCTCGATACACCCGCTCGATGGCTCCCGTAACGACGCGACACTGCTGCATCAGCTTGCCTATAGCCGCATCGGCTTGGCCTTTCTTCACACCAAGCAAGGCGCGCACCTCCTTGATGGTGATGCTGCCTTGCTTTTCGAGATACTCCATGATGCGCTCGCCATTCTTGTCGGGCGTTGTCGTGGCGCGGCGGAAGTTCATCAGTTCGCGGTAAAAAGGAATGGTTGCGAAGGCTGCTTTCCCTCCACATAAGAATTTTCCGTAGGCGATACCGCCGTTTTGGAGGCAGTCAATCTTCCAGTCCCATGGCCCGAGCGAGTTTTCCTCACCGCCAAACCAAAACCCAGGCTGGGTGAGTTCCTTGATGGAATAGCCCGGGATGGCACTGGTGAAAAACGGAACAATGCCCAACTCGCAAATGGCTCGTTCCATCGTCTCTGGACTGGATATTTGGTAGTTTAAGACCATGAACAGAATTGTTTAGATGCGTTTTTGGCTGTCAGCAATCAGCTTTCAGCCTCGTTGCTACCAAGCTGATAGCTGACGGCTGAAAGCTGATAGTCATTTACGCCTTATTGAACTTCTCCTTGCCCTGTTTGCAGCGCGGGCATTTCCAGTCGTCGGGAAGGTCTTCGAAAGCCACGCCATCGTGCTCAGCGGGGTCATAGACATAACCGCAGATGGAGCAGACGTACTTGCCCGTGGCTTCCTTCTTGGAGAAGTCGATTTCGGCAAAAACGGTTGGGACGGGATGGTCCAAATCCATCACGCGCTTGGCTTCAAGGTTCTCGTAGCCTTGTGGTGTGTGGGTACCCATATAAACCGTGGGATGATTACGGACGAACTCACGCACGCGGTCCAAGGTCTCGCGAGCGGCGGACAGATCGTCGTACACCACCGAAAGTTTGTTCTCATAAAGAGCCTCATCCACGTATGTGATGTCGCCTTGGAACATATAGAACTGGCCTTCCTTCTCGGCGATGACAAGGCTGTTGCCATTGGTGTGTCCTTTGGCCTTGATGAACCATACGCCGTCACAGATTTTCTGGCTGTCGGGGAAGTTGTGATACGCCCCATCGGTAAAGCTCACTGGCACCAGGTTGGGTAAGCCCTGCAACTCGGCAACCTGCATTTCGTCGACATTCACATAAATTTTCGCATTCGGGAACGAGCGCAGCTCGCCGCTGTGGTCGCTGTGGCGGTGCGTGAGGAGGATCTTGGTCACTTGTTCGGGCTTGTAGCCGAGGGCTTTGAAAGCGTCCATGTAGCTGCAAATGTCCTTGCCGATGAAGGCCGCCGAGTTCTCGTCAGGTGCCTCTTCGGGTGTGCCTGCGGGAAGGCCTGTATCCACCAAAATGACATCTTTACCCGTGTCGATCAGATAATTCTGGAGGCTGCCGCGATAGCGGATGTTCTTGTCAAACTTGTCGGTACCTTCTTCGCCGCCAAAGGCAAAGGGCTGGGAATAGAACCCGTCTTTTCTGAATTTTACTGCTTTGATTTCCATAAGTATATCAGTAGGATTAATGTTAAACAATAGTTTTTGAATTGTCCGATAATCGGACAATCAATGTCTTTAGAACAAAAATATCATTTTATTCATAATCAGTTTAATAAGATTTCTATCGGACAATAATCGGTCAAAGGTTAGTACTAATTACAATATATTTGGTTGTTGGTCCAGAACCTTCCTGCTTGCATAGAGCACCATTCACCATGGATTGCAAGTCGTTTTTTGCGGTTCCGTCAGAAATCTTATGATTCCAGTATTCCAAGTAGTCTTGTTTTGAGAAGCTGTCCCCCTCTTTCTTTGTGGACAAGAACTTCGTGGCCCTATCATTCAGTCTAACCACATTTGGTACTCGATAGATGGTCAGTTTAGTTTTCCCCTCTGCGCACTCCCACTCTGGCAGTTTGCGCTTCAATTCATTCATTTGGTCATGAATCAGCTTCAAACCTCTACCAGTCTTTTCCATCTTGCCGTCAATATAGAAAACCTCTGCCATCAAGGGGTTTCTTGGCGATGACACATGGGACAACACCTTGTTTTTTCTCTTTACTAGGTTATCTGGCATCGTTCCCGGATTAATGATTTCTATCCTGTCTGCATAAATAAACACAATCACCTCTCCTGTAGTGTCGCTCATATCCCGATGGATTAAGGCATTCGTCACAGCTTCATCCAGAACGGCTTGGGGGTATTCAATATAATCTTTTCTGTCCCACTCTTCACGGTGGAATTCACTTACCATGGGTAACCGACGCATAAAATAGTCTTTTGCTTGTTTTGATAGCTCCATAAGATTGCCTTCCAACACCACGGAGTCTTCATATTGGTCAGCAGTCTTTCCTCCCAACATCACTTGTATTCGCATTTTGCTTTGTGGAAGGAACCGATGCGTTTCAAGCCCGAACAACGCCATAGCTCCATTTTTTACATACGGTGCATCGGTCAATTGCAAATGGCCAAGGAGTCTCTCTGGGGTAGCATTACTTACGTTCAACCTTCCACTCGCCAATCCCTCATCGATTACATTTTGCATTAATTTCGCATCCAAGTCATCCCATTCGGCATCAAGACAGATGCTTTTTTCCCACGAAGAGAACGAAGACAAAGACCTTCTAATCAACAAATTAATCTCATCTGCACCAGGTTTAATAATTGCATCTCCCGCTATAGTGTAATAACTGGAATCGTAAGAATAGGGTGGCAAACCGCCCTTCATCACAGTCACCAGAACCACCTTGCCTCCTTGGTATTCTTCGTCATGAACATACACCAAAGGAAGTGGCTTGATTTTCTGAATAGCATTCTTCTGGATGTCAGTCGCCACATTAGGCGCATCAATGTCGGTTCTCAATCCATCTTCTGTGATGCCAACAATGATCCACCCTCCTTCGTTGTTCAGGAAGGCGCATACAATCTTCATGACAGATTCAGCGTCATATTTTGCCAATAGTCGAATTCTGACACCTTCACTTTTCTGTGAAAGAAGCGTATCTATAAAACCATCATTCGTGTTCATTTATCAATTTCTTTATACGTTCTACGTCTTTGAACTGCGCCTCAACGTGCAGCATCACATCCTGCAGGTTCTTGTATTCCTGAACCCAATTGCCTTTCCTGCTGATAGGTAAAGTATTGTTTTTGATGGCTATGTTATACAACTCTATGCTTTCAGAATGGATGACTCTGTTTGGCCGTTCCACCATGCTTCCGTCACTTCTTGTTGCTTTTTCTACATAGTTAGGGATGTCGCCAATTGGAATCTTCATCATATTTGTGAATTGACGTGCAAACACCACCCTATAGTCTGCCAACACAAAACGTGGCATGCCAACCCTAAAGGCTACATCAAACTCTTGCGCCGTGATCGATTTCTCACCTGGTTTTAGGATACCAGTTCCAGACAAAGGGCGAATGAACCCCAGAAACACATCGCAGTTTTCGACACCTTTCAGGCAGTTCTCCAAATTGGAAACTTTGCTATCGACCGGCACTGTTCCTTTGTGTGACATCAATACGTCGTAGCCATAACCATCCAATGTAGAATACACCACGTCCAGATGAGACTCAAAGTCATATACCGTTGAAGAAACGAAAACCTTTACATGATTTCTTTCACTAAACATAGTTGATTTACAATACCTTTATTTTTCAATTATGGCGCAAAGTTAAGATTTTTCCTAATACCAAATACTTGCTTTAAGCGATTTCAAACCTAATAACCTATCCGATGACCAGTTTTTATAAATCCGCAGGCCTTTGTGCCGTCACCGAAATGACCATCGCGCCAGAGGTGATTTTGGGGATAGTGAAGTGAAAATGGATTTTTGTTTTAATGTTATCTTTTTGATACTTTTTTCCCACAAAAACAGTCACCCCGAGCCGCTCAATGCCAATTGTCTATAAGGATTTGAACTTTTTTGTTCAACATTTTCCAAAGTTTGTCTATCTTTTGCAAGGCTTGTAAAAAACATTTTTCTTGACAAGTATTGTGGAAATGCTATATTGTAATCAAACAACACAAAAAAGTTGTACTTTTGATATTCAAAACTTCTAAAACTATCAAATCATTATCTATGTCAAGCAACAACAACAGACAAGATTTTCATCAAACAGAACAAGTTCCGTTAAGCGGGTTCCTTTCTGAATTTCGTGAAGCTATACAAGACGAAATCAAGGAAATTGAAAAAAACGGACTATCTTCAATCCAATTGAAAGAAGGACATAGACTTTATTCTTCGAATGGCTTTTGGTACCAATTCAAAATAGACTATTTGCCTAATATTCCTGCAGATACACCATGCAAATTGACTATCGGGAACGAAGACTACGATGTTACAGTAATTGCTTTTGACGACAACAATTTGACAATTGCAGCAAAAGAGGAACTGCCCAACACCATTGCGGAAGCCAAATTGGAAAATGGAACCACAGTATTATTGGAACTCTTAATAAAGAGAATAGAGAGCAATTCCACCAAATCTAACCTTGCTGGACAAAGAATGATGCACGCATCTGATGAGAAAATACAAGTAGTTGATTCAAATGGCGACATCCTTTTTGACGGCAATCTCGATGTTGCTCAAATTAATGCCATAACAAGTGCCGTTTGTAATAACATGACATTTATTTGGGGACCTCCTGGAACAGGAAAAACCACCGTGATTTCCTATGTCATTTCCGAATTGTTAAGCAGAGAGCGATCTGTATTACTCGTTTCCCATACCAATTCTGCAGTTGATGGTGCAATAAAGGAAACAGTTAAGAAGTACGATAAAAAACACAAAGGGCATGAAGATGAGCGTTATCCTATATTACGACTTGGGGCCGGAGGTCAAGACCTTGACGATAGAGTTCGTGAAAAAACTCATATAGAAGTGGCCAACCATGATTTAATGCTCGAAAAAGAAAAGCTTGAAAAAGAATTTGAAGAAGTCCAAAAGAGGGTTGCAGAATTAAATATAATCATTACGAAATTCAATTGGATACAAAACACACAAATAAACACAATTAAGGTACTTTCCAATAGCATTTCTGAAATTACTCTTTCCATTAAAGCGAAAAAGGAACAACTAACATCTATCCATCAAGAAGTCCAAACCCAACTTGCAACTCATCCTGAATATCAAGAAGCGACTGATTTAAACCGTACCATCAAAGAAGCTGAAAATGAAATCGTTTTTATAAATGAAAGAATCAGCTCACTTTATACAGAAATCAATGATTTAACAAAGAGGGCACAAGAAGCAAAGGATGAAATCGCAAAACATGAACAATACGAAGAACTGAAAGGAAAAGAGGCGAAGTATTTCACAGAAAAGACATTAAAGGACAAGATAGAAGAATGTAAGAGAAGGGTTATTACACAAGAAGAATGGATTGCAGCTAACAAGAAACTCATTGAGAAAGCACAGCAGGTTATTCAGCAATATGAAAGTAAAAACTCAATTGGAAAGTTCTTTTCAAGTAAAAAGGACTATGAGCAAGCAATAGCAACGGTCAGTGGATTAACCTCGAAAAGTGAAGAAGCACAAAGAATTATGGATGCGGCTAAACTCAATGGGAGCGAATATGAAACTCAACTTGTGGAATTGATGTCTATAAAAAGTCGTTTGGCCGAAACTCATCCATCAAAAACGAGATTGGTATGGGAAAGTGAATTGAAGTGGTGCAATGCGAAAATTGCACAGTTGAAGATAGAATTAGAGGACAAGAAAAATAAAAAAGTTAAAGCCTTTGACTCAAAGGACAAAGCCGATGCCAGATTACAAGAAATCCAAGTTGTTTGCAAAGCCATTGATTCATTATTGGCGAATCTCGAAGCAACGAAAGCTGAATTGAATTCCTTTCAAAAGAAACACAACGATTTAGAAATTGAGTTTTCAAAAATGATTAGCGATGAAAGAAGTTTGTGTTTTGATGTTTATTGTATTTCCGATGGATTCAAGCCTTGTGACATTGAAGGATTGGAGACTGCGTTAGAAAATGCAAAGAATGATATTGTTGGGAAAGACAAAAACGACATCCAGATAGAAATTAAAGATTTGGAAGGCAAACAGGAATCGATTATTGCTGAGCAAAAGGAGATTGACAAGAAAATCGCCGAAGTCTCTAAACAAGTTATCAATCAAGCCAAGGTAATTGGCACCACATTGGCAAAATCATATCTGTCTGATGATATTCAAAACCGCACCTTCGACACAATCATTCTTGACGAAGCATCAATGGCCGCTATTCCCGCTTTGTGGTGTTCTGCACAAGTTGCAGAGAAAAACATCGTGATTGTCGGTGACTTTCTCCAATTGCCACCTATTGTTATGGCTAAAACTGATATGGCAAAGAAATGGCTTGGCAGAGATATCTTCTATACTAGTGGTGCACAGGAATTGTTTAAATCAGAAAATGTAGAGAGAAGACCTCGTAATTATATTATGTTGAACCTTCAATTCAGAATGGATGAAGAAATTGCCGACATTGTTAATCTATTCTATAGAGAGTATTGCCCTCTCCGTTCAAGTGTCATTAGTGATAAGAAAAAAGAAGAAAGAAAAGAGTTTTACAAATGGTATAACCTTGATTTTGAACAAGATTTGTATTCTTTTATCAGGAAAGAAAATAATATTGAAAGCTCCATCCATCTATTTGACACCAAAAGTCTAAATGCTTGGGTTACCTCTGTTCCTACAGGGAAAAACTCAAATAGCAGAATGAATGTTTTTTCAGCTGTGTTATCCGTTGAACTTGCATTCAAATTGTTGGAAAGGAAGATAATAGGTTTTGTTGAGCCTGAGGAAGCCCCTTCGGTGTTAATCGTGGCTCCATATAAACCACATATTAAAAGGATTGAACAACTTATCCAAGACAAATACCGTGCTTTTGGATTACCTGATAATTCGAACCTGATTCAAGCTGGAACAATACATAGTTTTCAAGGGAAAGAAGCTCCTGTTGTTATTTTTGACCTGGTAATTGATGAGCCACATCGTTTAGCAGGCATTTTTGATAACAAAGAAGAAATCAACAATGAAAATCGAAAATTATTTAATGTTGCCATTTCAAGGGCAAAATACAAACTGTTCTTTGTGGGCAATTTTGAATATTGTATGGAAAAGGCCAAAACAAACGCATTAGGTTCTTTGCTGAATTATTTAATAAAGAAATACCCATTAATTGATTCCAAAATGCATTTTCCTCAAATGACCTACACGAAACATTCTTCGATTGCAGGCACGAACAATTATACATCGGAGAAATGTTTGGGAAGTGTTTTCATTTCTAAATTGCAAACAGAAATTCAATGTGCGAAAAACAGAATCATAATATACTCTCCATTTCTAACTGCAAATGCAATTACTCAACTCCTGCCTTATTTTGTTGATGCAATCAATAGAAATTGTGAGATTGTGATTATTACAAAACCTATTGAAGAGTTTCATGGGTATGAAAGGCAACGAAGACTTGAATGTGAGGCTATCCTATTAAAAAACAACCTTCAGATTGTACACAAGAAAAAAATGCATGAAAAGTTTGCTTTCATCGATGATGAAATTGTTTGGACGGGTTCACTAAACATACTTAGTTTCAACGGAAACACACAAGAAGTAATGAGCAGGTGCTTTAGTAAAACTAATTCACAAGAATGGTTTGAATTATTGGATATTCAACATGTGTTAGACGCACTTCATTCAAAAGAAGAATTGAATTGCCCCGTTTGCGGTAAAGAAGTAATGATGGCGGAAAGTAAGGATTATGGATATTATTGGCTTTGTTCAAACTCACAAGGTTGTGGATGGAACAGAAATCCCAGAAGCCAGTACCCTCATGATGGCAAATTGGTTTGCCCAAACTGTGGGTGCAACTATGTGTTTTCAATGGAGGATGAACCAAGATGGGTGTGCACAAAGAACCCGAAACAGCATTATCGAAAAATAAAGAAAATGGATTTGAAACTGGTTAAAATGTGGAATCTCATTCCTGATGACATGAAAGGTACAGTTTATTCTTGTTTTGAAAAACCATCTGATCGTCAGGGGCAGTTAAGTCTTTTCTAATATCATGGATAATTCTAAATACAATAGTGACTTCGTCCTTTGCAATACTCTTGACGATTGCAAAGAGTATTTTGATATTATGATAAATGCTCTGTTTTCAATAATCCGTTCAAGCCAAAGGGTGAATGCTAAATCTCAAGCATTGGCTGATGCAAAAATCCTTTTGCAAATGATGTTTTTTAAATGCCTTAATATCAGACAGATACTTAATGGAATTGGAATTGAACAAAAAATTGAGAAAGAGAGGTATATCCTTCCTTCGATTATTGATCATGCTTCTATTCTTTCATTAGCAAGAGATTTATATGAATCTTTCTGCATTTTCGAACTGCTATATATATATATCCTGATACAGAAGAAAAAAAAGACATCATTTATAACTTGTTTGTTATGAACGGATTAAATAAACGTCAAGGGTATTTCCATTTCGAAGGTTCTGAAGACAAAAAAGGACAAGAGAAATGCCAAATTGAAGAACTTGCCAAAGAAATCAGAAATTCTTCTTTATACATGAAACTGAATCCTGAAAACAAAAATAAACTAAACCAACATATTAACAACCGTTGGTTTAGGATTATTATTGATAAATAGTATTGATGCGTTAATTTTTGAAATATGCTTGTAACTTATTGATATTCATTTTGTTATTTATGTATTTCGATTTTTTGATTTGAAATCGTGTTTGAGACCAATTTGGGGATTTTTCCCAGTCTATGGATTCCATATCATTCATAATCAAGTATATAGCAAACTATAGACTGTACAATTAATTGACTATTGAAATTATCGCATCAGTAGTAATTTCACATATAAGTTAAATAAATAAGAAAAAAGTGTTATTTTTGCAGCGTAAATGCCACTTGAGAACGCTTTTTCAGGCCTGAAGGAAAAGTGTTTCAATTATCATGAAAAACGATACCCACATAAAAATCAATTCTCCCATCTTGCAGGAAGCGCACGACTCCATCACTCCGCAAGAGCGAGCCTCGTTTGATTTGAACTTCAGTATATCCGAAAGAATCTATCAGATTCTACAGGAAAAAGGAATGACGAAGCGCGATTTGGCACGACTGACGGGTAAAAAAGAGTCAGAAGTGTCAAGATGGTTTGCATTTGGACACAATTTCACATGTAAAACCATTGCTCTGATTCAATTGGCATTGGGGACTTCAATTATCGAGGTTGCCCAATAAATACATAAACCAATACCATCTTGTCACCACCTCTTCCCTACACAGCAGTAATACTCTCATTCAAGAAAGTTTTTTGATCACCTCCTGAAATCTGTTGAGGAAACGGGCGGCCTCGAAGCCGTCCATCTGGGCATGATGAAACTGGAACGAGATGGGCAAGGTCGTTTTGAACAGCCCTTGATGGTATTTGCCCCAAGCCAAGAAGGGATTGGTGAACAGTTCGGAATAGACACTCACCACACCGTCAATCTCACATTCTGCCAAGGCCGAGGTGTCGATAGCCATATAGTCGTCACCAAGAAGGTGGTCTTCGTTTGTTTCGTTGACCTGATGCGTCAAGCGCAAATATTCTTCATTGAATTGGCGAAGATTCGCTGAAAACGGGATGTCACAAAGGTGGGCATCACCGTTCATGGTCTTCACGACAGTCATCACTGCCAGACGGTCGTACAGCCATAAGTGCTCTCCGGCAGGCAGTGTATAGAACTCCTGAATGTCGCTGGCCGCCTGACCGATACACCAGCACATCAGCATGTTCGTCTTCATCCCGTTTCGTTTGGCAACCCTGACCAGTCTACCGACATCAAAGGTTTTGACTATCGTCACTTTCGGCATGCCAGCCGTTTTCCAAAGCTCAAACGCCCGTCCGCGCGGTGATTCTTTAGGATCAATCTCTTTCTTCATTGCTGTCGTTTTGCCGCAAAGGTACAAAAAAACCGCAAGCCAAAAACTTCTAAAACGCAAACTCATACCCCGCGCCAATCCAGCCACGGAAGCCTGTTTCCTTGGTGTAGGATTTCAATTTGGTGCCTTCGGCGTTGGCATCCACTTGTTTTTCCATAAGGTAGTCGGTCAAGATGTAGAAATTCAGGGTGTTGTGTTTGTCTAATCGGATGTCCACGCCCAATGAGCCTCGCAGACGGTTGACATAGCCGCCGTTGAAACTTTTCAGGAACCAGCCGGCATCGCCTTCCTCGGAGTAGTCGTCCAAGGTGAGATAGACATTGCCGTCGTAGGCCGCCTCGATGACGGGCGCATTCAGATAGTTGCGCACCTCGAAATAGGCGTAGGGCTGCACCTTGCCGAAGCCCTTATACAAAGCTTTCACGCGGCTTTTCAGCGTCAGGGCGTTTTGGGGATTTTGGTACACGTTGAAGTCGCCCGTGCGCCGTGTCACCTGAAGGCGTTCCTTCAGCGAGAAGTTCCAGTTGCCATAGTGTATTGTTCCCGTGACATCGGCCATCAGCCTGTGGCGTGGATTCTTGAACAGTCCCGAATTGGCCCCATAACCATTGATGAGCGCATAGCCCAAACCCAACTTAATGTTGGGATGCACCTTGTAGCTCAACGCCAAGGTGGTTTGCAGGCGGTCGAGGCTGCCGAAGTTGTTGTCGAAACGCACCTCTTCCTCAAGGGAAACGTGCAGGCCTCGGGTGATTCTTTTGTCAAGGCTCAATGAAACCCTGCCGCCAAATTCAGGGTCGAGGGCGACATCGGTTTGGGCTGCTGCCAAAATAGGGAACAACAACCCTAACATCAATATGATACTCTGTTTGCTTTTCATAACTCTAAACTCTAAACACTCAACTCTCAACTTAAAAAGGACCATGACCTCCGCCGCCCGGGCCGCCTCCACCGCCATTGCCGCCCGAATAAGACGAAAGGCTTACGGAATTGCCACCACTGACAGCAGCATCAGTGTAGAACAAGCCTTCAAAACACGCAGTTCCGCTACCGACACTCACGTTGGATTGTAAGACAGACGTAGAACCTCCCGAAACAACAAGAGGTGTTCCCCCGCTCGCTGGGGTCTTGAAGGCGTAAGTCGTTGAGCCAACGGTCAAGCCGTACCAAGTGTTTTGTGACCAAGAAGTGGCCGAATAGCAACTTTGGGTAAGCGACGAACCGCTCTCCAAGCCGCCAATGGCCACCAAAGTGCCGCCAGTTAGGTAGAGTTTGTAGCCGCCTTCCGTGTTGGCATCGATGGCTACTTCGGGCGAATTGGCACTGATGGCATACACCACGCCGCCTTTGATGTAGCAATTGCCATTGGCGTCGAGGCCGTCGTTGCCTTGGCTGTAGGCGCAGACCAACCCGCCCGAAATGGTGAGGTTGCCGCCCGAGTTGATGGCGTCGTCCGATTGGGAATGGCTGTACACCTCGCCGCCCGAAACGGAAAACGTGCCCTTGGCTTCTATGCCCTCGTGGGCAGTGCAGTTCACCACCACTTTGCTCCCTTTGAAAATCAGGTTTCCGTCGAATTTGAGGCCTTTGGCCGAAACGCCGTCGGAACTATTGTTGCCCCATCCGCCGTGGCCGCCACCTCCGCCGCCATTGGAGCCGAAATTGCTTCCGGTTACCGTCACATTGACCGTGCCGCCATAGAAGTAGCCGTTACCGTCGCTGCTGATGCCCTTGCCGCCCGTTCCCGTGCTGGTGAGGCTCAACGTACCTCCAGTCATCCTAACGTAATCCTTGCCTTTCACACAAGTCGGCTTCAAAGTGTCGCTCCCATTGACTGTGGCGGAACTCGACACATTAACAGTAATGTCACCACTTATAAAATGCACATAGTCATCGGAAACGATGCCCGACTTGCCCGTTGCCGCAACGTTGAGGCTGCCTTCGCCGCTGAAGATGAACTGGCCTTCGCCGAACATTGCCGCCTTCTCGTCCTCGGTGGCGGGCGTGTCGGTGTAGTTTGCGCCGTCGGCAAGGGTGTTTTCGCCTTTCAAAACGATGAAAGTGCGCTTGCCTTTGCTCGGCTCGGCCTGCGTGCCTTGCACATTGATGGCCGCACCATTAGGATTGGTGATGCTCACGCCATTCAGCGTAATGCCTTGTTTCTTCGCGCTGTAGAGTTTGAAAAAACCATCGTTGGCAGTCCCCGAAAGTTCATACATCACATACTCTTCGCCTGCGTAAATGATGGTCACATCGTTGCTGTTGACGGTCACGGTGAAGTCATCGTTGGTGCCTGTAACAGCGGCGTTTCCATCAGAAGAAAATGCCACTCCAATCGTTTGCGTGAACACGGTATTGGCGATGAGGTCCTCGCTGTCGTCGGTATCAATTGGGTCGATGAGGACGATGTTGTCCTTTTGGCAACCCGCAAATGACGTTGCCAGCAAGACAAACAATAAATAATTCAAGAGATGTTTCATCTTCATATCCATGTTTCTATATTAACCACAAATCAAGGTGCTTTATTATTCCAAGAAAGACAAAAAAGACATAGCCCGTAAGCCATGCCTTTACAAAAAAGCAAATGAATTACAACAATCTGCTCATTCAATTATTAGTTGTTTCTTTCCGTTTTGGATGTAAATGCCTCTGAAATTGTTGGGCAGGGTGGTTCCGAGATAGCGTCCATCTAATGTATAGATTTTACCGTCATTAGCAGGTTCTTCTGTGGTGTTTTCACCAATACCCGTTCCATTGTCAATAGTGCCTGAACCAGAAAGGCTGCCATAGGTCAAGGTGAAGCCTGCGGTATGGATGGCACCATTGTTGACCAAGTTGTCAACGTATGCATTCCCCGTCAAGGTCCAAGAGCCATCGGCATTGACGGTCACGGTGGATGACAGGGCGTTATTGTCGCCATCCATCACACCTTTCCAAATGACATTGCTACCCACGGTGACAGTCACGTTGCTGTAACTATCAGCATCCACATTGCCTGCATAAACCCACGAACTATGTGTGGTGTTAAGAATGAGGTTGCCCGTGCCGCCGTGAGTGCTCCATTGTGTGTTGTAGTCGACATACATCAGCAGACCACTCGCGACAGAAAGCGTGACATCGGTAAGGGTCAAGGTGCCGACATTCTTCGTAGGCACTTCGCAAAGTGGTGCGCTGGCATCGGTGGTGGTGAGCGATGAAGAAGAAACGGTGATGTAAGCGTTGTTGCCTTGTGCGTCGCCAGAACCGCTTTGCAGCATCATCAGACCGCGCTCGCTGCTGCCGCTGGTCATCGTGCAGTTGTTGATAATCACGCCGTTGTCGCCTTCCACATCGGCAATCTCTCCCAATACGGAAATGCCCGTCAAGTCGTTGGCAGTGATGGTGCCAGTGGAATAAAGCACAGCCGAACGGTTGCCTTTTGCCGTGGCGGTGCCTCCCGTTACGGTGACGGTGCCTCCGCCACGGTCGGTGGCTATCGTGCTGCTCGTTTCAGATTCAGTAGTAATGTCTACATTGGTGGCGTTGATGATACCGCCGTAAGTGGCGTGAAGTCCGCGCGAAACACGTTCATAATTGTGGATGGTCACGCCGTTGACGTTGATGGTGGCACCACGCCAGGCGAAAACGGCGTTGGAACCTTTCGCATTGGTTGAAATGGTGCCGCCGTTCATTGTGATGGCGGAAGTGCTATCAAGGCCTTTGGCGTAAACAGCAGAGTTGATGCCGTAAAAACTGGTGGCGTCGCCATCGTTGCTGTTGGTGTCGCCCGTTTTGCTGATGGTGCAATTGTTGAGCGTGAGGTCGCCATTGGTCACTTGAACCACATTGTAATCAGACTCGGTGGTGCTGAGAGTTTCGCCCGTGAGGGTCACCGTTGAGCCATTGTTGAGGATGTAGGCCGCTCCGTCAGGTATGGTGTCGGTACTGCCTCCACCGCCTGGGCCTTGGGCTATCACGGTTGTTGCAATGCCAAGCATTGTGAAGAAAATCAAGAATTTTTTGTACATGACTACTGTTTTTAATGTTTATAAGTCGCAAAAATATAACCCTAATCACAAACAAATGGTAACACAAAGGGCGAAATGTTTGGCAAAAAGTCGGATTGGATGATTCAGTTGTGAAAAAATCAGTAATTTTGCGATATGAAAGTCAGAGAGACTGAAACTCACCCGATGCTATCTAACATCCAAAGAATCAAGGAGGAAGGCATTGTTGTCCTTGATGATGTCAGGGGAATTCCCACTGGCGACGAGCCTTTTGTGTCGCCCGATTACGTTATCTGCATCGGTCACAGAGGCCACATACAACTGATGTACGACGACCAACCCGACTACTCCGAGAAATACACCGTGGGTGTGATTTTTCCCAACCACAGCGTCTGCAAGGTGAGCAAAACCGATGATTACCTTGCCACCTTGATTGTCGTTGATGTCTCGGTGCTTGACGACCCTATGCTGCAAATCATCAACCAAATGCGCTACCGCTACGAGCCACATCCTTGCGTGAAACTCGACAGGCATGAATATAGGATGATAACGGATGTGGTTGAGGGAATGCGCGAAATCAAGCGCCTCGAACTCCCTGACAATAGGATGTTGATGACCCGTTTGCTGGAGTTTTTACTGCGATTGCTCAGCCATTACCGGAAAAACAAACTGAACGAAACCAGTGCCAACAAGCGCGTCAGTATGCAGTTCCATTCAGATTTGGTTCAGCATTTCCGCAAGCACCACGATGTGGGTTTTTATGCCGATAAGGCCTGTCTGACACCTAAATATTTCAGTGCGGTTGTAAAACAAGAGACAGGTCAAAATGCTGCATATTGGATTCGCACACAGATAGTTGCCGAAGCCAAGATGTTGCTTCACATACGGCACGACCTCTCAGTGCAGGCCATTGCTGATATGTTAGGCTTTGGCGAACAGGCCAGTTTCAGTCGTTACTTCAAGCACGAAACAGGCCTGTCGCCTACTGAATTTCGAGAATTGGAATGAAAACCTTGCCGCTAAAGTAAAATCACCTCCCGAAAATCCCCATAAATGGGGATGATTCATGCAAACGGAAACCTCTATTTTTGTGGCCGAAAACGATTCAAATGAGAAAAGACCATCCTTTGAGAATGATTAATGCAGGCCGCTACAAGGTCTGCTTTTCCGAGTTAAGCCCTGAAATACAGAAAGATGTATTGAAACGGATGGAACGCCTTATCGAGGAAAACCGCTGTTGGTACGACCGAGGCAACTACGGCCACCTGTGCAACATCC
>CAMVCZ010000056.1 GCA_947166105.1 uncultured Bacteroidales bacterium
CGATTCGTATGGGAAACGCCTTGCTTGTCGTGGATGTGCAGCAGGTAAACCCCTTTCGGCAAGCCCTCTACACCGATTTCGTTTGAATTTCTTACCGTCTTCACCAATTGCCCGATGGCATTATAAACCTGAACTTCGGCTACTTCAATGCCGTCTATCGTCACCTTTTCTTTGGCAGGGTTGGGATAAACCAAAGCCTTTATCGCTTCTTGCGGCACTTCCTCTACACTACAAGGAATCGGATTAAAATCCTCGCGACACAATTTAATTATTTTGCCATAGTCGTAATCTCCAAGATAATATGTGCCAACGCCAGTCACCACCAAACAACAACCATCGTGCAAAGGAAGAATGAAACACGCTGATAAATTGAAATATTCATTTTCAACAAATTCTTTTCTTCCTAACAATTCCATATCTGTGTCATACAAACAAACACTAGTGCTATTAATGCCACCAATATCTTTATAAAAAGTGCTTGCACCATAAATAGTGGAATCATTCACATATGCCATACATGGTAATGCTGCCTCAACAGCCGTATCTTGCTTGTAATACACTGTTTCCCAACGATTATATGTTCCGTCAAGATTGATTTCTGCCATCCCGATATGCCACTCCGGAAAATCATCGATAGGCCACATTGTACCCATTAATAAAAGTTTGTTATCTGTAAGCCAATGGTCGCAATAAACCTTATGAAAGGTTTCTACTTCAGGTGGTGTACTATTTATTACATGTCCCAATATGAAACCAAATTCGTAATTAAAATCACTATCGTACAATAGCAGCGAGCACGAATTGTTTAATCCTTCACAAAGGACTACAAATCCTTCTGTAGTCGGGTTTTTTAGCAATTGAAAACACGAGAAAAGACCAATGTGTGCTTCGGGTTGTGGCATCGTTGCAGTAACATAGCGGCATGATAATGAATCTGCATTTTCATCTAAACGGTAAAAGTAAGGTTTATTACGAAGACCGTTGGTATCTTGATATTGATAACTGCCTGAAACAATCACCGTTCCATCATTATCAAGCAGAAGTTGTCCTCCCCCAATTGTGAGGGCATTTCCCTGTTTCTCATATCGTTTAATTTCAACAATGTTGAAATTTAAATCAAAAACCATAAAAACTATTGCCTCTCCTTCACCATACAAATCGGGATTCACACATGCCGAAGCAAAATAGTTCCCATTATTCAGTTGAATAATATCATACAATTTCACATTGCCTTCGATGGTGTCAAATACAATATAATCATATTCACCATCGTCAGCGACACGCATTATCATAGGATAATAGTGGTTATTGTCAGGCCCATTGTTTCCTACAAGGACTGCTTCTCCTTTGTCATTGACGATGCCCGACCTCAAAATCGTGTAACTGGTGGCATCACCATAGTCAATTTCCCATTGCTGGGCATAACCCGTCGCCGCCATCACCATCAGGCAGCAAATCATCATAAATTGTTTTGTCGTTTTCATATTCGTATGATTTTGAAATTTTCGGCAAAACTACACCAACACCCTCACACCTGTCAAGAAAAACAATGTGCGGATTTGTGCGGGTTTTTGGCTATCGTACCGATAATCAAAAGATTGCAAATTGGAAAATGGCCTTAAAGAAACTCTACTTTTGTCGAAAGTGTTCTTCTTCCGCCTTGTCGCAATTCCGGTGTGTTGATTCGAATGTCGCAATCCAAAACGAAAATCGTTCCCGTAACAGATTTAATGACATTCTCGTCATGCATATCACTCAGGTAGATGTCGGGCGTCGCGTATGTCCAATTCCGGGCATTGCGAAGTTCGAATCCCATTTTCTGCATATAGTCTGCAATTTCGTCATCTGAAACAT
The DNA here is from genome assembly GCA_947166105.1 of uncultured Bacteroidales bacterium. Taxonomy (GTDB): domain Bacteria; phylum Bacteroidota; class Bacteroidia; order Bacteroidales; family F082; genus Limimorpha. The sequence goes on from CAMVCZ010000056.1 coordinate 1,855, forward strand.
GCGACCCTTCGATGAAAGGCTGTTCTACAACAATCTTAAAATCGCCATCAGCAGTACGGCCATAACCGAGGGTCGTCAATGCTGTTTCTGGAAAATAGGCATTGTGCAAGGTGACACGGTCAAGTGCAAGTATGGGTTGAATAAAATAATCAAGGCCGATGGACTTGACGAGCGTGGCCCCATGGTCGAACACAACGGCTTCCCCTCCTTCGGCAATCTGTTCGCCCAACAAACGAGGAAGCGTTTCGTCTATGCGGTCAGTCCAACAGCCAACGGCTTTTGCCCACCGTTCTATGCATGAAGCCTGCTGCGCTCCCTGTTCGACTTCTCTTTGGAAATCACTGATTCCTTGTGCAGCCTTTCTATCTGCCTGACTTTCTGCTCCCGCGAGAAGGGATGCAATGACATGCGTAGCACCTCCCGCTGAGCAGCCATGCTGTTCGAACGGTGAAAATCGTTGATATACAAGCCTTCCATTGATAAATTGTTCTGCATAATAATCAAGTTTTTGCAGACCTTCAGGCGTAAAACCTTCCGCGATGATGGCATGGATTGACTCCCAAAAGTCTTTGTTGTTCATAGTGCTTTGTGATTTCGGGGCAAAATTACAATTATTATTCGAATTGTGCAAAATTCCGAAGCGTCGCGGAAAGCGGTTCCTCGCTGCCGAAAATGCCTTTCAGTTTGCGGCAGCGCTCGCTCACGGTGTTGTAGGCGCGCTGCATCAAGGCGGAAATGTCGGCATCCGAAAGGCCGAGCAGATAAAGGCAGCAATAGTCAAGGTCGCCCTTGGTGAGGTCGGGATAGGCCTTGGCCAGTCGGCTCGTGAACTGCCCAAAGTGGCGGTCGGCAGCCTCGCGCAAAGCCATCACCTGCTCCTTGCCCAAGGCATAGTCCTGGTATAGCTTGCAGTCCATCTGCGCCTTGAATTGTCCTTCGTGTACCCGCTCCATAATGAGGCGACAGATAGGCTCATCATTGAACGATTCGGCTTGCGCCTCCTGTTTCGGCGCACCATTGCCCGCCTGTTGCCGCATCTGGTCCTTCAGTTCGCGTAGCTCCTGGTTGCTCCGTTTCAGCCTCCCCGACATCGAGGCCTTCTCCAAGCGGTGCGCCTCTTGCACGGCTTTCATCTGTTGGCTCGCCGCGTCGCGCTGCTGCTTCATCTTACGCCTAATCAGCAGCCAAGCCAACAGCGTAGCCACCACAACCAGAACGCTCACCACAACAATCATCCTGTTCCTCCGCAGCCGCGCTGCCTGCTGCCTCTCGGCCTCGGCTCGCTCTTGCTCCCACTGCAAATGCTGCTGGAACAATTTGTTGAGTTGTGAGACTTGCCTGTTGCTCTCCGCTTCAAGAGCTGGATTTTCCACCTGATAACGGGCATATTGGGTGGCCTTCAGCGTGTCACCTTTTACTTGGAAAATATCGCGCAACGACCTGGCAGCACCTCTTTTCATCACAACATTATCCTTGTTTTCAAACACTCGTGTCAAATAAACCATTGCCGAGTCAAATTGTCTGATTTCAAAATAAATGGAACCAATGGTAAAGAATCGTGTCAGCCTTTCATCCTCATCTTTAGTTTGTGTGGCCATTCGTTTTAAGTCACTTACCGTTGACTCTACACTTTTGCCCGAATAGTAATTATACAATGCCAATCCTGAAACCAAATCACGATAGGCCAAATTGTTTGTATCGGCTAAATACTTAAATGCCTCATTGAAATAGTATCCGGCACTGTCCATTTGTTGCAAAATGCTATATTGATTTCCAAGGTGACTCATCAAATTAGCAATGCCATTGGCCGATGTAGCTTCAATTTTGCTGAAAACAAAGGATTTCTTGTAGCAGACAATGGCTGGTTCCTGCATAAACTGGCCGGAAAACAAATCACCAAGCCGATTGTAAGTCAACGCCATAAACCGAGGCAGATGCTCAACCTGCAACGCCGCAACATCTTGCGTCTCCAAATTCGGGAAATGCGTCTCCACAATCTCCAACGCCTTCAGATACTCCCCGCAAGCCGCCACAACGCTATCACGCTCGTAATAGCCCACGCCATTCATATAATGGGCGCGGGCCGAGAGAAAAACATTCACGTATCGAGACGGCCCTTCGACAAGCTCAGGGACCTGCATTAGACTATCAAAATAATGAACAGTCTGCAACAATTCCGTGCGGTTGCTCTGCCCATAGTCATTCTTATAAAGCAATTCTGAAACCAGCAGTTGGCAATAATGCCTGTTAAAGACATTGAGGCTGTCGGCCTTGGGGCTATCCGCAAACTCCATCATCACCGCCAAGGCGCTGTCGGGATGGTGCCACATAAGGGTGTCGATTTGCGATAATTCATAAGTCGGTCCTTCGACAAGCTCAGGAGCCGAGGTCTCAGGAACCTTATTTGATTGGGTACAAGCGACCAACAGCAAAGCCAAAACTCCTATGATGTGGTGAATGTTCATCGCGGCAAAAATAGGCAAAATCTCTATACCTTCTTTCCCACAAGCCGTACCTCCAGTCCCAAAACGGCAAAGCCCAGCAGGAAGGCCGCCCACGAAGGCAGGCCCAAGGCCGTGGGCAAAATGCCTATCAGCAAGGCCACGCCGCCAACGGTGAGGGCGTAGGGCATCTGCGTATTGACATGCTGCATGTGGTTACAGCTTGAAGCCAAGGAGCTCATAATTGTCGTGTCGGAAATCGGGGAGCAGTGGTCGCCCATAACGGAGCCGGCCAACACCGAGGCCACCACATTGTAGAACAGCGGCATCGTGGCATCGACGGACAAGCCTTGTTCTTGGCAAAGCAGCCAAGAAGAGGGGAGAATCAGAGGGTAGAGGATGGCCATCGTGCCCCATGAAGTGCCTGTCGAAAAGCCTATCAAAGCGGCCAAAAGGAAAGTCAGCACGGGCACTATAGCGGGCGATAGCGACCATTCCAAAAGCAATTGCGAAACAAACTCAGCCGTGTGCATATCTTTGGTTACCAAAGCGATGGACCAAGCCATCGTCAGAATCAGCACGGCGTTGAACATGGATTTGAAGCCTTCCACCATTTCTTCCATCACCTTGCCGAAGGCCAATGCGCCGCGCAAAAGCGTCACCACAATAGCGGTCAGCATAGAGCACAGCGAAGCCCAAAGCAAAGCCTGATAGGAATTGGCCGCCCCGATGGTAGCGGAGAGTTTTGGGAAGAATCCCTCACTATTATCATTCCAAACTGAAGCATCATATCCCGTTGCAACCAATCCGATAATGGTGCCGAAAATCAGCACTGCCAAGGGAATCAAGGCATCCATAATGTGGGCAGGTTTGGCCACGCTGTTTGTCGTTTCAGCTTCCATCGCCGAGGCCAATCGTGCCTTCCTTTCCGCCGCCAGCATGGGGCCGAAGTCGCGACCACTGAGAATAATCATCAGCACAAAGCCGAGCGTGAGGAAAGGATAGAAACTGTAGGCCAACGAATGGAAAAACACCGAATAGGCCGAGGCCTCCAATCCGATGTTGCGGATGCCGTCCTGAATGTAGCTCAACTCCGCGCCAATCCAAGTGGTAACGAAAGCCACAGCCACCACCGGCGCGGAAGTGGAATCGACGATGTAGGCCAACTTCTCGCGCGACACCTTCAGCCGGTCGGCAATCGGGCGCATGGTGTTGCCCACCACGAGGGTATTGGAATAGTCGTCGAAAAAGATGCAAAGATCCATCAAAAAGGTCATCAGTTGGCCTGAACGCGGGCTTTTCGCCCTTCGCGAGAGCCAATTGACCACGCCTTGCATACCGCCGTTGGCCGTGATGATGCGCACCATACCGCCGATAAGCAAAGTGAAAACAATAATGGTCACATGGTCTTTATCAAACAGAGAGCCAACGACATAGGTATCGACCACCCTTAGTATTCCCCCGCCCAAGGCTTGTTCGGGGCTATGTCCTGCATAAAGAGCCGTGATGAATGTGCCCGTTAGCACGCCCATAAACAAAGAAGAAATCACTTCCTTTATTAATAATGCCATCAAGATGGCCACCAAAGGCGGCAAAATCGACATCCACAGGGGCATGGGACCTGCAACAGGGCCAAAAGCATACAGCAGTAACATGCCCAACAACAAGATAATGAAGATGCTTAATCCTATCTGTTTTGTCTTCATAATGCGAAAAATTGTCCGCAAAATTACATTTTTTCAGTCAAAAGATGAAAAGCTATCCATTTTGGCCTTATTTTTGCAACCGTTTTCGGATTTGTTCACAAAGTATTCAAATATCAAAAATCTTTCATTATGAAGAAAACACTCATTATCGCATTGTGCAGCCTCGCTGTCATGTTTGCTGCCTGCAAGAAGCCCGTCGAACCTACGGTTGACTACACGTCCAACTATGTGGGAAACTACATCGGGCAGTTTACGCTTTCCATCACTTCGATGAACCACACCGCCATCTCGAACTTGGACTTTCCTATCGATGGCATTAAGATGAACATCGCCAAGGGAACTGAAGCCAATGCCATTACCGCTACGGTGACCGTCGACAACGAGTCGCACCAAACCACAGGCATCGCTTCTGCCGATAAGGTTGACTTCCAGCCGGTTCTCCTCAACATCGACAAGCCCGATCAGCACTATGCCTTCCATTTGGACCTCGTGCTGGAAGGCACCAAACCCACCGCCGACTCTTTGAACATCATTGGCTCCTTCTCGGGCAATGGCTCGGCTTCCATCATGGGGCAGGAGCAGGTTTACGACGAAGTGTCGGGCACCATCAGCGGACGACTTTTGAAACAATAACTTTAAATCAATAACAACATGAAAAAAAGCACTTTATTCATGGCTTGCTGCATCGGACTGATGCTGTTGGCAAGCTGCAAGAAAGACCCAGTCGCACCTACCATCAGTGTTTTCAACGGCTCGGGCTATGCGACTGAAAACACCCAAGTGTACTCTGGCGAAGAAATCACCATTGGATTTGTTGCTGCTGGCGAAAACCTGACAAAGCTGGAAGTTACGCTCTCAGAGAATGGCACCGTTCTCGCTACACACTTTGAAAACATTGAGAAACAAGCCAGTTACAATTATTCGCACACTTTTGCTCTTGATGCAAACGGCACAGTGACCATTACTGGCACCGTGACTGATGCCGCTGGACAAAAGGCGTTGGCGAGTTTCAACATCATAGTCAACGAGAAGCCCAACGCCAAGTTTGTGGGTCATTATGAAGGCAATGCTTTGGCGACGGGTTTCTATGAAGCCGAAATTTCAGGCATGGAGCCTGTTCAACAGGAATTCACCAACCGCGAAGTACCTGTCCTTCTTGACATTGTCGCTGGCGAGGGTTTGTATGATGTCGTCGCCACTTGCACAATAGACGACAGAACCATGACCGCAACAGGCATCATGGAAGGCAACACGGTCACGTTTGAGACCATTAACGATGTTTTCACTTTCGATTATGATTTGGGATTTGTGATCATTCATCCCGCAATTGATATATCTTACTCGATAAATGGTACTTTAACAGACGGTCAACTTGTACTGGATGGTATTTCCTCTGGACATGGAGATTATGATTATAGTTTCATTGGACTTGTGTATACTGGCACCATCAATTTGGAGGCTACCGTTGGAGGCAGTTTGTATAAGACGCGATAGGGAAGACCCGAACTGCAAAAACAAAAAATCAGCCCTGCTTTGGCAAGGCTGATTTCTTTGTGTAGCGGGGGGAGGATTCGAACCTCCGACCTCCGGGTTATGAGCCCGACGAGCTGCCTCTGCTCTACCCCGCATCGTGTCAAAATTTCGGTCGGCGAAAATTTTTCGCCCCTGAAATCGGCTGCAAAAATAATAATTTTGTTTCTTTGCAAGGCAAAAAACCAAGAAAAAATTTCATTATGTCACATAAAGCAGGCTATGTCAACATTATAGGTCGCCCCAATGTGGGCAAGTCGACCCTGATGAACCAGTTGGTTGGCGAGAAAATCTCCATCATCACCTCGAAAGCGCAGACCACTCGCCACCGTATCCTTGGCATTGTGAACGGCGACGACTTCCAAATTGTCTTTTCCGACACGCCCGGCATCATCAAGGACCCAGCCTACAAGATGCACGAGGTGATGAACCAGTTCGTCAACGTGGCCCTTATCGACGCCGACCTCATCCTTTTTGTGGTCGACATCACCGACAAAAAGATTGAGGAAAAAACCGTGGAGCGACTGAAAACCACTGAGATACCCGTTTTTGTCCTCATCAACAAAATCGACCTATCTACGCAAGAGCAAGTGGAGCAAGTCGTAAATTATTGGAGGGAGCAGTTGCCCAATGCCACCGTTTTTCCGCTTTCGGCGCAATATGGTGCCAATGTGGAGTTTATCTTCAAGCAAATCTTGGAGAAGCTGCCCGAATGTCCGCCCTATTTCCCCAAAGACGAGCTCACCGACCGCTCGATGCGCTTCTTCATCACCGAAATCATCCGCGAGAAGATTTTGCTCAACTACCAGCAGGAAATCCCGTATTCCGTTCAGGTTGAGGTGGAAAGCTACGAGGAAACCGAAAAGCGTATCCACATCCGCAGTGTCATCTATGTGGCTCGCGATTCGCAGAAGGCCATCATCATCGGCAAGGGCGGCAGTGCCATCAAGAAACTCGGAATGCAGGCCCGCACCGACATCGAGGAATTCACGGGAAAGAAAATCTTCCTCGAACTTTACGTCAAAGTCGATAAGGATTGGCGCGACAATGAAGCCGAGTTGAAGCGGTTTGGGTATGAGGTTTGAATGTTAAGTGTGTACCCAAATTAAAAGCGTAAAACGTTTTCCGTGTAGTTTTTTTACTATTTTTGTACCCTGGAAGAGACCTCTGTCAAGCTGACGCCCACTAAGAGCAACATCACCGGCGTGGGTCGCGTGGATGCCTTGGCCGCCGTGAATGCCGTGGAAGCCTACGACGGCATCAACGAGCAAAGCATTGAGACTGAAATTTTCCCGAACCCTTCTAATGGCAATTTCACCATCCTTTGCGAATGCTTGAAACAGGTTTCGGTTTATTCCGTTGACGGTCGCTTGGTGAAGTCTTTTGAAACCATCGGAACGGAGTGCCGCATTGAGGGTTTGGAGCAGGGTGTTTATTTGGTGAGGATGGAGACGGAAAAAGGGATTGTTTCGCGGAAAGTAATCGTCATTTCTAAAAGTTGCGGAATGAAATAGATAAAAGTTGCGGAGTGAAATTCCTAAAAATTGCGGAATAAAACAGATAAAAATTGCGGAATAGTTTTTGTATTTCATTTATTTTGAGTAATTTTGCAGCGAATCTTAGGACAGAAGTTTTATGGCAAAAAAAGTGAATTACAAAAAGCGTGTTGCTGATGGTTTACTTGAGCGTCGATTACAAGGCAAAGGAGCCATCTTGATAGAAGGCCCGAAATGGTGCGGCAAAACAACCACAGCCAAACAATTTGCAAACAGTCTGTTGGATTTGGGCGACAGTGTTACCTTCGCTGAGGCGCAAACCGCATTGCAAGTCAATCCAACCGTACTTTTGGCAGGCAACACTCCAAGGCTGATAGACGAATGGCAAACCATTCCTGCACTTTGGGATATGGTACGCTCGGAAGTGGACAAACGGCAAGCGTTTGGGCAATTCATTTTGACAGGAAGCAGTGTGCCTCCACAACAAGAAGAAATCCACCATAGCGGAACGGGCAGAATCGGACGTATCAGTATGCGACCTATGAGCCTTTGGGAATCAGGAGAATCAAACGGTACGGTTAGTTTAAGCGACTTGTTTGGCAACAAATCGTTGGAACCTCAAAACAACCCACTTCACATAGAACAGATTGCTTACTTAGTGTGTAGGGGCGGATGGCCGCTTTCCACTATGATGAAAGGTGAAATCGCCTTAGACGAAGCCCGCGACTATTACGAAGCCATCTACAAGAATGACATTCATCGGATCGATAACGTCCGCCGAAGCAGTGAACGCACTCGGCTCTTGCTGCGTTCATACGCACGGAACCAAGGATGTGCGGTCAGTTTCAGCCGACTGAGCGAGGACATTAAAGAGAACGACAACCAATCCATTACATACGAGACCGTATCGGATTATGTGGACGCCTTGAAAAAACTGTTCGTCATAGAGGACATGCCAGCGTGGAATCCCAATCTGAGAAGCAAAGTGGCGATTCAAACCTCAGATACCCGTTATTTCATCGATCCGAGTATTGCCACCAGTGCATTATCCATCGGCCCGAAAGACTTGATGAACGACCTCAAGACATTCGGCCTCTTTTTTGAATCGCTGGCCGTCCGCGATTTGCGTGTTTATGCCGATGCCTTGTCGGGCAACGTGTTTCATTTCCGCAATGCGGCAGGGTTGGAATGTGATGCCGTTTTGCATCGTTGCGATGGGACATACGGCCTAATTGAAATCAAGTTGGGTGGCCCTGACCTCGTTGAAAAAGGCGCATCCACGTTGTGCGATTTAGCCAAAAAAATCAACCCTGAAAAGATGCCGTCGCCTTCCTTTATGATGGTGCTAACGGCAGTAGGCGATTACTCCTATCGTCGCCCGAAAGACGGGGTTTGGGTGGTACCGATAGGATGTTTGAAACCGTAAAACTTCATTTCCACTGGCACGCCTTGCAGTTGTATGTTGTGCAAAGGGGAAAAGTATGACCGATTGGAGTATAAGCGGGAAACGTGGCGTATACTACGAGAGACTTTAGGTTAAACGCGAAACGGTACGCTTCAAATGAGACGTACCGTTTTCATTTGTCACAAAAAAACTCTGAAGGGGATTTCTAAAAATAGATAAAACATTGTGTATCAAATAATAAAGTGTTATTTTGTGCGTTATGTAGTAAAGCGAAAAAAAATGAGAAGCCATGAGAAAGTACAAGACGACAGGGAACACGACATTGTTTGACAAGGAAGACACGGAACACAAGCTGACGGAGATGGGCGACCCGCTGGAGCGGTTGGCGAAAGCAGTTGATTTCGGGATGTTCAGGTCGGAGCTTGAGGACGTGCTTCTGCCGAAGGAGCGCAAGAGCAACGCAGGCGCGTAGACGCGAGCTTCGTGAGCGTCCCGAAGCAGCGCAACACGCCCGACGAGAACAAACGCATCAAGGCCGGGGAGGGTGACGGCGATGATTGGGCTGATCAACCTGACCTACAACATGTCGCGCTACGAGCAAATCGTCAGGCTGAACCTCTTGAAAAAGTGACAAATAAAATAGTACAACTCTCTGATACATACATACGAACAAACCCTCAAAAAAAATGAACAAAAGGCTTGTCATATAAAACTCAAATGCATACCTTTGCAGCGGGTTGAAAGGATTGCCCCAACGGGACTTCGGCATCCTGACAACCCGAAATCAAGGAAACCAAGTATAATTAGAAGTCCCCTTTATTTAGTTTTTCCATGCTGCCCCGTGATTTTTTCCTCCTTTTTTGCATCTAATTACAAATGAAGTAAAAATCATTTGAAATGAAAAAGACCTTTTTAACCCTCTTAGTGCTGTGCCTCAGCATGGTAGGCATGGCTCAAGCCACCATTGAACCGTCGCTGCAACGCGAGATGAACCAACGCGGCAACGACGAGAAAATCAGAATCGGCATCATTATGCAGGAGCAAAGTAAGGCTGCGGACTTGCTCGCCGTAACCAACACCTTTGCCACCAACAAGGAGCGGCGCGAATACGTCGTGAAAACGCTGAAGCAACAAGCCGAAACCGCGCAAGCCGACCTGCTCCGTTTTCTCGAAGAGATGCAACGCAATGGCCTGGTCGGCGACATTCGTCCGCTCTGGATTGCCAATGCCATTGGCTGCGAAGCCAACGCGCAAGCCATCAACGACTTGGCGCAACGCTCCGACATCAAGACGCTATATCATTGCGAAAACACGGTTCTTCCTCCAACGACCAATAATGTTGCCGTGCAACCTAACGAAATCACACGCGGCATCGCCCAAAACATACTTATCATCAATGCCGACAAGGTTTGGGAATTGGGCTATACGGGCGAAGGCGTCATCGTAGGCCATCTCGACACGGGCGCCAACTACAACCACCACGACCTCCAAGGCCGCATGTGGGACGGTGGCGAGGAATTTCCACACCACGGCTACGACGTGTATGAACAAAACAACGACCCGATGGACACTTGGGGCCACGGCACGCATGTGGCCGGCACCATTTGCGGCACGGGAGCGGCAGGCACACAAACCGGAGCCGCGCCAGGAGCCACATTGATGGAAGTCAAGGTCTTCGCCGACGAGCCGGATGTGGAAAGCAACGAATTTATCCTTTGCGAAGGAATGCAGTTTGCCATGGAACATGGCGCTCAGGTGCTCAATATGTCGTTGGGCAAGTCGGGCGACGACGTGCAATATCGCCGCATGATGCGTGAAGGTTGCGACAGCATGTTGGCAGCAGGTATCGTGGTGGTTTCCACTTCGGGCAACATGGGCCAGTTCCAAAGTTTCATCCCAATACCTTACAATGCTGGCGCACCAGGCACTTGTCCCTCGCCTTGGATCCATCCCGATCAGGCTGTCAATCCTGGTGGGCTGAGCAGCGTCATCTGCGTTGGCTCGACGGAGAACAACGACCAAGTCAGCGCCTTCTCTTCGCGCGGGCCGACCACTTGGGCCGATGTGCCTGAATACGCCGACTATCCATATACCGCTGGCGATGCCACGCAAATCGGCCTCATCAAGCCCGATGTGAGCGCCCCTGGAGGCAACGTGGTATCGTTGGACTGGACCAATATTGAAGGATATAAGGCCGACCTCGGCACCTCGTTTGCGGCCCCTTCCGTGACGGGCACCATCGCCTTGATGCTTTCCAAGAACCCTGACCTCACGCCTGCACAAATCGACGAGATCCTTGAAACCACTGCCGTGAACCCTATCGGCTACAAGAATAATGACATCGGCTCAGGCCGCATCGATGCCTTGGCCGCCATTTTGGCCATGGATGGCTGTGGCCCCGTCGCCAACCTCAACTATACGATTGAGAACGACATCGTTACCCTTACTTGGGAAGGCGATGCCGAGAGCTACCTCATCTTTGTGGATGGCGAAGAAGTAGGCTCCACCGCTGAGCCTCGCTTCGACCTTGAACTTGAGGACGGCGACCACGAGTTGTGCGTTGCCCCATCCGAATGTCCAACCCAAAAATCATGCGTTTCCTTGGCCTTCGTAGGCGTTGGCGAGAACAAGCTCCAAGCCAATGTGTATCCCAACCCAAGTGCAGGTGGTTTTACGGTAGAGTGCGAAGGCATGACTGAAGTCAACGTCTATGCCATGGACGGAAAATTAGTGAAGCAAATCGCCCCCGCCAACGGAACGTGCAGCATTGACGGGCTCAGCGATGGCATTTACCTGCTGAAAATCGCAACGGAGAACGGAACATTGAACCAAAGAATTGTAAAATACTGAAAACCATGAAGAAAACCATTTTTATGATTACACTGGCTTTGGCTTGTATGTTTGCGCAAGCCCAAGTCATCGACCCGCTTTTGCAGGAAGAGATGAACCGCCGCACCGACAGCGAGATGATTGAAATCACCGTTTTGATGAAATCACGCTGCGACAGGAACATGTTGAACCAACGCGCCTCGGCTTTGCCTACTCGCGCTGAGCGTAGGGCGTTTGTCGTCGACGAACTGAAGCGTTTCACCGAAGCATCGCAACGCGACTTGAAATTGGCTCTTGCCGAAATGGAGCAGCAAGGTGAAGTCACGGCACCACGCACCCTTTGGATGTCGAACAGCCTTTATTTTTCGGCCACGAAAGAAACCGTTTTGGCTTTGTCCAAGCGCGACGACGTTGCCCACATCGGCTACAACATCGAGCGAAAATGGATTGAGGACGACGAAAAGCCTACACCAGCCAACGAAACCCGAGAAATAACGCCCAACATATTGAAAGTCAATGCCGACAAGGTTTGGGAATTGGGCTACACGGGGAAAGACATTGTGGTTTCAATCATTGATGCAGGGGTCAACTACAACCATTTGGACTTGGCCGACCACCTTTGGGACGGCGGCGAGGCATTCCCGCATCACGGCTACGATGTGCGCAACGAAGATGACGACCCGATGGACGACATGGGACACGGCACGCACTGTGCAGGTACCGTGGCTGGAGACGGCACGGCAGGCTCGCAAACCGGCGTGGCTCCCGACGCACAAATCATGTGCATCAAGAGCGTGAACGCCGACGGAACAGGTGGTGCCGTGAAGTTGGCCGAAGGCATGGAATGGTCGGTGGAGCACGGCTGCGACATCATCAGCATGTCGATGGGCTTGGTGCACCCGAGTGTTACCGAAAGGGAGCTTTTCCGCCGCACCTGCGTATCCATCTTGGACGCTGGCGTGTCGAGTTTCATTTGCGCTGGCAACGAAGGTTTTGCCTTGGACCAATACCCCATTCCCCAGAATGTGCGCATCCCTGGCAGTTGCCCTCCGCCTTATTTGGACCCCGACCAAATGGCCAATCCCGGCGAGTTGAGCAGTGCCATCGTGGTTGGGTCGGTGGACGACAACGACCAAGCCTCGTTCTTCACCGCCAACGGTCCATGCACATGGCAGGACACCGAGTTTGGCGACTATGCTTACAACCCTGGCATCGGCCTCATCCGTCCCGACGTGTGCGCTCCTGGCGAGAGCATCAAGTCGCTGAACTACACCTCCAACACGGGCTACAAGTCGATGACCGGCACCTCGCAGGCCACCCCGTGCGTGGCAGGCATTGCCGCTCTGATGCTGAGCAAAAACCCCGAGCTGTCGCCTGCCGACATTTGCCGCATCCTTGAAGAGACCTCCGTGAAACTCACGCCCACAAAGAGCAACCTCACGGGCGTTGGGCGCGTGGATGCTTTGGCAGCAGTGAATGCGGTGGAAGCAGGCGATGGCCTCAACGAGCAAAGCATTGAGGCAGAGATTTTCCCGAATCCTTCAAGCGGAAGTTTCACCATCGTCTGCGAGGGCTTGAAGCGGGTTTCGGTTTATTCCGTTGATGGACGATTGGTGAAAGCTTTTGAAGTCAATGAAACGGAGTGCCGCATTGAGGGTTTGGATAGGGGTGTTTATTTGGTTAGGATGGAGACAGAGAAGGGATTTGTTGTACGAAAAATGGTGAAGATGTAACTGTTATTTGTATTTTTGCGATTTAGAACAACCTTAATAATCACGCATTATGAACACGAACAGACTCTACAAAGCAATGTTCTTTCACCTGACACTAATAATTGACAGAGATGTTGGAAAAAAGAACAAAACTTTGGAAACGGAAGCAAGGCTTCCGCGTGTTTAAGAAGCGTATGGTTTACTACGCATCGTTTGACAATGGTTATTTCGACCACAAATCAATGGAGTACAAAAGGCCATTGCATTGGTTCGAATTGGCCAATGAAAAATGGACTCGTGTCTACAAATCCACTGGCACGCCATGCAGCTGTATGCTGTGCCAAGGCGAAAGGTACAACCGATTGGAGTATAAGCGGGAAACGCGGCGGATTCTTCAGGAAACAATGTTCTGAATAAAAGCCTTACATAAAAATATAAATTTTCGTGTAAGGCTTTTACTTTTTACTATTATTGCATTTCACAATAAAATGCTCTATCTTTGCAGCTTAAAACAACCATACTGCCTATGCACGCACAATTCGACAGATCGAAACATGTTTTCCAATCGGATGCTTTTTCTGAAATCATCAAAGATACTATCAGATTCTTTAATGGTACTCCCGTTCATTTGTTGCCACCCCCAGAGAGTTTTATAGGCGCAGGTGTATATGCGCTTTATTACATTGGGGAAAGTCCATATTACAAACGTCTGTACGAATTAAACAGATTGAGTTTCGTTCAACCCATTTATGTAGGAAAAGCTGTGCCTCGGGGTTGGCGACAAGCAAGATCTCACGAAGCGTCAAATGAATTATATTCCAGGCTAACAGACCATCACAACAGCATCAATCAAGTCGCCAATTTGAAAATTGAAGATTTCAGATGTCGTTTTATGATTCTCGAAGATGCCTCCGTTGACCTGATTGGAACAGTTGAGGCTGCATTAATCCGCCAATACACCCCAATTTGGAACAGCTGCATAGATGGTTTTGGCAATCATGACCCTGGTAGCGGACGATACGACCAAGCTAAATCTGACTGGGATATACTACATCCAGGCCGCAAATGGGCAAACCGTTTACGGGGAAATCATCCGTCAGAAAATGAAATCATTACTAAAGCTGAAAATTATTTTAGATGCCATGAATAGCATAGAAATCTTTTCGGGTGCAGGTGGATTAGCCAAAGGATTGGAATTGGCAGGAATCACACATCAGGCTTTTGTGGAATGGAATCCTGACGCTTGCAATACGCTTAGGCAAAACTATGGTGATGAACTCGTTTTTGAAGGAGATGTCCGAGATTTCTCCTTTTCAGATTACAAAAATGTTGACATTATTGCTGGTGGACCTCCTTGCCAGCCTTTTTCACTTGGTGGAAAAGCAAAAGGTTTCAACGACAAGAGAGATATGTTCCCCTCGGCCATCTCTGCCATTCGCACATTAATGCCAAAAGCTTTTATTTTCGAGAATGTAAAAGGATTGCTTAGAGAATCCTTTTCGGATTATTTCAATTACATCATCCTTCAACTAAAGTATCCGGAAATCGAACTAACGTCGAAGGATTGGACTCAGAATCTTGAAACACTAAAAAACGTTGATAAAAAAGGATTATCTAACAGCCTAAAGTATCAAGTCTTGTATCAATTGATAAATGCTGCCGACTATGGTGTTCCACAAAAAAGAGAGCGTGTTATCATTGTAGGCTTTCGAGATGATTTAGGAATTCAATGGAGTTTTCCTTCCCATACTCATAGTGAGGACGCGCTTTTATGGCAAAAATATGTGACAGAAGACTATTGGAAACGTCATAACATTACTAACCCCGAAGATGCCAGCATTCGTAATGCCATAAAAAACAAGTTAATACAAAAATATGGGATTTTCTCTCCAGAGGACAAACCTTGGCAAACAATTCGAGATGCTTTTGACGGTTTGAAGTTACCAAATAGAGATGGTGATGAAAGTATGCTATGGAATGCCAAACCATACCCGGGACATACCGGAAGTGGCTACGACGAACCATCAAAGACCATCAAAGCAGGAGATCATGGAGTACCTGGAGGAGAAAATATGATTAAGTTCTCAGATGGAGAAACTAGATACTTGTCAATTTCGGAAGCAAAAAGAATACAAACGTTTCCTGACGACTACATCATTACTGGTTCATGGACTGAAGCCATGAGACAACTCGGCAACGCTGTTCCTGTACAATTGGCATATATTATCGGCAATTCAGTGATATCTGCCATTGCATAATTAAAAAAGCGCATCTCAGTTGAGACGCGCTTTTTTCTTGGCATTAAGCGAAACTTACTCAGCCACTTCCTTCGCCTTAGCTCTGAAATTCACCAAGTCTTCCTCGATGAAGTTCTTCACGTAGACGCTCTTGCCGATGACGTCTTCCTCGGCGGCGTGGACGTAAACGTTAGCTGACTGGGTGAAGAGATGCGGGGCACGGGTGGCGTCGTCCAAAATGAGGAGCGACATCATGATGTCGCCCGTCATGTCGTAGAGACGGCGGGCCAGGAAGTCCTGGACCTCTTGGTTGTTGGCGCCCTTCACATAGTTGATGCTCTGCTCGTAAAGTTCCACGAGGGTGCGCACCGTGTTCTGCAAAGGCTTCAGGTCTTCAGAGACCTCATTCTCAAGCATTTCCTTCATGATGGTGAGGTAGGTGCCGTTGGTGATGTAACGGATGGCGGCCACCACTTGCAGCTGCGTCGTGCCTTCGTAAATCGAGAAGATACGGGCATCGCGGTAGAGGCGCTGGCACTTGTACTCCATGATAAAGCCCGAACCACCGTGGATGCTGATGGCATCGTAGGCGTTCTGGTTGGCATATTCGGAGTTCATGCCCTTGGCCAAAGGCGTGAAGGCATCGGCCAAACGGCTGTATTTCTTGCACTCGGCACGTTCTTCGGGCGTCAGCGGACGCTCGCGCTGGATGTCCTCAAGGCACTTGTAGATGTCGACGTAACGAGCCGTTTGGTAGAGCAAGGAACGACCTGCGTCGATTTTGGCCTTCATACGCGAGAGCATATCGTAAACCGCCGGGAACTCGATGATTCTCTTGTGGAACTGCTGACGCTCGTTGGCATATTTCAAGGCCTCGTTGTAGGCTTCTTGACCCAAGCCGACCGACTGGGCGGCGATACCGAGACGGGCGCTGTTCATCAAAGCCATCACATACTTGATGAGGCCGAGGCGGGTCTCACCGCAAAGCTCGGCTTTGGCGTTCTTGTAAGTCAACTCGCAGGTCGGGGAACCGTGGATGCCGAGCTTGTGCTCGATGTGGCGCACGTTGACGCCGCCCTGGCGCTTGTCGTAGATGAACATCGACAGGCCGCGACCGTCCTTCGTGCCTTCTTCGGAACGGGCCAACACGAGGTGGATGTCGGAGTCGCCATTGGTGATGAAACGCTTCACACCGTTGAGCAGATAGCAGCCGTCCTTTTCGGAATAGGTGGCCTTCAGCATCACGCTTTGCAGGTCGGAACCTGCATCAGGCTCGGTGAGGTCCATCGACATGGTCTCGCCGGCGCAAACGCGCGGGATGTACTTCTTGCGCTGCTCCTCGTTGCCGAATTCATATAAGGTGTCGATGCACGATTGCAGCGACCAGATGTTCTGGAAGCCGGCATCGGCGCTGGCCACCATTTCGCTCAGCATGGAGAAAACGGTGATGGGCAAGTTCAAACCACCGTAGCGGCGCGGCATGGAGACACCCCAAAGACCACCCTTGGTGCAAGCATCAAGGTTTTCCTTGGTCTTGGAGGCATAGATCATGCGGCCATTCTCCAAATGCGGACCTTCGAGGTCGACGCTCTCGGAGTTGGGTTCGATGATGTTGGCGGTGATGTCGCCCGCGATGTCAAGCACGCGGCGGTAGTTCTCCATCGCGTCTTCGTAGTCGACGGGGGCATCTTCGTAGGTTTCCTTGTCCGCAAAGTTGCGTTCCTTCAGCTCGACGATGCGCTTCATCAGCGGGTGGTCGAGATAGAATTGCAGGTTCGGGTTATCGTTATAATAGTTTGCCATGATTACTTCGAGTTTTGTTTGTAATACTTAATCAACTTCGGGACGACTTCTTCAACCGTTCCAACGATCACATAGTCCGCAATCTTATTAATAGGTGCGTCGGGGTCGCTGTTCACCGAGATGATGATCTTGGAGTCCTGCATGCCGGCGATGTGTTGGATCTGTCCGCTGATGCCGCAGGCGATATACACCTTGGGGTGTACGGTGACGCCAGTCTGACCGATTTGTCGGTCGGTGTCGCAGAAGCCCGCATCGACGGCGGCACGCGAGGCACCGACTT
>CAMVCZ010000057.1 GCA_947166105.1 uncultured Bacteroidales bacterium
CCCAGTTGCGGCGGGCGATGCCGTTGTTCACGTCCCAGTGCAGCATGCAGTGGAGCCGGCGGTCAGCATCGGCAGTGCCGTCGAGAACCATGCCGAAGCCTCCGTTGATGACTTCGCCCCAGCCTACGCCGCCGCCGTTGTGGATGCTCACCCAAGTGGCGCCACGGAAACCGTCGCCGATGACGTTCTGCACAGCCATGTCGGCGGTGAACGACGAACCGTCATAGATGTTGGAGGTCTCGCGGAACGGGCTGTCGGTGCCGCTCACGTCGTGGTGGTCACGACCAAGGACGACAGGACCGCTCAGGCGACCGTCGGCGATGGCCTTGTTGAACTCGGCAGCAATCTTGGTGCGACCTTCGCAGTCGGCGTAGAGGATGCGGGCTTGCGAACCCACCACGAGGTGGTTGGCCTGTGCGCCACGGATCCACTGGATGTTGTCGCGCATCTGCTGCTGGATTTCGGCGGGAGCCGTACGGGCAATCTCCTCAAGCACGTTGCAGGCGATGTCGTCGGTGACGGCCAAGTCTTCAGGCTTGCCGGAGGCGCATACCCAACGGAAGGGGCCGAAGCCGTAGTCGAAGCACATCGGGCCCATAATGTCCTGGACGTATGAAGGATAGCGGAACGTGCCGTCGGCCTTCAGGATGTCGGCACCGGCGCGGCTGCTTTGCAGCAGGAAGGCGTTGCCGTAGTCGAAGAAGTACATGCCCTTGGCAGTCAGCTTGTTGATGGCGGCCACATGGCGGCGCAACGAAGCCTGCACCTTCTCCTTGAAAAGCTCAGGATTCTCGGCCATCATGGTCTTGGATTCCTCAAACGACTGGCCTACAGGATAGTAACCGCCAGCCCACGGGTTGTGGAGCGAGGTCTGGTCGGAGCCGAGGTCGACGTGGATATCGTGTTCGGCGGCATATTCCCAAAGGTCGACCACGTTGCCTTGGTAGGCATAGCTGCGGGCTTCCTTCTTGGCGATGCTTGCGTTGACGTGCTTGAACAGCTCCTCGATGTTGTCGTACACCTCGTCGACCCAGCCTTGCTCGTAGCGTTTCTGCGTGGCAGCCGGGTTGATTTCGGCGGTGATGCTCACCACGCCGGCGATGTTGCCAGCCTTGGGCTGGGCGCCGCTCATACCGCCGAGGCCAGCGGTGACAAATAGTTTGCCAGCCGTGCTGCCGCCGTGTTTGCGGGCTGCGTTGAGCACGGTGATGGTGGTGCCGTGGACGATGCCTTGGGGACCGATATACATATAGGAGCCGGCGGTCATCTGGCCGTATTGCGTCACGCCGAGGGCGTTGTAGCGCTCCCAGTCGTCGGGTTTGCTGTAGTTCGGGATCATCATGCCGTTGGTAACCACCACGCGCGGCGCGTCTTTATGCGACGGGAACAAGCCCATCGGGTGACCGCTGTACATGGCCAAGGTCTGGTCTTCGTCCATGTTGGCCAAATATTGCATCACGAGGCGGTATTGTGCCCAATTCTGGAAGATGGCGCCGTTGCCGCCGTAGATGATGAGTTCGTGCGGATGTTGTGCCACGGCGGGGTCGAGGTTGTTCTGGATCATCAGCATGATGGCTGCGGCCTGCTTGCATTTGGCGGGGTATTCCTCAATCGGACGGGCGTACATCTTGTAGGACGGGCGGAAACGGTACATGTAAATGCGGCCGTATTTTTCCAATTCCTCGGCAAATTCGGGAGCCAGCGTGGCGTGGAACTTGGCGGGGAAGTAACGCAAAGCGTTACGGATGGCCAATTTCTTCTCGGCCTTGGTCAAGATGTCCTTGCGCTTGGGCGCGTGATTGATGTTAAGGTCGTATTCCTTCACTTCCGGCAGTTCGTCAGGGATGCCGGCGAGAATCTCTTTTTGGAAATCGTTTAATGCGTTCATTATGTTTAATTGTTGATTGATTAATCGTTGAATTGTTTAATTGTTGATTCTGAAGAGCTTTGCATCATGGCGAGGAGGAACGACGAAGCAATCCAGAGTAAAATAGGTTTACTGGACTGCTTCGTGCCTCGCAGTGACGCGAAGCGACCCAAATTTGGCTGCAAATTTAGGGAAAATTTCATCATTTCTCAAAAATTCGTTTGCACCACCATAAAATTCCCTATTTTTGCCCCCGAATTGGTTCGCCAGTTCGTATATATTGAACTTTAGAAGCGTTATGCTTCCTTGTACTTGAAAACCTAGGAAATTTTCAAGCCATAGTGAAACAAGAGGTTGTATAACGGCTCTACGCTATATGCGTGGGCTGTTATTACATTTTGTTTTACAGGTAATTCCTAGGACCTTCAAGTACGGTGTGATATAACACAGCGCACGCTTCTTTTGTTTGGTGTTGACGGTGGGAGAATCTGCAAAATTGTTTGAAAATCAGTAACTAACAACTTTATAAACATCAAAAAAGAGCAATGAGCAAAAAGAAAATGAAGACGAAAACAATCGTGGCTTTGCTGGCAATGGCAGGGGGACTGGTTTTGTCGCCGCTGATGGTGGCACAAAATGATGGCTCCCGAGGTTTGTTCGGACGAGGAGGCAACAATGATTACGCCAATCGAAGTGAGGTTGGCGCATCGGGGTTGCTGAATCAAGGCTTCGGAGCAACAACCAGCAACCTCACCAACCAAGGCTTTGGCTTCACCCAAGACGGCCTTGACAATCAGGGCTTTGGTGCCACCAATGGCGGCATCACCAACCAAACCTTTGGCGAAACGCCAATGGGTAGCGGACTACTCATTTTGCTTGCGGCAGGCGCAGGCTATGCAACATTAAAGAAAAGAAAATCAAACCGTTAAAAAAGAATTGAAATGAAAAGATTTAGCACAATCGTAATGGCATTGGCACTGGTGCTGAGCCTTTCGCAATGCAAGAAGAACGAACAAAACAACGCAGAAAACCAAGGCGAAGCCGTGACCATCACTCTTGATGTGAGCGGTGCTTCGACAAGCACGACAACCGATGGCTCAAGGGTGATTGTAAATCCCGCCACGGGTACCGTCAACTTTGAGAACAACGACCAAATCATTGTGGCCAGCGGCGGCAAGTATGTCGGCACGCTGACCTACAACGGCAGTCTGTTCACGGGAGCCATCAGCAACGCGACAGAAGGCTATCCGCTGCAATTCTATTTCCTCGGCAATGTGACTCCAGCCGAAACACTCACTTCGGGTGTTACCGAATCCTGTTCGGTGGTCATCAGTGACCAAACTGAGCATCTGCCCGTGATTTCGGCGGCACCGTCGAATGAGAACTACACCGCAAGCACGACGGACTACACTGCCCATTTGCTGAACAAGTGCGCTTTGGTGAAGTTCAATGTGACTACGGCTTCGGAAGCGGCCATCTGTGTGACAGGCTTTAATAACAAGGTGACTGTGAATTTCATGGAAAACACTTTGACCAATGGCCAAGAAAGCAATGGTGTTGTCACTTTGCCCGCTGGCAACGGAGAGAAGTGGGCTATTTTACTGCCGAATAGGGCTTTGGAAGCAGGGGAGCAAGGTAGTGCTTATTCTCAGGATGGCGTTTACATTGGTACACGCGAAGCCGTTCCTGCTGTTACAGAAAACGGTTACTTGTCTGTGGGCGTCGAAGTGAATGTTACAACCGAGGTCAATCAGGGTGAAGTTCCTGTTGGTGCTATTAGTGGCAAGTTTGCCATCAATGAAGAGGGTAATCAAGTGTATTTTTCGCAAGGGAATTTGCAGTATCAGGCTTCTACGAATACTTGGCGTTTTGCAGAAAACCAATGGGATTATGTAGGTACTCAGCATCCAAATCCAAACTATGGAAGTGCAGGTGGAACCGTTAGTGGCAGCGATAATTATTATATTTCATCAACTTATGACGGTTGGATTGATCTCTTTGGTTGGGGTACGAGTGGATGGGACAATGGAAATGTGTATTACCAGCCATACGATTATGAACGTTTAACTGAATGGAATGCAGGTGATTTCGGTTATGGTTATGGTCCAACTGATGGAACAAATTACATGTATGATTTAACTGGGGCGTATGCCAATGCCGATTGGGGTGTTTACAACGCTATTTCGAATGGTGGTAATGTACCGAACATGTGGCGTACTTTAACTTCTAACGAATGGAATTGGATATTTAACTATCGTTCCACTCCATCAGGTATCCGTTATGCTAAAGCGGTGGTGAACGGTGTAAATGGTGTTGTTATGCTGCCTGATAGTTGGAACGCTTCAATCTATGAACTGAATTACACCAATAGGAATGATGCCCCTTATACAACAAATGAAATCACAGTCGAAGATTGGGCGACTTTGGAGGCTAATGGGGCGGTATTCCTACTTGCCACTGGTGATCGTAGTGGAAGATTGATTGAGTGGAATGATACGGGCTTATATTGGTCAGTCACTCACAAAAACAATGTTCAATCTTATAGTGTATGTTTTACTGGATCATCTTTGGATTGTTTTAATCAAGTCTATCAGTCCCTCAACTATCGACATCTCGGTTGTTGTGTTCGTTTGGTCCATAGTGTTCAATAATATAAAACCTAAAGAAAATGACAAATTTAGAATTGATTAATGACAGTATTCAAAAGATGGCGAGCAAGCCATCAGAGGGAGCAATCCTTGCCGCCCAATGTATTGCAAGGGTTTTGGATGATGCTATGGTAAACAACTATGAAATTGAGTGGAAGTATTTGCCTATTCAAAACAGCGAAACTGTTGATTTTGTAAATGTTACAAATAAGCCGAGTTTTGTTTGTAGAATCTATGACAAAAAGATGGGAAATGAAATGATTAGTATGTTTGATCAAATTGATGGTGAGATGACTACAAATCAAGTGGAAATGATTTCAGATTTGATGACCAGTATTAATCAAGCAATTAATCATTGATTTTTGGAAAAATGGTTAATGAGTGGAGCCGTGCCATGTGTGGTGCGGCTTTCTTTTATCCTTTCGCTTCGCTGGGGCTTTGTTCGGAATTTGATTTTTGTTTGGCAGGGGTATTGCATTTCACCCCTGCCTACTATCCACCGTCACTCCGTGACTTGGGCTGTGGCACGAAGGAACCCCAGAGGGGTGATGGAATGTTAGGCAGGCGGTGGAGCATGGCGGAACCCCTGCCGAGGAAAACAACGCAAACCAACCCGAAAAACAAAAATACGCCAATGTTGGCAAATTTGTTTATTTTTGCGGCGAAATCTATTGGGCATTGAAAGAACTAACCTTTAGTGATATTCAAGAGATTATTCGAAATGATGAAGGCAGGACGCTGGAGGTCAAGGAGACGACGGGCGAAATCGTCAAGGCGATGTGTGCGGATTGTGCTTTCCTCAATTCGGACGGCGGATGGCTTGTATTTGGCGTTACTCCCAAACTTAAGATTGTCGGCCAACAAGTGACCGACAACACCAAACAGGAGATTGCCAACCATTTGCGCAAGATAGAGCCGTCCATAAATGTTTCTGTACAGTATCTTGATGTTCCTGGAAAGACAGACTATCAGGTGATTGCCCTCTATTTTGATCCAACAACTTTCTCCAATGCACCTTATACTTATGATGGTCGAGCCTATTACAAGCTCGCCACGAATGGCGGATTAAATGGCGGATTAAATGGCGGATTAAATGGCGGATTAAAACTGACTGAACGGGAAACACAAGTCGTTGAAAGACTGAGGGAAGTCCCTGGACAAACCGTTGAGGAAGTTGCGTTAGCATTAGACATTCCCAAACGAACATTGGAGAGAACCTTTGCCTTATTAAAGCAAAAAGGATTTATTGAGAAGGAAGGTAGTAGAAAAAATGGTATTTGGAAAGTCATTCTGTAGTTTTATTAAATTCATCACCAATGAAACGAATCACGATCCTGCTAATTTACTTGTTTTCAATACCTATTTTGTCATTATCCCAAAATAGAGAAAACCAAAACTATAACTCGGTCTTCGATGCCGCCTACCAAGACTATCCCGACATCCCCAAAGGCTTGCTCGAAGCCATCTCCTTCACCAACACACACTGCAACCACCTGACCGATGCCAACTATTTCCACGATGGTCCTGATGCCATGCCGCGAGCTTACGGCTTGATGGGCTTGGTGAAGGACGGTAAAGGCTATTTCCGTGAAAACCTGCATCTTGTGTCGGAATTGTCGGGGATTTTGGAAACGGAGATTTTGCAAAGTCCCGAAAAGAATGTATTGGCCTACGCCAAAGCTTTTGAACGTTTGGCTGAGGAAAGCAAAGCTAATGAAATCAAAGGCTATCTTTCAGTCATCCAGCGACTTTCGGAATTGCCAATAGGGGAGGAGAAGGACGTTTATCCTATGCAAAGCATGTTGTATTCGGTGTGCCTTTTCCTGAATGACGAGAATAAAGCGGAACAATTTGGTTTTCCAAAACATGAAATTGACCTGAAGTCGGTTTTCGCCGAGCATTACGACCTGCTCGCCGCTCCCGAATTGGGCTTTTCGCGTAGTCCCGACTATCCGCCTGCCATTTGGGACCCCGCACCGGAGTGTAATTGGGAGCCGCGCACCAAGGAAGTGAGTGCTGTCGTAATCCATTATACTGAAGGCTCTTATGCGGGCTGCATCAGTTGGTTCAAGAATTGCGAAGCTGAGGTTTCGGCGCATTATGTCATCCGCTCTGCCGATGGACAAATTACCCAAATGGTGCGTGAAAAAGACAAGGCTTGGCACGCGGGCACGGCCAACGGCTACACTATTGGCATTGAGCATGAAGCCTACGGCAATATTTGGGAGTTTTTCACGGAGGAAATGTACCAGTCGTCGGCGGCATTGGTGCGGAGCATTTGTTCTCGTTACAGACCTATCAACGGGCAACGCACCCACGACCGCGACACTTTAGACAACGGTTTTTGCCTCAACAATGGCCTCTACAACCTTGGTGGGGAAGGGGCTTGCGTGCAAATTCGTGGGCATCAGCATTATCCCGACCAAACCCACACCGACCCGGGGCCGTATTGGGATTGGAATTATTATTACAAACTCATTAACGATGGTACGCCCGTCACTGTTTTGGAAGGCGATTCGGGCCGTCTCGACCATCAGAATTACGACAACGATGAGCGCAAGATTTGGGTGATTCGTGGGCCTGAAGAATCGACTATCGAACTGGATTTCAGTAGTTTCAGTTTGGAAACCGACTTCGATTTCCTTTGGATTTACGACGGCGACAATGTTTTCGCCCCGAAAATCGGGCGATGGAACACGCAAAGTCCGGGCTTGGTGCAATCCTCGTCAAATGTGATGTGCATCGAGTTCCGCTCCGACTGCCTCACCACCGACACGGGCTGGGAGGCTTCTTGGAAGGCCTTGATGCCCACGCCCATCGCGCCGGAAATGCCTGAAATTGAGTCGGGTGTTTTCCCCAATCCAACTAATGGCAAGTTCACGGTGAAGTCGGATAGTGAAGGTTTTACGGATGTGACGGTCTTCGATATTTTCGGCAACGAAATGGTGAGAAAGCGTTTCGTTGGCTCGGTAGAGATTGACGCAAGCAATTGGGCAGCAGGTGTTTATGTGGTCAATTACGGTGCGCCAATCCGTTTGGGCAAGGTGGTCAAGTTGGTGAAGTTCTAAAGTGCCTGTTGAAACAATAATCGCGCACATGTTGCGTTCATCTTTGGAAATTTCCTATTTTTGCAACCTATTTCAACAAGGATGAGAAACAAAACCATCATATTCAAAACTTTGCTGCTGCTTTCGGCCTTGGTTTTTGCGATGTCTGCGAAGGCGCAAGACCCTTGCGAAATCACTTGCAGCGTCGAAATGCCCGTTTGCAGCGAGTCGCCAGTAACGCTCACTGTGCCAAACAATTACCAATATTCCTTTAGTTGGTCGCCGGGCGGACAAACCACCAACAGCATCACCGTGCGACCTTTTTCGACCACGACTTATCGTGTGGAAGTCCGCGAGAAGGAAACCGATACATTGATTTGCCAAAACGAGTTCAGGGTGGAAGTGTTGCCGCGTTTTGAGGTGAAATTCCGCCAAGTGAAACTGACGTGCAGCAACCACGAGGAGGAGAATGGCCGCGATGCGCAGATGATTTCCTACGTTGACAGCCTCAACGGGGTTTACAATCCGCCTTTCAACTACCAGTGGGAAGTCAGTCCGTTGCACATTGCCCCGGGCGACCCTTCTTGGGCCATCGGCTTGCAGGCTTACAAATACTATCATATCAAGGTGACTGACGGGCGTGGCTGTATGCAGCGCGACAGCGTCAGTCCGAGGGCTTATCCTAATCCCTTGGTTGAAATCAGCACCGACCCAGGCGATACGGTCTACTTGCAAAACCCGCATGAGACTTATTCTTTCGAGAATCTTTCGGCTGATACGCTGGATGTTAGCAGTTTCTATTGGATTTTGAACCAGCAATATAACATCACCTCCACGGCGGACGAACCGCGTTTCACCTATGTTGAAGTGGGCGACTTTACTACGGAATTAAAGGTTTACAATCCACAAGGCTGCGACACCACCTATTTTAAGACGATCAGGGTGGAGCCTGTGAAACTGAAAATCCCAAATGTGTTCACGCCCAACGGCGACGGCACCAACGACTATTTCATCATCTCTTTAGACGGTGGTGGCGATACGCCTTCGGGTGGTGGCAACACTACTCGTGGCTTTAGCGAAACGACCTATGAATATGAAAATTACGAGCCACTAAGCCGCTATTATGAGGCCTCGGAACTGACCATTTTCAACCGCTGGGGACGCATCGTTTACCATTCCAAGAACTATCAGAACGACTGGGACGGCGACAACCTTTCGGACGGCACCTATTTCTATGTGCTGAAATGCCACGGCCTGAAAAACGATGCCACCTACCAAGGCTCGGTGATGATTATCAGAACAGCAAGACAATCAACAGGACAATGAAACAATTTTTTTCCATCTTGGTTTTGGCTTTGTGCTTCCTGACCGCTTGCAATAGCGGCAGCGGCGACGGAAAACTTTCCACCGATTTGGTGACTAATCCCAAAACGGCGGGCAAGTCGGACGAAAAGCAAGCCATCATCACTTTCAACAAGAAGGAACACGACTTTGGCACTTTGCTGCAAGGCGAGGTGGTGACTTATTCCTTCCATTTCACCAACACGGGCAACGCGCCCTTGCTCATCAGCAGTGTGAATTCGAGTTGCGGTTGCACGGTGGGTTCTTATCCTCACGAGCCTATCGCCCCGGGTAAGGAGGGCAGCATCAAAGTGTCTTACGACAGCAAGTCGCATCATGGGATGCAAAACCGCACGCTCACGGTAATGTCGAACACGATGCCCGCCAAGAACATTTTGCGCATTAAGGCTAAGGTGCAAACGCCCAATCAGTATTAGTTTAGAGTTTAGAGATTAGAGTTTAGTGTTGGTGGTTGCCAGTTGCCAGTTGAATTTTGAATATTAAATCTTGAAATCGGAAATCTTGAAATCATAAATCTTTAAATCACAGAATATGAACAACTTATTTATTCTTTTGCAAGCCGAAGGCCAGCCTCAACCGGGCGGTTCGCAGTGGTCGAGCCTCATCTTCATCGTTTTGCTCATCGTCGTTTTCTGGCTGTTCTTCATTCGTCCGCAGTCGAAGAAGGCCAAGGAGGAACAGAAATTCCGCGAGGGTCTCAAGAAGGGCGACAAAGTGGTCACCATCGGTGGTTTCCACGGCAAGGTGGTGGATGTGAAAGAGTCCACCGTCGTCATTTCGATTGCTCCCAACACTGAAGTGGAAGTGGAGAAGACCGCTCTCGTGCAGAACGGCGCCAAGGTCGGACAGGCTTGATATGGACAAACTTGTTGAAATCAAACAAAAGGTGGAGCAAAAAAGCAACCGCTCCATCCTCACTTTTCTTGTGTTTCTTGCGATTTCCACGGGCGCGTGGTTTTTGGTCAAGTTGTCGGAAAACTACACCACCCAAACCGTTTTCCGCTTGCAGTTTGCCGAAGTGCCTGCCGACCAGTGGATTCCGTCGAAAGACCATTTGGTGAAGATGTCGCTGAACATCGACGGCTTCCACACGCTGCGCTACAAGATGATTCGCGAGCCTAAGAGGATGGTCACTATCGCTTTGAACGAGGTGCCTTACCGTCAGGAAGACGGAAACACCTATTCGTTCAGTAGCCAATATGTGGCCGAAAAGGTCGCTGACATGCTGGACATCAGCCCGTCCGATATTACCATGAACGACAGCAAAATCTATTTCGACATGGACTGGCTGAAATCGAAAGTGGTGCCGGTGGTTTTGCGCTCTGACATCAAGACCCAACGGCAATACGACCTCTACGGCATCCCCGTGCTCGACCCGTCATCGGTTACGATTTATGGCCCGCAGGAGGTCATTGATACGGTGCGGTCGGTGCGTACCGAATTGGTTTCGAGGGCCAATGTGAGCGAGAGTTTCAGCGAGACGGTCAACCTCGATTTGTCGGGCGGAAAAATCCATTCCAACACCAAGGCAGTGCGTGCGACCGTGAATGTGGAGAAATACACCGAAATGGATGTTGAAGTGCCGATTCGCGTGGCCGACAGCCTGAGAATGAGGTTTTTCCCCGAAACAATGACGGTGAAATGCCTCGTGGCGATGAAGGACTACGCCTCGGTCGTCCCCGACGATTTCAGCGTGACCGTCGACGTGCGGCAGTTGCAGGTCTTGGAGCCTTTGCTCGACTTGCGCCTTGCGGCATGGCCTAAGACGGTGAAAATCCTCAGCACTCGCCCCGACAAGGTGGAATACTTGATTGTGCAATGAAAAAGGTTGCGATTACTGGAAACATCGGTAGCGGTAAGTCGTGGGTGTGCGAACTTTTTCGGCAACGCTTGGACATTCCCGTCTACAACAGCGATGATGCCGCCAAGCGGATGTATTTCGAGCCTGATGCGCAGGAGAAATTGGTGAAACGTTTCGGCAAATCCATTTATCTTTCTGATTCCGAAATTGATAGGAAATATTTGGCCGACTTGGTTTTCCATGACGAAACAGCCCAACGCGATTTGGAAGGCATACTTTATCCCGCCTTGTTCGTCGACTTTGGACGATGGATGGAACGGCAGAACGCGCCTTACGTCCTGTTTGAGTCGGCATTGGTTTTCGAGAAGCGTTTGGAGAAGCGGTTTGATGCCGTGGTGATGGTTTCGGCTTCGGAACAAACTCGTTTGCGCCGCGCCATGCTCCGCGATCATTGCGATGAGGCCACCGTGCGCGCACGAATGGCCAAACAATGGCCCGAAGAAGGCAAACGCCTCTTGGCCGATTACGTCATTTGGCACGAAAAGGACGACGAGGACGAGGCACTTTGGGAACAGATTATAAAGGTGAATGAAAGTGTTTCATCCTAATCCCGTCAAGTCGAATTTCACAATCAGGTCGTCCAATTTGGGCTGGTCGAGAAACATCAGCATATAAATTGGCAAATAAACCGCCTTTTCACGCACCGATACATTGTCTTGGCAGAACACGAAAGCCTGATTGACAGCATATTGCTCGTTCTTCACGACATTGGAGAGGGCGCGATGCCGCTCATAGTTCTTCCCTGACTTCACCTCAATAGGCAACACCGCGCCGTTGTACTCGATGACAAAGTCGAGTTCGCCTTGCTTTTTGCTGTTGAAGTAATACAAACCGTGGCCATTGGCAAAGCCGTGGGCGTTGAGTTCTTGTGCCACAAAGTTTTCATATACAGCACCATAATTGATGTAGTTATCACCGCTTAATAGGCGCAGTTGGATGTTGTCGCCGTACATGGCCGCTAACAATCCCACATCGTTCAGGAACAGTTTGAACAGGTTGCGCTGTTTGTTGAGCAATAAGGGCACTTTTGGCTCCTCCACATTGTAGGTGGGAATGGCCACGCCTGCATCGTTCAGCCAAAGGAGGCCGCCTTCGTAGCGGGCAAAGCGGGCTTTTTCGCCTAACTCTTTCAAAGTGAAGCGTTTGTTCTTTGCGTTCAATTCGGCGGGAATCAGGTCGTAAATCTCCTCGATTTGCAGTTTGTGTCCAGCATCGTATTTTGTGATGTCGCGCTTGTAGGTGCGGATGATGCCGCGCTGCTGTTCAAGCACGCTTTTCAGGTTGTTCGTGTCAAGGTATTTTTGCACCACTGCGGGCATTCCACCTATTAATAAATAATGTCGCACCAAATCCAACATCCTTCCATGAATGAAAGCGTCCACGGGCTTGTGCTGCTCGAAACATTCCCGCAAATGCGCAATCACATCGTCGGAAATGCCCAAGGCGTTTGCAAATTCCTCCAAGTCAAGCGGATACATTTCCATTTCGTCCAAATAACCCACGGGAACGCTGCGCAAGTCGTTCAGTTCGACACCCAAGAGCGAGCCACTCATTACATACTTGTAACTGCCTTCTTCGACCAAAAACTTGACGGCGGTCACCATTTCCTTGCACTCTTGCACCTCGTCGAAAAAGATGAGCGTTTTGCCCGGCACCAATTTGCGGTTCGTGAACGCCGACAAGCGCAGAAGCAGGTCTTGGGTGCCTTTAGCCTCCTCAAACAGTTTCAGGGCCTCGGGCCGTTCAACGAAATTGACCTCGACAAAATGTTCAAAACATGCCTTTCCCACCTTTCGGATAGTAAAGGTTTTCCCCACTTGACGCGCACCTGTAACGAGCAATGCACGCTTGTTGTTGAGGAGATAATTTTGCATCTCATTTTCCTTCTTGCGTTTGATCATGGCCTTGTTTGTTATAAATCAGCCGCAAAGATACGGAAATTTTACATTCCGCAATACAAATTTACCCATTTTTTTACACTTTTCCAATACTAAAATGGATAAAAAATTACACTTTTCCAATACTAAATTGCCTGATTTTTTACACTTTTCCAATATTGAAATACGCCTTTTTTCACACTTTTCTTGCCCGTGTCAATTTTTTTCGTACCTTTGCCCAAACTCAAATGTAGAAATCTTGAAATCTGAAATTTAGAAATAAAGAAATGGAGAAATTATTGCTTTTAGGCGATGAGGCCATAGCACAGGGCTTCATCGACGCGGGCGGCTCGGCCATCAACAGCTATCCGGGCACGCCTTCAACCCAAATCACAGAGTATGTCATCAACTCGAAACAGGCCAAGGAACTCGGTGTGATCGCCAACTGGTGCGCCAACGAGAAGACGGCCCTTGAGGCCTCCATCGGCGTGGCCTACGCCGGCAAACGCGCCATGACCTGCATGAAGCACGTGGGTCTCAACGTGTGCGGCGACCCCTTCATGAACGCTGCCATCATCGGCACGAAGGGCGTTCTCGTCGTGGTGGCCGACGACCCGAGTATGTTCTCGTCGCAAGACGAACAAGACAGCCGCTACTATGGCCACTGGGCCATGATTCCCATGCTGGAGCCCTCCAACCAACAGGAGGCCTACGACATGGTTCACTACGGCTTCGAGCTCAGCGAGCAACTCGGCACGCCGGTGCTCTACCGCATCCCGACGCGCTTGGCTCACAGCCGCGCCGGTGTGGTGCGCAAGCCCGTGCGTCCGCAAAACGAACTGACTGAGCCTGCCGATGCCAAGTCGTTTGTGCTGCTGCCGGTCAACGCCAAGCGCCTCTACCGCGACCTCATCGACAAGCAGCCCAAGTTCACCGAAGCCTCGGAGAAATCGGGCTACAACAAGTATTTCGACGGCCCGAAAAAGAACCTCGGCATCATCACCACGGGTATCGCCTACAACTACCTGATGGAAAACTTCCCCGATGGCAAGTGCCCCTATCCTGTTGTCAAGGTGACGCAGTATCCGCTGCCTTACGACATGATTAATAAGCTCTACGACGAGTGCGACGAAATCCTCGTCCTCGAAGACGGACAGCCATTTGTTGAAGAGCATATCAAGGGCTTCCTCGGCAAGGGCAAGAATGTGATGGGTCGTTTGGACGAGACCATCCGCCGCGACGGCGAACTGAACGCCGAAAAGGTCGCCAAGGCCCTCGGCATGGATGTTCCCACCATGTTCAAAGTGCCGGAAGTGGTCACCAACCGCCCGCCTGCGTTGTGCCAAGGTTGCCCGCACGTCGACAGTTACAATGCCTTGAACGAAGTGATGGCCAACCACAAGGGCGGCAAGGTGTTTGGCGACATCGGTTGCTACACTTTGGGCTTCAACATGGGTGCCATCAACACCACCGTGTGCATGGGAGCCTCCATCACCATGGCCAAGGGCGCGAGCGAGGTGGGTATCTTCCCGAGCGTGGCGGTCATCGGCGACGGCACCTTCGGCCACAGCGGCCTGACGGGTCTCATGGACTGCGTCAACGAAAAGGCCAACGTCGTGGTCATGATTCTCGACAACGACATCACCGCCATGACGGGCGGCCAGCCTTCGTCGGCCCACAACAAGATCCGCCGCATCTGCGAAGGCCTCGGCGTGGAGCCTGAGCACATCCGCGACATCGTTCCGCTGCCGAAGAACCACGAAGAGAACGTGAAAATCATCGAGGAAGAGGTGAACTACAACGGCGTGTCGGTCATTATCCCACACCGCACCTGCATCGTGGAACTCAAAAAGCATCTGAAGAAGTGATGGGATTGGCCTTCGGCCAAGAAATCTATCAAAAATCAATAATAAAAATCGTTCAAAATCAACAAATTAGATTTTTGAAAGATTTTGAAGTGATTTTGAAAGATTTCTTGCGAAGCAATCAGAAAAGAAAAGTAGTCAAACAATAAACGAATAAGCAAATGAAAAAAGACATAGTTTTATGCGGCGTGGGTGGCGACGGCATCGTTTCGGTGGCCAAAATCATCTCTGACGCTGCCTTGAATATGGGCATGAACCTGAAACAGAGCGAAATCCACGGCATGTCGCAGCGCGGTGGCTCGGTGTTCTCGCACCTTCGCATCTCCGACGACGAGATTTTCGCCGACGTCATTCCCGAAGGTCAGGCCGACATCATCCTCTCTTCCGAGCCTATGGAAGCCTTGCGCTATCTGCCTTGGCTGAGCAAGGAGGGTTGGGTCATCACCAACAACGACCCCTTCATCAACATCAGCAACTATCCCGATATGGAGAAGATCAACGCTGAGTTGGGCAAGCTGGAACATGTGGTTTCGTTCAATGCCAACGAGATTGCCAAGCAGCTGAAGGCCCGTTCCAACATGGTGCTTTTGGGTGCCACGGTGCCTTATCTTGGCATCTCCATGGAGAAGGTCGAGGAGGCTATTGCCCACATTTTCGGCAAGAAAGGCCAAGAGGTTGTGGACCTCAATGTGCAGGCCGTGCGTGCCGGTTATGAGCAGGCTACGCAGAAGTAACCCCTGCCGTCCAAATGAAAAATGCCCGATTGGTTTTTCCAGTCGGGCATTTGTTTTGTGATTGATTGTTAGGACTTTACCTTGTTCTTCTTCAAAAACATCGCGAACAGAACCAATCCGAGTACGGTTATAGCTGCACCGATGCCATAACCGACAGGGCGGGGTAGGATAGAACCGAGTCCGCCGTCGCCAGCCTTGGCCACGAAGAGGAAACTGCCCGTGACCATCGTCATAAACAGGGCAGGGATGAGGGTGACAAGATACCACATCTTGCCTTTGTTTTTGGCTAAGTAAACCGATATGGCCCAAAGCGTTACGGTGGCCAAAACTTGGTTGGCCCAAGCGAAATAGCGCCAGATGAGTTGGAAGCCCTTGGCATCGGAGATGCTATAGACCAAGATGGCTGCTGTGACAACAAACATCGGGATGGCCACAATCAGGCGGTTCTTGATGGGCTTTTGGTCATAGTGCATGAAGTCGGCGATGATGAGTCGCGCTGAGCGCAAGGCCGTGTCGCCCGAGGTGACGGCAGCCGAAATGACACCCAAAATGGTGATGGTGGCGATAACCGGCGTGAACCAAGTGTTGGCAATGATGCCCACAATGGCGGCACCACTCTTGCCTGTCACATCGACCACGCTGTCAGGGCCGAAGAAATAGGCTGCGGCAGCGGCCCAAATCAAGGCGACGACACCTTCCGTAATCATGGCACCGTAGAAAATCGGGCGGCCTTGCTTCTCATTGACCATGCATCGCGCCATTAAGGGCGACTGCGTGGCATGGAAGCCGGAGATGGCGCCGCAAGCGATGCTGATGAACATCATTGGGAAGATGGGGTTGTTGGCTGCATCGGGATGGCGGTTCTGCAAGCCGCTCCACAATTCGGGAATTTCGGGCTTGTAGATAAGGAAAGCGATGAAAATGGCAACGGCCATGCCCAAGAGCAGGATGCCGAAAATGGGGTAAATCTTTCCGATGACCTTGTCGATGGGTAACAGGGTGGCAATCAGGTAGTAAGCCAAAATGATTCCAATCCAAATATATGGATTCCAGCCAGGCGTGAAGTGTGCGTTGAGCAGCGTGGCTGGCGTGTTGACGAACACCACGCCAACCAAAATCATCAGGATGACGGTGAAGGCACGCATCACTTGTTTGGCGCCGTTGCCTAAATAGGTGCCATGGATTTCGGGCAGGCTTGCGCCTTTGTCACGCAACGAAATCATGCCCGAGAGGTAGTCGTGGACGGCACCGGCAAAGATGCTGCCCAACACAATCCACAGGAACGAGGCCGTGCCAAACTGGGCACCCATAATGGCTCCTATGATAGGCCCAACGCCCGCAATATTAAGGAATTGGATGAGGAAAATGCGCCAAGGCTTCATTGGAACATAGTCAACGCCATCGGCCATAGTTGTGGCTGGCGTGGCGCGTTGTGGGTCGGCACCAAAGAGTTTTTCGATGAGAGTTCCGTAAACGAAATAGCCGAGGATGAGGATGGCCAAAGCGATAAAGAAAGTGATCATGGATGTGTATTTTTAATTGGCGCAAAATTACGTTTTTTGTGAAATCTAATGCTTACTTAAAGCCATAAAAAACAAAAAAACGGCCTGAAAGTTTCCAGACCGCTTGTGAAGGTGCTTCTCCTTAATCGTCAAAATCGACGACATTGTACTTCTTGTCAAACTCGATTTCCATGCCGTTGCTCAGCTCGATGTCCCAGCCACGGGTGTCTTTGGAGATTTTCACGATGGTTTGCTCAGCGTGAATACGGCTCACATAGTCTGTGATTTGGGGAGGAACCAATGCGGCAGGTACAGAAGTGTAGATGCTGGCGTGCTTGCAGTCCACCTCGTCCCATTCGAGCTTGCCGAACAAGTTGCCGTCAAACCCGATTTGGGTGTAGTCTTTGAGGGTCACGTCATAGTCTAAACCATCCATGATGCTGGCAAGCACCTCGGTTTGAGGGAAATAAGTCCTGACAAAGTCGTTGATAGTGTTGTTTTGTTTGTCTTTGCTGCATGATGTGTTGGCCAAAACCATGCCCAAGAAAAGGGTGCAAATGAATAACTTTTTCATGTTGGTTGAATTTTAGGTTAGTCGTCGACTTTGGTCACTTTGAAATTGTTGTTGAACTTGACTTCGAGTCCGTTGCTCAGTTCGATTTCCCAGCCGAAGAATTTCTTCTCCAATTTTTTAATGATGGTGTTGGGGAAGTTGGCGTTCACGTAGGCCGTGATTTGCTCGGGAACGAGGGTGGCGGGAACGCTGATGAACTTGGTGGCATGTTCGCAATCCACTTTTTTCCATTCGTTGTTGAGTTTGAACTCGATTTTGGTGTAGTCGTTCAAAACAACGTCGATGTCATCTTCGTCAGGCATCACCATTTGGATGGTGGCCTCAGGGAAATACTGCGTCACGAACTGGGTGATGGCAGGATTGGCGTTGGTGTTTTGTGCCATTGCTGTGGACAAGCCGAAGCATACTATGGCGACGAAAGCGAAAATAAATCTTTTCATTTGTTTAATGTTTAAGTTAGTAATTTGGTGAATTATAGGATTTTATCAAGAACTAATTGCGCCCATATTATTCTTTTTTGCCTCCAAATTCCATCAAATATGCCTTCAAAAAAGCATCAATATTTCCATCCATAACGCTTTGGACATCAGAGGTTTGGTAGTTGGTGCGGTGGTCTTTTACGCGGCGGTCGTCGAACACATAGCTACGGATTTGGCTGCCCCATTCAATCTTCAGCTTGCCCGCCTCGATTTTGTTCTGCTCTTCCATACGGTGGCGCATTTCGCGGTCGTAGAGTTGCGACTTCAGGAGGCGCAAGGCGTTCTCGCGGTTCTTGGGCTGGTCACGGGTTTCGGTGTTCTCAATGAGGATTTCCTCTTCCTCGCCCGTGTAGGGGTCTTTGTATTGGTAGCGCAAACGCACTCCTGACTCCACCTTGTTCACGTTCTGGCCGCCTGCACCGCCGCTACGGAAGGTGTCCCACGACAAACGCGACTGCTCGACCACAATCTCAATCGTGTCGTCAACGAGCGGAGTGACGAACACCGAAGCAAAGGAAGTCATTCGCTTGCCTTGCGCGTTGTACGGGCTGACGCGCACCAAACGGTGAACGCCGTTTTCTCCTTTCAGGTAGCCGTATGCATAATCGCCTTCAATCTTCATTGTCACCTGCTTGATACCGGCATCGTCGGCCTCCAAGAGGTTCGAGATGGTGAGTTTGTATTTGTGGTTTTCGGCGTAGCGCATATACATACGCATCAGCATCTGTGCCCAGTCTTGGGCTTCGGTGCCTCCCGCGCCCGCGTTGATTTTCAGCACCGCGCTCATCGGGTCGGCTTCCTCGCGAAGCATATTCTTGAACTCCAAGTTCTCCACAATTTGGATGGCCGCGTTGTATTGCTCGTCCACTTCCTCCTCGGTGGCCTCGCCTTCCTTGGCGAAATCGAACAGCACGGCGAGGTCGTTGTAGGCATCAGAGGCTTCCTTGTAGCCGTTAAGCCAGCCTTTCACTTCGCGCACCTTTTTCATTGTGGCTTCGGCGGCTTTGGGGTCGGTCCAAAACTGCGGGTCTTGGGTCTTTTCGTCTAATTCCTGTGCTTCGATGGTACGTCTATCGACGTCAAAGATACCTCCTCAAGGCATCAATCCTCTTACATAAGTCTTTAAGTTGGTCTTGGGTAATCATATTAAATAAGGTATTTCGGGCTGCAAAG
>CAMVCZ010000058.1 GCA_947166105.1 uncultured Bacteroidales bacterium
TATATATCAATTAATTATAAATAATTTTCAAAAATTAACGCAACAGCAATAATTTCAAATGATTATGGTGAATCTATTGAAAAGATGCTTGTTGGACTTATCGTTGTTGAACCTGTTTATAATGATTTTTCTAAACCTCGTCGGCCTCAATATACGGAACACAAGGAAACAATGGCTTTTGGGTCAATTCCAATTGTCATCTATAAGACATTAGAGGTAGAAATCAAATTGAATTATGAGCAGGTGTTGGCGGCAGAAGACGAGGAATTAAAAAAAATAGTTGCTTCAGAAGTTCTCAATACGCTTCGCAGTTTGAAGATGCCAAAAAAAGTGACGGATTTTGACAAAGACCGTTTTGTGGCTGATATAGACGGGTTATTTCATCAGATGTTTCTGAAATGAAAATGTATCTATAGAGGAAGAAATTGGAAAGGCAAGATGGATTTGGAGTTTTTTTTCTTACTTTTGCGGCAATTACCATCTGTTGAGAGAAGAATATGCCTAACATTAAAGTCTTTATTAGCAGTGTGCAACGCGAGTTTGCAGAGGAACGCCAACTTCTTTGCAATTACATCAGGGAAGATGCCCTGTTGGGCCGTTTCTTTGATCAGTATAATCTGGATTTGGTGCGCAGCATTCCATAAATGTGGATATGCAGCAACCAAGCCCCATTAATAGTTCAACAACTTTTCCCATTTCATAGCAATCCCTCTGTGGATGCGGCTCATACGGTGCTGCTCTGGTATCTTATTGATTTCCTTTTGCGTTCAGTTTTACCACCATTCTTCCATCCACCATTCGGCAATAGCCTGCGACAGGATAGCAAGGCATGTCTTTTACTTCTGGCTTATTTTCGTAAAAGGTTGTTAAAGATTTATCCCTCCAATCCATATTGATAGGATGTCCCATCAATTTGAAAAAAGTCACAAAAGATAACGGATAGGTGATTGCGACTTTATTAAAGCCGCGAATTGATTTGAACCGATCAAAATTATACAAACTTGTGATACTGCTTTCATCCGAGTCCAGACGGCCAATCACAACAACTTCTGTTTTACCCGGCAAATAACCTTCTGTTGCATCCATTTCAACCATGATTATCGTAGCAGCCATAATTGTGCGGTCATAAATCATTTTACTTACAGTGTACGCTTCGTTACTGAAACGAACAAATGAAAACAGAATAAGAGCGCAGGCCAAACTAAACGCTTGTGTTGCATGCCTTCTAAAGAATCGTTTGTTTTCGGGAGCATTTGTACAAAACGAAAGAGGCCCATTCATTTCAATCAGGGAGATGCAACCTGGATAGATTAAAAATGCCGCATAACTTACAAGAAAATCCATATTATGTTTATGCATGGCCAACATCATCAGCATTGAAGCAAGCGGAAAAAGTACAATACAACAGAAAAACAGAATCATTCTTACGGCTCTTGCCTCTTTCTGCTTCAAGATCTGGCTGACAGCTACTGCTACAGCCGTTACAATAAGGGTCAAATTAGTTAACGCAATCAGCCATGTGGATGGTGCTTCGCTTAAAAACCAGAAGCGAATGAAGCATTTATAAATCATAATTGCACCATCTGCCAGATATCTAATATCCATATTTGACAATTCTGACAATGAATTGTAGGAATTAGGAGGTGTTATCCCTGTAAAATGTAACACTGTCTTGTAAACTACAAAATAAAGTATTCCGCCTATCACGAATGATGCTACATATTGTATCCACTCACGAAGATGGGAACTTAAACTTTTCTCGGAGGCCGTTTGCTGCATAACCAAAATGAGGAACAGGGAAAAACCCACGGTTATGTATGCCTGATAGAGACCCATAGAAATACAGATGAGCGCCGCAGCGATAATTACAGATGCCTTACTCCTACAACTTGCCACCACCCAAACCCCTGCGCACATCAGCATAAGGGCAAATGTGTAAGCACCAAGCGCATATCCAAATGTTCCGCACAGCTCGGTAATGGAATAATTGACAGATAGAAATCCCGACGTAAGTATTATTCCGGCTTTGCTTCGGATATTCAGTATTTCGATGCAAAACCAAACTGTTAGCGACAAGAAAAGAATCGAAAGCAAGCCAGTAAACCACGGAATAGTAATATTAACAATCAGCCTGCCCCAAATAGGAAGCAGAAATCGACCAAGGCTGATTTCCCAATTCCCTGCAAAACCTAGTACATAACCTAATGCATCATGATGAGGAGTCAAATTAAAATACGCAAACGCATTCGCTACAAGCGAAAACACCGCTGTTGCAAGAAAGCAAATCTTTATATTCTGCCTTTTTGTCTCTGTCATTTT
This sequence comes from uncultured Bacteroidales bacterium, assembly GCA_947166105.1. Classification (GTDB taxonomy): domain Bacteria; phylum Bacteroidota; class Bacteroidia; order Bacteroidales; family F082; genus Limimorpha. The sequence continues at coordinate 2,320 of CAMVCZ010000058.1, forward strand.
ATACCTCCTAAATTAATTATCTGATTTCCAGCAAATCCTCAATATTGCTTTCCGCAACTATAAAATGCGGTCGATTTTTCGTTTCCATATATGTCTTTGCAAGGTACTCTCCCATCACCCCAAGCACGGCAAGTTGCACTCCTCCGATAAAGACAATAATACATATCGTTGAGGCCCAACCTGATACCGGATCTCCAAATATCAATTTGCGGGCAACTATAAAAATCATTGCGAAAAAAGAAAGCATCGCCATCATTGAGCCAATATAGGAAACGACCCTTAAAGGCGCATCACTAAAACTGATGATACCATCGATAGCATACCTCATCAGTTTCCTGAAACTCCATTTCGTTTCTCCCGAAGCACGTGGAGCATTCTCGTATGTCATCCAAAATGTTCTGAAACCCACCCATGCATATATGCCCTTGGAGAAGCGATTAAACTCTCCCATTGCAATGACTGCATCCACCATTCTTCTGGACATGAGTCTGTAATCTCGGGCTCCTTCAACGATTTCCACATAAGAGTATTTATTAAATAGTCTGTAGAATTTTTTTGCGAACCAACTTCTGATAAGAGATTCTCCTTTTCTGTCAATTCTGCGGGTTGCCACGCTGTCATATTCACCCGATTCAAGTATCTTTATCATTTCCGGCAACAATCCCGGCGGATCCTGCAAATCGGCATCCATGACCGTGACGTAATCACCCTTTGCATTGCACAAACCTGCATACATTGCAGACTCTTTTCCGAAATTCCTTGCAAAAGACAGGTATTTTACACATGCGTCATTCTTTACAAGTTCCTTGATAAGGTTAATTGTTCCGTCACTGCTTCCGTCATCGACAAATAATATCTCGATGCTCATGTTTTCTGGTAGCATGACTTTTTTGATTTCATGATAGAAAAGCATTATTGCTTGCTCTTCGTTGAAGCAGGGAACTATTATCGAAAGCACTTTCATTCTATTCATTCCTGTTTTAGTTTATGGCTTTTTGCAATTTTTACCTAAAATTCAATCAAATTCGGTGGACTACTTATTATACTTGATTTACATATTTTTGAGTTGCCAGAATGCCGAAATCCCATTTGGGCAGCCCTTTTAACTCGGTGCAAAAGTATGCAATTCCGTTCTATGTGACAAACTTTTGGATTAGATTTTCTATGTTTTTTTTTGCATGTATGTATGTATCAGCAAGTTGAATTGTTGTTTTCTGTCAATCTTTCAGGAGGTTGTGCATGACGATTTACTCGTAGCGCGACATATTGTAGGTCAGATTAATCAGCCCAATCATCGCCTTTGCCTGCATTGATGCGCTTGTTCTTGTTCGGCGTGTTACGCTGCTTTTGGACGTTAACAAAACTCGTATTGACCATACGCACCTCATTGAATATCAATTCCTTGCTGTATAGGCAGTCAACAAACTGCTGAAACAGGCCGCCTGTTTTCCCGCTCTTGACAAGACACTCCCGGAACAGCCATATCGTGTATGTGTTGGGAACGAGGTCGCCCTCGACAAGGCCAAAAAAGCGGCGGAACGAATTGCGGTCAACAATCTGGAACTCCGCCTGCTCTTCGCTCAGGTTGTAGTAGCACTGAAGCACCATCAGCTTGAACATCGTCACCACGTCGTAACGCTTCGCCCCCGCATCGCTCTTGCGTTCCTTCGGCGGAAGTACATCCCCCAACTGCGCCCTGAACAACTCGAAGTCCACCACCAGAGACAAATGCTCCATCAGGTCGCCCATCTCCAAAAGTTTGCGACCCTTCTTTTCCGCATTAAACAATGTCGTGTTGCTTGTCGTCTTGTATCTTCTCAAATCCATTCTCTTCATTTAATTGATTTGCCATATTGACGATATTTTTGCAATTGAAACTGCAGCATCGCAATTGTCTGAAAAATATTTCAAACCCACCTATAAAGCGTTTTGGGAATCGACATTTTGAGCCAGTTTAAACTATGAGTATGCTGACTTGTTCGCAATTTTTCGATGTTATTCCAAGTATTGTCTTTGCTTCCATCGCTGATATAAAAAACACATAACGTCAACAAATTATTAGAAATCATTGAATCGACAAGTTCAGTCAGATGGCGTTGGTCCCATGCAAAACTTCTCGGGACTATCGCTTCCGTCTAAAGTTGCTTATTTGACTTGAATATAAATCTCACTAATAGGAAATTAATTGGTATAACGATAACAAACACAAATAGTGGTGCTATTTCATTCGATAGTCCAGACGCAAGGAATAAGTTTAGGAAAAGCATGTGTAACAAATAGTTGACTAAATGAGAGAGAGCGAAACCTACTCCTTTTTTGAATGATAATGGGCTTTTGAAAGTAAAGCGCGAAGTCAGATACAGATTGACACACCATGAGACAACATAACCAATTGTATAAGCAACATTGACATTGATTATCTGCTCAAGAAGATAATAAACGCCATAGTGGATTCCCGTCGCAATAATCCCAACTATAACAAAACGAAAAAACTCCTTCGTTTTAGATGAAGACAGCAGTCGCTTGAATCCGTTTTTCAGAACTATAATCATGCCTTTGCTTTTACTCTTAATAGTGCCAAAAAGAGAAACCAAGAAAAGAAGCGTGGCACAAATATGCCTATCTTCATTGATAGAGGTCGTGAGAATTACATATCAATGCTAACTTTATAATTCACACTAAAAAAAGCGAACCATTGAACCTGTCCTTGCATTTCTTGGTAGTCTCACGTTTCTAACTACAAGACGAGCATAACGCTTCGTGTTCTATTATGTCGGCGGCACAAAATCCGCCATAAGAACCGCTGCAAATTTACAAAGAAATCGGAAAGGCAAGATGGATTTGGTGTTTTTTTCTTATTTTTTCCTCCTTGCCCCCTAATCCCGTCCTTGCCAACCCGATTTATCTCGCCGGTTACATCGAGCGGATGGGGACGGGAACCTCCGACTTGGTTTCTGCGTGTGAAAAGGCAGGTCTAAAGTCGCCGGAATTTATTCAGGATGAAGATTTTAGAGTTGTCATTTATCGGAAAAATGTCACCCAAAATGTCACCCAAAACAAGGGCGAGAAAAAGGTGCCGAGAATCCTGAAAGTGCTTCAATTGATGTTTGCCAATATTCACATCAGTGCCGAGGAGATGGCCGTAAAACTGAAAGTGACGGAGCGCACCATCCGCCGTGACATTGACAAGTTGCGCGAGCAATACGACATCGAATGGGTCGGCTCGTCGAAAAACGGCTATTGGAAAATCGTCCCTAAGAAAGACTGACGATTGCGGTTTTTTTTCTACTTTTGCACCTCTTAACAACTCAATATGCCCATCGGAATCCCAATATGGATGTTAGTCGTATCGCTGCTGGCTGGTGTAGCAGCTGCCACGGTGTTGTATTTCCGTAACAAGAAGCAACACTACGGCAAAGCATTGACAATCATATTATTTGCACTGCGAACCTTGATGGTTGGCTTGGTGGTCTTGCTGCTTTTCAACCCGCTCATTCGACAGAAATTCAGTTCGGTGGAAACACCAACTATCATCCTCGCGCACGACAATTCATCGTCCGTCGTCCTTTGCAAGGATTCGGCGTTTTACAATAAGGATTATCAGACCCAGTTTGAGCAGTTTAGGAAAGACCTGAACGTTGATTTCCAAGTCGATGAATACCTTTTCGGTGAGGAAGTCCGCGATTTGGAGCAACTCGATTTTTCCGACCAACTGACGGACTTGTCATCGCTCATAAAGACTTTGGACAGAAGATATTACAAACGCAATGTGGGTGCAGTGCTGCTCTTTTCTGATGGCATATACAACCGAGGCTTCGAGCCGGAGTTGGTGGCGGAGAATTTTCCGTTCCCCATTCATACCGTCGTTTTGGGCGACACTGTTTCTTATCCTGACCTCGCCATACGCAACGTGCATTATAATAAGGTGGTGTCGCTCGGCGCGACCTTCCCCGTCCGCGTGACGGTGGCCGCCCGCGACTTGGCTGGCCGAAAAGCCCAACTGACCCTCAAGGAAAGCGGTCGCCTTATCGAGAAGCGCGACATTGAGATTCCGTCCAACCGCTTCTCCAAGGAAATCGACTTTATGCTTGACGCGACCAAAAAGGGCGTTTTGCCTATCGACATAGAAATCAGCGGCATAGAAGGGGAGGAGCAACTGCTCAACAATGTGCGGCATATCTATGTTGAGGTGCTTGACCAGAAATACAAACTGCTTTGTGTGGCCGCTTCGCCGCATCCCGATTTGGGTGCCTTGCGTAGCGTTTTGAACGACAACTACGAGGTGGACTTCTGCTTCGGAAAGGAGCAACTGCCTGATTTTGAAAAATATGACCTCGTTGTTTTGCACCAAGTGCCGAATGGCAAGATGGACTTCAACGCCCTGAAAACCCAACTCGACAAGAACACGAAACTGCCCGTGCTGTTCGTCATCGGCAACGACACGGATAAGGACTATATTAATAAGGTGCAATCGGTGTTCGAGTTTCGCTCTGGCGCGACCAACACGCTTTTGGACGTGAAGGCGCATCTGAATCCCGCTTTCTCGACCTTCACTTTCGATTCAAAGTCCGATCAAATGATTGCGAAATACCCGCCATTGGCCTTGCCTCATTTAGAAATCAACGCCTTGAAGTCGCACGACGACCTGCTTTTGCAAGAGGTGATGGGCGTGAAGTCGGGGCTGCCATTGTTGGGTTTTGCCAACGACAAGCGCAAGATGGGCTTCCTGTTCGGCACCAACATCTGGCGTTGGCGACTGTTTGAATATTACCAGTCGAAAAACCACGACGTTTTCGATGAAATGTTCTCCAAAACGCTGAAATACTTGTTGTTGTCGGGCAACGATGGTTCGGCGATTTACGCGAAGGAGACCTATTACAGCAACGAGCCTGTCGTCATCACCGCCGAACTACGCAATCCGAACAACGAACTCGTCACCGACCCCGACCTGACGATTCAAATCGAGAACAAACTGACGGGCGAGACCTACGACTACACCTTCTCGAAGCGCGACCACGACTACGAACTGAACGCCGGCCTGCTGCCCGAAGGACTTTATACCTATAAGGTGCAGGGGCAGATGGGCGAGCGCAAAATCAGTGTGAGCGGCACCTTCAGCGTGGCGGCCATCGGCATTGAGGAACAGCAACTTACCGCCTACATTGATAGGATGCGCACCATCGCTCGTCTGACCAACGGAAACTGCTACACTGCCCGTGAGTTGCAGCAACTTTTTGCCGACTTGCACAATGATTCGCGCATCACCTCCGTTGAACACCATGAGAGCCGCTTCGAAGACCTGATTCACTCCAAGTGGATTTTCTTCGTCCTCATCGGCTTGGCCGCCGTGGAATGGCTCTTGCGGAAGATGTTCGGATCATATTAAACTACGGATTATTCGGATGAAACGGATTGAAATACAGTATTTAATATCATAAATTCAAAAAATATTCGTTAATGATTACAAACAAAGGCAGATATAGGTTTCAACATCAAACTTGTTTTGGACCAATCTGTATAATCTGCGAAATCCGTAGTTAAGGAAATTTTTTAATTATTTAAATATCAAATTGTTACGAAATGAAAATCCAAGATCAAGCTGTCGTCACGATGACCTACGTCCTGCGTGAGAACGACGAAAACGGTCCCATCCTTCAGGAGACCACGAAAGAGAATCCCTTTGTCGCCATTTTCGGTATGCACCAACTGTTGCCCAAGTTCGAGGAGAACCTGATGGGCAAGGAGCCTGGCGACAAGTACGCCTTCCACCTGACCCCCGAAGAGGGCTACGGCGAGCGCGACGAGAACTACATTATGGACCTCGACAAGAATATGTTTATGCAGAACAACGTGCTGATGGATATGGTGAAAGTCGGTGCCCAACTGATGATGCAAACCTCCGACGGTCGCCCGATTGCCGGCATCGTTCGCGAAATCGGCGACAACCACGTGAAGATGGACTTCAACCACGATATGGCGGGCAAGCACCTCCATTTCTCTGGCGAAATCCTCGACGTGCGCGAATCCACCGACGAGGACTTCGGCGCAGGCGGCTGTGCTGGTTGCGGCGGAAGCTGTGATGGTGGCTGCGAAGGGTGCAAATGACAAAACTTTGGGAAAAAATCATAATTTTTGTGATTTTTCCATAGAGTTTTATTGTTTAGAACGATTCTATTTTCCGCCAAATCGATGAAAATTTCATCGATTTGGCGGAAAATGTTTTTATTCAAACAGGTCGTCCAAGGTCACTTCGGCGGTGATGTAGTCTGAATACATATTGCGTTTCATCCCGAATGTGGTGACCAAAACGGGGTGGATGGCTGCCCGTGTCTTCGTTTCTTCCTTGAAGCTGCCGCAACGGTCGCGCAGGCGCAGGTCTTCGTCCTTGTCGATGGCGTATTCCTTTTGTGAATATTTCACTTCGCAGACGTTGGTCACTTGGTCGGCGCGCTCAATGATGAGGTCGATTTGCACGACGGGGTCGCTTTGTTTGCTCCGCCACGAGTAGAAATTGGTTTGGATGCTGTCGATGCGCAAGGCTCGTTTGATTTGCGGGATGTGTGCCATGGCGAGTCGCTCGTATGCCAGACCGAACCATGTGTTTTGGATCGGTTTGTCGATGGTCGATACCCAAAAGTTCGGGTTGGTGGGCGGCTTGAGGCAGAAGGTCAGGTAGAAGAAGGTGAAGAAATCGGTCATTTGGTAGATGGCTGATGTGGATTTTATCTTCTTCTCTTTCACGTAGTAACGCCTGATGAAGTCGCAATAGACGAGGTCTTCGAGCCGGTCGCTCAGGCCTCCGCCCGAAGAAAGCTCCAAGGCTGTGGCAATCTCTTCGCGCGTCATGCCCGATTTCTTTTTGGCGAGTTCTTCCATGATGAGCAGGTAAGGCTCTGGGTTCTTGAATAGCGACTTGAACAGCCGCTTGTATTCACGGTGCATCTCGGCGTTTTCGGCAAAAAACAGGCGGTCGATGTTCTGCGGGAGGCTTTCGTTGGGCTGTAGCAGGCTCAGATAATAGGGGATGCCGCCCAAAATCATGTAGGCTTGGGCGGTGGAAAGCCTGTTCCAGTTGAACTTGTTGGCGTTGAGGTAAAGTTCTGTTTCGTGCAGCGTGAAAGGGTGCAGGTGCATTTCGTGTGTGATGCGGTTGTGCAGCCCACCGTGGTTGTCGATGATGTTCCTGATCATCCAAGAGGTGGCCGACCCGCACACGATGAGCATGATGTTCTTTTGGTGGGCGGCCCAACCATTCCAGAAATGGTCGAGCGCGGTGATGAACTTGCTCCCGTGCGTGTCGAAGCAGGGCAGTTCGTCGATGAACAGGATGATGCGCTTTTTGCGCTTGTGCTTGTTGAGCAGCAGTTGAAGGCAGGCGAAGGCCTCAAACCAGTCTTGGGGTGGCGTGATGACTCTTGGACCGTATTTGTTCAGGGCTTCGCTGAACACTTTCAGTTGGTCGTACTCCTCGCCCTCGATGAGGCCCGACACCTCGAAGACGAACTGGCTGCCATACAACTCCCTGACGAGGAAGGTCTTGCCGACCCGCCTGCGGCCATACAGCGCGACAAATTCCGATTTGCCGGAGTTTTCGTATTCCCTCAATAGGGCGATTTCAGGTTCTCTGCCGATGATGTTGCACATGTTTCCCGTTTTTTTTGACACCGCAAAGGTACGATTCTTTTCCGAAAATCGTCGCTTGTTTTTCCGCCAAATCGATAAAAAAATCATCGTTTTGGCGGAAAATATTTGCATTATTTTCCGCCAAATCAATTAAAATTTAACCGATTTGGCAGAAAATATTTTTGATTATATAATTGAAAAACAGTATTTTAATATGTTTTTGATATACAATTATGGCCTAAATTTTAGTGTAAATTCAGACGGAATAAACTTGGGTAATTTTGTGTGTAAAATTGATGTATAATTGCGCAATTTATTGAAATATTTTCTGCGCAAATGATGCTTTTTGATGCCATTTGCGCAGATTATCTATGGATTTTCTGCGGAAATGTGTTATTGAAAAACTTTTCTCCGTTTTCCATAGTTTAAAAGCATTTTACTTATATTTGCGCCGTCGTTTGGCAATGCCCAAGCGGCAGACATATTGACAAAGACGCTGAACTGGCGCTTATGTGCGGCTTGTAGAATCTCGCAAATTCTAAATTGTTACGCGATAACGCGATGGTCATCGTCCCTTAATTGGTGTATATTGTTCTCAATATCATACCAAAGCGTGGGCTGATGCATTGCTTATCTCTAACAATGGGCAATGCGAGAGCCTCTACAAGCGGGATAAGCAAAAGTTGATTCCCGCGCTTCTTTCGTTGTATGGCTTGTAATCATTTCAAACAATTCGGCGTTAGGGAGTCCGCCAAGCTTGAAGTTGCGCCCGATGACAAAACCAGGGTAGAAAGAAATGAACGAACCAACTGATTTGACAAAGTTCTGCGATGATGTCATAAATAAATTCAGAAGCAACATCACAGATGCGGTATTCTGTTATCTACAAAGTGACAAAGAACTAATGCGCAGATACTTTTCGCTGATGAGAGATTATCAAAGAGGCAAACAAACGTTGAATAGTCAGCTTGCACAAGCTATCACTCGAGAGTTTGGCCTGAAGGGTACTAACCAAATAAACGAAGCTCCCAATAGTGTGCTGATTGAGAGTTTCTCGGAATTGGAAGAAAAATGATGTATTTAAGAAAACTAATCATCGGATGTGTGTTGATATTCGCGGTGTACATCCCTTTAAATGTTAATGCTCAATATCTTACAATTACTGGTAAGGGACAATTAACGGTACGTGCTGATAAAGTATGTGATGCAATTCCTATGATGTTGCAATTCCTTCCAATATACAAACCAAACACAAAATGCATAACAATCACTGATTACTTTTTATATAATGATACAGGAGAGTTAAAGCGGTATTCACGGGATGGTGTTAATCGCATCACAATACAGTATGATGAGCAAGGTAGGATCACAAATCTTAACGATGTGACTTTTCATTATGAAGATAATAGAATTATTGAGTGCTCTCATAAAGACGGATTTAGATGTAGATTTAAGTATGATTCAAAAGGTCATCTTGAAAGTGCTACAAAAGGAAGTTGGACATATATGTTTAATGTTGATAAAAAAGGAAACATCATTGGCGTGTATGTGTATTATGGAACCAGAAAGACCTCTGAAATTAGTATGAGTTATGACGCCAAAGACAGAATAATTGCTTATTCAAGTAATTACAGGGACTATATCTGGAACTATAATAAAACTGGGCAACTTGTTTCGCGTAGAGAAATAGGTTATTCTTTTTCACAAGGAAAAGTTGGAGGAAAAACTAGCGAAGAAGAGTGTGAATTTGAATACGGTGAAGATGGCAATCCGGTTCGTCGCATAGATTATGTTCACGGTGACATTACTGTTTTAAGTGGCGGCTCTGAGTATTCGTATGAATATACTTTCTATCCTGATCCAAAAGAACAAGAACGGAAAGAAGTGCTTAAAAAAAGAGAACGGATAAGAAGAGACTCAATTCAACTTGTAAACCAAAGAAAAAATGATTCAATTAACCTTGAGAAACAGAGGAAAGAATCATTAAGGCAAGAACGTAATAAAGAGTTATTTCAAGTTTGCAAATTTTTATTTGACTCCGATGAAGAATACGAATCATCTGTTGTCAAAAAGAACGACCTCGTTGAGCAAGATATTAAAGGGCATGTTGTGAAAAAACTTCAATACATTTATCCTTTGGTTCTGAATGGGAAAGAGTTGAGAAAAGAGAAACAACCTGGGAGAAATGAATTGGTACAAATCTGTAATATGTGTGCTCAATTGAACATTGTAAAGTCTCAATGTGATAATGGGGAAATAGAAATTATCAGTCATATTTGCGATTATACCGAGAGTAAACTTGGGGATTTTGTTTCGGGGCGAAGTGCTTTAAACAAAGCATACAAAAAAACATCAAACAAGAGCTATTCTTCATTTTTGCTATCATACATGAATGACAAATAAATTTAAAGAGAACAAATATATCATGCTGATATTGACAATGCACAATTAAACAAATCGGGCCTCACCAATCACTGATGAAGCCCGATTCCTTTTTTTTATTCAGTTGAGAATCACTTCCTCAGCCCCGCCAGCTGCTGCTCAATCACGGCAATCTTGGCTTCGGCGTCGGCTTTCTTTTTGCGTTCCTTGTCGACAACGGCGGCAGGAGCACCGTTTACGAAGCGTTCGTTGGAGAGCTTCGCCTCAACGCTCTTCAGGAAGCCTTGGGCGTATTTCAGTTTCTCTTCTAACTTCTTGATTTCAGCCTCCACATCGACGCTGCCAGTGAGCGGCACGAAGAACTCGGTGCTGCCCACGATGAAGCCAAAGGCACCAGCGGGAGCCTCGGCCACATAGCTGATTTCGCTCACGTTGCAAAGCTTGGCAATCACGCAGTCGAAGTCCTTGTTGGCGGTACCTTTCACCACAAGTTGGATGGCATCGCGGAAAGCGATGTTCTTGTCAGAACGCACCTTGCGGACGTTGTTGATGACCTCTTGGGTGAACTCGAATTGTTTCAGAATCTGTTCGTCAACGGCTTGCAGCTTGGGTTGTTGGGCAATGATGATGTCGTCACCCTCGTTGCGCTCAGCGATGGCATGCCAGATTTCCTCGGTGATGAACGGCATGAAGGGGTGCAACAACAGCATCAGGTTTTCGAAGAACTTGATGGTGGCGGCGTAGGTCACGGGGTCGATGCCTTGGCCTTGCGGCGCCTTCACCATTTCGAGGTACCATGAGCAGAAGTCGTCCCAAGTGAGTTTGTAGATGCCCATCAGGGCGTCGCTGAGGCGGTACTTGTCGATGTTGTCGTTGGTCTCGGCCAGCACTTGGTTGAAGCGGGCTTCGAACCACTTCACAGCCATCTTGGCGGCCTCGGGTTGGGCAGCGCTTTCGTCCACGTTCCAGCCTTTCACGAGGCGCAAGGCGTTCCAAATCTTGTTGCAGAAGTTGCGGCCTTGCTCGCAAAGGGCTTCGTCGAAGAGGATGTCGTTGCCGGCAGGGGCGCTGAGCATCATGCCCATGCGCACACCGTCGGCACCAAATTTCTCGATAAGCTCAATCGGATCGGGCGAGTTGCCGAGCGATTTGCTCATCTTACGGCCTAACTTATCTCTCACGATACCTGTGAAATACACGTTCTTGAACGGCACTTTGCCTTGGTATTCCTCGCCAGCCATGATCATGCGGGCCACCCAGAAGAAGATGATGTCGGGGGCGGTGATGAGGTCGTTGGTGGGGTAGTAGTACTTGAACTCAGCATTGTCGGGGTCGAGGACGCCATTGAAGAGCGACAGAGGCCACAGCCACGAACTGAACCAAGTGTCCAAAGCATCGTCGTCTTGACGCAAGTCGTTGAGGGTCAAATTCTTGTTACCTGATTTTTCGATGGCTAACTTCAGGGCTTCTTCCTTCGTTTCGGCGACCACGAAACCGCCTTCGGGCAGGTAGTAGGCCGGAATCTGGTGGCCCCACCACAGCTGGCGGCTGATGCACCAGTCCTTGATGTTCTCCAACCAGTGGCGATAGAGGTTGATGTATTTCGAGGGATAGAACTTGATGTCGCCATCCACGACGGGCTTCAGCGCGATATCGGCCAGATGCTCCATCTTGAGGAACCACTGCATCGACAGTTTCGGCTCAATCGGAACGTTGGTGCGCTCGGAATAGCCCACCTTATTATTATAGTCCTCGACTTTTTCCAACAGTCCGGCTTCCTTCAGGTCGATGACGATTTGCTTGCGCACGTCCTCGCGGGTCATGCCGACGTACATCCCAGCGGCTTCGCTGAGGGTGGCATCGTCGTTGAAGATGTTGATGCTCTGCAGGTTGTGCTTCTCGCCTAACATGTAGTCGTTCACGTCGTGGGCAGGCGTGACCTTCAGGCAGCCTGTACCAAACTCGATGTCGACATAATCGTCCTCGATGACGGGGATGACGCGGTTGACCAACGGCACCACGACTTTCTTGCCGCGTAGCCATTGGTTTTTCGGGTCAGCGGGGTTGATGCACATGGCGGTGTCGCCCATGATGGTCTCGGGGCGCGTGGTGGCCACCACGGCGTAGCGGCGACCTTTTTCATCCGTGTGGATGATTTCGCCCTCGGCACCTGTGGCTCCCGTACCGTCGTCCTCGTGGAGGTAATAACGGAGATAGAACAGCTTGCTATGCTCGTCCTTGAAGATGACTTCCTCGTCGCTCAAGGCGGTCAAGGCTTTCGGGTCCCAGTTGACCATGCGCACGCCGCGATAAATCAGGCCTTTGTTGTAAAGGTCGACGAAGGCGTGGATGACGCTCTTCGAGCGGATGTCGTCCATGGTGAACGAGGTGCGTTCCCAGTCGCAGGAGCAACCGAGACGGCGCAGCTGCTTGAGGATGATGCCACCGTGTTCGTGGGTCCAGTCCCAAGCGTGCTTGAGGAACTCCTCGCGTCCGATGTCGGTCTTCTTGATGCCCTGCTGTGCCAACTTGTTCACCACCTTGGCTTCGGTGGCGATGGAGGCGTGGTCGGTGCCGGGCACCCAGCAGGCGTTCTTGCCTTGCATTCGGGCGCGGCGAATCAGGATATCCTGGATCGAGTTGTTCATCATGTGGCCCATGTGAAGCACGCCGGTCACATTCGGCGGCGGAATCACGATGGTATAGGGTTCGCGTTCGTCGGGAGTGGAGTGGAAGTAGTTCTTGTCCATCCAGTGTTCATACCATTTGCCTTCAACGTCCTGAGGGCTGTATTTGCTGCTGATTTCCATGTATTTTGTTTAATTAACTTCGTTGAATCTTCGATTTGTTGACTGTTGATTTGTTTAATTGTTGTTTGATGCGGGACTTTTTGTTGTCGCTTTGCGTTGCTGCGAGGAACGAAACTGTCCATCCTTTTGCGTTCAAAACAATCGGCAAAAGTAGGGATTTTTTTGCTTGATTGGTTTCTTTTCCATAATTTTGCAGTCAAATAAGGCAATGCACGATGGCAAAAAGTGAATGGATTAAGGCTTAGACCTTTTGCTTTCAAGAAAATTCACTCGCAATAGCATTGGTTTTCGGAAATTTTGGTAATTTTGCAAAAAATATGTAACCGACGATCTAATACGACCACGCTATGAACGGACAGCGATACATCAGCCCGTACACCGACTTCGGTTTCAAGTACATCTTCGGCAGCGAACTGAACAAGGAATACTTGATTTCGTTCCTGAACGCCCTTTTCGAAGGCAGGCACAACATCACGGACATCACTTACCAGAATTCAGAACATCTTGACGAGGTGGTGTATTCGCGCCGTGCCATATTTGATGTGTATTGCACCACCGACAAGGGCGACCATATCATCGTGGAGATGCAGAACGTGGACCAGGACTATTTCGCCGACCGAATGGTGTATTACTCCACCTTTCCCATCCGTGAGCAAGCCAAGCGCGGCGACTGGGACTACAAGCTGAATCCCGTCTACACAATAGGCATCCTGAACTTCATTTTCGACAAGAGCAGCGAGGATGTCCACCATGAAGCCAAACTGATGAATGTTGCGACCAAGGAAGTGTTTTACGACAAGTTGTCGTTCATCACGATTGAGTTGCCCAAGTTCAATAAGAAGGAGGACGAGTTGGTGACGCTTTACGACAAGTGGTTGTTTGTGTTGCGCAACCTCTCACGGTTGATGGAACGCCCCGCCGCTTTACAAGAAAGGGTGTTTGCCTCGCTTTTCCGCCATGCCGAGATTGACAAGATGCAGCCCAATGAGCGCAGACAATACGAAAAATCATTGTTCGATTACAACGACATTAATAATAGTAATGTGAAGCACTTCCGTGAGGGCAAAGAGGAAGGCCTGAGAGAAGGCAAGGAAGAAGGCTTGAGAGAAGGCAAGGAAGAAGGCATGAAAGAAGGTGAATGGAAAAAAGCCTTAGACATAGCCCGCAAGCTGAGAGCCGCCGGTGTGGACGATGCCGTCATTCTCGCCACGACGGGATTGGAAGAAAATGAATTGAAATCGTTATAAACCAACAAGATAAAAACAATAGCTTACAGAAAAGACAAACTCGTGAAAATGAATGGCGTGACGCGGATAATCGTGGTGAAATAGTTTTTTTTGGCACGCAGAAATCGCAGAATCTTATGAATCGCAATGCGACGTAATTTTGTCCGATAGGCTTCTGCGTATTCAGCGGATTCTGCGTGAGTAATCATCGTCCGGCAGGTTCTGCGCATTCTGCGATTTCTGCGTGAGACAAATCCATCCTCGGCCTACGGGTCGGGGATTTTTTTTGTTCTGTTTTTCTCCTTTTTTGCGTGTGCAATCGAATTTTCCCTATCTTTGTCCGCCAAAGTTGTAGAAATTTTTATTCATCAATTAAATTCATAACATTATGGTTTTATTATCAACAAATGTGACAATGGTGATCCTGCTGGTTATCCTCGCAGTGGTCGCCGGGTTCCTTATTTTCTATGTCTCAAAGGCAAAGAAGGAACATCCTAAAGGCTTGATTGCAGCCGCTTTAAGTAACATGGGTGAGCGTTTCGGCTACTACATCATGAACGCCATCCTGTTGTTGTTCATTGTGTCGAAGTTCGGGTTGCCCGATGCCACCGCAGGCCTCATCTACTCGGTGTTCTACTTCGGCATTTACGTGTTGGGTCTCGTTGGCGGTATCATCGCCGACCGCACCCAAAACTACCACCGCACCATCCAGTGGGGCTTGATCATCATGGCCCTCGGTTATGTGGGCATGGCTATCCCGTTGTTCAGCCAAGATGCCAACGGTCTCATCGTTGATGGCAATGGAAAATGGTGGGGCATCCTCATCTTCACTTGCGTGGCCTTGCTGTTCATCGCTTTTGGTAATGGTCTGTTCAAGGGCAACTTGCAGGCTCTCGTCGGTCAGATGTACGACAACTTCGAGGCCGAGGCTGCCAAGAAAGGTCCCGCCGCTTTGGCCGAGGCCAAGGACAAGCGCGACAGCGGTTTCCAGATTTTCTACGTGTTCATCAACATCGGTGGCGTGATTGCTCCCTTCGTGGCTCCCATGCTGCGTGAGTGGTGGCTGAAAGCACACAACTTCATCTACAACGCCGACATGTCGGCCCTGTGCCACCAGTATCTTGCTGACGGTCAGGTGACGCAAAAGTTCACCGAAACGATGGCAAACTCTGTGCTGCCCACCGCCGACTACGGCACCAACCTGACGCAGTTCTGCTCCGACTATATCCTGACCTTCAACCAAGGTGTCCACTTCTCGTTCTTCTTTTCGGTGGCCGCCATGCTCATTTCGCTGATTATCTTCTTCACGCAAAAGAGCAAGTTCCCGCAACCCGCCAAGAAGGTCGCTGCTGAGACCGTGGGTTACACTGCCGAGGAAAAGGCTGCCATGGCCAAGGAAATCAAGCAACGTATGGCCGCTTTGTTTGCCGTGTTGGGCATCGCCGTGTTCTTCTGGCTCTCGTTCCACCAGAACGGACAGTCGCTGTCGGTCTTCGCCCGCGACTTCGTGGATTCGTCGAGTATCGCTCCCGAAATCTGGCAAGCCTTGAACCCGTTGTTCGTCATCATCCTCACCCCGTTGGTCATGGGCGTTTTCGCTTCGTTGGCTCGCAAGGGCAAGGCCGTTTCGACGCCTCGCAAGATTGCCTACGGTATGGGTCTCGCTGGTTGCGCCTACCTCTTCCTGATGGTGTTCTCCATCATGAAGGGTTATCCGTCAGGCGACGAGTTCCGCGCCATGGATGCCGCCCAAATGGCCGCCGCTGGCCTTGCCAAGGCTGCTCCGTGGGTGATGATTGTCACCTATTTCTTCCTCACCGTGGCCGAGTTGTTCATCTCGCCGCTGGGCTTGTCCTTCGTCTCGAAGGTGGCTCCTCGCCACATGGTGGGCCTCTGCCAAGGTTTGTGGCTCGGTGCCACGGCCATCGGCAACCTCTTCATCTTCGTGGGTCCCATCATGCTTAACGCTTGGGACATCTGGAAGTGCTGGGGCGTGTTCCT
>CAMVCZ010000059.1 GCA_947166105.1 uncultured Bacteroidales bacterium
GTAATCGGCACGTTGTCGATGTAGTTGTAGTCCTCGCTCGACGACTCCACCGTGGGCAGGCGGTTCTCCTTGCGGAAATGGTCGATGACCAAGTTGTGGGCGATGCGCATGGCAAACTGCACGAAGCGCCCGTCATCCTTGTAGCATTTCGACTTTACCGTCTGGATAATCTTGACGAAGGTGTCCTGAAAGACATCATCGGCCAACTGCTTGTCTTTCACGAGCGTAAGTATGTAGGAATAAACTTGCTTCTGGTATCTACCAATCAATAATTCAAAACTATGAACGTCGCCGTCTTGGTAACGTTCAATCAATTCTTTGTCGCTTTTCACTATGTTGGACATCAGGTCCCCCTTTCTTTGTACACTCATCTAAGTGCTTGTTAATAAAGGGTATAAATCTTTCGATAGCGTCTCTCCTATTGATTAGTTAGTGAATTTTTACAGCGCAAAAATACGGATTTTTTGAATTGGCAAGTGTTTTTTTCCGATTTTTTTGCTTGGCGTGACAATAAATCTATTTGTTTTCTATCGGATAAGCCTCATAAAGAATATCATGCAAAACGGTGCGAATACCCGTACTCACCAACCTGTTCGGCTCGGCATCGGGATAGACGCGGTTGGATAAAAATATGATAATCATGTCATTAGCTGGGTCGGCCCAAACGAAAGTACCTGTGAAACCTGTATGTCCAAACCCTTTCATCGAGCCTTTTTTGGAAGCGGTGCATGTGCCTTTCTTCTCAAGCGGCAACTTGTCAAAACCGATGCCACGGCGGTTGCTGTTGGTAGCGGCAAAGGGTGCCTTGGTGAAGTAGCGAACCGTTTCCGGCTTCAGATAGCGCACACCATTGTAAACGCCTTCATCTAAAAGAATTTGCATCAGTACCGCAAGGTCGTGGGCGTTGGCGAAAAGCCCCGCATGGCCCGCCACACCTCCAAACATGGCCGCCGCTTGGTCATGGACATCGCCCCAAATCAACTGGCGGCGAAAAACGGTGTCGTTCTCGGTCGGGGCAATCTGCTCGCGGGTGAAATGGTTCAACGGCTTGTAGCAGATGTGGTTCAACCCCATCGGGAAATAGAACTCTTGTTGCAGAAAATCCTCAATGTGCTGATTTGTAATTTGTTTCACGATTTTCGGGATGTAATAGAACCCCATGTCGCTATACAAATATTTCTTCCTTCCCAATGCAGTCTTGGAAACGGAATCGAAAATGCGGTCCTCATAATCATTAATTAGGTAGAGATTTTCGGCCACCCTAACATTATGGTTTTCATCGATTTGGTCGCTGTAGAACTCAGGCATAGGGCCGTTTTCGTTCACCGTAACCTTAAAGAAAGGCACCCAGGCCTTCAGCCCCGCCTGATGGGTCATAATCTCAATGAGTTTCAGCTTGCCATGTGGGTTGTTTTTCAAGTAAGGGAAAAAATCGGCCAAAGTCTTGTTCAAATCAATGAGTCCTTCATCGTATAACTTCATGATTGCCAGCGTCGAAGCGAAAATTTTGGTGCATGAGGCGATGTCATAAAGGTCGTCAGGCTGCACTTTATGTCCACCGCCGTAGGTAAAATTTCCGAAACACTTGTCGTACACCGTTTTACCATCCTTCATGGCCACGATTTGGCAACCCGGATAGGCTCTTTTTTGAATGCCCAACAAAGCGACGGAATCCAATTTGGCGGCATATTTTGGTGGAATATTGCCAGCAGGCAACGATGTAACTTGCACATTTTCAGGTTGTATAGTCCTGGAAGGAATCTCATTTTCAGGAAAAACTTGCGTTTTCCTTTCGGGAACCATCGCCACAATGCCGTCGCCGCACTTGAACTTGCTCACCGAAACGGGCAGCGTGCCGTGGGCTTCCATCTCGCCCGACAGCAATTCCACAACGGCATTTACCGCCGGCACTTCGTCCTGATAGGCCACTACCACACCTTTTACATTGTTGTTGATGCGGAACATGTCCAAGGCATACGGACAAGCGAAAAGGTTGAGAATCACATCGTTCTGTGCCACAAGACGGTTGAAGAACTTCACCGTTTCCTCCGTGATGCCGTAGTCTTTGTTGGCGAACATCGACGTTTTCTCGATGTTGACCACCACCAAATCGAATTTTTCCAGTTTCTTCAGCCATTCCGCTGATTTTGAGGCGATATTGTCCTTTGCAACCACGAAAGAAGTGGTGCTGAAACCCTTTGCGACAAGTCCCTCGTTCACATCGTTTTTTGTGTTTCCGATGGTCACCACGGCGATTTTCTTGTTGTTTGCTAACGGAATCACCTGATTATCATTGCGAAGCAAAGTGATAGCCTCATCATACAACTGCTGGCGCAGGTCCAAATATTGGCTCTTTTTCAAGTCGGTCATCAAATTGACCGTGGGCGTTGGCTTGTAGTCGTTCAAGCCCACACGATACTTGTAACGAAGGATTTTCTTGCAACTTTCCTCCAAACGCGCCGCCGCTTGTGGATCGCGTTCTGCCGCCGCCTTGATGGTCTTGATGGCGAAAGGCACATTGTGGGGCAAAATCAGCACATCGTTGCCCGCCATGAAAGCCGCGTAAGGCACGCTGTCAGGTTTCACTTTCTCCGAAACACCCTTCATGTCGAGTCCATCGGTGAAAATCAAGCCTTCAAAACCCATCTCATCCTTCAACAGTTCAGTC
This sequence comes from uncultured Bacteroidales bacterium, assembly GCA_947166105.1. Taxonomy (GTDB): domain Bacteria; phylum Bacteroidota; class Bacteroidia; order Bacteroidales; family F082; genus Limimorpha. Next base: position 2,669 of record CAMVCZ010000059.1, read on the forward strand.
ACAACACCGTATGAAAGCGAGGAAGAAGTGTTCTTAACTTTCTCAATGGCAGGGAAATACAAGTGTCCAACCATCGCACCGTTCACGCCGTTGGCAATCAAATGGCGGAAAGGTGCCAATTCAATGTCGCGCACTTCGTCAATCGTCCTCGTGACCGTAGGCAAAGTCATGTGTGAATCGGTGGCCGTGTTGCCATGACCAGGGAAATGTTTCATGCTGGTAATCAATCCTTTGCTTTGCATACCTAAGGCATACGCCGCGCCTTTTTCACCCACTTTTTCAGGGTCTTCGCCAAAACTGCGCATTCCAATCACGGGGTTGGCCGCATTGGAATTGACATCAACGACAGGAGCGAAATTCACATGGATACCCATGCGCTGGCATTGCTCTGCCACCTGCTGTCCCATCCTGTAAATCAATTCGTTATCATCTATCGCACCCAAAGTCATCTGATATGGATAAGCGATGGTTTTTTTCACGCGCATGGCCAATCCCCATTCAGCGTCAATGCTGACCATCAACGGAGTTTGCGCAAGAGCCTGCCATGCATTGGTTTGTTTCACTTGAGCCTCAGCCTCGGCGCGGAAAAAACACACGCCACCGATGTTGTACTGTTTGATGTACTTCGCCACATCCTCATAAAAAGGCTTGTCAGGTTGATTGGCTCGCATACAAATCAACTGAGCCACACGCTGTTCCGTGGTGAGACTATTATACACCGAGTCCACCCAACGATCTTCTGGATTTTGGGCTACGGCTTGACCAAAAGCCAAAGCAAACGAACCCAACAAAAGACATTTTTTTAACTTCATAACTATTTGTTTATTAATTTATTATTCTTGTTTATATAAAGCTTCAATTCAAGCCAATCGTAAGGCTTGCAAACAATGTTTTTCTCCTTGTCCAACAGTAAAACCGTTGGCGTTGAGGTAATATGATAGTCCAAAAAAGGTTTGCTTTCCCAACGCAACGGGTCATAGAAATGGAAGCCATGTAAACGCATTTTTTTCACCGATTGGATTACTTCTTCCTGGTTATCAGCCAAGGCAAAGGTAATTAACTCATAATCAGACTTCAAATTGAGATGCCTCCTGATTTCGGTCAAGAAATCATGACAATACTCGCAATCAGTCGACCAAAAAACCACCAGAATATGATCTGCATCAGACTCATACAACTGGTATGATTTTCCGTCTATGGTAACACCTTCGAAATCAGGAGCTTTAGCTCCTACTTTCACTTTTTGGAAAGGTTCGGTGATGGAATCCAAACGCAAACCTTCCTCCATTGAAATCTCTCCTTCAAATAACATAGGATAAGTCAACAGATAATCAACTATTTGTGATTTACCCATTTTGGAATAACCATTCAACAAGAATTCAAGTGCATATTCATACACACGCATATTGACTTTAGCCTTTTCAAGAATGATGGCAACACCTGTAACCCATTGCCTATCAAAGGATTTCTCATCGCTGAAAGAAAAACGGTAAAGGAAATCCACCATCCTATCATCAAACTCTGGGTTGGAAACCAAAGAGGTATCGCTGAAATCAACGTCTTGCCAATACGCATCAGGGGTAAAGGCATGATGCTCTTCGGTAACAACGACTTGCGCCATCATGCCAGTAATCGTCATCAAAAAAAACAATGACAATATGATTCTCTTTATTTGCCTCACAATCTTTATCTTACACTATATTATTAAATGTCTAACTTCAACTGAATCGCCATATTGAATGTCATGCGATGGAGCGGCGTGGTGCCATAATCCGCAATGGCTTGTTTGTGCTCCCGTGTTGGATAGCCCTTGTTCTTTTTCCAATGATAAACGGGGTATTGCGCGTCATATTGTTCCATTATCAAATCCCTTGTGGTCTTTGCCAAAATTGAAGCCGCCGCAATCGATTGATACTTAGCGTCCCCACCCACAATGCAGACATGTTTCACCTTTTTGTAAGGATTGAAGCGGTTGCCGTCAATCAGAAGCAATTCAGGTTGAAGTGTTAGTTTATCCAAAGCCCTGTGCATCGCTAAGAATGAGGCATTTAGGATATTGATTTCGTCAATCTCTGCGGAACTCACAATGCCTATGCCGTAAGTCAAGGCCTCTTTCATCACTAATTCGCGCAACTGCATCCGTTTTTTCTCCGTAAGTTGCTTGGAATCATTGAGTTCTGGGTAATCGGCATCATTTTTCAGAATCACGGCAGCGGCCACCACTGGACCTGCCAAACATCCGCGTCCAGCCTCGTCGCAGCCAGCCTCAATCTTGTCCGAATAATGCGTCAGTAAACCCATGATTTATAGGAAATTAAAGTAGTAATGATTAGCAAAAACCAAAATGAGGAATAGTGTCAGGAACAGATTAGCCCAACCCGTATTGCCGATATAGGAGAAAGCGTATGAAATCAAGATAGATAACACAATGAAAATCAGTCCGTTCATCAGGATATTACCGCCCAAGAATAACAGCAAAACCGCAAAAATGAACATAATTGTTATCATTGAAATCTTGGTTCGCACAGCAACCGTTTTTTCAAAAGTCGCATTTGCACTACCGAAAAGCAAGAAGGCAGTCGGAACAACAAGTAGCACCAACAGACTGATATTCTTTATGTTAAACCCATTAATCGAGAATTGGTTTGAAGTGAAATAATCGCGATAGCCCGACCACACTGAAGGCAAGTCGCCAAACAGATAGACCCCCAAGAAATAAAGGAAATACACGAAAAGAAAGCCCACAATGGGTATCAATTGTAAGCGAAGAGTACCTTTTTTGGCTACCGGAAGCACAATTATTGACCACAAAATCAACACAATAGATGGAAAATAGCACATTGAGGCCAAAGCGATCAAGATTCCGGCATCTGCCAACCCCAATTCAGGTTTGGGCGCAAGGTGGACGGAAAAATATGCGCGTAACATCAACAGAATGAAGAGTGTAGCCAATGCAAATGGATAAAAAGTCGTCTGTGTGTTGGTTAGGCTCATTAGCAAAACGAAAACGAAAGCCCCCATCGTGCTCACCTTTCCCACAATCTGATGATCAACGAGTATTGCATTGAAAATCAGGGTTTCAAACACCAAAAGAAGGAAAGCGAATGTGATTTGTGCGTAGGTCGAGAAATCTAAAACTCCGTTTATTAAATTGAAAATGGGCGTGACAGGTTTTTCCAAACCAGATGGAACTTTCCCCGCCAAGAAAGCAGGAATCCAAAGGGCAATCGCCAACAACGCAATCACCACATACTGAATGGCATAACTCTGTCTGAAAAACTTAATCATTGCAATTGCATCAAATCAAGTCCAATGTCATGTCGATAATTAACGCCCTCAAAATGAATCTTTTCCACTTCGCGATAGGCTTTGGTTCTCGCCTCCTCGATGGAACTACCGTGTGCAGTGACCGCAATCACTCGGCCGCCCGATGTAACCACTTCGTTATCAGTGTTAAATGCTGTTCCGGCATGGAAAGCGACAACATCTTTCAAGCCTTCCAATCCGCTCATTTTTTTGCCTTTTTCGTAGGCTTCAGGATAGCCTCCTGACACCATCATCACCGTTACTGCGGTTTTGTCGCTTTTGGCATAGTGAACCTCGTTCAAGCGACCATCGGCGCAGGCAAAGAGCAGGTCGGCAAAGTCACCCTCAATGCGAGTCATCACGGCTTCAGTCTCCGGGTCGCCCATGCGCACGTTGTACTCGATAACGTATGGATTGCCACCATCATTCATCAACCCCAAGAAAATGAAGCCTTTATAATCAATGCCTTCGGCTTTCAAGCCTTTCAAGGTAGGCTTCACGATGCGTTCCTCTACCCTGTTCAGGAAGTCGGGCGTGCAGAACGGCACTGGCGAAACCGCGCCCATTCCACCCGTGTTGAGGCCCGTGTCGCCGTCGTCGATGCGTTTGTAATCCTTGGCTTCGGGCAGCAAAACGTAATGCTCGCCGTCAGTCAAGACAAAGACCGAAACCTCGATGCCTTTGAGGAATTCTTCGATGACCACAGTGGATGAAGCCGCACCGAATTTGCCGTTGAGCATCTTCGCAAGTTCGTCCTTGGCTTCTTGCAAATCGTTGAGAATCAGCACGCCTTTTCCTGCGGCAAGGCCATCTGCTTTCAAAACGTAAGGAGCCTTCACGCTTTCGAGGAACTTGTAGCCTTCATCAAGATTGTCTTTATTGACTTTGAGGCACTTTGCCGTTGGAACGCCGTATTTTTCCATAAAGTCCTTGGCGAAGGCCTTGCTGCCTTCGAGTTGCGCGCCGCGCTTGTCGGGACCTATAATCTTGATGGTTTTCAAAGCCTCATCATTCTTGAAAAAATCCACGATTCCATCCACCAAAGGCTGCTCGGGACCGACCACGACAAGGTTAATCTCTTGCTTTAAGCAAAAGTCTTTTACCGCCTCGAAATCAGAAAGTTTCAAGTTTACATTTGTGCCTACTTGCGCTGTTCCGGCATTGCCAGGAGCGATGAATATGTGTGCTCCTTCGCCTTGGGCCAATTTCCACGCCAAAGCGTGTTCGCGGCCACCTGAGCCGAGAACCAAAATGTTGCGGCGCACCGCAGTGATATGCTGCCCTTGAACGGTTTTCCAATCCAAAGCATCTTTTTCATTGTCAGCGGGATACATTATAATCTTTTCCATTTTCTATTCTTTTATTGCTTTCATTAATGAGTTCCATATTCCTTCAGCAGCCAAGTCCCAAGAGAAATCTTTGGCGCGCTCCCTACCCTTCTCTATCAAGGCTTCGCGGACATTTTCGTCGAGCATTTCGGTCATGCCTTCGGCGATGGAGGCCTCGCTGAATGGGTCAACAAGCAAAGCCGCGTCGTCGGCCACTTCGGGCATGGAGGTCACATTGGAGGTAATGACGGGCGTGTCACATTTGAACGCTTCCAAAATCGGGATGCCAAAGCCCTCGAAATAAGACACATACACAGATGCCAAGGCCGCTGCCGTCACCAAATGCAGGTCTTCAGAACGCAAGCGACCAGCAAAAACGACCTCGTCCTTGAAGCGCATTTGGCTGTATGCCTGCTCAATCGGCTCCGACCACCAGCGCTTCTCCCCAACAATTAGCAACTTGACATTAGACGGCGTTTGCGATTTGAACAAATCAAAGGCCGTGAACAGCCGCGCCAAATTTTTTCGTGGATGCAGCGAACCTACAAACATAAAGTAAGGATTTCCGTCCGTGTATTTCGCACGAATAGCCTCTTGCTCCTCTTCAGAAATCGGTGCAAACTTCTCATTCACACCGTTATAGGCCACATCTATCTTCTTAGGGTCGATGCCGTAGCAGTCCACAATATCTTGTTTCGAGAACTCTGAAACCGTCACGATGCGCTTCGCTTTTCGGGCAAATTTCGGGAAGAATGTCTTGTAGTGCCAAAGATGGATTTTCGGCATATCCTTGGGAAAATGTTCGAAGTTAAGGTCGTGGAACTGAGCCACTTGCGACACATCGGAGCGAAGGCTTAAGTAGCCGTCAGGGGAGAAAAACAAATCGGGTTGTATTTGTTTCAAAGCCTTCTTGACCGAAAACTCGAAGAACCAAATGAACAAGAATGGGTGCCGTGCTTGTGGAAACAGTACGATGGGCTTCACATTGTCACCAAAAAGGAACATCGGGTCGGGCTGGCGGTCGAAAATGAAATAAAACTCCACTTCGGGATGGTTTTTCACCATGCGACGCAGGGTTTCGTAGGCCACCCATCCAATGCCTTCAAGCCTGTCTTTCAGCAACAAACGTGTATTTACAGCGATTTTCATTATCCAAAATAATATAGGTGCAAATCCTAAGAAATGCAGCGCAAAGATAGTAAATTCGCTCACATTTCTTATTTTTGCTGCTTGAAAAATTCGGCATTATGAAAAAAACAGCGATTTTAACCCTCATGCTTGGGATGTTCACTTTCGGATTAGCCCAACCTAAAATCACGAAGGTATCGTTTCCCAACTCTGTGAAAATCTTTGACTTATATGAGGTTTCTTTCCAATTGGGAAGTTACACTAATCCCTACGACCCCGAAATCATCGATGTGTATGCGGAGTTTGTTTCGCCAGAAGGCAAATCGTTCAAAGTCAATGGGTTTTATTTTGAAGGTTACAGTTTTCAACAAATCAACGGTCACGAGCAAGCCCAAGTGGAACGAAGCAGTTTCGGATGGAGAATCAGGTTCACGCCCAACCAAATTGGCTCGTGGAAATTCACCCTTCATGCCAAAGACCAAAAGGGTGAAGTTGTAGTATCAAATTATGAATCAAAGACTTGCAATTTCCATTGCCTCGCTGTGGATGCTGGCAACGGTTTCATCAGAAAGGCCAATTCCGTTTTTCTGAAACGGGAAACCATTGCCAACGGACGGAGAAGCCATCACTCCTACTTTCCCATCGGGCCGAATGTGGCTTGGTATGGAAACAAGACCTATTATGAATATGACAAGCCGAGGGGCATTTACGAATACAACATGTACATTGATTCGCTGTCGGGCAACGCCAACTACATGCGTATTTGGCTCAACCGCTACCAATACCTGTCGCTATATGGGCCGGAATTCACACAAACTGAGAACGGCAAACCCAAATTGTATTTCGATTCGAGCATCAACCAAAAGGATGCCGCTGAACTCGACCATATCATCAGTTATGCAGCCCGAAACGACATAGCGTTGATGCTCAGCATTTTCACCTACGGCGACTTTGCCATCCATGACAACAAACCTGAGTTGCACTACCCTCAGCCGAGTGATTGGCGCAACAACCCTTTCCACACCCAACTTGGGCTGGCATCGCCCTGCGAATTTTTTTCTGACAGGGAAGCCAAAAGAATCACGAAGAACCTGCTTAGATACATCGTTGCGCGATGGGGATATGCCACCAATGTCGCATGTTGGGAACTTTGGAACGAAGTCACTAACATGACCCACGACTGCCCCAACAACATCTACCAGCAAGACCTCATCGATTGGCACTCGGAAATGGCGGATTATCTCCGCAGCATCGATCCTTTTGGTCACCTCATCAGCACCTCACTCGGCTCAGCGGCAGGTTTGGGAAATCTTAACAAGAACATTTTCAAACCTTTGGATTTCGTGCAGTTCCACAATTACCAGAACATTCACAAGGCGAAATCGAAAGAACAGTTTTCCTATATCTTGCTCAAAAAGAGCAACGAAGGGCGCAAAATGTACCCGACAAAACCGTTTTTCATGGGGGAATTCGCATTCGACCAGAGCAAACCCAACCTACTTTACGAAGACCACGACCCCAAGGGGATTGACCTGCATAATTCCCTTTGGTCGTCGCTGTTTTCAGGTTCGATGGGACCAGCTTCATTTTGGTATTGGGAGATGCTGTACCGCTGCGACTTGCTCCGCATTTTCCGACCCATGCTGAACTTCTGCAAGCAACTTCCACTCCTCTCCGATTCCTTCACCGCTCACACTACAGGTGAGGTCGTCAGACATTCGCTGTTGTTCCCTAACGATTTGGAAACCTATTACTTGGTCAACAAGGCGGAAGACACCATTTTGGGTTGGAGCCAAGATACCGTGTTTTGCTACCAATCGTTGCGTAGGCTCAGTGGAACCGTCGGCAAAAACGGCCTTTTTGACGAGACCAAAGTCACCGACCCGAAAGGCTATGTCTACACTTTGAACCCAGAAAAGCGCCCGAAGCCCAGTTCAAAAAGCAACACCATCACCCTGCCTATTTCAAAGCAACGTATTGGAACACAATATGTTGTAAGATGGTTTGATGCAGAAACAGGGCTTGAAATCACCTCCGAAAGAACCACGGCAAAGGTCAAGCGGGATTGTGTCTTTAACAAGGTGCTTTCCATCGAGTTCCCTTCGTCGGTTAGGGATTTGAAGAACGGGAAAATCAACAACACACTTGGTGATGCCGTGTTTATCCTTACTGTGGACGATGGCACAGAAAAAGGAAGCAGTACTCAAGGCACTGCTTCCAGTAGGACTTTAATAATCAATAAGAAACGCCTGTACAGGGAGGCCAATCAATAGCGGTAGATGTCCGACTTGTAAGGCCCTTCGACGGGAACGCCGATATAGTCGGCCTGCTTCTGCGTGAGCTTGGTCAGCTTCACGCCGATTTTCTCCAAGTGCAGGCGGGCGACTTCCTCGTCCAGATACTTGGGCAGGCAGTACACACCTACTTTATATTGGCCGCGCTTCTCCCAAAGATCCATTTGGGCCAAAGTCTGATTTGTGAACGAATTGCTCATCACGAAACTGGCATGACCCGTGGCGCAACCGAGGTTGACCAAGCGACCCGAAGCCAACAAGAAGATGCAATGACCATCGTCGAAAACATACTTGTCGACTTGCGGCTTGATGTTGATTTTCTCCTTCAGGTGCTCGGTCTTTTCGAGGCGGTCCACTTGGATTTCGTTGTCGAAATGGCCGATGTTGCACACGATGGCTTGGTCTTTCATCTGGAGCATGTGTTCGAGCGTGATGACGTCGCAGTTGCCCGTGGTGGTGACGAAAATGTTGCCTTCCTTGACGGCCTCCTCCATCGTCGTGACCTCGAAGCCTTCCATAGCGGCTTGCAAGGCGCAGATGGGGTCGATTTCGGTGACGATAACGCGGGCACCATAGCTCTTCATCGAGTGTGAGCAACCCTTACCGACTTCGCCATAGCCGCAAACGACCACGACCTTACCGGCAATCATCACGTCGGTGGCGCGCTTGATGCCGTCGGCCAACGACTCGCGGCAGCCGTAGAGGTTGTCGAACTTCGATTTGGTCACCGAGTCGTTTACGTTGATGGCGGGAACGAGCAACTCACCGCGCTCGTGCATCTGATACAGACGATGTACGCCCGTGGTGGTCTCTTCCGAAACGCCTTTCCAGCCGGCCACAACCGTGTGCCAGAAGGTGGGATTTTCTTTATAGGTGGCTTTGATGACGCTCATCAGTGCGGCTTCCTCGGCGCTGCCCGTGGGCGCGTCAAGTAGTTTGGGGTCGTTTTCGCAGGCATAGCCCTTGTGAATCAGCAAAGTGGCATCGCCGCCATCGTCGACGATAAGGTCGGGACCCGTGCCATCCGGGAAGGTGATGGCGCGTTTGGTGCACCACCAATAGTCTTCAAGCGTCTCGCCTTTCCAAGCGAAGACGGCAGTTCCCGTTTCGGCGATAGCCGCCGCTGCGTGGTCTTGCGTGGAGTAGATGTTGCATGAGCACCAGCGCACCGTGGCACCCAGTTCGACCAAGGTCTCGATGAGGCAGGCCGTTTGGATGGTCATGTGCAGCGAGCCCATGATTTTCGCGCCTTTCATCGGCTTCGTGTCGCCGTATTTCTTGCGCAGCGACATCAGGCCGGGCATTTCGTGTTCCGATACTTCAATTTCCTTGCGTCCCCAAGCGGCCAAACCCATGTCGGCCACCAAATAAGGGAGTTTGTTATCTAACAATTTGTTATCCATTGATTTAAGATTTTTATTTTCGTTGAAAATGAAATGGCAAAGATAAACAAATTCCCCTTACATCAACACAAAAAGCGGAGAATTTCTCCGCTTGATTTTTAACACGAATTGGACACAAATTGCCAAAAAATCAATTTCTGAATAATTTATGATAAATTTCTGATAATTCGTGTTTTAAACTCAATCTGGCAAACGATACAAAGTCAGTTTGTCGTCCAAAGTGCATTGAATCAGGCCGTAATGCTTGGCGTAATAGATTTCGGTTGGGAAATTTTTGGTTTGCGGATAGGCAATGTCTTTGAGTTTGAGGTGCATCACACCTTGATAGGTCTTTTCGCTAACCGTGTAGGAATCAAGATATTCCGCAGTGTAATCCATATCGTTGTCATAACCAGATTCATAACATTTGTATTTTTTATCGCTATCGGGATAGAACAAGTTCCCGTCAATGCCCATCACATAAACAGCCTCGTTAAAGTAGAGTCTGAACTCATTAATATCCGAATACTCCACCCACTTGTAGGCGGAAATCGTGGGTGAAACCCTTATTGTGCCGTAAGAGTTCACACCGCTCTGTTCAATGTGCTCATATTCACCCTTTTCCGTCGGAATGAAGAGAATGGTGGTGCCCGTTTCGGTCGTATAGGAATTGGCAGGGGCAAATCTGAACGACTGCTGAATGCCGTTGTCGTCCTGCATCGTGAAGTTGCAATTCGTGCTGTCGGCAAACCAATCACGATTGGCATCGTTCACACGGAAGGTTTTTGTTTTCACACAAGAGGCCATCACGAATGACAAAGCCATCAAAATCAACAATTTATTCTTCATAGAGCCAATATTTTTCGCCGTTAGACATAACGATTCCGAGCAAGCCTTTTTCATAATTGTAATAATAGGTATCGGCGTGGATGGAGCCTTCTTCTTCGTAATAATCAACAAGTTCCGACTTCAGTTTGAAGACATCGTGGTAATAGCGTCCATTAACTTTCAGGGAATCAAGCATTTCATAATTGGAATGGTCTTCGCCAATGAATGATAACCGTGCGCTTCCTACGGCAAAAATTGTGGCGCTTTTCGCATAGTTTTGCCCCTCTTCCTCGAAAGCCATATACCGGTTGGAGAACTCGATTTCCACGTTGAAAATCGGGTAGTTAGGCGTGCATTTGGTGATGTCTGCCTCATACTCATAGACATAGTTCGGGGCGGGTTTGTACTTTTCAATAAACCAGTCGTAGCCCGTTTCCTTTTGGCGGTGTCGCGACACGGTGAAGTCGATGACGGTGCGGTCGCTCTCGTGCTGCATACGGAACACATCGCCGTTTCGATAAGGCACTGTGGCCAAATACTGTTCAGGGATTCTTCCCAAATCGACATAAGTTGTTTTGCTGCGCGGGCAAGCCGTGAGCAGCAGCAACAAGGCTCCGAAAACCGCCGGAGCCGTCATTTTCCTGAAAAATCGTTTCTTCGTTTTCATTTTGATACGGTTTAAAGTTTTCGGCTGCAAAAATATGGCAAATTCCAGCACAAAAAGCAAGTTTTGGGGCATTACAAACTTTTGGAAAAAATGTGCTTTGATTTTCAGTGTGTTATGGTTTTTGATTACAACATTTCTTTTACATCAAAATAGTGGATATTCCCAAAAAATATGTACTTTTGCGCAAACATTAAATACATCAGCAAAATGAACCAGCCTTACAACATCAACATCAACCCCAACAAAAAGAAAATCGGACGCTACATCCTTTGGGGCGTTTTGGCACTTTTGGCCATCTTGGTATTCTTCTCCTCATTCTACACCATCCGCTCGTCGGAACGCGGCGTGCTTTCCACCTTCGGCAAGATGAGCGACGAGGTGATTGAGGACGGCCTCCACATGAAGATTCCTTTCATTCAAACCATCAAGCGCGTCAACGTGCAACAGAAGAAGCACGACGGCAAGGAGGACAGCTACACCCGCGACGTGCAAACCTCCGAGGTGGAATACACCATTAATTATGACCTCGTGCGCGAGAACGTGAGCAAACTGATGAAGAACGTCGGCGACGACTACCACAACCGTATCGTGGTGCCCTTCATCCGCTCGGCAATGAAAGAGTCATTCGGCAACTTCGCCGCCACCGAAATCGTCGAAAACCGTGATGCCGTGCGCCGCCAAATCGAACAGCAATTGCGTGAGACCTTGGACAGCAATTACTTTATGAACATCCAGTTCCAATTGGTGAATATCGACTTTGACGACGATTTCGAGACCGCCATCAAGGAGAAGCAGGTTGCAGAACAGAACGCCCTGAAAGCCAAGAACGTGACCATCCAAGTGGAGGAGCAGGCCAAGCAGACGAAAATCAAGGCCGAAGCCGAGGCCGAGGCCATGAGCATCAAGGCCGCCGCATTGGAAAGCAACCCCAAGCTCGTGAATTACGAAGCCGTACAGAAATGGGACGGCAAGCTGCCGCAATATATGTTGGGCAATTCGGTGCCGTTTATTGACCTGAAGTGATTCAAGTCACTTTCATCGCGCTTGCAAATACTCCAAATCGCCCAACATCCGAGTGATGACGCTGCGAAAATCGACCTTGAAGCCTTCGTTTTGTTGGTATTCTTTGTAAAGTGACATATCGCCCTTTCGCTTATTGCGGATGATGCGGTCTATGATTTGCACCATCAGTGCATCCACGGCTTGTTGGTCGGGATTGCCTACTACTAATTCTTTGTACTCCTCGTCTTCGGCAACGGCTTGGGCAACACTTATCATCTTCATTTTCTGGTCGTCGGGCGTGGCATCCCAGCCATTGAACCAGCGTTGGTTGAACTCTTTAAGGATTTCATCCAAAGGGTCTTTGGCCTCTTCCACCACTCCCGCATTGACCATTGTCGGCTTCAGCGGATCGATGGTAGCCTCGCCCGAATCCAGGGTGATGGTCTCATTCAAGGCGGTGCGGCGCAGCCCGTAGGTGTTCAAGTCCACCGAATCCAACAGGTCTTTCAGGCCGTCATCGCCATTGTTGGTAATGTGCAGGCTTGGAATGAGATAGCGCAAAAACCAGAACAGTTTCTCCCAATCCTTCATCTCGAAAGGCATGATGGCCGCAACCCGCGAATATATCTTCACGAACTGCTTGCACTTCATCTTGAAATCGGCCTTGCCGTTTTCAGGCCATTCAATTTCAATATTAAAACGGTCGGCGGCGGTGTCGATGATGGGCGACCATTGGTCGGCTGATGCGCCGTGAATGTAAAGATCAATGAACTCATCGACCTCGTCCATATCGAACACGCCAAATGAGAGCAAGGTGTTCTTCAATTCGTGCAGAATGTTGACATCGGTCGCTTCCGAAAGTGTCGTGGCCGTATAGAATGGGTCGAAGGCTTCCTTGATGCCCTCTTGCGTGTTGTAAAAGTCGAGGATGAACAGGTCTTCGCTCAATTTTCCCAAGTCGGGAGCGGAACGGTTTAACCGCGACAGTGCCTGTACCGCCAACACGCCATCCAAGGGCTTGTCGACATACATGGCACAGAGCTTCGGTTGGTCGAAACCAGTCAGGTATTTGTTGGCGACCACCAAAATGCGGTAGTCGTCGGTGTCGAACTTCTCGGCGGTTTGAGAATCGGGGAAGCCGTTCATACCAGCCTCGGTGTATTCGTAACCCGACACTGCCTCGGCTGCGGTGCTGACGTTTGGCATAGTCATCGACACCGTTTGCGACGGCATCCGTTTTTCGCCACTGAAAGCAATCAAAACCTTGTATGGCAGGCTTTTCTCATCGATAATCCTGCTCAGTGCCCAATAGTATTTGATGGCACACTCAATGTCCTTGGTCACCACCATCGCCTTGGCCTTGCCTTTCAGTTTGTGGCTGCGAAACACCTTGGCATCGAAATGGGCCAGCATCACCTCGGCTTTTGCGGCAATGGTTTTAGGGTCGCGCTCAACGGCACCTCTCAACTTCTTCTGCGCCCGCTCGTTGTTGTATTCGGGGTTGTCCTCGATGCTCTTGGTGAGTTCGTAATAACTCCTGTATGTGGTGTAGTTGGTCAGCACGTCGAGGATGAAACCTTCCTCGATGGCCTGTTTCATGCTGTAGAGATGGTAAGGATGGAACTTGCCCTCGGCATCCTCGCTGCCAAAACGTTCCAACGTTTCCCTTTTCGGCGTGGCCGTGAAGGCGAAATAGGAACAGTTGGTACTCATCTTGCGGTCTTTCATCAGTTTATCCAGCAAGGCATCGGTGTCGCTGCCGTCGGTGTCGGCATCTTTTTGTATGGTGGCGTTGAGCTTGTCGGCGGCAATGCCCGACTGCGAACTGTGTGCCTCGTCGATGATGATGGCAAAATTGTGGTCGCTCACGTCGCTGATGGCATCGCAAATGAAGGGGAACTTCTGTATCGTGGTGATAATGATGCGTTTGTTGTTCTCAATGGCTTCCTTCAAATCTTTCGAGGTGTCGGCGTGAGCCACGATTTTGGCGCTTTGCCCAAACATCTTGATGTTGTCGGAAATCTGCTTGTCGAGCAGGCGACGGTCGGTGACCACGATGACCGAGTTGAACAAAGGCGCATCCAGGGCTTTGGCTCTCACCGCATCCATCGTATTAGGGCAGGTCTTGATGAGCTTGTAGGCCAACCAAGTGAGCGAGTTGGATTTTCCCGACCCAGCTGAATGTTGGATGAGGTAGGTCTTCCCCACTCCCTTTTCAGCCACGTCATTCACCAACTTGCTCACCACGTCCAACTGATGATAGCGCGGGAAAATGAGTTTCTTGGCGTTCTTCATGATGTGCGGCACCTTCTTCTGGGTCTTGGCTTCGTCGTAGTCGAAGCAGGCGTAGTTCATAATGATGTCGGCCACGGTGTCTTTTTGCAGGATTTGTTCCCACATATACGACGTCTTGAAACCTCCTTCGGCGTTCACGGGATTGCCCGCGCCCTGACCATTGGGCAAGCCTTTGTTGAAAGGCATGAAATAGGTCTTGTCGAGGTTGAGGCGGGTGGTGAAAAACACCTCGTCCTTGTCCATCGTGAAATGGGCGAGGCAACGCCCGAAGTTGAGTAAAGTCTCCTTGGGGTTGCGCTCCACGGATTTGTATTGCTTCTGCCCGTCGTATTTGGCGGTTTGGTGCGTCCAAGGGTTCTTCA
>CAMVCZ010000060.1 GCA_947166105.1 uncultured Bacteroidales bacterium
GTCACCGTGACCCTCCAGACCGAGAACGGTGCCATGGGCATGGGCCCGACCCCCGAAGAAGGCAAGGAAGACAAGAACCTCATCAACGCCGGTGGTGGCGCCATCACGCTGCTGCCTGGTGCCTGCACCTTCGACTCGGCCACTTCGTTCGCCATCATCCGTGGCGGCCATGTGAACGTGTCGTTCCTTGGTGCCTTGCAAGTGGATGAGAAGGGCAACCTCGCCAACTGGATCATCCCAGGCAAGATGGCTCCTGGTATGGGCGGTGCCATGGACCTCGTCGTGGGTGCCAAGCGCGTGATCCTCACCATGGAACACACCCAGAAGGGTGCTCCCAAAATCCTGAAGGAGTGCACGCTGCCTCTGACCGCTGCCGGACAGGTGAACATGATCATCACAGAGATGGGTGTCATGGACATCACCCCCGAAGGCATCGTCCTGAAGGAAATCCATCCTGAGTTCACCGTCGAGCAGGTGCAAGCCGCCACCGAGGCCAAGCTCATCATCAGCCCCGACCTGAAACCCATGGACATCTAATCCCTGCGGACATGGAATACACCTTTTTGAAGATTGAGCAGCACGACCAAATCGCCGTCATGAAAGTGTCGGCACCCAAGTCGTTGAACGCGCTCAACTCGACAGTCCTGAAGGAAATTGACGACTTCGTGAGCAACCTCGACACGAAGCAGACGCGTGTCCTCATCATCACGGGCGACGGCGAGAAGGCCTTTGTGGCCGGCGCCGACATCTCCGAGATGGTACACCTCTATGAGAAGGAAGGCTACGAGTTCAGCAAACTCGGTGCCATCGCGTTCCGCAAGATCGAGACGCTGCCGATACCCGTCATCGCTGCTGTCAACGGCTTCTGCCTCGGCGGTGGATGCGAGTTGGCCATGGCTTGCGACTTCCGTTACGCCTCATCGAAGGCCAAGTTCGGTCAGCCCGAAGTGGGATTAGGCATCACGCCTGGTTTCAGCGGCACCTACCGTCTGGCCAAGCTCGTCGGACAAGGCTACGCCAAGGAGATGATCTACACGGGCAAGGCCATCCGTGCCGACGAAGCCCTGCGCATCGGCTTGGTGAACGCCGTGTATGAACCCGAGGAACTGATGGACAAGGTGATGGAGACGGCCCAAAAGATGGTTGCCAACGCGCCTTTGGCCATCGCCTATGCAAAGCAGTGCATCAACGAGAGTTACGACCTCATCGCTGACGACGCCATCGAGCTGGAGAACACCGCCTTCGGCAAGTGTTTCGCCACCGAGGACCAGAAGGAAGGCATGACGGCGTTTCTGGAGAAGAGGCCTGCGAAGTTTGTAGGGAAATGATGTTAGACTACGAGACACGAGATGCGGGACGAAGAAAAAGTCCCGTGTCCCGCGTCCCAAAGTCATTGAAATTGCTGTCAATAAGGAATAATTCATAATGAACGAAACAACCATAAAAAAAGCATTGCGGAAGGGCGAAAGGGTTACGCTTGAGTGCAAGAAAGCGATGGCAGAAGTCCCAAGGTCGCTTTGGGAGACTTACTCTGCCTTTGCCAACACTTTGGGTGGCTTGATTCTGCTCGGTGTGGATGAGCATAGCAATGAAACTAATGTGGCCAAACGTTATGAGATTGTCGGTGTGACGGATGCCCAGAAAATCTTGACCGATTTCTGGAACACCATCAACAGCGACAAGGTGAATGTGAATATCCTTACCGACAGCAATGTGGAAGTAATAAACATTAGCGGCAAGCAGATTGTCTGCATCCACGTGCCTATGGCCGACTGGAGGGCAAAACCCATATACTTGAACGGCAACGTGTATAAAGGGACTTTCAGGCGCAACCACGAGGGCGATTACCACTGCACCGAGGACCAAGTGAAAGCGATGATACGCGACTCCAACACCGAAGGCAACGATGGCATCTTGATAGAGTATTACAGTATGGATGACATCGACCCGAATTCGCTGCGCCAATACCGCACCGAGTTCAGGCAGGAGAACAGCACCCACATTTGGAATCGGGACGACGACAAGACATTCTTGCGGAATCTTGGTGGCTATATCGAAGACCGCAAGACAGGCAAGGAAGGCTTGACGTTGGCAGGTTTGATGATGTTTGGCAAGGGGTTGGCGATTAGGGACAGGTTTGCCAACTTCAGAATGGACTATTTGGATATGAGCCATCTTTTGGCAGGCGAGCGCTACCACGACCGACTGACCTACGATGGTTTGTGGGAGAACAACCTTTACCAATTCTTCCGCATCGTGTCGCCAAAGGTGCAGTTTGATTTGCCGAGGCCATTCAAGTTGGAGAAAGGTGGCCGCCGGAACGATGACACGCCCCAGCACGAAGCGGTACGCGAGGCCTTCACCAACGCCATCATTCACTGCGACTTGCTGATGGATGCAGGCATTTTGAGGGTAGAAAAACACGACGACCGCCTTTGCTTCCGCAATCCCGGTTTGCTGAAACTGCCTGTGGAGACCATCTATCGGGGCGGCAATTCCAAGGCTCGCAACCCAAAAATACAAAATATGCTGCGAATGATAGGCTTTGGTGAAAATGTTGGCTCTGGTTTCCCAAAGATTGTCGCTGCTTGGAAACAGACGAATTGGGGCGAACCGCAACTGCTGAACAAACTTGATGTGGATGAAGTGGAATTGGTGTTGCCAGTGCCTGTAACCGAGTCAGAGGAATCTGAAGAGGTGTCTGTAAACTCATCTGACGGGGTGTCTAAAGATTGGTCTAATTGGTCTAAAGGGTTATCTAATGAGTTATCTAAAGGGTTATCTAATGAGTTATCTAAAGGGTTATCTAAAGGGTTATCTAATACTACTATCAATATTTTCAAAATGATAGTCGCCGATAATCATATCAGCCGAGAAGTGTTAGCGGAAAAAACAGGAATTTCCGTTGTATCAGTGCATAAACATATCAAAAAACTGAAATCTGTCGGTTTGATTAAGCGTATAGGTTCAAGTAGATATGGTCATTGGGAAGTCGCTGAAAACAAGGAAGATGGTTTTTTTGCGACACAGGATGTCGTAATAAATGGCGGAAAAGATGTCGTAATAAATGATGAAAATGTCGTAATAAATGACGGAAAAGATGTCGTAATAAATGGTGAAAATGTCGGAATAAAACTGACAGAACGGCAAAGAGTTATTCTGGAAATGATTGCCCATAATCCTTTCTTGTCTGCGAAGGAAATTTCGGAAAAGGGTTCGGAAAAGGGTTCAATTAATTACAGAACTATCCAAAGAGATCTTGCCAAATTAAAGAAGATGGGCGTTTTGACCCGCGAAGGAGCCAAAAGAAATGGACAATGGGTAATCGCCAATGCTTTTGTCAGTGAAAACGACTGCCAAAGCGAAGGACAGCACAGTAATTGAAAGTAATGGACAAAGGAGAAATCATACTATATCAACCGAACAACAGTATTGAGTTGGAAGTGCGCTTTGAAGCCGAAACTGTTTGGCTTACGCAGGCGCAAATAGCCCTATTGTTTGGTGTCGATAGAACCGTCATTGTAAGGCATATCGGTAATGTGTACAAAACTCACGAATTAGATGCCATTTCAACTTGTGCAAAAATTGCACAGGTTCAAATGGAAGGCAAGCGAACCGTTATGCGCGAGGTAAACTACTATAATCTGGATATGATTCTTTCGGTGGGTTACCGTGTAAATTCAATCAATGCTACCAAGTTTCGCCAATGGGCCAATAAAGTGTTGAAAGATTATCTCCTTCATGGTTATGCAGTCAATCAGCGCATCGAACGACTGGAGAATCGGGTAAGTAGAACCGAGGAGAAGATAGAGCTCTTCGTTCGCACTTCATTGCCGCCTATGGAAGGTGTGTTTTATGAAGGCCAAATCTTTGATGCCCATGTATTTGCCTCTAATCTCATAAAGACGGCGAAAAACAGTATCGTCTTGATTGACAACTACATTGATGAATCCGTGCTTGTCACACTCTCCAAACGGGAAAACAATGTATCGGCCAAGATTGTCACCCGAAGCATCTCCGACCAGTTCCAATTGGACTTGAACCGCCACAATAGCCAATATCCACAAATCGATATGGAAGAAAGAGCCGACATCCATGACCGATTCTTGATCATCGATGATACGGTTTATCATATCGGTGCCTCGTTGAAAGACTTGGGAAAGAAACTTTTCGCTTTCTCAAAACTCGAAATTTCGCCCGAGATTATTCTAAAGGAAAACCAAAAATGACACTCAACGGAAATAAACAAAAACATATTACCATGAAAACAACAAGACTTTTCTCCTTGTTTGCGCTCCTGCTGATGGTGGGAGGCACAATGCAAGCCCAACAAGTCAAGGTTGAGGCTTCGGAAACGATAGAATTGATGAGCATTATGGCTCGCACGGCTGGATTTCGGGAGTATCACATGGACATGGCAGGAAAATACACAGAAGAGACTGAGGCATGGTTTGCTCCGTTTGAATCACATCCTGCCGTTATTTATATGCAAAGTTTACAGTCGAAATATGGCATTAGTTATGATGCCGTGGCCAGCATGTCGTTACACACTGAAACGGATGGAAAAACAGTGAGTCTCATTGATGCCACAACCCTTGAAAAGAGATGGAAAAACGTCAATCTCGACACCTGCCTAATGTACATCAACCAGTTTTACAATGATACGCGCTTCCATGAGTTTTATGTACAGCATGAGGATTTCTACAAAGAAGGAATTCAATTGTACGAAAATAATGTGATGAAGTATTTCAATCAAGATTGGTATTCCAGTTTCTATGGAATGGCTCCCGAGGAGACTTTTAGGGTTATTATAGGCTTCACAAATGGAGGCGGCAATTATGGGCTAAGCCGCCAATTGCCTGGCCAAAAGAAAGAAGTCTTTTCCATTTGTGGCTACTATTTAGATAAGGAAACGGGAAATGCTTTCGAAAAGGGCGAAATGTTGGCTTCGACTTTGATCCACGAGTTCAATCATTCTTTTGTCAATCCGTGTCTTGATGATGAGGCAAATAAGACTATTTTATTACCAATTGGAGAAGATTTGTATGCTCTGACAAAAAGTTTGATGAATTGGCAGGCATACAAAAACGGTACGACTGTGCTTAACGAGAGCATTGTCCGTGCCGCAGTCATCATTTATATGAAGGAAAACGGTTTTACCGACGATCAGGTGGAGGATGAGATGTATGACCAACTTGGCCGAGGCTTCCATTGGATGCCCGAGTTGGTGAGTGCACTTAAGAATTATACACAACGTCGCGATATATACCCGACTTTCAATGATTTCTATCCCGAAATCGCAAATACATTGGGAGCTTATGTCGATAATGAGCATCATCGTATTGATGCCGCTTTACGAAAACAATAATCAATACATCATAGAAAAAATTTAATCATCAAATCAATTAAATCATTAAATTTCAAATCATTAAATTCCAAACATCATGAAAATCTGTGTTATTGGAACCGGCACCATGGCCAAAGGCATCGTGAAGGCATTCGCCGCCAAGATGCCCGTCGTCATGAAGAGCCGCACGCAAGCCAGCCTCGACAAGGCCATGGCTTCCATCTCGAAGGGCTACGGTAAGCTCGTCGAGAAGGGCAAGATGACCCAAGAGGCCGTCGACGCCCTGCTGAATAACATCAGCACCACAACGGATTACGCCACCTTCGCCGATGCCGACCTCGTCATCGAGGCCGCCGTCGAGGAGATGCAACTGAAGAAAGACGTGTTCATGGAACTTGACAAGATCTGCAAGCCCGAGACCGTCTTCGCCACCAACTCAAGCTCGCTGTCGATCACCGAGATCGCTGCTTGCACGAGCCGTCCCACCCAATTCATCGGCATGCACTTCTTCAACCCCGCCGACCGCATGGCCCTTGTTGAAGTCATCAAAGGCCAGCTGACCAGTGACGAAGTGACCAAGTGCATCGTCGACCTCGCCACCTCCATCGGCAAGCAGCCCGTCGAGGTGAAAGAAGCCCCTGGCTTCGTCGTCAACCGCATCCTCATCCCGATGATCAACGAGGCTGTGGGCATCCTCGCCGACGGCATCGCCAGCGCTGAGGACATCGACAAGTGCATGATGCTGGGCGCCAACCACCCGATGGGTCCTCTGGCTTTGGCCGACCTTATCGGCAACGACGTCAACCTGGCCATCATGGAAGTGTTGTACAAAGAGTTCGGCGACCCGAAGTACCGTCCTCATCCCTTGCTGAGAAAGATGGTACGCGCGGGCTTGCTCGGACGTAAGACTGGAGAAGGATTCTATAAGTATTAATCAGTATGGAGTTAGGAGTTAGGGGTTAGGAGTGTCGCTATGCGCAGCTCCAACTCCTCACTCCTCACTCCTCACTCTTAACTATTAAAAGAAAAATGGATTTTAGTTATTCAAAGACAGAACAACTGTTCTTGCAGATGATTCGCTCGTTTGCGGAGAACGAAGTAAAGCCTTTGGCCGCCGAAGTCGATGAACAGGAGCGTTTCCCGATGGAGACCGTTCAGAAGATGGGCAAGCTCGGTATCATGGGTATCCCGATTCCGAAGCAGTATGGTGGCGCAGGCGGAACGGTCCAGATGTACATCATGGCCGTTGAAGAGCTTTCGAGAGTGTGCGCCACCACCGGCGTCATCGTCTCGGCCCACACCTCACTGTGCATGGCTCCCATCCTGGAGAACGGCACCGAGGAACAGAAGATGAAGTATCTGCCCAAGCTCGCCTCGGGCGAATGGATCGGCGCTTTCGGCCTGACCGAACCCAATGCCGGCACCGATGCCGCCATGCAGCAGACGACCGCCGTCGACGCTGGCGACAAGTGGATCCTCAACGGCACCAAGATCTTCATCACCAACGCATCCTACGCCAACGTGTTCATCGTCATGGCCATGACCGACAAGTCGAAGGGCACGAAGGGCATTTCCGCCTTCATTGTGGAGAAGGGTATGCCCGGCTTCAGCATCGGCAAGAAGGAACTGAAGATGGGTATCCGTGGCAGCGCGACTTGCGAATTGATTTTCGAAAACTGCGAAGTGCCGAAGGAGAACCTGCTCGGTCAACTTGGCAAGGGCTTCACCATCGCCATGAAGACCTTGGACGGTGGCCGTATCGGTATCGCCTCGCAAGCTTTGGGTATCGCTCAAGGCGCTATGGACGAGACCGTTAAGTACACCAAGGAACGTAAGCAGTTTGGCAAGGCCATCGCTCAGTTCCAGAACACCCAGTTCCAGATGGCCGACCTCAAGACGAAGGTCGAGGCCGCCCGTCTGCTGGTGCGCAGCGCCGCTTGGAAGAAAGACATGGGCATGCCGTATTCGGCTGATGCCGCCATGGCCAAGCTGTTTGCTGCCGAAACCGCTATGGAAGTGACCACCAAGGCCGTCCAGTTCCACGGTGGCTACGGTTACACGCGTGAGTATCCTGTCGAGCGCATGATGCGTGACGCCAAGATCACTGAGATCTACGAAGGTACCTCAGAGGTCCAGCGCATGGTCATCGCCGGTCAATTGTTCAAGAAATAATAGGAGGGAAGAAGTATGAATATTATCGTTTGTATCAAACAAGTTCCGGATACCACTGAAATCAAGATCGATCCGGTAAAGGGCACCTTGATTCGCGACGGTGTTCCGAGCATCATGAACCCTGACGACAAAGGCGGCCTCGAACTCGCCCTTCGCTTGAAGGACCAGTTTGGCGCCAACGTCACCGTGGTCTCCATGGGTCCCCCGCAAGCCGACGTCATCATGCGCGAGGCTTTCGCCATGGGCGCCGACCGTGCCATCCTTCTCTCTGACCGCAAGTTCGCAGGCTCCGATACGTTGGCCACCTCTTACGCCATCGCCGGTCTCTGCCGCACGTTGGACTACGACCTGATCATCGCTGGCCGTCAGGCTATCGATGGCGACACCGCACAAGTGGGTCCCGAAATGGCTGAGCACCTCGGTCTGCCTCAGGTTTCCTACGTTTGCGACGCCAAGGTCCTCGACAACGGCCATCTGCTCGTCCACAAGGAGAACGAAGACAGCGTCCAAGTGCTCGAAGTGGAAGGCAAGTGCCTGCTGACCGTGTTGGCTTCCGCCTTTGAACCCCGTTACATGACCGTCAGCGGCATCGTTGAGGCCTACAACAGGGAAGTCGAAGTGTGGGGTGCCGACAAGATCGACTACGACGAAACCCGTCTCGGCTTGAGCGGTTCGCCCACCAAGGTGTTCCAGTCGTTCCCGAAGGCCATGAAGGCCCCGGGCGAGGTCCACGAAGTGAGCGAGGAAGAAGCCGTTGAGCTGATTGTCAATAAACTGAAAGAAAAACACATCATCTAAAAGTCATAGCCATGGAATTGAAAGATTATAAGAACGTATTCGTTTTCGCAGAACAACGTGAAGGTGTCATCCAATCCGTTGCATTTGAACTTTTAGGTAAGGCCCGCGACCTCGCCGACACCCTCGGTGAGAAGGTTGTGGCCATGCTGCTCGGCTGTGGCATCAAGGACCAGGCCCAGAAGCTGATTGAATTCGGTGCCGATGAGGTCATCGTGGCCGACTGCCCCGAATTGAAGGACTATCTGAGTGAGCAATACACCCAAGTCGTCGACCAAATCGTGAAGGAACGCTGCCCCAACATCGTGCTTTATGGTGCTACCACCATCGGTCGCGACATGGCGCCGCGCATCGCCGCCCGCTTGAAGACCGGTCTGACGGCAGACTGCACCAAGCTCGAAGTCGTCAGCGACGAGAAGAGCAACGGCGAGCCGCAGTTCCGCATGACCCGTCCCGCCTTCGGTGGTAACCTGATGGCTACCATCATCTGCCCGAACACTCGTCCGCAGATGTCGACGGTGCGTCCCGGCGTGATGCAGAAGCGTCAGCGCGAGGAAGGCCGTCAAGGCATTGTAACAAATTTCGTCCCGAAATTTGACACTTCCAAATTCCACGTGAAGCTCGTCGAGACCATCAAGGAAGACAAGGCCGTCGTCGACATCGCCGATGCCAAGATCTTGGTCTCTGGTGGCCGTGGCGTGCAGAACAAGGAAGGCTTCGACAAACTGCAGGCTCTGGCCGACGTCATCGGTGGCGTGGTCTCGTCGAGCCGTGCCATGGTCGACAACGGCGTGATGCCTCACGACCGTCAGGTGGGTCAGACGGGTAAGACTGTCCGCCCGAACCTCTACATGGCTTGCGGTATCAGCGGTGCCATCCAGCACTTGGCCGGTATGGAAGAGTCCGACTTCATCATCGCCATCAACAAGGACAAGTTTGCGCCCATCTTCAGCGTTGCCGACCTTGGCATCGTTGGCGACCTGCACAAGATTGTCCCCATGCTGACGGAGAGGTTGAAGAAGGAAATGGAGAAGTAATTCTCCAGTATGTTATTGCCGTTCTTTGTAGAGGCGTGTTCAGTGCGCCTCTACGGGGGGCGGTGTATTTTGAGATAGAATTTTTAGATGTTCTAGAGAATCTAGAAAATCTAGATTGGTGGCTATAAAATGAAACGACAATGGCAAATCAACTAGAAACTGCTGAAAGAATAGAATCTGTACTTAGGAAACAGACTAATTGGAAGAACTTGTGGTTCTACCAAAAGACTGTTGTCCTTTATCAGATGACTTATGTCTTTACGAAGCGTTTCTTGCCTGCTTACGGCGATAGAACAGTTGATCAAATGGTACAGGCTGCACGTTCTGGAAAGCAGAACATTGTTGAAGGCTCAGCAGATGGAGTAACCTCTATGGAAATGGAACTAAAACTGCTTAATGTAGCCCGAGCCAGTATCCAAGAACTACTTGAGGATTACCAAGACTATATCATAAGCCATAAACTGACAAAATGGACAAAAGAACATTCTCGTTTTGATGCTATGTTGTCTTATTGCCGGAAGCACAACCAACTTGAGAATTATGAAGTTTTCTTTGAACGTTGGAACAATGAGGAAATGGCAAATACGGCTATAACTCTTTGTCGAATGGTGGACAAAATGATGGTAACTTACCAAAAGAAAAAGGAGGACGAATTCGTAAAAGAAGGTGGTCTTCGTGAACGAATGACCGCCGCCCGCCTCGGTTATCGCGGTAACCAAAAAGAAGCATTAAAAGCGGCGCAAAAGGAGATAGAAGTTCTCCGCAAGGAAAACGCAACACTAAAATCGAAAATTGATTCTTTATCTATTAATTAATAATTGATTTGATAAGAATCTACCTTTATTCAATGACAGCAATTGACCTCACCAAACCCTTTGACCTCGCCTACGAAGCCGGTTCCATCCTCTTGGAAAACGGCGCGGAGATTTCGCGCGTGGAGGAGACCATGCGGCGAATCGCTTCCCATTATGGCGTGGAGGACGAGAGCTTCTTCGTGCTCAGCAATGGCATTATGGCCACGGGCAAGAATTACGCCCGCTCACAGTTCATTCCCATCAAGGGGGCAAGCCTTGATAAAGTTGTAGCCGTCAACCAACTGTCGCGCGAGGTGGAGCAGGGGAGATACACCTTGGAGCAGTTGGAGCACAGGCTCAAAGGCATACGCGCCATGAAAGCCAAGCCTGCTTGGGAGCAGATTTTGGCTTCCGCCGTTGGCAGCGCAGCCTTTTGCATCATCTTTGGCGGCAGCTTTATGGATTGCATCGCATCATTCATCGCTGGCATGGTGCTTTGGGTCTTTATGCTTTTCGTGGCAACTAAGCAGCTGTCGCGCATTGTGAGCACGGTTTCGGGAGGGCTGTTGGCCACCTTGCTTTGTTTCGGGATGTACCGCATCGGGCTCGGCAACCACTTGAGCAATATGATCATCGGGGCCATTATTCCCCTGATTCCTGGCGTGGCGTTCACCAACGGCATCCGCGACATGGCCAACGAGGACTACATTGCTGGCACCACGCGCCTTTTAGATGCCATGCTGACTTTTTTCTGCATAGCCTTGGGCGTGGCTTTGGCCTTCATGTTCGATGAGAATGTGTTTGGAGAAATGCTTGTTTTAGAGGGACTTACTGCCGACATACAGACTTCGGGATTTGTTGTGCAACTCATTGCTGCCTTCTTGGGTACGGTGTCGTTTGCCGCACTCTTTGGCGTGCCGCGCAAGTATTATCTCGATGAGGGAATTTGTGGCACGATTGGCTGGCTGTTTTATCTTGTTTTTAGTCGCTATACAGCTATGTCGCCCGCCGAAGTGGTCTTTTGCGCCACCGCATTAGTGACTTTAACAGCCTTGATGCAATCTACAGGTCGAAAATGCCCTATCACCGTGTTTCTCATTTGCGGCATTTTCCCCTTGGTGCCGGGCGCGGGCATCTTCTGGACGAGTTACAACATTGTTTCCAATCATCTTTCTGATGCGTTGCAAACTGGTTTCGGCGCACTGAAGGCCACCGTCGCCATTGCTTTTGGCATCCTCGCCATGATGGAACTCAACGGCAAGGGTAAGGTGAGGAAGTGGCTAAAAAAGAAGAAATAATCCCTGCCAAACAAAAAAGGCGTTATCTTTGCAAGCTGAAACTCATTATTCTGAATATTAAATTTTGAACCTAACTTACCATCATGAAAAAACTAATCGCAATCATTGGCTTTATCGCCTTGACCACCGCTGTCATGGCTCAAACCGCAGAAGAAATCGTCTCTCGCATGGAGGCAGAGATGAGTAAACACAACGAAAGTGAAGGCTTTGCCATGACTATGGACATCAAGGTGTTCATTATTGGAACGATAAGCTCCAGAAGTTATGTCTTGGGCGACAAGATGCGTGTTGAGGCAAATAGAGATAACAATCAATTCATCACTTGGAGCGATGGAAAAACGGATTGGACATACGATTCCGGAAAAAACGAAATCGAAATCACCAACGCAAAACCCAAGGAAAAAACCGAAACGGACGGCGACACTAAGTTGTTCAAGGGCATCACAGACGGTTATGACATCAAAATCGACAAGGAAACTGCCACCGAATGGCACATCCGCTGCAAGAGATCGAAGTCGAATCCCGACAAGGACGCTCCCAAAAGGATGGATTTGGTTGTGGCCAAAGGGACCTATTGGCCTGTAAGCCTGACCACAAGCGTCACGGCTGCCTCGGTGACCATGCGCGACATTTCCTTTGGTGTCACCGAAGAGCAAGTCACTTTCGACCCGAAGAAATACCCGAAAGCCACTATTGTTGACAAGCGGCAATAACACACCCAACCAGTGTATTCTTGAAAACTCTTTCTTTAAATCGGTTTAAAGTATTGAATAGCAGTGTATTGAAGATTATTGCTTATGCTGCTATGCTGTCAGGGCATATTACGAAATTCTATTTCTGCCATTTTACCCAGACTGCGGCCACATGGCCAACGGCAACCTTGTTCACCGTTGCAGGAAGGGTGGTTTCCCTCCACCAGTTGCTGCTGATGTTCGGCAAGTTCGCATTTCCGCTTTTTGCCTTTATGCTCGTTGTGGGTTTCGAGAAAACACACAACAGGAAAAAGTATGGCATCCGATTGCTCATCTTAGCCATAATATCCGAAATCCCTTTCGATCTTATGACTTCAGGAGTCCTTTTCAATCCCTATCATAATAATGTGATAATCACCTTATTAATAGGTTTTTTGGCATTGTGTAGCTTGGAGCGTTTCAAACAAAACCGCCTCATCGGGCTTATTCTCATATTGGGATTGTTATTGCTTTCCCGATACTTGAACGCCGATTATCGGACAGGAGGCTTCCTTTTCATACCGATTCTTTATGGCCTGAGAAAAGAGAAAATCCTCCAATGTGTCATTTCGCCCTTTCTGCTCCCCATGAAGGCAATGGTTTTCATGTCGTTACTGCTGACCTGCCTATACAACGGGGAACGCGGGTTTATGAAGTCGACATTTTGGAAGTATTTCTTCTATGCGTTTTATCCGCTGCACATGTTGGTGATTTATCTTGTAAGATAATGCAATAACATGACCCAAAACAAAAAAGGACTCCCGTCAATGATGGGAGTCCTTTTTTCCTTCTCTAATTATTCAAAATACCCAAACCCGGCAATAGCTTTCAGCATCTGGTCCACATAGTCCCACGAGGTGCTCGACCAACGGAATCCGAGGCGGTACAGCACCTGCGTAGTGTATTGGTTTTCAGCGGGAATCATCATAGCCTTTTGTCCGTGTGCCATGTCTTGGTAGGCCAGCAGACTGGAGAGGCGTTTGGCCTTTTCGGGGTCTTGCTTGGCGGTTTCCAAAGCATCGTTGAAGGCCTCGGCCTCCACCTGACGCGGACCCTTCGTGACCTTCGAAAGTTCCTCCAAAACGTCACCGAAGTGGACATAGTGGTTGTTGTAAGGATGGAACAGGCAGCAAGATTGCGGCGTTTCCGAAAGCGTCACGATGGCCTTCGCGACCTCGTTGATGGGTGAGAACTCCATCGGCGCGTCCGTCAAATCGTATGGGTAACAGCCCAACATTTGATACACCCTGATACGTCCCATCGCACTGTTGGTCTGGAAGTTGATCTGGAACTCGCCATCGGTGGAACGCGGCGCCAAGTTGCCCACACGCATCACCTTGGCGTTCAGCTTGTGCAAGGCCACGGCATCAAGCACGATACGCTCGGAGAGGAACTTCGAATGTACGTATTGGTTGTCAAGGTTCTGGCCAAAATAGAGTTTTTGCTCGGTGTAAACCGTATCTTCCGGCGGCATCCCATTGATGGACATACCGGCGGTGCTATAAGTGGAAACATGAATCAGTCGGGCATTGTTCAGCAGGCAGAACTGGACGCAATGCGCCGCGCCACCCACATTGACATCCTCAATCTCGGTGCCCTTGGAGAAGTGCTTCACCACGGCAGCGCAATTGAAAACGGTATCGACTTTGCCATCCACCTTGATTTCTTGGGTCACATCGCCATTGATGACGCGCAAACGACTACCAAACAACTCGTTATAGTTGTGGCTGAAGTAATAATACAGCATCCCTTTCAGGCGGCGCTCGGCCTTTTCCTCGTTCTCGGCTCTCACCATGCACCAGATGACAGGCACATCCTCTCGGTCGATGAGTTCCTTGAGGATATGGATGCCCAAGAAGCCCGTGGCTCCCGTAAGCAACACATTCCCAATGGTTTGACGCTCGCCGTTACGGAAAGCGTCGAGGGTGTTGCCTTGCAGGACTTTTTCGATGGGGCCGTAGTTGTAGTTGCGGGCCTCCTCGTCCTCGTCAACGGTGCCTCCGGTGAGGAAGTTGGACAACATTCGCGGTGTCGGGTTGGCGAACACGTCGCCGTAGGCGATATGATGACCGGCCTTGTCGGCCTCGATGATGACGCGGGTCACCATGAGCGAAGTGCCACCCAATTCGAAGAAGTTGTCGGTCGCGCCAATCTTGTCCATCGAAAGGATGTCACTGAAAATCTTGCAGAACTGTCTCTCGACTTCGTTGGCTGGTTCCACATATTCGTGGTCGGCAGTCTGAATGACGGGAGCGGGCAAGGCCTTGCGGTTCACCTTCTGGTTCTGGTTGAGCGGGATGCTTTCGATTTGCATGGTGGCCGCAGGGATCATGTAAGGCGGTTTCTGCTGGCCGATGAAGGCGTTGAGTGCCTTGATGTCCACCTTCTCATCGCTGACGATGTAAGCAGCGATGTACTTGCCACCGTTTTCATACTCAAAGGCTTGCACGGTAGCATCCTTGATGCCCGGGAATTGGCGGATGACGGCCTCGACTTCCTTCAATTCGATGCGGAAACCGCGAATCTTCACCTGACCGTCTCTGCGACCGACAAACTGGATATTGCCATCTGGGAGGTAACGCACAATGTCGCCAGTGCGATACACACGACTGTGCTTCGGGTCGTCGCTGAAAGGATTCTTTATATAGGTCTCGGCAGTCTTTTCGGGACGGTTCAGATAGCCACGGCTCACTTGTGGTCCCGTGACCCACAACTCGCCCATGGCGCCGATGGGAAGTCTGTTGAATTGCTTGTCAACGATATAGAGTCTCAGATTGTCTAACGGCTTGCCGATGGGGATGTCCAATTCGTAATCCTTCACCCAGTAATTTGTGGTGAAAATGGTACATTCCGTCGGACCATAGCCGTTGTACATCTTATAGTTGGTCGGCGGGTTGAGTGCCGAGAGTTTCTCACCACCCACAGCGAAGCAACGCAACGAATGGTTCTCGACATTGGTCGCGAACTGGTAACCAACTTGTGTTGTTATAAATGAATGAGTTATACCATTTGAATTGAAGTAATCATTCAAATCAGGCAAGTTCAAGCGGATGTCCTCGCCGATGAT
>CAMVCZ010000061.1 GCA_947166105.1 uncultured Bacteroidales bacterium
GACAACACTTTCAAAACGGGCGACATTAATACTGGTCAAACGACCACACACACCGTTTCGCCCTGCTTCCATTACAGTTTTTCCTATAAAGATGCTGATGGAAAAATGGTTGATGTGACAGATGCCACATTGCCTTGGACCAAAGAAATCAGTGTAAATGTTCCGTTTGAGGCAAAAATCGAAGGTAAAGTCACTTACAATGAAGCCGAACTTCCGGAACAGGTTGAATATGCACGTATTGCCTTAATCAATGGCGAGGGTGAAACGGCTGGTTACTCTACTTCCAAAGCTGATTTTATAGAATGGATTGCTAGCCATCCAGAGAAATTAGAATATAGCAAAACCAAGACCATCCAATAAGAAAACTTGAAATTGGCAAGATAGCCAATATCGCACATTTGCCCGACCTTCGTTGTTTGAAGGCCGGGCAAATTGTTTTTTGTGGACAAACATTCCATTTTTTCCTTCCATTTCAGCAAAAACCGTACTTTTGCGGTTATGGAAGCAAACGGACAAATCAATATTGAAAAGGCTGAAAGCATTGAAAGCCAAAGCTATGTCAATCACGTGGACAGCGGCTTGCCTCGCTGGCTCATCGAGGCGGCTTTCGTGTGCTACCTTTTACAGGCCGCCGTCAACTATGCGCCGCTGATGCACTGGATGGATGATGCCCATCTCTCGTGGGTGCGAGGCTTCGTACAGACCTTTGGGGCCTTGGTGATGTATTTTGGACTGTTGCGAGGTATGAAGCCACTTTATCGTCCGTTTACGGCGTGGTGGTGGGTGGTCATCGCGTTGAATTTCGCTGGGTTTTTGACGGAATTGATTCCAGCCCTGATGTATAGCGTTGGCCTGCCCGTGGCCGTTTCGCTGATGTTGGTTTATCTGCCTTTGGGCTGCGCCATTGCTTTCAGTTACAGAGGGAGACTGCATCAGGTGGGCGTTTGGATGGCGCTTTACATCCTCATTTCCGGCATTGTGCCTGTTGTTTCGTTCCTGATAGGTTTGGAGTCGGTTTGGGTCAATTGGGTTATGGAAGTTTCCACTATTGCCGTCATCGTCGTTTATGCTTGGATGCAGCGGCGAGTGTTAGTCTGAAGTATCTGTCCTTTCTTGATTTACAGCATTTTCCATTCTCTTTCGGTATTGCATTGCCGTGATGCCGAACCTGCGTTTCATCTCCATTTGGAACGTGCGGCGGCTGCCGAACCCAGCTTCTGTCCCAATGGCCTCGATGGTCCAGTTGGGTTTCTCGTGCAACAGCCTACAGGCCAGCAAAACACGCTTCTCGTTGAGATAGTCACCCAAGTTGGCATATTTTGGATGGTTTTTGAACAAAACATTCAGTCTCCGTTGTGTCAATCCGAGGGCGTTTGCTAATGTCTTCAGTGTGAGGTCGGTATCGGTGTAGAGGTTTGTTTCATCCATTTTTTGGTCGATCCAAATCATCAGTTCTTCGTCGCCCATGTCGGCAGTCTGTTCGATGTTCTCGCGATACTCGCGCGTTTGCTCCTTCAGTTGTGCCACTTCATCCCCTGCTTGTTGCTTTAGTTCTTCCTCCAATTCGTTGATTCGTTTTTTCAACGCTGTTTTGTCTTTTTCCTGCCGTTTGTTTTGTTCAAGTAGGGCGTTCTGGTTGTTCACCAACCTCGAATTGGCGGAAAACATCTTTTTCGCCTGACTATTCAGTACGACCATCGTGATAAGGAAAGCCATTACGAGTACCGCGATGATGGCTACGATAAGCAATTGTGGTCCTGTCATGGGTTTGGCTTGTTTTGTTTCGGCAATTCGATTTGGAATCTTGTGCCGACATTTTCTTGGCTTTCAAATGAAATCGTCCCGTCGGCGGCCTGCACGATGTTGTAGGTCAGCGAAAGACCCACGCCTGTGCCACCTGATTTGGTGGTGAAATTGGGCAGGAAAATGCGGTCTTTGTCCTCGTCTTTGATGCCTTTTCCATTGTCTTTCACGCTGATAATGAACGATGTTTCAGTGGATTGCAGCGAAACTTCAATCTTACCATCGGGCTTGTTTCCAATGGCTTGCACGGCATTTTTGACAAGGTTGCCGATGGCACTGTTCAGGTTGGTCTTGTCGCCGTTGAAAGTATGGTTTTGCGCTTGGTCGTAATGGTATGCAAATTCGATATTTTCCGCATTGTCATAAAGGTTCACCACATTGCCGACCAATTCGGCCAAATCCAATGGAGCAGGGTGGTTTTCGGGCAGTTTGGCATAGCGAGAGAAAGAGGAGGCGATGTCCGAAAGGGCATCGATTTGTTCGATGAGGGTGTTGGCCGTGCGTTGTGTTTGTTCGGGCGTTGCCTTGCCGTTTTCGATGTTGCGTTGCAGCATTTGCACGCTTAACCGCATGGGTGTCAGCGAGTTCTTGATTTCGTGCGCCACTTGCCTTGCCACACCGCGCCATGCCGATTCGGTCGTGGTACGTTTCAGTTCGGCGGCACTTTTCTCCAATTCCACAATCAATTGGTTGTATTGCCTCACCAAAGCCCCAATTTCGTCGTCACCTTTCCATTCGATGGGTTCGTTCTTCTGGTCGATTTTGATGTCACCTAATTTGTTCTGAATCAATGACAAAGGTTGCGTCAAGCGGTTGGTGAGATGGAGGATGAACAACAATGCTATACCTAAAAGAATGAGGATGATATTAATATAGGTGAGTACGAAATTCAGGATTTCTTTTTGTAGGTCGGTGGCACTGGAGAAATAAGGTGTGTTAAGGTAGGCCAATGTGTTGCCGTTTTCGTCGGCGATAGGAATGTAGGATGATTCATACTTACCTTTACCAAGATACTCTATGTGTGTGAAAAACAGTTCCTTGTTGCGGTGCATCTGTTGGTAAGCCTCCGCGTTCATCAACGGGGTTTGCAGGTTCAGGTCGTATATTTCAGGACGAGTGGTGGCTAACAGTTGTCCGTTAAGTTGGTAGAGATTCAAGTCTGTGAAGAAAGTGGTGGCATAATGTTGCAGGATTTCCATCCAATTGTCCCTTGAAGCAGTTCTTAGCAATGTCTTGAAATCGAGGTCATTGCGCATTTCAAGGGAGAGGGTTCGTGTGGTTTCGAATTGTGAGGCGGTGGTCTTTTGGTTGTATAAAGTTTGCATGTAAACGACTGAAACTGGACCAATGGCAAGGAAGGAAATACCAAGCGTTGAGAAGATGAGGGTTTGGAGTCTTCTGCGGAAACTCCTGTCACGCCATTTGTGGTGTTCCTTGGGTCGTATCAACCAGACTATCAGCAAGAAAGGCAGTGACAGTCCAAGAAAGAATATCGCAAAGGGAGCTGTTGTTTCCGACCATCCTTTCGTAGGAGTACTGATGACGATGGCATCGTTGCCTTCCTTTTTGATGGCGTAATGCTTGTATTTTTTGCTGAAACTGATTTCTTGGTCTTTGATTTTCAGGCTGTTCAAAAAATTCGGGTAGACATATCGACCGTATTTGTAGACAAGTAAGTTGTCGCGATAGTTCGCCACAGAATATTCGTAAGGCTTTTGGCTGTTCGATTCTTGCAGGAGTTGTGGAAAACCGAAGCCTTCTGGCGCAATGGGCTTGTAGAACTCAAAATAGAGGGTTTTCTGCCGCAAAGAATCCTTGGAAACGATTCTGATTTTTCCCAAATAATTGGGGTCCAATGTGTAATAATCCATGAAATACAGGCCATCCCCTACCCTTTTCTGCTTGTTGTTGGCCAATTTTTCAAGGAAATAGTCATCACAATCAGTGCTGTAACCTTCGGGCTGGATGATGATTTCTTCGCCAGGGGCACAAAGCGTTAGCGAAGTGATGTAGGATCGCATGGTCTCATCGAATAGCAGTTCTTGGGAATAGCCCAAAATGACATCGGCAAGCACATTGCTTTCGGCAAACAGCATTTCCCTGATGTTGGTGTCGGATTTCATCTGTTCGGCAATGGTCGCATAACTTGTTTCAAAGGAATTGTCGCGTTTTTCCATGAAGTTTTGTGCCTGCTGTTTCATCTGCTCGTTTTCCTGATTTTCGCTGATTCTGAAGTAAATGTATGTTCCAATCGCGGAAATTATGATGATAATGGCTATGCCGATTTCGATGACATGAGGTCGTTTTTTGCTGTCGTTATGTTTTTTACCGCCTCGACCGAGTGATAATGTTGCTCCGATAATGAACAAAATGATGAAAGGCAATGGCCAAAACAGAAACGCTTTTTGAAGTTTTGGTTTTCCTACGATTTTGTAGTTAGCCAAACATTTGCCTTCTTCGTTCACGATAGGGATTCCCTCACCGTTTTCTGAAAACTGAATATCGGCATCGATGAATTTCGGAAGGGTTTGGAAACGGTTTTCAAAATATTGGTTCTCGATTTGATAGTTGGTGCTGACCAATTTGTACACAAAATAGGTCATTGCGGCGTTTTGGTACGATTTCACGAAATAATTGCCTGAAAGCAAAGGGCATATCGTGTCACAACCTATTTGGACTTTTCGTTTCATCAACTTGGGGTTGACATCGTTTCGGTTCCAGAAGACTAAAGTGTCGTTCATAAATACCGTCAGTCCCGTTTGAGTTTTCTCGAGTTCGTCGTGGTTCAGGCCTTTTTCAATCAGTGTCTGCATATCGTTGTCCATTCGCAACACCGATTTCTGAATACTTCGTTGCAAGGATTTTTCATTCAGTGCCAAATGAAGGAACATGCCGAGCAGAAGTGACAATCCAATGCTGCTCCAACACAAAATTCTTCCTATCCGTCTTCTTTTTTTGTTCCTCATTTGCTCTTTTTTCCTAAAACCGCTTTTTTCTGTTGATATTGTGTGAGTTATAAAACATTTTGTAATTTTGCTTTTCTTGCTCTTGGTGATGTCCTGATTCAAAAACCTGCAAAAATGCCTGAAATCGCCTAAAAACGGCCAAATTTCGAGTTTTCCTATTTTTTCTCAAAAATGTACACCATGCTTGACCATTCACCAGACCGCCTCGCCTTGCAGTTCGACACCAAACCTTTCAACGCTCCTTTTATTAATGGGAGCGAATGATGCTTGTATTGTTCGCTCATATATGATATGTAATAAGCATCCCAAACCAACTTTTCGGTTCGAGTTAGTTTCAACCCTACTGAGGCGAAAATCTTTGTGATGGTCTGCTTGCTGAAATGGTTCAAATGCCTTGGCACATCGTAGGCCGCCCAAAGTTCCTTGTAATATTGCCCATCGTAGGATTTATAATTTGGTACAGCAATGACTATTCTACCGTTGTTTTTAATTAATCGCTGCAATTGCTCCATCTGCCATTTCAAATCATCCACATGCTCCAACACATGCCACATGGTAATGACATCAAAAGTTGCATCTGGAATTTGCTCCAAATCCGCACTTGCGATAATCTCGGCCTTGATTCTTCTCCTTGCTATGGCCTTTGCCTCGTCTGAAGGTTCAACGCCGTTACATTCCCATCCGTGTTCTTCTGCGGTGTGTAAAAAATCACCTACTCCGCATCCAATATCCAATAATTTTCCTTCTTTGATTCCGTCTGTGGCAAGACGATATTTGTGTTTCAGGTTCACTTTTTTGACCGCTTCATACACTTTGGGAATGAAGCCTTTCTTGTTTTCCTGATGGCTGTAATACTCTTCGGATTTATAATACTCCCCGATTTTGTCTTTGCTCGGTCTGGGCATGGTATAGAGCAAGCCGCAATTCAGACATTCGCAAATGTGGAAATCCTCTTTGGTCAAAAATTCGTCCTTCAACCAAAGATTGATTTGTGCTTTTTCGGAGCCGCACCAAGGGCAATTGTTGTTCATTTTCTATGGTGTTTCATGTGAAACAATTCTGTTATCGTCCTAAAAATATAGCCAATACATTGATGTCGGCTGGTGAAATCCCGCTGATTCTTGAGGCTTGCCCCAAGGTTTCAGGTTGGTATTTGTTCAGTTTCTCCCGCGATTCGTAGGACAAGGATTGGATACTATGGAAATCGAAATCTATCGGTAATTTCACATTTTCCAAACGTCTTAACTTGTCGGCGAGTTCGTCCTCCTTTTGGATATAACTGTCGTATTTGATTTGGATTTCTGCCTCCTCAAGACATTCCCTTCCAAATCTGTCTTCGTTCTTATATTGCTCCAAAGAGGGCAATGCATCTATCATTTCCGCCAAACTGATTTGTGGCCGCAGCAAAAGATAGGACATTTTCATTTTTTGCTCTATCCTCGTGCTTTCCTTTTGTTCCAAAAGGTCGTTGATTTGGTCAGGATAGACATAATTCTCGTTCAAAAAATTCTTGATTTCTTCGACTTTTTGACGCTTATCCTGATACTTTTGGTAGCGGTCTTCCTTGGCCAATCCTAATCGATATGACATCTCGGTAAGGCGTGCATCAGCGTTGTCTTGGCGCAACAAAATGCGATGCTCTGCCCTACTCGTGAACATTCTGTAAGGTTCGTCCACGCCCTTTGTAATGAGGTCGTCAATAAGCACGCCAATATAAGCCTCATACCTTGACAGCACCAAAGGCTTGTCGTCGCGCAAGGCCAAACTTGCATTGATGCCTGCCATCATGCCTTGACAAGCGGCTTCCTCATAACCCGTCGTCCCGTTGATTTGTCCGGCAAAATAGAGGCCGTGCACGAGCCTTGTTTCCAAAGAATGATGTAGCTGTTCAGGCGGGAAATAATCATATTCGATGGCATAACCAGGGCGGAATATCTTGGCATTCTCGAAGCCTTCGATTTGCCTCAATGCCTCATATTGGATGTAATCTGGCAGTGAGGAACTAAAGCCATTGAGGTAATATTCTTCCGTTGTCCAGCCTTCGGGTTCCACAAAAAGTTGGTGGCTGTCCTTGCCCGAAAAACGCTCGATTTTGTCCTCGATGCTCGGACAATATCGCGGCCCCACACCTTGGATTCTGCCATTGAACATGGGTGAATATTTGAAGCCTTTTCGGAGTGTTTCGTGTACTTTCAATGAGGTGCGCGCAATCCAGCAACTCCTTTGCTTTTGGATTTTGAAAGGTTCAGTATAGGAAAAACCGACCACCTCGTCATCACCTTTTTGTTCGATGAGCTTGCTGAAATCGATGGTTCTGCCATCGATGCGGACGGGTGTTCCGGTCTTCAATCGTTTCACTTCAAAGCCAAGGTCTTTCAGTTGTTCGCTGATGCCGTGACTTGCCATCTCACCCATCCTTCCTCCCGAAAAATGCTGCTCGCCGATGTGAATCAAACCGTTCAGGAACGTGCCATTGGTGAGGATGACGGTCTTGCTTTCTATGTCGCCGCCCATCGCTGTGGTCACGCCCTTTACTTGGTCGCCAACGACCAATAAACCTGTCACCGTGTCTTGCCAGAAATCAACATTGGATGTTTTTTCCAATAGGCTTCTCCATTCTGCGGAGAACACCATCTTGTCGCTTTGGCAGCGCGGACTCCACATAGCGGGACCTTTCGACTTGTTGAGCATCCTGAATTGTATCATGGTGCGATCGCTGACGATGCCCGAATAACCACCCATAGCATCAATTTCGCGCACGATTTGTCCTTTGGCGATGCCGCCCATAGCGGGGTTGCACGACATGGAGGCCATCAGGCGCAAGTCCATTGTAACCAACAAGACTTTGCTGCCCATATTGGCCGCCGCCGCTGCCGCTTCACATCCGGCGTGACCGGCTCCAACTACGATAATATCATACGGTTCAAAATACATCCTTTTGTCAGTGTTTCACGGGAAACATTCGTTTTAACTAATTGATATTCTTTTCACTAAACATCATTCCCAACGCCTCTTCCTCTTTTTCACGCATTTCTTTTTCTTCTTCATCAGAGAGGTCGTCGAAGCCGATAAGATGCAACACGCCGTGGATGATGACGCGGTGCAATTCGCTCTCGTAACTGCGCCCAAAGGTCGTCGCGTTCTCCTTGATGCGGTCGATGCTGATACAAAATTCGCTTGAAAGAACGGTCTCGCAATCGGTCAACGGGAAGGTCACGATGTCGGTGTAGAAGTCGTGGCCGAGGCGGTCGCGGTTGATTTCCAACAGCCTTTCGTCGCTGCAAAAATAGTAGTACAACTCGCCTATCGTCTTGCCGTAACCTTGCGCCACGCTCTCAATCCACGCCTTGACGCGCTGCGGTTCGATGGGCGGCATTTCCACGTCCAATGTGCTGAATCTGATCATCTCAATGCGTGTTTTTCTTCAGGTAATATTCATTGATTTTGTCCTTGTAATAGGGCGCGTATTCAATCGGGTTGGTGCGCAAAAACTCTTGGTTTTTCTTGAGCGTTTCTTTGTAGAGAATCTCGTCGATTTGCCTGTCGAAGTGCGAGCCTTTGTACTCATTCGACTTGCGTTTTTCCTCCTGTTCGCGCTTCTCCTGCGCCTTCTGCGATTCCAACATTCTCGATTCAATCCGTTGGCTGCGCTCAATCATCTGGCGGTTGATTTTCTTGTTCACCAACTCCTCTTCCAACTTCTCCATGTCCTTGATGATTTCGTTAAGGCCATCATCGCCGACTTGCCCGTTTTCCTTCATTTCGTTGAGCATTTGCTGCATTCCCTGACGCAACATTTCCTGTTCGGCTGCCATGCGTGCAAATTCCTCGCTCATGGAGTTCTGTTGTTGTTGCCCTTGTTTCTCCATTTGTTGTTGCATCTTTTTGAGTTGTTCGCTCAACTGTTGCTGCAATTGTTGCATGTTTTGCATACTTTGTTGGCCTTGTCCGGGTTTTGGATTGGGACAAGCCATAGGCATTCCCATCGATTCCATGCTGTTCTCCATGTTTTCCAACGACTCTGCCAACATGAGTGCCAAGTTGTTCATCGACATCATCGCGGTTTGCTGATGGCGCACGGCTTGCGAAAGTTTCAGGTCGTTGAGGTATTTCATCGCGTTTCCCGTTTGGCTTTCGATGGTGTGCAATTCGTCGAAGACGAAGTTTTGAATCATCGGTTGGCGCATGGCCATGCTGCGCAACGAGTCGCGAACCATGTTGAAGTTGTCGGCCACATCTTTTTGATGGATGATTTTCTCGACCAAAGAGGGGTCGTCGGAGCGTATGTGGCCAATTTCGGTCAATAAGGCTTCCTGTTCGTGCGAGGCATGCACCACGTTTTCAAGCAAAATGCGCATCAAATGGGCATCTTCGGCCATCTGTTGCATACCTTGCATCTGCATTTGCATCATCATTTGGTTGGCCATCTGTTGCATTTTCTGGCCTGCGTCTTGCTTCTTTTTCTGCGATTGTTGCTGCTCGCCCGATTGCTCTTGTTGCACGGCATCATTGAGGTCTTGGTTGATGCTTTCTTCCATTTCCTCGTCCTTTTCCATGTTGAAAGGCTGTTGCAAGTCTTGGTTTTTCTCCAAAAGTTGGTCAAGTTCGTCCATCATCTTGTCGAATTCCTCCTTGGCTTCCTCGGCAGATTTTTGTTCGCTCTCCTCCCCTGCTTCTTTGCTCTGGTTTTCAGGTTCTTGCTTCTGCAACTCCTCCCCTAACTTCTCCAATTTGTTGGCCAAATCGTTGAGGTCTTTCTCCATTTTCAATTGCTCCAGCAAAGCCAAATTGCGGTCGAGCAATTCCTGCATCGACTGGTTGTTTTTCTTGATGTCCTGCATCATCTGCTGCATCTGCTCACGCGGCATATCCTCATGAAGTTTGTCGATTTGCTCCATCATTTTGCGCAATTCCTCTGGAATCACCTCTTCGAAAAGTTTGTTGATTTGCTCCTGTTTCTTGATGAGGTCTTCATTGGCGATTTCGTGTTCCTTCATAAAATCGGCCAACTTTTCTTGCTCCTCTTGTAACTTATTCCATTCATCCTGAATCTGTTGTTGCTTTTCCAACAAGTCTTTCATCTTCTCTTTGTCCGACCAGTCCAAATCCTTCTTCTGGATGAGGTCTTGCAGCATCTTCTCAATTTCATTTTGCAGTTTGTCAGCCGCTTGCGACTTCTCTTGAAGCCTTTCCATAATGTCCTCAGATTGCTCGTTGGCGATGCTGTCCAAAGCCGATTCCGAAGGCTTGTAATAAGTGAAAGTCTCCGAACGCTTCGATTTTGGCCCATGAAAACCGTCATTGTCCCAAACCTCGAAATAAACCTCCGTATTCTGACCGGGCATAATGCCGAGGCTGTCCATATTGAAACTGTAGAAAAACGAAGTTCGGGTTTGTTTGAGGTCTAATGCAACGGGTTTGACGATTTTCTTTTCGATGGGTTCTTTCACCAAACAGTTGAAAGTCAATTTGCTGAAACCATAGTCATCAGTAACAAGGCCTGAAAAATAAACATCGGTGGAAAGTTGCTCATCAAATGATTCCACTCGGATGTCGGGATAGGCATCTGGAAGCACATCGACAGAGAAGGGTAGGGGTTCCAAGGTATTGTTCCAAGCGTTCTGCACTTGCACCTCAAACTTAGTGGATTGTGATGCAACGAATTGGTATTCAAAAACATCATCCTTTGCAGTCAAGTCTGTTTGGAGCGAATCGCGTGTGACGGTCATCTGTTCGGTGTCGCGGGTGGTGAAACTGAAATTCAAAGTGGTGCCTTGCGGGACGATGAGCCTCGTTTTGGCATCCATAGTTTCATTGTTTCTGTGGATGTAGGCCGGATAGCGCACTTCGCAACGATAGGAAAGTAGGGTAGGGTTAGGGTGAACCGTGATATGCAGTGGGCGACTGGTGTATTCTCCGCCAATCACATTGAAAGTCAGGTCGTTGAAAATATTTTTGAAAGTGTAACTGAAATCATGGGCTGAACCTTTGGTCATCAGTTGCTGCCCTAATTCGCTCTTCACATAAAAGGCATCAGGGATGCGGTCGCCCGTGACGCGAATGTTGAATTTCACTTCCTTGCCTTGCGTGGTTTCTATCTCATCTTGCTCAATTTCAACCTGATAGGGGAGAGGTTTCTCAAAATGCTGCTCGTAGTTGACGATGCGCTGAGTGGGCTGCACCGCAAACGAGGGCAAAAACACCATCAATGCTATTAATATAAGGAGTGTCCCGAAAAATATGCCTAAATACTTCAAGTTGCCGCGCAAGTCGACGGCATCAGTGAAGCGGATAGGGGAGAGGCGTGCACTTCTTTGCTCGATAGTGGCGGCTAACAGGTCGTTCTCGATACCTGAGCCTGTCGGAGGGCCGACTTTAGAAGCCTCCATTTGGTTGCTCAACTGAATGGTATTCAGTAGTTTGTCCTTGATTTCTGGGAAAAACTTTCCAATCAGCACCGAAGCCTGTTCCACCGACATTTTCTTCCGGAAACGGATGAGATTAACGAGCGGTATGAGGAAATGGTACACCAAAACGAAACCGCTGCCCGCCAACAAAAACAGCAACAGCACGAAGCGACCTTTGGGCGGGAACCACGAGAAATACTCTAACCCATTGATAAGCAGATAGAAAACAATCCACAGCACAGCACCTACCAACACGCCTTGTATCAATCGGTTGAGATAATACTTCCGCGTGAAGCCTTCGATTTTTTCTATCAATTTGTTTGGAGCAGACATATCCAAAATAAAATGAACCGCAAAAATACACAAAAAAAGAGTTCCGAAGAACTCTTTTACGATTTTGAGCCACATGTCGGACTCGAACCAACGACCTACGCATTACGAATGCGTTGCTCTACCAACTGAGCTAAAGTGGCCTCTCAATTGCGGCTGCAAAAATACAACATTTTGGGAAAACAGAAAGAAAAAAAATAAAAAAACTGAATGATGATTTTTAAAACACGAATTCCCACGAATGAATCATGAATTATCAGAAATAATTAATGAGAAAATTTATGGATAATTCTTGCTAATTTGTGTTGAAAACAATTGATTCTAAATTTTTTCATCAAAAACACAATAAAAAAACTAAAAACTTAGTTGTATATTCAAAATAATATCTATATTTGCAGCGTTAATCAATAAAAAACGGAGGAAAAAATGGCTCGCAAGAAAGAAAACACGAATGACAACATCGTCAAAATGAGAGAATTAACCAAAGCCGAGGAACAGGTGATGCAGGTCATTTGGAGCATTGGACAAGGCTTTGCCAATGAGATTATAGCGGCTTATCCCGAACCCAAGCCGGCTTACAATACGGTGCTTTCCATCATCAAAATCTTGGAGAACAAGGGTTTTGTAAAGCACGAGACCTTCTGCCGTGCCCATCGCTACAGCCCAGCCATCAGCCGCGAGGACTACTCGCACCGCTATCTCGGCAGCGTAGTGGAACGTTATTTCAACAACTCATACCTCGATCTCGTTTCGGCCTTCGCCAAAAAGGAGAATTTCAGCATCGAGGAGTTGGAGGAAATGAGAAAAACCATCGACGAGGCCATCGCCTCAGAAAGGAGTTAAGCCATGAACGCTCAAGAATTAATGATCGGTCACCTGCTGCCCATCGCAGCCACCGTTATGGTGCTTTGGATGGTGTATCGTCTGCTGTTCCGCAACAGCAACCGCCTGCTTTTCAACCGTTTCTTCCTCTTGACGAGTATGTTGCTCGCTTTGGCTATGCCTTTGCTCGGCTTGCTCTCGGGAACGGAATTGCCGCAAATGGCGACCTTGAAACAAAACATGTTCGGCGGCATGATGCTGAGCGAAGTGGTTGTCACTCCCGACGGCCAGCCCGTGTTGCCCGAAGTGACGGTAAATACCAATGCCACGCCTTCGCGTTTCAGCCTTTGGCAAGTCGTAGGAGGTATTTATTTAATAGGTGTCGGCGTAATGACGTTGCTGTTTCTCTTCAAGTTGGGGAAACTCGTCGCGCTCATCATCCGCTCGCCAAAGCGCAAGATGAGCGGCTGCACGGCGGTGTTCACTGGCCGCGACCAAGGCTCGTTTTCCTTCTTCCGCTATGCCTTCTTCCCCAACGAAAACGTAGACCCCGACATCATGCGGCACGAGATGAGCCACATCAGTCACCACCATTCGTGGGACATCCTTTTCGCCGAGGTGATGATGATTCTGCAATGGTTCAACCCATTCATCTATCTGTACAAAAAGGAGTTGCAGAGCCTTCACGAATATCAGGCCGACCGAGATGTGGTGGCCACTGGCGTTGACAAAAAGAACTACATGATGCTGATTTTGCAGCAGTGCATGGCTGTCGATTTCAGCGGAATGAGCAATAATTTCAGTTTAATCCTTACTAAAAAACGAATCAAGATGATTACAAGAAACGAAAAGGCCAAGGGTCTCTGGTGGAGGCTCTTGGCCACATTGCCGGTGTTGGCTATCCTATTGATTGCCAACACGAAAGTGACGGCACAAGAACAAAAAGCCGTTGACAAGCCCATTACGGTTGAAATGGGCCGGTTCGAAATCTTTGATGATGACGGAGCTCCTATGCAATTGAAAGACACAGTCTTTTATGACGATGATGGTTCCTATGTCAAGTTCGAGACTTCGGATGGTTTCCAACCAGAGACAGGAGAGCCTTGCAAAAAATTGACTGTCACCTCCTACAATGCTGACGGCACGCCTTGCAACAATTTCTTCATCACCGAAACGGAAAGAAGAGGCGATACGTCAACATACAGCATTGAACCGTTTACGTTCACCCTCTCCGAACATCTTTTCGGTCAGTTACTTGACGTGGCCACATCCGATGAGAACACCGTCTTTCAAGAAATCAAAGACGACCTTTACCAGTCACTTAAAGACAAGGCCGTTGGAGACAGCATTTATCAAATCGTTGAAGAGATGCCTCAATTCCCTGGCGGAGAAGCCGCTATGATGAAGTTCGTTGCTAACAATGTCAAGTATCCACAAGAGGCCAGAGACAAGGAAATCGATGGTCGTGTGTTCATCAGTTTCGTTGTCGAGAAAGACGGTAGCGTGTCCAATGTGGAAGTGAAACGTGGCATTGGCGGTGGCTGCGACGACGAGGCCGTCCGAGTGGTGAAAGCCATGCCGAAATGGAAACCTGGCAAGCAAAAAGGGGAACCTGTCCGTGTCAGTTACATGCTGCCTGTCAACTTTAAACTAACTGATGATATTCCAATGAAGTCCGTCAAGAAAACGGAAGCAAACAAGCCCGAGATGAAACCCAACGCCGATGGTGTCTATCAAATTGTGGAGGAAATGCCACAATTTCCCAGCGGCGAGACAAAGATGATGGAATATATCGCCAAAAACATCAACTATCCGCAAGAGGCGAGGGACAAAGGCATCGAAGGCCGCGTGTTCATCGGCATGGTAATCGAGAAAGACGGCAGCGTGTCGAATGTGAGGGTTCTTCGTGGCATCGGCGGCGGCTGCGACGAGGAGGCCGTGCGCGTCATCAGCTCCATGCCGAAATGGAAGCCTGGTAAGGTAGGCGGCGAACCGGTGCCAGTGAGTTACATGCTGCCTGTCAATTTCAAGTTGCAAGAAAAACAGTCGAAGAAAAAATAATAGATTTGTAGGGCTGTCGTACCACGGCAGCCGCATGACGGGAAAACCCAATGCGGCTGCCACGGTGTGACAGCCCTA
Organism: uncultured Bacteroidales bacterium; assembly: GCA_947166105.1. Lineage (GTDB taxonomy): Bacteria > Bacteroidota > Bacteroidia > Bacteroidales > F082 > Limimorpha. The sequence goes on from CAMVCZ010000061.1 coordinate 14,468, forward strand.
CAACGCAAATTGCACTATGACAGTGCAAATCCTGTTTTCCGCGATTTTCAGTTGGGATTTTATAAGTGCTTAAATTCCAGTAGA
>CAMVCZ010000062.1 GCA_947166105.1 uncultured Bacteroidales bacterium
GAGAGGTCGAGGCCGCTCATCAATTTCTTGGTGAAGGACGAAACTTCATTCTTCTTTGCATTCACTGTTACTGTTGTCATATTGTCTGATTTTTTTGAATTTTTCTTCGTTGTAAAACTTGATGGATTTGATGTTTCCTTCGGCGATAACCTCGGAGGGCATGATGCTGTTGTCGATGAACAAGAAGTAGTCGACGACGGGGCAATAAAGGTTGAAAAGGTTCTTGATGCCCGCACGATAGCGCCTGCGGATGATACTGTCGTCCACATGATGGCCACCGTGTTTCACACGCTCCGCCACGCGCTTGATGGCCAGTTCGGGGCTTTGCAGCCAGAAATAGATGAGGCTGGCTTTGTAGCCTTCCTCGCGGGCTTTCTTGATGAGTGCGTGATAGGATTTTGCGGCCAAGGTGGTCTCGATGGCAAAGTCGGCTTTGTCAGCGATGAGGGTCTTGATGCGCGACAGCATCAGGCGGCCTGCGGCGACCTTGGCGCCGTCGGGGTTGAGCGGGGAGAGACCCTTCGCGATTTCGTCGCAGTTGACGAACTCCTTGCATTGAAGCGTCTCGGGCAAAACCGTCAGTGAGGCGGTCGTTTTTCCTGCTCCGTTGCAGCCTGATATGATATATAAACTCGGCATCAAATAAAAATCTGCTCGTTTTCAATTGGCATTTTTCGTGCCAAAACTGGCGGCAAAGATACAACATTTGTGAACAAGTCAACACTTTTCCACACTTTTCCACGATATTTTTTTGAATGATGGTTGTTAATTGGCTGAAAATCAAGAAAAACTCAATTCAAATATTGTTGTGTCCATTTCGCCAAAAATTCGTACTTTTACCGCCTCAAATGTGAAGTGTCGACGAACTTAAACTGAAGAGATGAAAATTCGGGAACTGATAGGACTTCTTTTTTTGGCCTTGGCGACGGTGGCCTGCCAAAAGCCCGTGGAGTATCCCGTCGAGCCGAAGATTGCCTACGAGAGTTTCACCTACCTGTTCAATGCCGACAGCACCTTCAGCGGCGAAGGCATCATTTCTTTCTCCTATACCGATGGTGACGGCGACCTCGGCCTTGATGAAAGGGACACTTTGCCGCCCTTCGGATTCAACGATGCACATTATTATAATATGGTGGTCGACTATCTGAAGTGCGTCAATGGCGAGTTCGTGAAAACGCCTTTGCTGAGTTGGAATGTGCAGACACAAACCTACGACACGGTGACATTCAACGCCCGATTCAAACGCTTGCGCGACTCGGAGGAGCCGAAGGCCATCAGCGGCAAGATGGACTACACGCTGACGGTGCAGAATCCGTTCTCGCCCAACGACACGGTGAAGTTTGAAATCCGAATACTCGATCGAGCCTTGCATGAAAGCAATGTGATTCAGACCGAGGCAATCATCACTAATCCAATGTTGAACAAATAAATTCTGACGATATGAAAAAATTATCCTTTTTGTTGACTTTTTTGTTGGTTATGAACTTCGCCCAAGCCCAAACCGCCGGCGAAGGCATCGATGTATCGCACTATGAAATCCACGTTTGGGATTTCGACTTCGCCAACCGCACGCTGCAAGGCGAAACCTTCATCGATTTCACCACAACAGCGAACATAAATGCCGTTGTGTTGGAGTTGAAGAGCCTCACTGTCACCGATGTGGCCTCCGATTTCTACGGTGTGGAAAGTTTTGGTCAAGAAGGCGACTTTTTGACCGTCACTTTCGATGAACCTATAGCGGCAGGCGAGAGTGTCACCCTCGATGTGCGCTATGGCGGCTCCACCTTCAGCGAGACTTGGGGCGGCGTGGAATGGTGGCGTCCAAATCCTAACAGCGATCCTGATCGTGTCTACAACCTCGGCGTGGGCTTCGAAAGCCAGCCACACAATTTGGGCAAAACTTGGTTCCCCTGCGTAGACAATTTCACCGATAAGGCCACATACGATCTTTTCATCACCGCGACCAACGACAAGAAAGCCATTTGCGGCGGCAACCTTGTGGATGCTTTTGACAACGGCGACGGCACCACCACTTGGCATTGGAACACACCGCAGGAAATCGCCACCTACCATATTTCCTTTGCGGTTGGCGATTATGTGGTTTGGGAAGATGTCTACAACGGCATTGAGCGCGACATCCCGATAGAGGTGTATGTCAAGCCCAACCAAATCAACAATGTGCCCGCTTCGATGGTGCATGTAAAGCAGATTGCTGCTTTCTTTGAGGAGAGCTTGGGTGCCTATCCGTTCAACCGCATTGGCTATGTGGTCACAAGCAAAGGTTGCATGGAACACACCGACAACATCGCCATTGTGTCCAGCGTCGTGGACGGCACGACCGACAATGAGGAATACATTGCCCACGAACTTTCGCACATGTGGTCGGGCAATTTGGTGACTTGTGCCGAGGCGGGCGACATGTGGCTCAACGAGGGCTTTGCCCAGTTCTGGGGCGCGTTTTACGAATCGGCGGTTTATGGTGAGCCACATTTCCAAAATACCATGTCGACCAAGGTCAACGCCATCAACTCATGGTGCAACAACTCAGGCAATTGGATGCCGCTCAATAATATGCCACTTGACATGACATACAACACCAACGCCATTTATGAACGTGGCGCGGTTATCGTCAACACGATGATGAACTACATGGGACGCGAAAACTTCCTCGCAGCCATGCGCCAATACTTCCAGCAATATGCCTACCAGACAGCGACTTCCGAACTTCTTTGCAACGCACTTACCGATCATTCGGGCATCGATATGCACGGTTTTTTCGACACCTATGTCTACAGTTCGGGAATGCCGCATCTTTACGCGACCCTCGGTGAGGTGAACCCCGTGGGTAGCCAATATGAAGTGCATCTCAATTTGAGCTATCAGCACATTGGCGACGACCACATCGGACAGCACAATAGGTATGAAGTGACTTTCATCGGCCCAGAGTTCCAATTGGCCACTGAAATGGTGGAGTGGGACGGACTGCACGCCACCGCCACCGTCACCCTCGACTTCGAACCGGTTGGCATCGTCAACGACTTCAACAACAATTGGTTGGACGGACGCACACAGAAGAACTTGATGCTGAAATCGGCCCAACAGCAGAGTTTCAGCAATTTCATCGCCCAGCCTGAAACAATTACCGACTCGGTCTTTGTTGCCGTTGAGAACCATTTGGTGGAGCCTTACGACAACCCGCTCATCCCCAACCTCACCCTCTCGACCAAGCATTTCTGGACCATCACCCGCTACGACTTTGGCGAGGCCAACGTGAAGGGTATGTTCGATTTCACCAACTCGACCGACGGCGACATCATCCACACCGCCAACGACTCGGCCACCTTGCTTTACAGGAAGGACGCTTCGGAAGCTTGGCACGCAATCCCGTACACTTTGTATCCGGGCAGCACGTGGAAACATGGCCGTTTCGTGGTCGACAACTTCCCCTCGGGCGAGTACACCATTGCCGCTTGGGACAAGCAAGCCCTTGGCGAAGAGGAACATTTTGCGCCCGAAAACCGTATGCAGGTATATCCCAACCCCGCCGAAGGTCGCTTTAATGTGAGTTGGGGCGAGACTGCCGATGGTCAAGTCAGAATTGTGGCTACCGACGGAAAGGAACTAAGGAGAATCGATTTCATCCAAGCCAACAGCATTGAAATCTCGACCGAAGGCTTGCCCCGAGGCTGCTGCACCGTGCTTCGCTTTGGCAAGGATGGCACTTTGTTGAACACCGAAAAAATAATCATCAAATGAATAACATTATGAAAAACATCAAGTTATTGGCCTTGCTTTGCGTGATGGGCCTGCTCTTCGCTTCGTGCGCGAAGAACCAAAAAAGCGAATGGAGCAATTTTTATGGTTACACCAACAGCGACATCATTGGCGATTACGGCTTCTCCAATGCGTCGGATGCCTTCGATGGGGTTGAGGGCGCGGGCCGGTATGCCTGCCCCGATGCGGAAATCAGCATTGCGGCCTACACGACCAATACGGTCGAATTCAAAATCAATTGTCCGAGTAAGGTTTTTTCAAGGGCTTTCACCGGCAAGCCCATGCACCTCGCCGACGATGTCATGTTGCAATTGTCGAGCGGCTACAAGCCGGCAGGCGAAGGGAAGCTGAAGGCCTACAATGTGTCGGGCCATGTGCTTAAGAATGACAAGCAACAAATTCGCATACAGGGATTTGCATCAGTCAATACCTATATTATCACTTTTACCCCAGAGGGTATTCCCAATGATACGGTTGCTGATGACGGCACCTATTATTATTTCGATGTCATTAAAAACTAAATACTTACAACTATGAGAAAAGTTATCATTACTTTGGCCGTCCTTGTGATGGCGTTTGGAAATGTGGGCTTTGCACAACGCAATGCCAATCTGAAATCGAATGTGACCGCTAATGTGCTCAAGCACTATGGCGTGCGCGACGAAACCTCCTTGGTGCCTCAAACCGCAACTTGGCATACCGTTGACGGTGAGAAGTATCGCACCATTTACACTTACGATGAGTATGACTTCTACCTCATTGAGGAGCTTACCGAAATGGACGAAGGCGACGGCTGGAATAACTTTTACGTGATTAACTACGAATACGATTTCGCAGGCAATGTGCTTGAGGCTCTGGGAGAGGAGTATCTGTATGGAGATGTTTGGGTTCCCGATGCCAAAGCCTCTTATTCTTACGAAGGTGGCGAACTGAGCGAGGTCATCTATCAGGATTGGGATGACGGCGATTGGGTGAACGAAACAAAGGAAGTCTACAATTACAACGGAGATGTGACCACCGTCCTTTATTGGGACTGGAACGGCAGCAATTGGTCGTCGGACGAGCTTTGGACTTACACCAGAACCGGCAACACCTTGGAAGTGCTTATCCAATATATGCAAGGTGGCGCATGGCAAAACGACGAAAAAGAAACCTACACCCTCGATTTCGATGAGCATGTCACCGAGATTCTTTATGAATTATGGCAAAACAACGCTTGGGTGAATTTCGAGAAAGTCATCTATCAATATAACGATGAGGGCTGCTTTGAATCCAAGATTCTTCAGGGATGGATGGTCAATAGCTCGGTTTGGGAGGATGACATCATTTGCAGGTTCAGTTATGTTGACGGCAATGCCGTTCATGGCGAAGCAGTGAAAGCAGTAGGTGGGATTGTGTGTGATGAGGATTTGGAAATGGCCTACGGCTACAATGCTGCCACCAAGACGTTCTATGGCAGCGAAGTTGATATGACCTACGTCGATATTACGGGCGTGAACGAGAACGCTCAATCCGCCAACTTCAATGTGTATCCCGTGCCTGCCGAGAACGAAATCCAGATTCAGGCCGAAGGATTCCAGAAGGCAGAAATCTACAGCCTTACGGGTCAGAAGCTCATGGAGAGCCTGCAAGACAGGATGGACGTGGGCGAGCTTTCGTCGGGCCTATATATAATAAAGGTGTACGATTTTGAAGGCAACTGCGCCACGCAGCGTTTCGTCGTCAGATGATTGTGATTTAGGGTCGCCACGGCCGTGGCGACCCCAAAATTACCCTATTTTTCCACAAATTGTACCCTAATAGTCAACAATTCGACTAAGGGTAAACACAGACTTGGCAGTCTTATCAATGTCTAGACAACAAAAAAAGCGCTTTTATTACTATGCATTCGAATGTGAGTACTATGCTTAGGAAAAATGATGCCACCACGCCGACAGGTTGCGGTGCATTTCGCGTTTATAATCAGCAAAACTTATCAATTCACTTATTTATTAACCAAATCTATTCATTATGAAAAAGAAAGTATTTTCTTTGATGATGACGCTTGTGCTTGCCTTTATGGGCGTGGCGCGAGCGGATGTAGTGGAGATTGGAAGTTTGGATGGAGCCACAGGCAACACCTATCTTCCGATGAATTCCCTCTACAACTATTCCTACACGCAGCAGATTTACACTGCTGACGAGATGGGAATGGGCGGAACGATCAACTCCATCACAATGTGGATGTATGGTACCGCGACCCTTCCGGCACGTACCTTCAGCATCTACATGAAGGAAGTTGACAAAAACGATTTCAGCGGCTACACCGATTGGGTGACCGTGGAAGCCTCGGATATGGTATATTCGGGCACCGTGGCATTCAACAACACGACTGCTGAAGCCTACACATTCACACTCGACACTCCGTTCGAGTACAGCGGCACCAACAACCTGCTGGTTTGCTTCAACAACACCACAGGTACTTGGAACAGCGGCTTGAACGGCATGGTGTTTGGTGCTTCTGGCGATCCTATCAGAGCCATGTATGTCCGTCAGGACGGTGGGGCCTACGATCCCTACAATCCGACCTTCTCGGCTACAAGCACCACTTACCAGAGAAACGTCGTCAGCTTCGACATGGCTGGTGGCAGTGGCGCCGGTTCTCAACTGGTCGCCCTCCAGAATGGCGAAGTTGTTGAGACCATCAACGTCGGTTCGCGTCCGAATGGCTACTGGATGGAGCCTTTCCGCTTCTCCATTCGCAACAATGGTGCTGCCACTCCCGTGAGCGTCATCGACTTCGCTCCTCAGGGCTTCTTCACCCTTGTTGAGCCTGAGTTGCCCGTCACTTTGCCCCGCAACGCCGAAGTTGAAGTGGCTTTGAACACTGGCACGACCACCGCTACTGCTTGGCAGTTGGTGGCCCTCTACGGCGAAGGCCGCTTGGCCCGCGTTTGGGATGTCATTGCTGATCCTTACACGCCCGCCACTCCCGACATTTGGGAATTGGCTGCCAATGTGACCAGCTATCCTTATGTCAATGTGCCTGCCACGATGACGGATCTTCACAACGACTACACCCTGCCTTTCCCGCAAATTCCGGAAGGCAACGATGCCGTCTACAAACTCGTCATCAACCAAGACCAAATAATCAATGCCTCTGTCACCTATGGTGAAAACGGCAAGGTCGCTCTCTACACCAGCGACTTCAACGGTCAAGGTGGCCCCATGGCCGACAACTACTATGAAGGTATCAACATCGGTGGTGGCGCCGGCGGTTCGTTTGAGGCCATGATTGGCGACGAAACCTCCACCACGACCACGGGCTACATGCCTTACTACACCTTCTATAACTACTCACTTGGCGAGGCCCTCTACACTGCTGCCGAGCTTGCCGAGGCTGGTGTGACCACCGCCCCGATGACCAGCCTGAGTTGGGAAGCCACAAGCGTGACCACCACCCAAGCCCAGAACAACATCAGCATCTGGATGGCCAATGTGAGCGATGAAGAATTGACCACTACTTCTTACAATGCTGCCAACATGACCCTCGTTTTCCAAGGCAACACCGACATCCCGACGGTGGGCTGGAACGAATTCGTGTTCAACCAAGGCAGCTTCGCATGGGACGGCACCAGCAACGTGCTCATCCTCTGCCAGAGAAACAACGGTACCTACAATGGTTTCACCTACTGGCGCAGCCACAACCCCGGCTTCTATGGCATGGCCTATGTGTATCAAGATGGTACTCCTTATGATGTCACGGCTCAGACCTATACCCTGACCCGCAGCAACACTGTCCGCCCGAACATCATCATGAAGAGCGGCAGCCGCGATCGTGATGCTTTCACCTACGGCTTCGAAAATGGCTTTGATGGTTGGACTACCATCGATGCCGACGGCGACGGCCTCAACTGGGTGAACAGCGCCAACAGCATTGATGAGTCTGGTTACGACTACACTGGTTTGGCTCATGGCGGCAACTACTTCGCCTATTCACAGTCGTTCATCGACTATGTTGGTTCGTATGATGCCGACAACTATCTGGTTTCTCCTCAGAAGTATGCTATTGCCAACGGTTCTAACATCACCTTCTGGGCCGACAATGCCAACGACAACTATCCCGATTATTTCGCTATTGCCGTTGCCACTGTCAACAACCCGACCGCTAACGACTTTGTTGACATTTGGAGCCACAGCGGTGCCAAGACCAACAACAGAGCCGCTACCCGTCACGGCGTGAACCGCTACGAGAACTGGCGTTCACACACCGTCGACCTGAGCGCCTACGCTGGCCAGGAAATCTGGATTGCTTTCCACCACCAGGATTATGACATGTATGAGATTTGGATTGACGACGTGACCGTGAACGCCGGTGGTACCACCCCGACTCCTCCCACGCCTCCCACTCCTCCTACACCTCCCACACCTCCTACTCCTGGCACGACCATGAGCTATGGCCCTGTCATCGAGAACTTGCCTGTGGTTCCTGGCACTTACTACTTGGTTGCTTCTTCGACGACCCCCGACTTCGAGGTCACGATCAACGCCGAGAACATGCCTTGCCCGCAAGTGGCTACCAGCCCGATGCCTGCCGATGGCGCTTATGAAGTTGAGCCTGCCCAAGTCACTTTGCACTGGCAGCTTGACCCCTATGCCACCGAGTATCGTCTGCGCTTCGGTCGCACTTATTACTGTGAAGATGTCCTCGTCGATTGGACGAGCGACCTCGCCACCAGCTACAACGTGTCGAACCTCTTCAACAACACGCACTACTTCTGGTGTGTCGACCAGCGCAACGCAAGCTGCGAAACCGCTGGCGAAATCTGGGGCTTCACCACTCACCTGAACATCCCTCAGAACCTCTATGCTGAAGACCAAACCGTCTTCAACGATGAAAACGTTGTCCTGCACTGGAACGCTGTTGCCGACCGTACCTATCGTACCTACAACGTCTACCGTTCCGCCGACGGCGTGAACTTCGAGATGATTGGCAACACCCAAATGAACAACATCAACGCCACCACCTACACCGATGGTCCTCTCGCTTACAACATGAACGGCTACACTTACTATGTGACCGCTTTCTACGATGAAGGCGAAAGCGCTCCTTCGAACATGGTGACCGTGAGAGTTTCTGGTCGCGGCAATGTGGACGGTCACGTCTACGAGCAAGACGGTGCCACTGGCATCGCTGGCGCCACCGTTACGATGGAAGGTCAAGACGAGTATGGTGTCAACCACACCTACACCTTCACGACCAATGCACAAGGTGCCTACAGCGGCGCTGTGTATGCCGGTAGCTACAACGGCCAAGCCGCCAAGGATGGTTACCAGAGCGTCACCGAGCCTGTCCAAGGCAACCCGATTGCTGTCGCTTACAACAACACGACCAGCCCTGTCGACTATATCCTCGACGAGAACTTCGATGCTCCTTGCACCGTTATCGCCGAATACTATCCTGACAGCCTCGATCCCAATGCTCCTTATGTGAAGGTTTACTGGGGCTGCGGTCTGCCTGGTGGCGAAATCATCGAGCCTTTCGAGACTGGCGACTTCAGCCTGTTCGATTGGCAACTCGATCCCGTCTATCCGTGGCTCATCACCACCCAGAATCCATACGAAGGCAACTACTGCATGAAGAGCGGCAACCAGCAAGTGCTTAGCTCAAGCTCCATCATGCAAGTGACCGTCAACATTCCTGCCGACGGCGAAATGAGCTTCTTCGGAAAGATCTCCAGCGAACAAAGCTGGGACTACGGTTACTTCTACATCGATGGCGTCCAGATGGGTGCCTACACCGGTGAAAGCAACTGGGGCGAAAAGAAGTTCCCCATCACCGCTGGTGACCACACCTTCAAGTGGGAATACACTGAGGACTATATCATCTCCTCTGGTGACGACTGCTTCTATGTCGACTACATCACCTTCTACAGACAACCCGAACCTGCACAACCCGGTTGGGTGTATTATGACGATGGCACCAATGTTGATGCTATTGGTCTGACAGCTGGCGGCTCCTTCTACTGGGGCGTCATGTTCCCGCCCACCATGTTGGCCGGTAACACCGTTTCCAAGGTGAGCATGTATGACTATTCTGCCCACACTGGTACCATTATGATCTACCAAGGCGGTACCGATGCTCCTGGCACTTTGCTCTACATGCAGCCTTATGCTTGCACTGGCAGCAACGACTTCGTTGAATGGACACTGACCCAGCCTGTCACCATCAACCCGACTCAGCAGTTGTGGATTGTGATGAACAACGACAATGGTCAATATGTGGCCTCTGCTTGCGCCAACACTGGCGACCCGAACGGTCGTTGGATCAGCCTCGACGGTGCTGTTTGGGAAGATGTGGCTGGCTATGGCCTCGACTACACTTGGATGATTCGCGCCTACGTTTCCAACGGTGCCAAGGGCGAGTATGTCGCTCCTATGGGCCTCGCTGCTGAAGTGGCTCCTGCCAAGACTTACACTCGCGTGAAGGGCGAAACCTTCAAGCCGTTTGCCGCTTCTGGCAACACCACCACGCACACTGTTGGTGTTCCTACCGAAATCGAAAGAAGCAACCGTGCCTTTGCCTACTATCGCATCTATCGCACCGACTGCTACTATGATGGTCCTTACTATGTTGGCGATCCCGGTGGCACCATTTTGCTCGCTTCCGAAGTGACCGACACCATCTACATCGATGTCGATTGGCCGGATGCCGCTCCTGGCGTCTACAAGTGGGGTGTTAGCTGCGTCTATTCTGGCAACCGTGGCGAACTCTATGAGACTCCTGCCACTTGGGGTGCTCCGATGGCCGTGGCCACTCGCGCTGAATATACTTACGGTTTCGAATCTGGCCTTGACGGCTGGACGGTTATTGATGTCAATGCCGGTGAAGGTACATGGTTGCATAGCAGCAACAACCCTGGCGGCTATGACTACGCTGCACTTGCGCACGGCGGCACAGGCTTTGCCATGTGTTATTCGTTTGTCGACTATGTGGGTTCCTACGATACCGACAGTTACCTCGTTTCGCCTCAGAAGTATGCCATCTCTTCCAACTCCACGTTGACCTTCTGGGCCGACAATGCCAACGACTCTTACCCCGAGTTCTTCTCGGTGTGCGTTGCCACTGCCGACAACCCGACTGCCAGCGACTTCACACAAGTTTGGAGCGGCAGCGCAAAGGGTGGCTCGAATGCCAAGGCCGAGATGCGCCATTTGTCTGACCGTTACGAGAACTGGCGTTCACACACCGTCAATCTCGGTGCCTATGCCGGTCAGAATGTGTGGATTGCCTTCCACGATGTGAACTACGACCAATACGAGGTCTGGATTGATGACGTGACCATTGTTGCCGACAATGGTGCCCCGACTCCTCCTACACCTCCTACTCCTGGTCAAGGTGGAACTCAACTTGTGAACTTTGAAGATGGTCAAATTCCTGCTGCTTGGACTAACGACGCCACCTATCCGTGGGTTGTTACCACGACTGCCTATCCTGGCTTCAATGGTACCTACTGCATGATGAGCGGCAACAGTGGTGTTGCCAGTTCCACTTCAGCTATGGAGGCTACTGTGGAATTCGTCCAAGACGGTTCAGTCAGCTTCCTCGGCGGTTGCTGGGGCGAAGGTACTTCCACCATTTGGGATAAGTGCCAATTCTTCATCGACGGTGCTGAACAATTCAGCTACGGCGCTCTCCAAGCTTGGAACACCTACAGCTTCGATGTTACTGCCGGTACTCACACCTTCCGCTGGTCCTACACCAAGGACGGTAGCGTGAATCCGACTGGCGATGCCTTCTTCGTCGACGACATTACCTTCGACGGTGTCGCTGGCGGCCTCCAAGAGGGTCGCGAGAGCGAAATCGTGTGGTCTAACTGCCTCGAAAAGGGCATGTACCTCGGCGAAGATGAAGTTGACATCACCGTGTTGCTCAACAGCGCCGACAGCCCAGAGGGCGTGACGCTGACCTTCACCAACTACAGCGAATATGAACAAGAACTCTATCCGATGGCTCCTATCGTCCTCGACGGCACTGGCTACTATAGCTGGGATATGTTCCGTAAGGGCAACTATGAGCTGAAGATTGAATTCGACGGCTATGAGACCATCATCGACAGCTTGGGCATCTGGGAACCCACGAGCCTGCGCTATGTGATGATTGAAATCATCTATCCTATCGACAACCTGTATGTGTCCAGCACTGGTTGGGCCATGTGGGATGCTCAAGGCGTGGCTCCGACTCCTGGTCCTGGCCCGAACCCTGGTCCTGGCGGCAATGGCGACACCTTCGAGTTTGGCTTCGAGAACGGCTTTGAAGGCTGGACCCTCATCGACAACGACGGCGACGGCCTCAACTGGGTGAACAGCGTCAACAGCGTTAGCGCATCCGGCTACGACTACACTGGTCTTGCCCACGGTGGCAACTACTTCGTGTACTCACAGTCATTCATCGACTATGACGGTGCCTACGATGCCGACAACTATCTGGTTTCACCTCAGAAGTATGCCATCACCAACGGTTCGACCTTGAACTTCTGGGCCGACAACGCCAATGATAGCTATCCTGATCATTTCGCTATCGCAATCTCCACCGCCGACACTCCGACTGCTGCTTCCTTCACCGACATTTGGAGCCACCAAGGCGCCAAGGCTGAAGGCAAGGCTGCTACTCGTCATGCGGAAGGCCGCTACGAGAACTGGCGTTCACACTCGGTTGACCTGAGTGCCTATGCCGGCCAGAACGTGTGGATTGCTTTCCACCATCAGGACTATGACATGTACGAAATCTGGATTGATGACGTTACCCTGACTGCTGGCGCCAAGAACGGCGAGCGTCACCTCGAAGGCTTCAAGGTGATGTGCGAAAGCATCGACCACGAGCCTATCTACAATGCCAACACTGTACATCCGTTCTGCCAGTTGAACACTGAAGAACTCATCCCGGGTCACCACTACATCTGCAAGGTGGCTGCCATCTACAGCACTGGCATGAGCGAATGGGTTGAAGCCGAATGGCAATACATCCCGTGCGACAACTACGCTGGCACCTTGAATGGTATCGAAGTGAACGGCACGACCGTCAGTTGGGACTACCCGAACGGCAGCGGTCCTGTTCCTCCGCAACCCGGACAAGGCGATGCCTTCAGCGTTGACTTCGAGGCTGGTCTGCCTGCTGGCTGGACCGTCATCGACGGCAACAACGACGGCTGGACTTGGTGCCTCACTAGCGCCATCCCGAATGTGTGGACCTACTATGCTGGCATGGCTCTCGACTGGTATCACAATGGTACTAACGCCATCTGCAGCGGTTCCTACATCAACGGTGTGGGTGCCCTCAATCCTGACGAATATCTCGTTTCGCCTCTGGTGACCATCGCCAATGGCTCGACCTTCAGCTTCTATGCTGCTGCCACCGATGCCTCCTATGCTGCTGACCACTTCGGCGTGTTCGTGTCCGACAACGGTACGAGCAACTGGACCATGGTCAACGAATGGACACTGACTGCCAAGGGCGGTGCCAAGGCTGGTGACCTCCGCGCTTCGCGCGACGGCAACGGCAACAGACTCGGCAACTGGTACAACTACAGCGTTGACCTGAGTGCCTATGCCGGCCAGAAGTACATCGCCATCCGTCACTTCAACTGCAGTGACCAATACATCATGTGCGTTGACGACGTTGAACTGACCAGCGGTGCCAAGAGCAACCGCGATGTTGTGGCCTTCAATGGTTTCGTGACCGATCCGGGTGCGATGGCCAATGGTGCCGACGCTTCTTGGACCAAGAACGGCCAAGCCACTTGGGGCCCGAATGTGAACAACGCCAGCGGCTACAAGTTGGCCGACAGCTTCACGCTGAGCGCTGCTACTACCATCAGCGAGATTGAGGTCTACGGCTACCAGACCGGCAGCAGCACGACTTCGACCTTCACCGGATTCTATGCCCAAATCTATGACGGCAACCCGATGAGCGGCGGTAACGCCATCTGGGGTAGCGAAACCAGCAACATCATGACGGCCACTTCGTTCACGAACTGCTACCGTGGCTCCGACGGTGAAACCACCGCCACCACGCGCCCGATTATGGCCGTTACTGCTGGCAACCTCAACATCGACCTCGCCGCAGGTACTTATTGGCTGGTCTACAGCCTCGAAGGCACTGGCACGAGTGGTCCTTGGGGCGCTCCGCATGCCGAACCTGGCGTTGGCAACACTGGCAACGGTGTCCAATACGCTTCTGGTTGGCAGACCTTGGTTGACGGTGGCACTGGTGCTGGCTACGGCTGCGCCATGAAGATCACTGGCACCGGTAGCGGTCCTGTTCCTCCGGAGCCGAGTGGCGACGTACTTGGCGCTATGCTGTTCCTCGATGGCGAATGGGAAGCTTTCGTGCCCTATCCGACCAATGAGTACACCTACGAAGAAGGTGGCGTATACTGCGTCCGCATGGTCTACAACGGCACTAACACTCTGCCCGAGGGCAACATCTACTACTCGATGAGCTGCCCCGAGTGCGTTGGTGGCGAAGACTGCGCTGCTGGTGCTCCTATCCATGGCGAAGCTCTCACCGAAACCGACCAAGTGAAGGTGTGGTGGGGCGAACAGCCCACGCCTCCTGCAACTCCTATCGAGGATTGGCTGTACTACGACGATGGTGCCAATGTTGACGCTATCGG
>CAMVCZ010000063.1 GCA_947166105.1 uncultured Bacteroidales bacterium
CGTTGCAGCAAGGCGCGGTTGTATTTCAGCAAAGCGTTGAGATACAGCGGGTCGAACTGCGAAATCACGCCGTCGATGAACTTGCGGCGGAGGTCGCTGCCCTCGTTGATGAGGTCGCGGTCGTAAGGCGAAATCATCACCAAAGGGAACTTCCCGATATGGTCGCTGAGGCGGTCGTATTCCTTCTTGTTGAAGCGAAACGACTTCTTTTGGTCACGTTTCTGCACACACGACACCAACTCATCATCTTTGCTTTCATGCGAATACACGCCGTGTATGGCAAAGAAATCCTGCTCGTGGCGGATGTTCTGTTTGTCGGTCGCGCCGAAAAAACTCTTGCAAAACGAAAGGTAATAAATCGAGTCGAGGATGTTGGTCTTTCCTGCCCCGTTGAGTCCCACGAAACAATTGACATTCTCCGAAAACAGCAAGTCAGCCGACTCGCAATTCTTGAAGTTGGTCAGTTTGAGTTCGTGGAGATACATGATTAGAACTTACTCAAGTCCATGCGGACTGTCAGGAAGTGGGGCGACCCAACAATATTACTGCGCGAATAGGCATAATCTATCTGGAAAGCTTTGATTTTCACGGCGAAACCAGCCGAAAGGCCAACCAAAGTACGTTTTTGGGGAACATCCATTTTAAGGAATGTCTCGTAGTTGTAGGAAACCCTCAACACAAGATTCTTCCCAATTTCCAACTCTCCGCCCAACACCAAATGGCTACCAAGGTTGTTGAAGAACTTCTTAGTTTTGCTCGGCGCAATATACTGTCCCGTGATGGGGTCGTAATTCTCCTCCGTAAGATACAGATTGTCAGACACTCGCTTCCAATTCTGAATGTCGTGATAGCCAAATACAAAGGTCAGCGGCAGATGGTCGAGTTTCTTGGACGCAATGAAATCCAAAGAAAACGGCAACCACTTGTTTTCCACATTCAATTCCTTGCAAAAGATTTGTCGCCCGATGTTGCGTGCAGCAAGGGTGAAAGCCCAATTGCTGTATGACCAATAAGTGCCTGCCACATCGACGCCCAAAGCTCCCGCACTACCGCTTTCGTACTGAACGCCAGCATATTTCAAATTGGCACCAATGCTCCATTTGTCGGTCAGTTCTCGCCCCCAGCCCAAAGTGACGGCATAATCCGACACATTGAAAGTGCTGCCATCGACATGGCCGCTCTCGGAAGCATATTGCATGTTGCCGTAGTTGTAGTATTGCACCGAAGCCGCAAAACTGCCCACACTTTCAAAAGTGCGGCTGTATTGCGCCGTGGCATAATTCGTCCCCAAATTGAAATCGCCGACATACGAAAGTGAAAGTTGATTGTGCGTTTCAGGCGAAATGGCCGAAGGGTTGAAAACTGCCGTTTGCAAGTCGCCGTCATGCATGGGCAAAGGCAGTCCGCCCAAAGCCACCACACGCGCCGAATTGGCATCCGTCAATGCGCGATAAAGTCCGTCTTTCGCCTGTGCATTGGCTTGCAAAACCATGAAAGACAGCACAAATGCACCTATTATGTAAATTGCACGCTTCATTTTTCTACATTTTTTGGATAACGGACACCTATTAATAATATTGTATCGTCGCGTGATTATTTTTCAATCAGGCCCAAACCCGACTTTTTCAGTTTTCCTTCTTCCTTCAACACGGTAGAAAGCCTGTCCAACATTCCATTGACGAAACGGCGGCTGTCGGGCGTGCTATATAACTTAGAGATTTCGATATACTCATTGATGGTCACCTTCACGGGAATGGAATGGAACTCGCAAAATTCCGTTATCGCCATGAAAATCAATATTTTGTCCATCAATGCCATGCGGTCGTAGTCCCAATTGGAAAGATTGGCTTTCACCAATTCCATGTATTCGTTGGCATGGAGAATGGTTTTCTCAAACAGCTTGATTACGAACTCTTTATCATCATCCTCTGATTTGTAAGCTGGCGGCAACTTGGTTGTAGCGCCAAACGATTCAGGCATTTCGTTGACGAACTTATAAAGCAGGTAAATCGCAATCTGATAGTCACTGTTGAAAGAAAGGTCGCGGTCGGAATAGTAGTCATACAGCAAACCGTTTTCCGCCATATAGTTATCGATAACGGTCGCCAAAAATTGCTTGTCGTCAGCGAAGCTATTCTTTCCGTTATTCATATATTCCTGATATTCAGAAGTTTCAGTTAATTTCTGAAACAGATTGCGGATAAAGTCTTCTCGCGAGTCGGCCCAATTGATTTTGTACTTCTCCTCAAGGCTCAACAAATGCTTATTGTCATCCAAAGCATTGAGAATCCGATTGTTGACAAACTTTAGGTTGGGGTTCAAGTCTTCCTCGGTCGGGAAATGCTTGTTCTTGTTCTCCTCGATGCGCCGCTCGGCGAAATGCTTCACCTCAACCCAGAAGGAAAGCTGGTAAACAAACAACTTGTAAAGGTCGTCGACCTCATCAAGCAGATGGCGTTCCGCTTGGGGCAGATTGCCGCTATTGGACTGATGGTAGGCGTAAATCTCCTGCAACGCCTTGATTCTCAGAAATCTCCTATTCAGCATAATGAATCTTTTCCTATGAAAACGGTTTGCAAAAGTAGCAATTTTTTTCGTAAAAAAATTGGCGATACAAGAAAAATGACTACTTTTGCGTTATTATTGACAGAATTAGACATAATCATAAACTAACTCAATTAAAACTTATCACATGAAGAAAAAATTCATCTGCCCCATCTGCGGGTATGTTCACGAAGGAGAAGAGGCACCCGAGCGTTGCCCTCAATGCAAGCAAATCGTTGAATGGAAGGTCGTTGACGAGTCGGCTGCCCTGAATTTCGTCACCGAGCATGTCGTCGGCATCGCCAAAGGCACCGGCGAGGACATGATTAAGGACCTGAACGCCCATTTCATGGGTGAAGCCACCGAAGTCGGCATGTATTTGGCCATGAGCCGCCAAGCCGACCGCGAAGGCTACCCCGAAATCGCCGAGGCTTTCAAGCGTTATGCTTTTGAAGAGGCCGAGCACTGCGCCCGTTTCGCCGAATTGCTTGGCGACGTGGTTTGGGACACCAAGACCAACCTCTACAAGCGCATGATTGCCGAGTGCGGCGCCTGCGAAGACAAGATGCGCATCGCCCGCGTGGCCAAGGAACGCAACCTCGATGCCATCCACGACACCGTCCACGAGATGGCCAAAGACGAAGCCCGCCACGGCAAAGGCTTTGAAGGATTGTATAAACGTTATTTTGGCGATTGAATTTAGGTTTGTAGGGCTGTCATATTATAGCAACCACCCATATTGTAATTATCGTGCGGCTGCCACGGTGTGAAAGCCCTACAACCAACAATTAAACGATTAAACAATCAACAATTAAACAACCGAACAAAATGATTAGCAAGAAATTAACAAAAGCCATCAACGACCAAATCAATGCTGAGATGTGGTCGGCCTACCTGTATTTGAGCATGGCTCAAGACATTTACGCCAAAGGTTTCCACGGCATCGCCCACTGGTTCAAGGTGCAATTCCTTGAGGAACAGGCCCATGCCGCGATTATGATTAACTATCTACATTCGCAAGATGCAAGGGTCATCCTTGCTCCCATCGCCAAGGTGCAAACCGAATGGGATACCGTTTTGGCCGCCTTTGAAGACACTTTGAAGCACGAGAAGGAAGTGACCGCCATGATCAACAACTTGTGCGACATTGCCGATGAGGATAAAGACCGCGCTGCTGCCAACTTCCTCGCTTGGTTCATTGATGAACAAGTGGAAGAAGAAAAGACCGCCAGCGACCTCGTCAACCACTGCAAGATGATTGGCGACCATATCGGTGGCATGATCATGCTCGACAAGGAACTCGGCGCACGCCAGTATCACACGCCTGCTCCGCTGAAGTAATCTCAGTAGGCATCATGAAAAAAGTTCCGCTTCCTTTGGAAGCGGAACTTTTTCGTTTATAATTCAAAGTTCTCCAGCCTGCTTCTTCGCCCAAAACTCCTTGAAATCAGCGTAGTTCTTTTCCAAAAGTGTTGGCGTGTCGAGGCCGTATGGACACTTCTCGCGGCAGGCGTTGCAGTGTTTGCACTTCTCGATGAGTTTCATCCTTTCGTTCCATTCCTCGGTGAGATAAACCTCCAACGGGGCACGGCGCAGCAAAAGGCTCATGCGTGCGCAGTCGTTGATTTTGATGCCCACCGTGCAAGGCATACAGTAACCGCAACCTCGGCAAAATTCGCCACTCAACTCTGCGCGGTCCTTCTCAATCTTGCGCCATGACGAAGAAGACAACTCAGGCTCGCGCTCCTGATAGGAGATAAATTCGTCCAATTCGCTCTCGCGCTGTATGCCCCAAATGGGCAAGGCATGGTCGTACTGATTGAGGAAAGCGTAGGCCAACGCCGAATCGTTGATGAGTCCTCCCGCCATCGCTTTCATGCAGATAAAGCCCATGTTGTGCTTATGGCAAGCCTCAACAATCTTCTGGTCGTCCTCCGAAGAAAGATAAGAGAATGGATATTGGAGCGTGTCGTAACAGTCGCGCTCGATGGCCTCCAAAGCCACTGATTGGCGGTGGTTGCTGATGCCAATGAAACGAATCTTGCCTTGACGCTTGGCCACCTTCATGGCGTCATACAGACCCTGCTTGTCGCCCGGTCGTGGGCAATAGTCGGGGTTGTGGAACTGGTACAGGTCGAGGTAGTCCGTCTTCAGGTTCTTCAAGGTGGTGTGAAGGTCTTTCCAGAAATCCTCCACGGTGGTCGCGCCCGTCTTTGAGGCAATGATGACTTTGCTCCGCCTGTCGGCAAACGCCGCGCCAATCTTTTCCTCACTGTCAGTATAGAAACGCGCCGTGTCGAAGAAATTGAAACCGTTTTCGTAAGCCTTGTGCAACAAATAAACCGCTTCCTTTTCGCTGATTCTCTGAATAGGAAGGGCTCCAAAACCATTCTTATTCACCTTCAAATTGGTCTTGCCTAATGTGATGATTTTCATGGCTGCATGATTTTGCGACAAAAGTATAAAAAGAATTGATACATTTCAACTTTTCAGCCCAAAAAAGGCTTTCAAGTGTAAAAAAAGGCTATTTTTGCAAAAAATTCCAAGATGAAAATTCTCATCCTCAATGGACCCAACCTGAACCTTTTGGGCAAACGTGAGCCTGAAATCTACGGAAAACTCTCTTTCGAGGAATACCTGCCCCAACTCCACAAGCGTTTCCCGCAACACGAGATTTCCTATTTCCAAACGAACCACGAGGGCGTACTGATTGACCAACTGCAAGCCGCTGTTGGCCAATATGATGCCGTGGTGATGAACCCCGGAGGCTATGCCCACACTTCCATCGCCTTGGCCGACTGCATCCGCGCCATCAGCATCCCCGTCGTCGAAGTCCACATTTCAGACATCACGAAGCGTGAGCCTTACCGCCGACATTCGTTTACGGCTGAGGCTTGCTTGAAGAGTATTATGGGAATGGGCTTGGAAGGGTATGCCAAGGCTATTGAGGAGTTGATGTAAAATCCCCCTCCCGCAAATCGCTAAACTTCTTCTTTCCTCGGAGGATGCTCTCGAAAACGATGTTCCGATTGTAGATGCAACTCACTTCCTTGTGCTCACAATCTTTTCGTTTCTCGCGCAAGGATTTCAGGCGTTTATAGAAATCCCAATGCGCCTTGAACACCTTTGCAAAGTCCTTCACACAGCCTTCGGCGAGAAACTTCAGCGCGGCTACCCAATCGAGCAAAATGCGATAGGCGATGACGGGAAACACCCTGTCGTCAGGCAGGTTTTTCGCCAATAAAGAGAGGTTGTTGCGGAAATTCAAATAGGTCTTGCGCGGCGAGTTTTTCGGCAAAGTGCCGCCTCCGATATGATACACCTTCGACCCCGGACAACAATACACCTTGTAGCCAGCATTCTTCAGCCGCCAACACAGGTCAATTTCCTCCATGTGGGCGAAGAAGCTGTCGTCCAAGCCGCCAATCTGGTGATACAAGTCGGCGCGGACGAACATGCACGCTCCCGTGGCCCAAAACACTTCTTTCGGGTCGTCGTACTGGCCTTTGTCCACTTCAAGGTTTTGGAACACGCGCCCGCGACAGAACGGATAACCATATTTGTCGATGAAACCGCCACTGGCACCCGCATACTCAAACTTTTCCTTGTGATAATACGACAGAATCTTGGGCTGGCAGGCGGCAATTTGTGGATCGGCATCCATCATTTCGATAATGGGTTCAATCCAACGAGGCGTCACCTCAATATCTGAATTGAGCAGCACATAATACTGAGCCTCAATCTGTCGCAAAGCCTGATTGTAACCCGTCGTGAAGCCGCCGTTGTTGCCATTCTCAATCAGCCGAATCCCAGGGAAATGCGATTTCATAAACGCAACGGAATCATCCTCAGACGCATTGTCGGCCACGACGATTTCAGTCGTCGAAAAATCGCAATTCGCGATGACATAGGGCAGAAACTGCTCAAGAAACCGTTTCCCGTTGTAGTTCAATATGACGACAGCCACTTTCATGCTTCAGCCTTGTTTCTCTGGTGTTTCCAACGGCGGTGCGACCACAGCCAATTGTCGGGATTGGCCTCGATGAAACGCTCCACGCAGCGAACATACCGCTCCATGATGAAACCTTTTTCGGTTTCCTTCGGATTGTCGGTTATCAATTCAAAAGTCACTTCATAGCGACCCCTGCCTTGCCGTTTCATGGCCACGAAGACCACGGCATAGTCGAGCATCTTGGCAATGCGCTCCAATCCCGTGAACCAGCAGGTATCCTGATGCAAAAACTCGGTCCAATAGTCCGATTCAACGCCACGCGGGGTTTGGTCGGCCACCATCAGCACAGCATTTTGGCTGTCGCGAAGTTGCGCCAAACGTTTCAAGGCAAAATTGGACTCCACCATCTCCAAGGCACAATCCTTTGTACGCAGATACATCATAAGCCGCTCAAAAGCAGGGCTTTTCACCTTTTTGTAAACTGCCAAGCAATTATGCCCAGAAAGGTCGGGCATCGACTTCCCGAACCATTCCCAATTGCCCGAATGTGGGATGGCGTAGAACACATTCTTGTGCTGCTCGTGCAATCGGGTTATCATTTCGGGATTGGTGTAATGGATGCGACACCTAAACCCCTTGGGAGCCATGCGTAGCGATTTCGGACCTTCCACAACCAAATCGCACAAGTTAAGGTAAAAGCGTTTCTCTATGGCTTTTATCGACTTCAGATCCTTGTCGGGAAATGAGCGCAACAGGTTCTCCCTGACCACTTTGCGGCGATAGCGAAACACATGGTAGGTCAAAAAGAAATAGAAGTCGGACTTCAGGTAAAGCAGCCAAAACGGATGGACCGACATGAAATCGGCCCACAACTTCACGATGGCATATCCGACTTTTCCCATACGGCTTATCTCGGATTGTTGTAAAGGTCAACGGCATGTGAGCCCCAACTCCGCGCATATTCGGTCTGGTCGACGCCCTGATAGTATCCCTGACCATAAACACCTTGGTAAATCTCCATCGGCCAGCGCGGGTTGTTGACTTCGCCGACCATGTTGGAATGAATCAACTGGTAGTCGTTGGTCGAGCGGTCGGGCGCCACAAAAACGAACTTCCTGTCGCGCTGATTGGCCACCTGATAATAGTGCCAAATTGCATAGGGACGGGCCGCTGGCTCATCAGGCACTTCCATAATCTTGTCGGGCTGGCCGTATTTCAAGAACACATAGCCACGGTCGGTGCGATAGCCAGGGTACGCAGTAGTGCCAAACGACATGTTGACCCGCTTGACGGCAGCCATATAATCTTCGAAAGCCTGTTTCGGATTCAACGGCGAGCGCTTGCACCAGAAGTTGTAAAGGAACTGCTGCATGGTCTTCACATCATCGCCTTTCACGACGCTGGAGGAATAACCGCGCTCCAACTCGGTACAAATCGGGTCGAGATAACTGATATAGCGGCGAAGCGAGTCCACCTCAGTTATGAAACCGACAAAAGTGTTGGTGACGTTGACCCCCGCCAAGTCGTTCAATTCATAACCCACACCCGGATTGCTGCGTTGGAAGAAGCAACTGTTCGAGCAAATCAAGGCATTGCTACGGTCGCGCATCTCCACGACAAGATAGTAGTTGCCTGAAGGCAAACCCTTGATATCAATGGTGTTAAGCAGAATATCAGCCTGCTTGACATCGCTGCGCTTGTTGAAAGTGTAGTTCTGCATCCGGCTCGACGATTCCACCGTTTCAATATAATAGTTGACGAGGTACTTGCCCTCATCATACAACTTGTCGCTGTTGTACAACTCGACATAGAAATTCAACTTGTCGTCCGAAGCGCCATAGAAAGGATAAACCCTCGGCAGGAAATCAAATCCGCTCTTGGTGCAAGCGGTTTGTTTCTCGGCCTTTGAATATGAATCGAACAGCAATATGTCAGAAATAGACGGCACCCCCTCCGGGAAATCCACCTTCACGGTGAAACTCTCCGACGGCAGGGCCTCTCCGCTGTTCATGTCGGTAATGCCGATTTCCAACTGATACTCGCCGTTAGGCAACGAGAAACGCTGCTGGTCGATGAAGGCACCGTCAATGTTCGCGGTGTCAGTCACCACAGGGCTGTCCAAGGCAATCTTGGAATAGGCGCAAATCTTTTCTCCGTCGCGGAAAACAGTCTGGATTTCAACCGTCGCCTTGAACTTTCCAGGCTCAAATTCCTTGTAAAGCGCCGACCGGCAGTCGAAAGCAATGGCGTTTTCCAGATAAGGTGTCATTCCTGGGACGCAATAGGCCGTCGTTGAGAGGTAGGACTTCAGTCGCTTGGCTTTCACCTGTGCGTTGCCGCCAAAAGCCAACAGAATGAGCAAGATAACAACAATAATTCTTTTCATAGCAAACAATATTTCATGTTGCAAAGATAATGTTTTCGCGGCAAATAGGAATTTTTTTTCGGGAAAATTCTCAACCGATTGAAAAATGTCGTACTTTTGCAGCGGAGATATGGCTGAGTGGTCGATAGCGGCGGTCTTGAAAACCGTTAAGCCGAAAGGCTTCGGGGGTTCGAATCCCTCTGTCTCCGCAAGGCGGCGAGAAGTCGCCTTTAGAATGAAAGACCCTGCCGAATGAGGCAGCAAGGAGAGATGCCGGAGTGGTCGATCGGGGCGGTCTCGAAAACCGTTGAACGCTTTGCGTTCCAAGGGTTCGAATCCCTTTCTCTCCGCAAGAAGAAGCAAGCATCTGAAATTCAGGTGCTTGCTTCTTTTTTTTGGACAAAATGGGGCATAATCGGGACTCGTTAGGGACTTTCACCCAACAGAACACCTTCGTGCTGGACGAACAACAAAAGGCGCGTCCGATGGGACGCGCCTTGTTACAGTTGCCGTTGAAAAAATGCGCCTCTATCTTTCTGCCTCACTTATACAAATCCTTTGGCGTATAGTAATCATACGGCGGCATGGTTTGCGGGTCGAGGTTGTTATATGTGCCGTCCACCTGAATTTTCTCCTTATTATAAATATAATGGCGGCAGAACCACTTCAAATCATCCACCGTCAAAGGACCGCCAACCGCCACACTATGGCCATAACCCTCGAAACGACGGGCAAAATAAGGATAGTCGTATTTCTCGAAACGCTTCACCAAGGCATCCGTGCCGAAAAAGCCCACATTGAAAAGACTCAATCCTTTGTAGGACACCAAGTTATCCTGCGTACCGTGAAACATCATGGTCGGGGCTGGCTCATGGTTGCGATACTGCACCTTGCCCTCCTTCGAGAAGATGGCACCCGCATAACTCACCACGCCGGCCAAACGGAAATCCGAAGGAAGTATGTCGTAATTGAGGAATCCGTTGCACAACGCATAATCCACCTGCAAGGAGGTGATGGCACCCGCGCTTGATCCAGTCATCACGATATAATCCTTGTTGATTTTCAATTCCTTGGCATGATCAAGCAGATAGGCCAAGGCCGAAATTGCATCTTCCGTAGCCATGTAAACCGCCTTTTCCAACGGCTCGGTGTTCAAGAGGCCAAGGTTTTTGGCACCTTTCAAGCCCAAACGGTAATCGATGGAGGCCACCATGAAGCCCTCGTCCACCAACTGCTTGAAATAAGCCTTCTCCCATTTTCCGTCACGATGTCCACCGATGAAGCCACCACCGAAGACATAAACCAAGCAAATGGTGCTATCATGCACGGTTTCAGGCGTGTAGAAATCAAGATAAAGATTCAGTGTGTCGCGCTCGGCATACTGATAGGTCTTCATGTCCTGCGCAAAGGCCGTCATGCCCGCGAGGAAAACTGATAGGACTAAGATTATTCTTTTCATGTTGTTTGAATTTTGACTATGGCTAATGACTATGGCCTGCTTTGACGGTATGGTTGGCCATAGTCATAGGCTATCAGCCATCGTTATGATTGATGTGTTTTGTAGTATTCTTTCAGAAATTCAGGCAGTTGACGCAAAGCAGCCTGCTCGCGCCATTGTTTCTTGACTTCTTGGGCAGGCACGCCAAAGACGGCTTTGCCCGGTTCAATGTTCTTGTCGACAGCGGAAGTGGCCAACACGACCGCGCCTGTGCCAATGACCAAGTCCTTGTTGACGCAAACACGGCCCCAAAGAATGACATCGTCCTCGATACGTGTCACACCAGCGATGGCGGCATGTGCCCCGATTAGGCAGTTGTGGCCAATATAACTGTCGTGCCCAATTTGGCAGTGGTTGTCGAGCTTGGTGCCACTCTCGATGAGGGTATCTGAAGTCACGCCACGGTCGATGCTGCACAGAGCACCGATTTCCACGTCGTCGCCAATGACCACGCGCCCAAACGACTCGAATTTCTTGTAGCCCTCGTTACGGCGTTGGAAATAATACCCATCCGCCCCGATGACGCTGCCCGAATGGATGATTACATTGTCGCCAATGACGCAGTGGTCATAAATCGTCACATTGGGATGGATGAGGCAGTTCTTCCCTATGACAGTATGATGTCCGACAAAACTGCCCGGCATGATAAGCGTCCCCACTCCTATCGTCGCGCTTTCGCTAATCGGCGTGGTTTGCGGTTCAAAGGGGCGGAAATGCCGCATCAGGCGGACGAAAGCATCGAATGGGTCGGGGTGCAAAAGCAGGGCCTTGCCTTCGGGACAATCCACCTCCTTATTAATAAGCACCACCGTGGCCGCCGAATTGAGGGCCTTGGCGTAGTATTTCGGATGGTCGACGAAGGTGATGTCGCCCGCCTCCACCTTGTGGATTTCGTTCAGTCCGGTAATCGGGAAGTTGGCAGGGCCAACATACTTAGCATCAATGAGTTCCGCTATGGATTTCAGAGTAGATTTCTTGATTTTCATCGGCGAAGGAATTTATTGGATAACGATAGAATTGGAATATTATTTCACGCAGAAACTGCTTTTGTCTCACGCAGAATCCGCTGAAATTGCAGAAAACTGCTGTTGTCAAGTATTGCGTCGGTTTGCGCTTCCCATAATTGACTACGTCGAATCTACGATTTCTGCGTATTCTGCATGCAAAAAACTGCGTGCCAAAACCAAAAAAGCGCAAAGTCTTTTTGACCCTGCGCTTTCTGTTTCGTTGGCTTCATCAGGCCTTCACACGCTCGCAATATTCGCCCGTGCGGGTGTCGACGCGAATCATGTCATCCGTGTTGATGAACAGCGGCACGCGAACCATAGCACCCGTCTCGACGGTAGCTTCTTTCAAAGCGTTGGTGGCAGTGTTGCCCTTCTCGCCCGGCTCGGTGTAGGTCACCTTCAGCACAGTCTTCACTGGCATTTCGGCGAAGAGGATGGTCTCGGTGCTGGCGTCGACGACGACGTCAACCACATCGTTTTCCTTCATAAACTTCACGCCAGTGATGTTGTCGCCAGCGATCGGAATCTGTTCGTAGGTCTCGGTGTGCATGAAGATGTAGTCCTCACCTTCCTTGTAGAGGTATTGGTAAGGACGGTGCTCAACGCGGACATCTTCAAGTTTAACGCCAATGTCGAAACGCTTTTCAAGCACATTACCGCTCAGCACATCCTTCAGTTTGATACGCATGATAGTGTTGCCCTTGCCAGGCTTAACATGTTGGAAGTCAATGCAGAAATAAATCTTTCCATCCAAACGGACGGCACTTCCAATCTTAACATCTTGACTTAACATAGTATTTCAGATTTGATGATTTAAAACTTAATATACAAAATTGAGGGCGCAAAGGTAGTGGTTTTCAAGGAAATCACAAAACAAAAAGCGAAAAACTTCATCATCGTCAATACTCGACAAGCAGAAATGCCATATAAAAAGGCAAGGTCAACACTTGTCCACTGCGACCCACATTATAGCTGCCCAACTTGATGGCATGATTGACATGATACACTTCAGGGTGTTTCAGAATGGTTTTCGTGCTTTTGATGTTCCCAGTCGCCGCCTTGACTTCCACCAGCGTGCATTGGCCTTTGTAGCGCATGACAAAATCCACCTCAAGGCCCGAATCCTTGTGGAAATAATAGAGATTTCGCCCCATTTTCGATAGGAAGTCGGCCATCAAGTTCTCAAAAATGGCACCTTTGTAGCCCAACAGATTGCCTTGAAGCACATCGGCCTGCACACCAAACTCCAACATCGGCAGGAACAATCCATTATCCCGGATATACACCTTGAAAACATCATCAATGGCGTTGCCATCCAAAGGCAGTTCCGTAGTGGTAAGATTGTAGCATCGCTTGATGATTCCGGCATCCTCAATCCATTGGAGGCTTCCAAGATACTTTGAAGCGCGTCCGCCTTTTTTCACCACCGAATACTGGAATTTCTTGTTTTCCTTGCTAAGTTGTTTCGGAATCGACTCAAAGCACTCCCGAATATGGCTTTGGTCCTCCTCGGCGGCATACTTGACCATATCGTCCTTGTACTCATCAATAATGCCTCGCTGCACCTTGACGACCCGCCCAATGTCGTGCGTGGCAAGAAATGTATTCACCGCCTCGGGCATTCCTCCTACGACGGCATATTGCAGCATCAAATCCGACATCCGCTTATGAATCGCCTCTGGCACAGGTGTTTCGGTTTCCAAGGCGCTTTTCAACAGGGCAATCACCTCTTGACTTATCCCATTCGCCCAAAGAAATTCTTCAAAATCAAGCGGATACATCTCCACAATGGTTTCATAACCCACAGGAACGGAAATGCCTTTTCCCGCTTCCTTGCTTTTCTTCTTCGCCTCATAACCTTTGACACCCAACAACGAGCCTGTGCAAATGACATCATAACGGCCATCGGTCTTAAAAAACTTCAATGCCGTCCGTGCCTCTGGACATTCCTGCAACTCATCCAATATCAGGCAGGTCTTGCCCGGAGCAAAAACGGCACCTTCCAGCATAGTCGAAAGGTTCATCACGATGTTGTCTACCGACTTCGAGCCATAAAAAGCCAATTTCAAATCCGGCTCTTCCACAAAATTGACATAAATACTATGTCGATAATGCGATTGGGCGAACTTTAGCACAGAGTAAGTCTTTCCACATTGCCTTATTCCTTTGATAACCAAAGGTTTTCTTTCAGAATCCTCTTTCCATTCCAAAAGGATATTTTCGATTTTTCGTTTCAGCATGACACTTTTTCAAGGGAGTTTCGGCTGCAAAGATACACTTTTTCAAGGGACTTTTGCATGGATTTGAACATTTTTTCAAGGGA
>CAMVCZ010000064.1 GCA_947166105.1 uncultured Bacteroidales bacterium
CCCGACGAGGTGTCGTGCTTTCGCGGGTTGTTGATGTCGATGTCCTCGTGGCAGATGTTGTAGTCGCCCGAAAGCACCAACTGCGGTCTTTCCTTTCTTAATTCGTTGACATACTGGCGGAAAAAGTCCAACCACACCATCTTGAAGGCTTGCCGCTCGTCGCCCGTGGTGCCCGAGGGATGATAGACGCTCACCACCGAAAGGTCGCCGAAATCAGCACGAAGGAAACGACCTTCGTTGTCATACAAAGGCTCGTTCATGCCGTAGACTACGTTGTCAGGCTCTTGTTTGGTGATGAGGCCTACGCCGCTGTAGCCTTTCTTTTGGGCGGGCAGCCAATAATGGTGATAGCCCATCATCTCAAAGTCCATCAGGGGGATTTGGTCGGGCGTGGCCTTCAGTTCCTGAAAGCAAAGCACGTCGGGTTGGTATTCCTGAATCCATTGCAGCAGGCCTTTGTTGATGGCTGCTCGGATGCCGTTCACGTTGTAACTGACGATTTTCATCGGGTTGAATTGTTGATTGTTGAAATGTTTAATTGTTGTTCGACGGTGCGAAATTAGGGAAAAAGTCATTTCTTTTTCCTTCGCGCGTTACTTTTTCCTATTTTAGCCGCCGCAAAACGACTAAAACTGTGCTGAAAGACAAAATCAACGGATGGATTGACCAATTCAACGAATGGCGGGCGACACACATGACCGACCGCCGTTTCATGCTGATACTCAGCATCCCGACTGGTTTTTGTGCGGGTGCCGCCGCAGTCATCATCAAGAAATTGGCGCATGGCATCCGCGACTTGGTCATCAATGCGCAGTTCAACTACGCGCATTTCCTCTATTTCATTTGTCCCGCCATCGGCATCCTGCTGACCATCCTGTTTTGCAAATACATCCTGAAAAAAGAGGTCGGGCACGGCATACCGGGCATCCTTTACGCCATCTCGAAAAACAAGGGCAAGGTGAGCCGCAGCAGCACTTGGTCGAGCATTGTCACCAGTGCCTTGACGGTCGGTTTTGGCGGTTCGGTGGGATTGGAAGGCCCATCCGTTTCGACGGGTGGCAGCATTGGCTCCAACATCGCGCAGTTGCTGAAATTGGATTACAAGCACACCATCCAACTCATCGGAATGGGTGGCGCGGCGGCATTGGCGGCTATTTTCCAAGCGCCTATTACGGGTATCGTTTTCGCCCTTGAGGTGTTTATGATTGACCTGTCGCTCAATGCGTTAGTGCCTATCATTTGCTCTTCGTTTGTCGCCATTCTGACGGCATATTTCTTCCTTGGCCAAACGGTGGAATACCCTGCCGTCATCGCTGAGGGTTTCATCCCGTCCAATGCCATATATTATGTGCTGTTGGGCGTTTTTGCGGGCTTGGTTTCGGCCTATTTCCTGAAGGTGACTTTCAGCGTGGAGAAACAATTCAAGAAAATCACTTCGCCGTGGAAACGCTTGCTTGTAGGCGGAACTTTGCTTGGTATCCTAATTTTTTTGTTTCCAGCACTTTACGGCGAAGGCTACGAGGCCATCAACTCGGCTTTGCGCGGCGATTACAGCCCCGTGTTCAACAATCCTTGGTTTGCGCATTTCAAGGAATATGATTTGGTGGTTATCATCCTGTTCGCGGGCATGATTTTGCTGAAAGCCTTTGCCACGGCCTTCACTTTCGGGGCTGGCGGCGTGGGCGGCACTTTCGCTCCGGCCTTGTTCATCGGGGCGTTCACGGGATTGTTTTTTGCCACTTTGGTCAACTATTTGGGCCTTGGCGATTTAGATCCGGCCAAATTTGCCCTTGTCGGGATGAGCGGCCTTGTGGCGGGTATGCTCCATGCCCCGCTGACGGGACTTTTCCTCATCGCCGAAATCACCAACGGCTATGCGCTCATCGTGCCGCTGATGATTGTCTCGGCCTTGGCCTACGCCATCAATCGGCTGTTTTTCAGCCATTCGATTTACACCAATGCCGTGGCGGAGAAAGGCGTTGAGGTGACCCACAACAAAGACAAGAGTATTCTCAATATGATGGCTATCAACCAGTTGATAGAGACCAACTTCAGTCCCATCCATCCCGATGCCACCTTCCGCGACCTGCTGCCGTTAGTGGCCTCGTCGAAGCGCAACATCTTCCCCGTCGTCGACAAGGAAGGCTTCTTCTGCGGTCATGTGCTGTTCGACGATGTGCGAGGTATCCTCTTCGATGCGACCTATTACGACCAATCGATACAAAATTTCGCCGTCCTTCCCGACTACGTCATTCACCCCGAGGAGCCGATGGAGGAGATCGTGCACAAGTTCCAGAAATCAGGCAAATACAACATCCCTGTCATCCAAGGCGGGAAGTATTTGGGTTATATCTCGCGCGCCAATGTATTTTCCGCGTATCGCAATATGATGAGCGAAATATCAGAGGATTAATGAGTCGTAATTGCAGGCCTTGTCGCGCAAAAAAGGCGTTTTTGCTCAGAAAGATGGTTTTTAGCCTTTATTCAAGGAAAGAATATGCTTTTTCAATTCTAAATTTACTATTTTTGCACCAATTTTAGTTCAACTTTTTTAATTCAACCTAATGTTTAACCATCAAAATTCAAACAAATGAAAAAAGTAACGTTTCTGCTGGCTACCCTGCTTATTGGTAGCATAGTGTTTACAGGTTGCAAGAAAGACAATAACGCTTCTGGTGACTCAACAAGCAAAACTTTCAAGGTCTCCTATGCCCTTGAGAACACAGCCACAGTCGAAGGTGTTGTGATAACCACTGACGAATGCTTTAAGTTTGATGTGACTTACAATAGCGCTGATGGCAACCCTGTTGAGGTTAAAGGTGTTACCCTGCCTTGGTCCATTGCTGCTTTCGATGTAAAAGCTCCTTTCACTGCCAAGGTCGAAGCCAAACCTGTTTATAATGAGGCTGACCTTCCCGATGAATTTGTCTATGGCGCAAATGCTGTTATATACAAAAATGGTGTGCAAGCCAAGAGAAGTAATGACATTTATAAGCGAATCAAGGTCAAATTCTTGCAAACGGCGCAAGAAAGCCCCGAGGAACTTATCATAAAAGCTGAAACAGATTTCTGATCTGAAGTCAGTGACAAGTCCTACATGACCGAATTTGCCCGACCTTCAAGTGATGGAGGTCGGGCAAATTGTTTTTATAGACAAACATCGCATTTTTTTGAACTCATGTGCAAAAATACCTTTTATCTCTGCAAAATGGGATAAAAGATTGTGCAAAAATGGAGATTTTGCGCAAAAATCCCTATTTTGGCCTCAAATCCTATCTTCTCTTCTTGAAGAAATCCGTCAGCAAGGCGAGACATTCGTCATGCATGACGCCCGTGTCGGTCTTCGTCTTGGGATGCAGCATTTTGCCGAAGCGCGAGAAGCCGTTTTTCGGGTCGTCGGCGGCCCAAACGACTTTACCGATATGGGCATGGCACAAGGCACCAGCGCACATAGGGCAAGGCTCCAAGGTGACGTAGAGCGTACACTCATCCAAATATTTTGCGCCTAAGGCGTTGGTCGCTGCGGTGATGGCCAGCATTTCGGCGTGGGCGGTCACGTCGTTGAGGGTCTCGGTCTGGTTGTGGGCGCGGGCGATGATCTTGTTGTTGCACACCACGACGGCCCCGATCGGAATTTCGTCGGCCTCAAGGGCCTTTTCGGCTTCCAAATAAGCCTGTTTCATATAGTATTCGTCAGTGAAAACAGAAATCATGGCGTTATTTTTTGGAACAAAACTTTCAAAACCAACAAAACGTTATTTGAGTTGTGGAAAGCTGCCAACCGGCGGCTTTCCGGCGGCGACACGGTTGTGTAGCCGCCACACGCTTTTTCTTGAGGTTTTGCAAGTTTTGTAGGTTTTGTGATATAATTTATGTGTTGATTTCAAACCCATCCCAGTCCGGCCCCAAAGGGAATTTCTGACGGAAACGTTCCAGCTTTTCACCATCCAAAGTGCAATGCAGCACAGCTTCTTGGTAAGGCTCGGCCTTGGAAATGACCTCGCCGCGTGAATTAATCACTTGAGATTCACCGCTATAATGCAAATCGTTGGCATCCTCACCGACGCGGTTTACGCCAATCCAATAGGCTTGGTTCTCAATGGCACGGGCCACAAGGAGCGTGTTCCAAACCACCATTCGCGAATCGGGGAAGTTGGCCAAATAGAAAGCCAAATCGTACTCGTATTGTCCGTTTTGGTAGCGGTTTCTCGCCCACACAGGGAAACGGATGTCGTAGCACACCATCGGGCGGATGTGCCAGCCTTTCAGTTCCACAATCAGTTGACGGTCACCGCGTTCCACCAACTTGTCCTCGCCGCCCATCGTGAAAGTGTGCCGCTTGAAATAGAGTTCATAGCTTCCATCGGGGCGCATCCAGACGAGGCTGTTGTAATAATGCCCATCTTGCTCCAAAGGGAAAGTGGCGCAAATCACGGCGTTTTTCGCTTTGGCTTGATACTGAAGCCATTGCATCGTCGGGCCGTCTTCGGTTTCGGCGAAGAATTTCGGGTCGACGGGGAAGGCCGTGGTGAAGGTCTCGGGCAGGAGAATCAGGTCGGTTTCAGGACGAACTTGTTCTAATAATTGGCTGAAATGCTGCAAATTGGCCGTTTTATCCTCCCATTTGAGGTCGGCTTGGATGTAGGCGATGTTGAGGTTTTGCATGATTCAATGAATAATTGACGCAAAAATAGAGAAATAATCTTACTTTTGCCGAAAAATAGGTCATTATGAGTTTCACTTACAATTATCCACGTCCGTGCGTTACAACTGATTGTTTGATTTTCAAGAAGATAGAATGTGTTTGGCATTTGCTCCTCATCGAGCGGGGCAAAGAGCCTTTCAAGGGTTGTTGGGCTTTGCCGGGCGGTTTTTTGGAGATGGAAGAGGACTTGGACACCTGCGCGGCGCGTGAACTGCAAGAAGAAACGGGTCTGACGGGCATCGAATTGCACCAATTGTATGCTTTCGGTGCCATCGACCGCGACCCGCGCCACCGCACCGTCAGCGTGGCCTATTGGGGTGTTGACGACACCCAGCAAAAAGCCGTTGGCGGCGACGATGCAGCCAAGGCGCAATGGTTTGCCCTCAACCGTCTGCCCGATTTGGCCTTCGACCATGCACAAATCATCGCGAGAGCCTTATCAAATACCGAAGTGAAAGCGGAATTATCGTAAAAATTGCACTCTCACAGTGCAAAAAATTGATAAAATTGCACTCACACAGTGCAATTTTAGTAATTTTGCGGTGTCAAATTAATGCAAAATGGAAAAGTTGTATGAGTTTATGCAGAAGCAACTTGACACGACAACGAGCGAATTTGTCCGTTACAAGTATGCTGACATTCAATGGAATAACCGCATGTTAGGCTTGGTCGGACCAAGAGGTGTGGGCAAAACGACGCTGTTTCTTCAGCACATCAAAAAGTGCCATTCACTTCACGACACGTTGTATGTGACGGCGGATCACCTGTATTTTTCGACCTACAGCTTGTATGAAATGGCGGAAAGTTTCAATAAAAACGGCGGAAAGTTTTTGTTTATCGATGAGGTACACAAATATGCCAATTGGTCGCAGGAACTGAAACTGATGTACGATTCGTTTCCCGACTTGCATGTTTATTTCACGGGTTCGTCCATCCTCGACATCGAGAAAGGCGAAGCCGACCTGAGCCGGCGGGCACCGAAATACATGATGCAAGGTTTGTCGTTCCGTGAGTTTTTGGCCATTCGGCACCACATTGAAACGCGCGTTTTAAGCATGGAGCAAATCTTGAACCATGAAGCGAAAATTCCGGGTGTAAGCCATCCTTTGGTGTATTTCAAGCAGTATTTGAAAGAAGGCTATTACCCTTTCAGTCAAGACCTTGACTTTGAAACAGAGTTGAGTCAGGTGATTACAAGAACGATTGAAGTCGACATTCCGCAGTTTGCAGGCATGAACATCGGTACGGCAAGAAAACTGAAAAAACTGATGGCGATTATTGCCGGATTGGTGCCTTACAAGCCCAACATGTCAAGTTTGGGAAGCCAGATTCAGGCCAGCAGAAACAATGTGGAGGATTACCTTGTTTATATGGAAAAAGCGGGCTTGTTGGCCCAATTGCGCGACGGGACAGGTGGTTTGGGCGAGCTCGGAAAAGTGGAGAAAGTGTATTTGGACAACACGAATCTGATGTACAATTTAGGTGAAGGCCAGGAAGATGCGGGAACGCTGCGGGAAACTTTTTTCCTCAACCAAATGCGTGTGAATCATAAAGTTGTGTCGTCGCCCATTTCCGATTTTGAGGTTCAGGGTAAGACTTTTGAGGTGGGCGGAAAGAGCAAAGGAAAGAAACAGATTACCGATGCAAGGGAAGGCTATGTAGTGAAGGACGACATCGAATATGGCTACGGCAATGTGATTCCCATTTGGGCTTTCGGGCTGAATTATTAATGCTTGTAGGACTGCCACATCGTGGCAGCCGTTTTTTTCAGACGGCTGCCGTGGTACGACAGCCCTACAAGTTCCGTGTTATTTCACCACAAACTTCAAAGTTTGCCCGCCCACGCTAATAAAATACATCCCCGCAGGCAGTTTTTCAATATTAATCTGCTGGTTTTCAGCGGTGATTGTGCCTCGTAGCAGGTTTTGTCCCGTCAGGTTAGTGATGCGGTATCTTTCATAGGGAGGTATCGCCTGCTTCCGAACAAACAAAACATCGTTTGCGGGGTTGGGGTACACGGAAATGCAAGCCGTTTCTTGCTGTTCGGTAATTCCCACATAATCAATAAATTCAGTAGCAAAGATTGAGGCTCGATTCAAGAGGAAGTCGTGGCTTATTGTGCAAGCCCAATTCCAAAAGTCCACACCGATTGGATAGCCGAATCTGAAGGCTTGTCCTCCGATTTCAGGTTGCAGCATCGACTTAATTCGGAAATAATGCTGCACCGTGTTGTCGTAGGCGAGGACATCTTGACACAATTGGAGCAACTTGTTTCCAAATTGTTCTTCAAATTCTTGGTTTTCAAGGCATTTTCTGAACAAAAGCGTGGCTTCTTTGCTGGAAGGCCAAATGTTGTTGCCAGTGTAGGTGGCGTTGCCAAAGGCATCGAAAAGGACGGCGTTGCCTAATGAGTCAAGGGTGTATTCGTTCAAAGTGGCGTCGCCGTCAAAGAAAATCCAGCGCCATCGGCCACCGTCCGTTTTCCAGCAACGCATGTTGTTTGCAGGCCAGTCGGTGTTGGCAATAAAGGTCTCAAAGATGATATAGTCCATGAAGTTGTTGAGGTCTACAAGTTCATTAAGGTGTTGATAATCTTCTTCTTTTGCCAAGTCAGCAGCCTCAAGCCAATTCATCATGTCTTCAAACTCGATGTGGATTCCATAATCGTTGACCGGCCCGCCGTATTCGGTCGTACCGAACCAGTCGCCAACGATGTCGCATTGGGTTGGATTAATGCCGAAATGGTTTTCAAGATACCGCTCATCCAACTTTTCCTGAAGGAAATAGATGCCCCAATATTCGCCATTGAGATACAGCACGACGGGCCTTGACTGGCCTGCCTCCAAGCCGATGTCGATGGCCGTTTGGCTGCAAATGTAGTCTTGGATGCCCGAAAAGGGATAAAGCGAAGAGAAAGGTTTGATAACCAAGCGTTTGAATAAGTTAAGAGAGTCGGATTCAAAGAACTGGTGATGGAAATGCTTATTGCCGTATTCCTGCCTCGCATAGATTTTCAGGCCTTTCTGAGGTTGTCGTCGGGCGCGGTTGCCATGTGTCCTTAGTCCGCAAATCTGGTTGATACCACCGTTGTCGGAATAATCGTAAAACTCCACATTCGACACGCGCTCCCATTCCCTGCCTTTTTGGAAATAGTTGCCTGAAATTTCAGGGTTAAGGGAGTCGAAATGGATGCCGGGCACCAAGATTCCCTGCTCAAAGCCAAACAAGTCGAGGGAATCGGCGCAGATTGAGACTACGGGGAGCCCGTGTGTGTCGCATCCCAACGCCTTGATGAAATAGCTGTTGGTGTAAGTACGGCTCACGCAACTGTCGTTTCCATCGAACACGGCAGCACGGATGACGATGCAGTGTTGCACCGAATCAGGGAGATAGAACAAGTCGTTGGTGCAGATGGGAATGGTGAAGATATTGGAACACGAATATAGGCTGTCGCTGAGATAGATAGGTTGTTCGTATTGGCATGAGGTGGAGTCGGGTGTGGCACCATTGAGGGTGTAGCGCACATGGTATTCTTTGGAACGACAACCCATCGACAAAAGGAAACAGGTGTCATAATGCCCTCCTTGCGCTGAGAAAAACACCTCTTCCCGCTGGCCGAATGACATTAGGGAAAGGCTTGTCAAAACGAGGAAAACCAATGTTTGGATAATGTTTTTCATTTTGGTAAATGATTCAACATGCAAAGTTATGAAAATGGAGGTGGCGAGCTGCTCCATTTTCGTTTATTTCACCACAAACTTTTGTGTTTTGCCTGCAAAAGTAATGAAATACATTCCCGCAGACAAAGCCGAAATGTCAATCTGCTGGATTTCGGCATCGATGCAGCCTTGCAGCAAGGTTTGACCCATCAGGTTGATGATGCGATATTCGGTTTGTCCCGTTGTAGGGCTGTCACATTGTGGCAGCCGCACAAAAAGAACGCCGTTGGCGGGATTGGGATAAACGGTGAAACCGTTATCATTGGTTTCGTCCAAACCATGATGCAATTCTTGATACACCTCGTCGCAATTTCTATCGCCGTATTTAAAGACTAGTTCGCCTTCCACCCAATAGCAACGCATACCATCCACACGGTAGCCCTTGCCTCTTGTCATCAACCGCTCAGGGAAGAAACTCGTCATGTGGCCGATGCCGCACACGATGTCGCCGCTAAAAAGGTCTTCGGGGTCGCTTACATGTATCACCCGATAAGGAATGCCTTCGTATTCAGTAGTTTCCACGGCATCCACATGCATGGTGAGGCTCTCTGTGCCGACCTTGATTTCCCACTCGTCGCCCGTGTTGGCAGTAAGGTCGTAAAGCGTGGTGAATTCTTGTAAATCCTTGTTCCACCAATAGACCTTGCCATTTTCCTCGTAAACGTATTCATGTGTCACCTCGATAATCGTGTCACGGTTGTAGTGCGTGTTGCTGCGCACGATGATTTTCGGGCGTTTGCCTTGCATAACGGTGTCGCCCGTGCATTCCAGGTGTTGATAGGTGAAATTGCCTTCGTCGTCGAGGATTTCGTAGTACCATTCGGAGCCTTCCATCCCAATACTATCCAAGTATATTTGTCCCCAGCGCAGGGGATAGTTGGGGATGGTGCAGTAGGCAGTTCTATCAAAGCCCCAGTGAACTACCCGTTTTTCGTTTTTTGCATGGATTTCTCTGTTATAGGTCTCAAACCAACCATAGTAATAATCGTCTTCGTTTTGGATTCGAAAACCGTAATGATCGTTGGCGCAAGGGATACATAAACCACTCCAGCCAATATACGTTTCCCAATTTTCTTCTTCGACTTCTGATAGGATACTATAGGGTTCAGCAATACAAATCTTTATATTTGAACCTGTTACGAATTCAGGAATGCAAAAATATCCACCTGCATGCATCTCCATTAATAAGTCATCAAATTCATTATCTGCATCAAGGTCTATCCACATGGGGCCTAATTTCTGCCAGTAGATTAAAATGGAATCAGGCTCGAAATCCCTGTAGATGATAGGCTCCTCTTCGATGTAGTTGTTGAAGTAATCCCAGCCTTCGGCGTTTTGGTAGGCCTCAGTGCAACCAAATGGTATATGAATCGGGATGTTTGTGTCGTATTCTTGGAAGGCATCTGGATGAAGTGCAGGTGGCACCATCCGTGGAGAATGAATCTCATCGAAGTAAGTGTCTGCAAAAGCCCATTTTTCGATTTCAGTGAGTGAAGCAGGAAGTCTTAAAGATCCCGTAAAGTCATTGCAATGTACAAAAGCAGCAAATCCTATCGTAACAACAGAATCCCCCATGATAAGTTCGGAAAAATCGTTTCCATCAAAAGCAAATTCGCCAATTTGTTTAACTGAGTTGGGAATAATCAAGGTACCGATGAAATCGCATCCATCGAAAGTCATTTTTTCGATAGAGGAAAGCGAAGAGGAAAGCGTAAGGCTTGTGAGATTGTGGCAATCCCAAAACGCTCTCTCACCTATTTCCGTCACGGAATTGGGTATGACCAGTGGTCCCGAAACATTACAAAGATAAAAAGCGTATAAGCCGATGGTTTCCAATGAATCGGAAAGAGTAATTGAACCCGAAAACCGACTGCTTGAGAAGGCCCATTCTTCAATGGTCTTTACCGAGTTGGGGATAACTAAGTCACCGCTGTCGCCTGACCCCCGAAAAGCCTGAGAGCAAATGATTTTTATATCATTAGGAATCGTTGTTGTCTTGCATCCCACCACCAAGGCTTTGTCTTCTCTTCTGATAATGGCGTTGTTTTCAGAGTAGAATGTGGGATTCGTTCCGTCCACCAAAAGGGTTTCCAATGACTCACAATAAGCAAATGCCCTTGGAGCGATGGATGTAATACTCTCGGGAATGAAGACTGATGTGATGCCACATTCCCAAAAAGTACAGGAATCGATGGCAGTTACATAGTAGTCAACGTCATTGTAATTAACAATTGAGGGAAGAACAACTTCTCCTTGTGGTTGGGCAAAGTTCCCGTAATAATTGCCTTGGAACCAAATGTAGTTTTGTGAGACAGGGTGCGTCAAGATTACGGTGTGTGCTTCCGCATCTGTAATGCGGTAGTATAATGTTTGCCCCGATTCACAAGTAGCAGCGAAATGGTATTGCTGTGCGAATCCACTCATGGCCAAGGCCATTAAAACTGTGAAGATAAGAGACTTTTTCATTTTTCCAAATATTTGATTATTAATAAATTGATTCATATTTTTGAAAGTTTTGTGGTTAGATTTCATTGATTATCTCTTCAAAACTCCGCTCATCCTCCAAGCCGTTCATCTTTTCTTGCTTGATGCGCGACTTGCGGCGGGCGTAGCTGTTGGTTTGCAGGTTCATCAGTATGGAAATGACTTGGTTGCTGAAGCCTTGCTTGGTGAGGCAGCAGATTTGCAGGTCGCTCTTGGTGAGGGTGGGGTACTTTTCCGTGAGCCGTTTCGTGAAGTCGCTGTAAACCTTGTCGATGAGCGTCACGAAGTCGTCCCATTCGCTTTCCTTCAGGTCGAAGTCGAGGGTGGAGGCCGTGATTTGCTCGGTGAGGGCAAGGGCGGTCACATACACCTTGTTTTTCTTCAACGCCGTTTCCAATTGGTTCTTCATTTCCTCGGCTTTCAGTTTGGCGTTCAGCGTTTTCTGTCGCAAAAGCAATAGCACAACGGCCAAGGCCACGACCAAGCCGCCAAGGATGAGGTAGAGGTAAAGGCTCCGCAGTTTTTGCTCGGCTTCAAGGCTGTTTTTCTGCATTTGCAAGTCGTATTCCGCCTTGATGCGCTGCACCTGTTCGCTGCGATGCTCGCGGTCGGCCTGCATCATGTTTTCGTTGAAAAGTTCGTGACATTCAAGGGCTTGCGCATAATCGCCTTGCATTTGATGCAAGTAACAAAGGGCTTGGTAGGCCGACATGCGCACGCCAGCCATCTCGTTTCGGGTGGCTTCGGCGAGGTGGACGATGGCGAGGCTGTCTTGCTCCAAATAATAGTAGGCCAAGCCCAAAGTCAGTGGGCCATCGCCAGAAGCACCTTCGGCCAAGGCTTGATTGACGCGCTCAATCACTTGCTCATAGTCTTCCTTTTCCAGCAGCACATCGCGGCTCGATTCCAAAAGGATTTCGTTTTGCATTGTTTTGTTGTTCAAGGCTTTGGCGAGGTCGAGGGCTTCGTCGTAATGTTGTTCTGCCGCGTCGATGTCGCCCAATGAGGCCGCCGCCCTACCGCAGTTGCGCAGGGCGTTCATCAACAGGGTGGAGTCGCCGAGTTCGCGGGCTATCTTTGCGGCATCTTCGTGCAGCGGCAGGGCTTCCTCAAACAGTTCGTGCTTCCAGTAGCAGAAGCCGAGGTTGTCCTCGATTTGGGCTTTCATCCGTTTCGTTTCGAGTTTGTCGGGCTTGCATTGCTCAAGGGCAAGCAAGGCTTGGCTGAACGACTCGGCGGCGGCTTCGCTCTGTTTGGCGGCGCGTTGTTCGAGGCCTTGCTGATAGTGCGTTTCCGCCTCCTTGAGGTAGCGCGCCTCGTGGTGGCAGGCTGTCAGACCTGCCATCACAAAGAACGCAATTATAATACATCGAGTTTTCATTTCACCACAAATTTCACCGTTTCACCATCTACGCTAATGAAATACATGCCCGCAGGCAATTTTTCAATATTAATCTGCTGGTTTTCAGCGGTGATTGTGCCTTGCAGCAAGGTTTGTCCCATGAGGTTGGTGATGCGGTATTCCTCGTAGGGACGCACCGCGT
The DNA here is from genome assembly GCA_947166105.1 of uncultured Bacteroidales bacterium. Classification (GTDB taxonomy): domain Bacteria; phylum Bacteroidota; class Bacteroidia; order Bacteroidales; family F082; genus Limimorpha. The sequence continues at coordinate 12,453 of CAMVCZ010000064.1, forward strand.
GCGTCCGAACAAACAAAACGCCATTGGTCGGATTAGGATAAACGGTGAAGGTCCCTAAGCCCGTCGAAGGGCTGTCTTCTTCTACGCCATGGATTTCGCTGTAAATCGCGTCGCAATCCTCTTCGCCGTTGTGGTAGAGCAGTGCGTCTTCTACCCAATAGCAACGTAAGCCTTCCACGCGGTAGCCTTTGCCTTGGTTCATCAGTTTTTCGGGGAAGAAATTGGTCATGTGGCCGAAACCTACCACGATGTCACCGCCAAACACATCTCCTATATCGCTAATATGCAATCGTTTACGGGTATCGCCATCATATTCGAAAACATCCACTTCGTCAACATGAATCGTAATACTTTCCGTTCCCACCTTGATTTCCCATTCGTCGCCAACTTCGGCGGCATAATCGTAGAGAATCGTAAACTCTTCAAGGTCTTTGTTCCACCAATACACTTTGCCGCCTTCTTCGTAGATATATTCGTGAGTTACTTCCATAGTTGTGTCGCGGTCGTAATGTGTGTTGCTGCGCACGATGATTTTTGGGCGGTTCCCGCCTTCAAACACCGTGTCGGCAACATATTCAAGGTGCTGGTAGGTGATGCTGCCATCGTCGTTTTGGATTTCGTAGTACCATTCCGATTGACTCGGGAACACCTCTTCTTTTTCTTTCGTCATATAATGCAGGGTGATTTCAAATTGGTTGATTCCAAAACCATGATAACTATAAATTGCCTTTTCCCATTCATCCAAGCCTGGTTCAAAGAAGATGGGTTGCTGGCCTGTATAATGATGCCATACCCATTCGTCACCGCTTTTCTGAAAGAACGACACAATGAGTTTTTGCTCTTCGTCGTTGAAGTCATAAACGGTTTTTCTGGTGATATTCCAATCTTGGTTTTCAGGCGACCATATTCCTGTTTTGTATTCGACAACTCGGTTCTTGTCATCATAAACAAAACGGACAATTTTCGTGTTGACCCATTCTTCTTCGGTGAAGGTTTGGGTGATGATGCTTTCTGTCTTATTGTTTGAGGCGTATGAATAAGTATCCAATACTTTGGAAGTGATGTCACCTGCTTCGTCGTATGTATCGACTTGTGAAGATAATATTTGCAGCCGTTCATTATAATGGCTCGTTGTCTGCATTTTTGTAACTCGTTTGGGTATAAGTATAATGTACCCCAGAATTGAGAGCATGAGTTAAGGTGAAAAATGAGTAGTTT
>CAMVCZ010000065.1 GCA_947166105.1 uncultured Bacteroidales bacterium
TTCCTTGGCGGCGGCCACGCAGCTGTCGGGCAGTTGTTCGAGGCTCTCTTGGAGCTTCTTGTTCTTGTCGTCGTGGATGTTCACGCCGAGGCCGACGTAGGTCTTTTCGGCCACTTCAAGGGCATTGGGCATCTCGAAACCGTGTCGGGCGGCGCAGCAGAGGGCGGCCATCAGCAGGTACATGTCGGCGCAGCCGTCGGAGGCACGCCATTCGAAGGTCTGCTTCTCGCTGAAGTCCTTGTTCGACTTCTTCTCAAGCGGGTTGGCGTTGGCGGCCATGTCCTTGCCGTTGTTGATCCAGCCGAGCGGCACGCGCACCAAGGCGCTACGGTTCGAGTAGGACCAGCACAGCGAGGTCGGGGCTTCCTGATGAGGCACCAGACGGAGGAACGACAGCGGGTTGGGGTTGCCGAAGGCAGGCAGCGAAGTGCCAGCGTCCATGTAACCGGCGATGGCTTTCTTGCCGTAGTCGCTGAGTTCACCCTTGTTGACCATCACGCTCTTGCCATCTTTCGTGAACTTGCAGTGGACGTGCATTCCTGAGCCGGCTTTGCCCACAGTGATTTTCGGGGCGAAGGTCAAGGTGACACCGTATTGGTAGGCCAACTGGCGCATAATCCACTTGGCGACAACGAGTTGGTCGGCGGCATCCTCGATGTTGGTGGGCAGGAACTCGATTTCGTTCTGCTCGTAGATCTTGCCGTCATGGGTGAAGTTACCCACTTCGGAGTGACCGTACTTAATCAAGCCACCGGCTTGGGCGATGAGGCGCATGGCCTCGACGCGGTACTCGGTGAACTTGTTGAACGGGGCGCTCTCGTGGTAGCCCTTTTGGTCGGGCACCTCGTAGATTTCCTCGTCGTCGGCGATGATGTAATACTCCAGCTCGCCCATGGTTTCCATCTTCAGGCCCGTGGTCTTCTTGAAGGCTTCGTGGGCTTTGTGGAGGATGTGCTCAGGTGAGCTTTCGAAAGGCTCGCCGTCGCGGTTGTAGAACGAGCAGAGGATGTCCAAGGTCGGAACCTCAGTGAAGGGGTTGCGGAAGGCCGTGCGGTACTTCGGCACCACATAGAGGTCGCTTTTTCCGGCTTCGATGAAGGGGAAGAGGCTCGAACCATCGACGCGCTCGCCAGCGGTGAGGATGTTTTCGAGGTGTTCTGCACTGTTAATCACGAAGTTGAGGGTCTTCAATTTGCCGTCCCAGCCACAATAGTGGAAGTTGACGAATTCGATTTGGTTTTCCTCGCAGTAACGAATGATGTCGGCGCGAGTGAATTCCGATGCAGGCTTTTGGAGGTACTGCACCAGACGATTGGGGTTCATGGAAATTCTTTGGTCCATTACGATTTATTTAATTTAAAAAATAATGATTCAATACTGATTATGAATAAACTCTATGTGTGGATTTCATTCGGTGAGCATATAACTCAATTGAACATAATTCTCTCCTTTTCTTTCTGTAATCAATTCATCATTTATATAAAGACGAACAATATAGCCAATCTTATGGTTGGAGTTATTGTAATTATTGCAGTATACGGTAAAATTAAAAGGAGTATATGCTATAAATTCATGTTGCCATGGTGTGGTAACTTTTTCAGTCAGGGTTTGAAGGCCATTTCCGTATCCAACTCTATCTTGCGTAATGTAAACAAGTTGGGCTTCTTCAGGATTCCCATCAATTGTTGTTACTTCATAGCGAGCATTTACGGGTTTACTCGTAATGTCATTGCTTTTGTTGCATGATGTAAATACTAGTAATAAAGCAAATGTTGTTATGAGTTTTATCGCTTTTTTCATATTATTTGAATAATTTGATATTATTTAATGGTGTTTTACTATTTTTGCGCAAAGATAGAAATAAAAGTTCAACATTCTGCGAAAACAGGAAAAATAATGAAAATATGGCACTAAGAGACTGGATGATTTCATTCAACAACGCCAAAACGATGGAGTCGAATGGCGAGGAAGGCATGGAACTGATTGAGGAATACGAGCGCGTGCTCGAAAAATTGGGCGAAGGGCCTTTCACCGAGGCCGAGAAAAATGTTCGCGAAGAGGTTTGCCGCAACCTTTACGAGTTGTACCTTATTAATGATGATGCGGCGAAGGCGGAGGAGTATCGGTTAATGGAGGAATGACATGGTTTTTTGCAATCAAAGAGCAAAACAAGACAAATTTTGTGTACTTTTGCATTGTGATTGTCAAAAACCGAAAAAATGGAAGAGCATAAAAGCATACCTAATTGGATTGAGTCGATGGCGATGCGAGGGCATTTCTTCTTTAACAAAAGAGACCTATGCTCCGCTTTCCCAGACAAGTCATACAATGCCATCACAAGAGCCATCACACGCTTGATTGCCAAAAACTCTGTCGTTTCTCCTTGGCACAATTTCTATGTCATCGTCCCAACCGAATACAAACTCAAAGGCATCGTTCCTCCTACGTTTTATCTTGACCATTTGATGCATTGTCTTGGTTGTCAATACTATGTGGCCTTGCTCAATGCCGCAGAAATGTATGGTGCAGCCCATCAAAGACCACAGAACTTTACGGTTTTCACGGAAGGAAAGGCTTTCCATTCCGGCATTAAAGCCGGAACGGAAATACTGCTTTTCAAACGCGAGCAGTTACCCATGGGTTTCACTAGAAAATTTCAAACGCAAACAGGTTATGTGAATGTGTCTTCCCCCGAACTCACCGCTTTGGATTTGGTTGATGCGGAGCAGGCTGTTGGTGGCTTTACAAGAGTTGCAACGGTCTTGGCCGAATTGGCCGAAGAAATCCATTTCGCTACCGTTTCACCCAAGTTGCTGGACTATTTCAATGTCCCGGTAATCCAACGCTTGGGCTACCTGTTGGACACAGTGCTCAATGAGCAGGAAAAGTCAGGCGAATTGTTTGTTTTGGCGCAAGCCGCAAATCTCCATTTCAGGAAAGTCGCTTTGAAAACCACAAAAGAAGTTCCTGACGATTGCGAACTGAACAAACGATGGAAAATAATTGTAAACCAAGAAATTGAAATAGACGAATTATGATACCGCAAGCCGCAATAACCGAATGGAACCAGTTTGTGCCTTGGCCTAATGAAGTCCAAGTCGAACAGGATTTGATAATATGCAAAGCCTTGGTTGAGATTTACAAGGACGACTATCTCGCCAATCATTTAGCCTTTCGTGGCGGCACTGCTTTGCACAAACTTTATCTCCATCCGCAGCCTCGCTATAGTGAGGACATTGACCTCGTTCAAATGGAGGCAGGTCCCATCAAGGAAACCTACGACCATCTGCGTGATGCCCTTTCATTTCTCGGCGAGCCGAAAGTAAAACAAAAAAAGCACAACAATACGCTGATTTTCAGGACAACATCTTCGGGTGTGCCGTCACTTCCTATCCATCTGAAAGTGGAAATCAACTGCAAAGAGCATTTCAGCGTTCTGCCTATGGTGCGAAAGCCTTTTGAGGTAAAAAACCAGTGGTACGAAGGCAGTGCCGAACTGTTGACCTATCAGTTGGACGAATTGGTCGGTACCAAGCTACGCGCCTTGTACCAACGACTTAAGGGTCGCGACCTCTATGATTTGTACAAAGCCCTGACGATAGCCAATGTAAACGTCGAAAACGTAATTCGTTGTTACCGTGAATACATGGCCTTTGTTGTTGACCACAGCCCCACCTACAAGGAATACGTTTTGAATATGGAAGAGAAGATGAAAGACACGGATTTCCTCGGCGACACCAAAAACCTCCTCCGTTTAGGCGACACCTTCGATCCCCTCCAAAGCTACGAAATCGTCAAGTCAATACTGATAGACCGACTTCAAAATTAGTCTTTTCATCACAGTAATGATGGTGGATTACTAATAATGATGCTGTTAAGCTAATGAGTATTTGAAATTGTCTGAATGACAATGTTTTGCAAGCTACAAATCACAAAATTCCGATATTTTTTCGGCAAAATTATCACAAAATTCCAAACCAAGCAAGCGAAAAAATCACAAAACTCCGAAAACGGAGGTTGTGTTATTCCCTTTTCAACATATTAAAATAAGCATCCAACAACTTCTGCGCCCCAATGTAAGCACTCATCCGCTGGCCGCGCACGTCGCTTTCGACCAAGGGAAGGAGGTCGGAAACGAGTTGGTTTTGGATAATTTGCTTTTGTAATCAAAAGAAAAACAAGTTTTTATATTATAAAATGTGCGTAAACCAGCGGAATCGCAATTTTTTTGGCACTTTCCGCTGGTTTACGAACAAAACGAGTTGTAACTATCAATGTTTCAGCATATTAAAATAAGCATCCAACAATTTCTGCGCCCCGATATAGGCGCTCATCCGCTGGCCGCGCACGGCGTTTCTATTTTGCGATACGTTCATTAATCCACCGTTTCAGTAGGAATGTTGCGAAGTAAGGCAAGGTGTAGAATTTTCCGTTGAAACCTTATGTTCTTGTAACAGAGTTTGATGCCGTAGCGAATGTTCTTGTATTTTGTGTTGGTGACCAGTTTGTTGAAAAAGTCTTTCCTACCTGCCTCGAACCTTTCGCAATGAGCGGCAATCTTTGCAGTTTTTTTCAAAAAGAAAATACAAGGATTTTGCATGATTCCAAAAAAACTACTTATTTTTGCAACCAAAATTGTCACATTTCAATGAAAACTTACGACACACAAGAAGACAAAAAAACGGCAATAGCCTCCGAACCAGCAGTAACCTATGGAAATTTGGAGCAAGCCCATTGTTTTCAAGGTTCTTCTTTGCAAGACATACCATTTGGATGTATGACATTGGAGCGTTTTGGAGAACTCTTCCACCAAAAACTTGATGTCTACTATGCGGAATTACAGGGTGATAGTCAGCAATGATGCAACTGACGATCTCGATGGAATGGTGCGTTACATCGCGTCGTTGTACCGTGTTGAGAGCGGACACAATTATGTGAACAGGATATTAGGCAAATTGGCTTCGCTTTCCTACACTGCTGATATGTATCGGTATAGCCAATTTGCGACGGCAAGAAGAATCCATCCGAAGGCCAAAACACTTTCCATCATGAACCACAAATGGACAGTCGTGTTCCATATTGACGGTAATTTCGTGATTATCGACCGTTTCATTCCCTCCAAATTGATGGTGGACTAACCTCTAAGCTACAATTCGTTCATTAATCCATCGTTTCAGCAGAAATATTTGGTCCATAAGGATTTATGCTTTATAAATCACAAAATTCCAACTGTTTTTGTCCAAAATATCACAAAATTCCGAACCAAACAAGGGAAAATATCACAAAATTCCGAAAACGGAGGTTGTGTTATTCCCTTTTCAGCATATTAAAATAAGCATCCAACAGCTTTTGCGCTCCGATGTAAGCGCTCATCCGCTGGTTTACAAGAAACACAACTATTTAGCGTGACATCTATTCCTAATGAGTCGCAGTTTGTTTTTATTTATACGATTTCAACTCAAATTTGACCTTATACTTTCGGTCTGGATTGGTGGCAGAAGTCTTACTCTTATAGTATGCAAATTGTTCTCTATGACCATAACCCCTCAATGAGAAACTTTTTACCATGTTAGGTTCTATTGTAATAGACTTTGTGAAATCTTGATAATCCAGCATATTACCGCTCATGTCGTAATATATCATACGTCCTGCGACATAGGTAATTGTACGGTTTGTGTTGTTTTGCAACGCCACTGTTGCCTCCGATTGTACCCAGTCGTGATGATAGTTTGCCAATGTAAGTGCATTTGGATCTATTGTTGTGCTTGCAGTTTCTTTTGTTTGAGATGTTTTAATAGAGGAGGGATTTGCTGGTGTTGATTCCCGTACTTCTATAGTGCTTTTTGCTGCTGGTTTGGATGGTTGCGGCGGTGTTAACTCATTTTGTGTTGTGGTTTGTTTTGGTGTGGATGTGGTTTTGGGCTTGGCCGCTTTCAGTTGTTCCACCTCCTTACGCAATTGTTTGACCTCATTTTGAAGAGTCTCCCAATCCGATTCTGAAACCATAAAACCAGAATTTGGGGTAATTGTCGATTCTTTTTCAATAGTGGCAATTTGTTCGTTTTGCTCCTCGGGCGACTGCTCCCAATGAATCAATCCTTGTTTCCATAGAATTGCTATCAAAAAGGCGATGCATAGGACTACGAGAAGAATCACTCTCGTACCGCTTTTTCTTTCTTTTGTTTCGTCGTACATGGTTGTGTGGTTTGGTTGTATTACAATATAAAATGTCCGAAAATCTATGCCATAGGGGCAATTTGTTTCAACGATGCAAAATTATGATTATTTTTGACAGACTTTGCTTTTTCATTTGGATTTTTAAAGCATAACTCATTAGAATTAACAGTTGTGTGATGGTCTTTCTTTTGCTAACCATTCTAATTAGTGCGTTGTAAACCTACAACGGGGATAGTTGGAGCATCCGTAGAAGTTGCCGTATTTGCCGTGGCGGAGAACGAGGGTGCCGCCGCATTGGGGACAAATGCCGGAGGCTATTTTGCTGTCAGTTTTGTACTTGGCGGCAAAGACGTTGCTCACATGGGTTTGGTCATCCACTTGATCTCTGACGTTTTGCTGGGTTAGACGGTTGACCACTTGGGCAACCTCGGCATCAGAGAGGCAGGGATAGCTGTAGCTTTGGATGGTAGCCAGCAGCTGGTCGTCGTAGACGACATGATGCTGCGTGGTGACGTTCTGAAGGACGGCACTGCCAGCAAACACGACGATTGGCACCACTTTAAGGTTAGGCCAGGCGTTTAAGGTTTTTCTAATTGCATTGGCATGTGACACGGACTGCTTCACAGGATTGTAAAAACGGTTCTTTGTAACATAGCTATAGGTCTTGTACCACTTCTTCTTGTATGTGACATTCGTCACAATTATTTGCGTCCATTGTTGGCGGTCGTCACTACCATAAATCTCACCACGATAGTTTTTGGTTTCAATGGCAAACACTCCATATCTAGATACAACTATATGGTCAATTTGTGTGGTGCCGTTAGTAGTTTTCAGTATCACATCGTCAAATACAATATATTCATCTGGAAGATGTTCGAGAATGTTATGGACGTGAAGTTCTCCTTCTCTCCCTTTGTGTTCTGGAGTGTTTCTGGATGCCTTGAGAATTACAAAGGCAACGATTAACACGATTAGGATGATGCATAGTACCATTTCAACCTCAATTCAAAATCTTGTGCACAAAAAGCAGGTTGATAATAAACCGTTTGTTTTATGGTTGCCTACCTTTTCAGCATATTAAAATAAGCATCCAACAACTTCTGTGCGCCAATATAAGCACTCATCCGCTGGCCGCGCACGTCGCTTTCGACCAAGGGGAGAAGGTCGGAAACGAGTTGGTTTTGGTAGAAGTCGTTTTTCAGGGCACTGTCCATCGAGTCGTACATCATCTGCACGTCCTGTTGGGCGCGTTTGCGGTAGAGATAGCCATTGTCGCGGATGGCTTGGACGTGGTCGGCCACCATTTGCCAGACTTCGTCGATTTGGAAGCCCGTCAAAGCGGAGCAAGTCAGCACCTTGGTCTCTTGTCCCGACTCTGGCAAGGGGAAGAGATGCAGCGCATTACGACATTCGGCGGCGGCACGGTTGGCACGCATCACATTGTCGCCGTCGGCCTTGTTCACCGCTATGCCGTCAGCCATCTCCATGATGCCGCGCTTGATGCCTTGCAGCTCGTCGCCGGCACCGCTGATTAATATAAGGAGGAAGAAATCGACCATGGAATGTACCGCCGTTTCCGATTGTCCCACGCCCACGGTTTCCACGAAAATGGTGTCATAACCCGCTGCTTCACAAAGGATTATCGTTTCCCTTGTCTTTCGTGCTACGCCGCCCAAAGTGCCCGCCGAGGCCGAAGGACGGATGTAGGCGTTGGGATGCACGGAAAGGTTTTCCATGCGGGTCTTGTCGCCCAAGATGCTGCCTTTGGAGCGTTGGCTCGAAGGGTCGATGGCGAGGACGGCAAGTTTTTGTCCCTTGTCGCAAAGGTGAACGCCAAGAGCTTCGATGAAGGTGCTTTTGCCCGCGCCCGGAACGCCCGTAATGCCCAATCGCAAGGCCTTACCCGCATGGGGCAAACAGGCCGCGATAATCTGTTGCGCCAAGTCCTGATGCTTGGGCAAGGCACTCTCAACCAAAGTGATAGCCTTGCTCAGCGTCACGCGGTCGCCTTTGAGGATGCCTTCAACATACCAGTCCAACGGCATGAGCTGCTGTTGGTTGCGTTTCATGCGTTCCAAAGCGTTAGGGTTGACTTGGATGGGACCATCAACGCCTTCGGTGACTTTGAGGTTCGACTCCCATTCATGTTCTTGATTTTCAAAGTGTTCGTGTTCCATAGCGGGCTGCGGTTTGTGTTTGCAAAGGTAGGGTTTTTTATTTTTATTTGCGTTATTCCAAAAAAAATGCGTAATTTTGTAGTTTCTAAGCAAAACTGTAGCCCATGACTACCAAAACAAGAGTATTATTTGTCCATCAAGAAATCGCACCCTATTTGCCGGAAACCCCGATGAGCCTCGTCGGTCGTTATCTGCCCCAAGCCACACAAGAAAGCGGAAAGGAAATCAGGATTTTCATGCCCCGCTACGGCGTCATCAACGAGCGGAGGAACCAACTCCATGAGGTGATTCGCCTTTCGGGCATGAACCTCATCATCAACGACACCGACCACCCGCTCATTATCAAGGTGGCCTCCATCCAGAAAGCGAGAATGCAGATTTATTTCATCGACAACGACGATTTCTTCACGAAGAAAAAATACTTGATGTATGACGAGAAGGGCGTGTTTTGCGAGGACAACGACAGCCGTTGCATCTTCTTCACCCGTGGCGTCATCGAGACAGTGAAGAAACTCAACTGGTCGCCCGACATCATCCATTGCCACGGCTGGATTTCGGCCCTGATGCCGGTCTACATCAAGCGGGCCATGAACGTGAGGGACAACCCGCTTTTCAACGAGTCGAAAATCATCTATTCGATTTATGACGATGCCTTCGATGAGTACTTCAAGGCAGGCTTCGACAAGAAAATGAAACTGCCGGGCATCACCGCCAAGGACATGAAATATTTCAAGGAGGCCAACTACGTCAACCTGACCAAGGCGGCCATTGACTATGCAGATGGCATTGTGGTGAGCACCAACCGCCTGAACCCCGAAATTGAGGAGTATTTGCAGACGGTGAAAAAGCCCGTCCTGTCGTATGAGGAACAGGTCCATTACGCCCAAGCCTGCAACGATTTCTACGATACCCTCCTGCAAAAACAACAATAAAGAACCTTTTCAAAATGAAAACACATCATTCAATCGCTCGAAATGGCTTGGCGTTAATGATTGGCGCATTGCTATTGGTGTTCGCGGCTTGTAGGAAGTCGCCCGAAACCATCGGCAACGACCTGATTTCAGACAACAACTATATCGATGTCTTCCATACCGACACGGTGGAAATCGTCTGCCATTCCTATTTGGATTCCATCGCCACGAAAAACGCCACCTTTGCCATGCTCGGTGCCATGAACGACCCCGAGTTTGGCTCGACCGAGGCGGGTTTCTATACCCAGTTCCGCTTTTCGGTGGCCGGACAAAGTTTCGGCTCCAATCCGGTGGTTGACTCCTTGGTGCTCCAACTTTACCTTGCGGACTGCTACGGCGACACCACTGTCATGCAAACGGCGCATGTTTATATGCTGAGCGATTCTCTTTCGATGGAGAACTCGTATTACAACCATTCGACGGTGGCTACCGATAACATTGACCACGCCAATGGTTTCCAGTTTCGCCCGCATCCGCGTACCAAGGCGAGCGTCATCGCCAACGACACGGTGGGGCAGCCTGTCATCCGCATCCCACTGAGTCAGGAATTGGGCAATTACCTTATCAATCTCGACACCACGGTTTATTCCCGCCCCGACCTTTTCAAGAAAGCGTTTCATGGCTTGCATGTCACTTGCGCCCCTGTGAGCCAAAACGGTTCCATCAGTAGCATCAACCTGACAAGCAACACCTTCACGATGCTGCAACTCTATTACCATAATGCCGCTACGCCCGACAAGCCCTTGCGCTACAACTATTATGTGACCACTTCTGATACCTATTTCAACCATTTCGACCACGACTATACATTAGGCAGCCCTGACTTTGTCAGTCAGGTTTTGGACGAGCAATGTGACTTGGGCCAGTCGACGGTGTATCTTCAAACGATGGGTGGAGTGAGGACGCATGTCTTGTTCCCCAATCTCAGCCATTGGACTGATTCGTTGAAGGACAGTTACATCGTTGTCAATGAGGCCAAGCTCGTTCTTCCGGCCTCATCGTTGTCGGTCGACACAGCTTGTTTCTCTGCTCCTTCCACATTGATTTTGCTGGGTTTCAATGCCGACAGCAGCACCTATCTCTTGCCCGACTATTTCGAAGGCTCTGGTTACTTAGGTGGCACTTACAACGCAAGCACCAAATCGGTCACTTTCCGCATTTCGGAATACATGCAAAGCATGATTATGAAAAAGAAGGAGAATCTGGGCCTCAGCTTGGGCATCAATGGGGCGGCCTACAACGCGCAACGCTGGATTGTGAACGGCCCCGAAGCCACACAAGGTGAGAAAATGCGCTTGGAAGTGACTTATTCCATTGTGAATGAATAAATTGAATTTTAAATCTTAAATTATAAATCGAATATGAAAAAACTGATTTTAGCCGCTTTGGTATTGGTCGGGCTGACCTGCCAGGCACAGAAAAACACAGAAAAGGAAACCGTTGTTGTCATCAAGACCAGCATGGGGACGATGAAAGCCAAATTGTATAACGACACGCCGCTCCACCGCGACAACTTCATCAAGTTGGTGAACGAGGGCTGGTATAACGGCTCGCCGTTCCACCGCGTCATCAACCAATTCATGATTCAGGGCGGACAGAACAAGGACGGCCGTTTAGACCCGGGTTATACCGTTCCCGCCGAGTTCAAGGACAACCATTTCCACAAGAAAGGTGCTCTCGCAGCCGCCCGCCAAGGCGACCAAGTGAACCCCAAGAAAGCTTCCAGTGGCTCGCAGTTTTACATTGTGCAAGGCAGGACATACGACGACAAATGGCTTGACATGTTCGAGAACCGCTCGGGCAAGGTGTTGTCGGCCAAGCAGCGTCAGGCCTACAAGACCATCGGCGGCACGCCACACCTTGACGGCGACTATACCGTTTTCGGCGAATTGACCGAGGGTCTTGATGTGGTCGACAAGATTGCTGCCGTCAAGACGGGCAACATGGATATGCCGGTCGAGCCTGTCACCATTATTTCCGTTACGATTGAAAAATAAGGCCGTAAGCTATAAGCCATAAGCAGTAAGCATTTGATTTGTTGCTGCTTATAGCTTACGGCTTACAGCTTAAAGCTATAAGAACATGAAAGAAAAAGTTGAGGAAATATTAAACCAAGTGCGTGATTTCCAGGCTGAAAGCAAAGAGTCTTTGGAGAATTTCCGCATTACTTATCTAAGCAAGAAAGGCGTCATTCCCGCCTTGTTTGCCGACTTCAAGACCGTTGCGCCCGAACTCCGCAAGGAGATGGGTATGCGACTGAACGAACTGAAGAATGTAGTTCAGGACAAGGTGGAGGAGCAACTGCAAAAGTTTGAGAACCAACACAGCAACGATGCCGGTTTCGACATGAGTATGCCCGCCAACGAAATGCGTGGTGCAAGGCATCCGCTCTCCATCGTGCGCCGCGACATCAACGAGATTTTCGCGCATCTGGGCTTCACCATCGTTGAAGGCCCCGAAATCGAGGACGACTATCATGTGTTTTCGGCCTTGAATTTCCCCTTAGACCATCCCGCCCGCGACATGCAGGACACCTTCTTTATTAATAAGGAACCGAATGTGAACAAGGTTACGGATATTTTGCTTCGCACCCACACTTCGAGTGTACAGGTGCGTGCTATGGAGAAGCAACAGCCGCCCATCCGCGTGATTGCGCCTGGCCGTGTGTTCCGCAACGAGGCCATTTCGGCCCGTGCCCACTGCATTTTCCATCAGATTGAAGGCCTTTATATTGATGAAAACGTGTCGTTTGCCGACCTGAAACAAACGCTTTACCATTTTGTCCAAGAGTTTTTTGGCGAAGGCACCAAGGTGCGCTTCCGTCCTTCTTATTTCCCCTTCACCGAAACCTCGGCGGAGATGGACATTTCGTGCAATATTTGCGGCGGCAAAGGCTGCAACATTTGCAAGCACACCGGCTGGGTCGAAATCCTTGGCTGTGGCATGTGCGACCCCAACATTCTCATCTCCAGTGGCATCGACCCAGAGAAATACACGGGCTTTGCCTTCGGTATGGGTGTGGAACGCATCGCCATGCTGAAATACGGCATCAATGACTTGAGGCTGTTCTTCGAGAACGACTTGCGTTTCTTGGAACAGTTTGAGCTTGCCTGACGAAACAAACCAAATCAAACAGAGCATAAAACAAGAAAGTCGGCCTAACATTAGGTCGACTTTCTTTTTGTTTGGCCCTTGGTAGGGCTGCCACAATTGTGGCAGCCCTACGAGGCCGAATGTCATTTAGCGCATGACAGTGACGCGCTTGACGGTCACGCCGTTCTCGTTGTAGACGCGCACCATGTACATGCCAGCGTTGAACTGGGCCATGTTCAGGGTGAATTCGTCAGCATTGAGTTCGGTGTCGTAGACCACTTGACCGAGGACGCTCACCACAGTGATGCGGCTCATGCCCTGAGCTTGGATGGTCACGTTGCCATTGGTCGGGTTCGGGAAGAGGGCGACATTGCTGCCGTTCTCGTCCAAACCAACGCTGGCGGAGACAACCACATAGTTGACCGAAGGATCGATGCCAGAAACGGCAGGATCAGATTCGCAGTCGCCGTAGTCGGCACGCACCTGATAGTAGTAGGTACCGCTTGTGGCAGGCGAATCAATGTACTCGTAGTAGGTTTGGCCAGCAACAGCGGCAACCTCACCAA
>CAMVCZ010000066.1 GCA_947166105.1 uncultured Bacteroidales bacterium
CTCCACTGCATGCTGCACTGGGACGTGAACAACGGCATCGCCCGCCGCAACTGGGCCCGCAACGAAGGCGCCACCTTCGCCATCAAACGCGCTATGGAGGCTGAACCTAAGCTGAAGGTCACGATGCCGAATTTGGTGGAGGACGGGATTTTGGAAAACCTATTCTAATTTGAATTGTACATTTGTAGAGACGTAGCGCGCTACGTCTCTATTTTTTCGATTAAACTATAACCAATTTTTGGTTATTACCGAAGAATTGTCTATTTTTGCAGCCTCTAAGCATTACGAAATGAATACCGAAATTTACTTGAATATGTCATCTGTGCCTGCGGGAGCCATCCTTTATCGGATTGTGCAACAGAAGCATATACACCAAACCACCTTGGCTCAGAAAGCAGGATTGATTCCACAAAGAATCAATGACTTGATTATGGGACGCCGCCGCTTCACACCTCAGAATTCTTTCATGCTTGAACAAGCCTTGGACATTTCTTCACAAGGTTTTTTCTATAAGATACAAGCCAATCATGACATCTATCAAGCCCAACTGACCAGCGGACAACCCAAACCAAATCTCAACAGACTCACCCAAACCACTTTTTGGGATGTCGATTTGTCGAAACTTGAGTGGATGAAATGTAGAGATTGGGCCATCCGTCGAGTACTGGAATACGGAACCCCAGAGGAAATAAAGGAATTGTACCGTTTTTATGGCCACGATGCCTTTGTCAAAATCAAGGAGAACCCTAAAGGTTTCATGCTGTATGATGTTGCTTTGAAAAACCTCAAAATCGTTGGCTTATGAGATTATATTATAACACTGTATCCACTCCACTGCTCTCTATTCTTAGAAGACTTATGTCTGCGGAAGTGCTAAACGATTTCAGGCTGGTTGGGGGAACTGCATTAGCCCTTCAACGAGGACATCGAATGTCTGTCGACATCGATCTGTTCGCCGACTTGGATTATGCCGATATGCCTGTTGCAGACATGAGAAAGCACCTTGAAAAAGAGTTTCCAGTTCACAGAGGAACGGAATCCATGGATATGCCCGCTAATGGTTACCACATATTCCTTAGTGAAGGGCAAGAGCCTCCCATCAAGGTTGATTTTTTCTATACCGAGCCTTTTATTTTCCCTGCCATTGAGGAAGATGGTTTGCGTATTGCCGACCAAAGGGAGATCGCGGCCATGAAACTGGGAGTGATTGGAAACCAAAATTATAGGCAGAAAGATTATTGGGATGTCCACGATTTATTAGAGGATTATTCGTTATCAGAAATGATACAATGGGCTCTACAAAGAGACCCTTATTCCTTCACCAAAGAGGATATCATCAAAGGACTTCAGCAAGTGAATCAAGTGGAAGAGTCACCTATGGGAATTGTCAGCCTCAAGCCCTTGTCCTATTGGGAATTAAAAGTGCTTGATTTGATAGAAGAAGTGAAAATTGTGACAAAAAGCAATAATTTGAACTAAAGGCCTCGACACTGATGTCGCGCCTTTTGTTTAACTTTAGTCTCGTATTGCAAATGCTGAGGCGTAACTTCAACAGGTCATGGTTCAAACACAACGCTCCATTCCTTACACAGTTTTTCTAAAGTCCAAGAAGCGTTGAGACCGCTTGTTTCTGGCAAACGAAACACTTTGATGGATTGTCCGAACTGGTTTTGTAGTTTTTCTCCAAACTCTTTGTATTTTCCATAACCATTTATGGCAATCTTTGTTATAGTCGGATTTTTTCTAACAAAACCAACAATATCATTTGGAATTCCTTCTAAGATACCTTTATCCGTGCTATTAGTTCGCTCAACACACTGATAATAATCCCAAATTACGACATGCAAATGTTCTAATATCACCTTTTTCTCGGCGTAATTTGTAGGCATTTTTTGTGTTGCTAATTTTGCCAACATTTTCCACATCCGATTGCCATTATCATAATAATACTCATTGGCACTAATAGAATTCTTCCCTGGTATTGTTCCCAAAAGCAATATTCGAGGCTCATGACACATTAGTGGAGGAAAACCTTTTACAATAGTTGAATCATTCTTTTTCATGTCAGTTTAATTTTATGAAGATAAGATAGTTTAGTATAATTCCTCGGCCCCACCATAGTAATCGTAGACATCTTGATAATCAAAGTCTAATTGTTCTAGGATTTCCTCTGAAGACAGGCCGGTATTTATCTTGTTATCACCAGGTAAAGTTAAGACTACTCCATTGTTCCCAGCATAGCTATTTACCCTTGGCATAATAGATTCTCCTTTTTTAGTAATGATAAAAAAATAACTTGAGACGATTTAATTTGCAAGTTCTTTATATTCAAGCGATTAAAAATGAATTTGTATCAAGTTATTATATTACTGTTACTTAGGGATTCTTTCCGGGTGAGCTAAAATGGTATCATCTGGATATTCATACCTTGGATAATTATACACCTTCTCCACTTTTGGAGCTGAGTATCTTTCATCTAAATAATCCACAAGCAATGCAAACGGAATAATCCAGATAGGACTTGTTACAAGCATTATCAATAAGGCATTATTACCCCTATTTTTGTTTGTTTTCATAAAAGTCCTCTTCTCTTTAATCATACGACGGCAAAATTACAAAAGTTTTGACAAAGTAAAAGTGTTTTTTGAGTTTTTTTCATCGAAAAATCGTACCTTTGCAGCACCTAAAAGGACAATTACATACAAAAGAAGCGTGGCACTGATATACCACATCTTAAACTGGAGGTCGTGAGAATTACCTAATAAAGCAGACATAGTAATCAGCCCACGCTTACGCACAGGCAATTACTCTCTCTTGCTTCATTGTTTTGGAAATTTCTCACGTTCCCAGTTACAAGACGAGCATAACGCTTCGTGTTTCTATAATTCGACGGTATAAAATCCGCCTAAGAACCGCTGCAAATATACGACTTTTTTGGATGAAGCTACAACTCATCGCTTTTTTTCGTAATTTTGCGCCTATGGAACTAACGGCAAACGACAGAAAACGAGTCCCAAGCGAAGAAACAAGTTTCGTAGAGGACATCAAACAGATTGTAAGCACAGCCAAAACACAGGCATATCGTGCGGTTAACATGATGCAAGTGGCCAGTAACTGGCTATTGGGCTGGCGCATTGTGGAGCAAATGCAACAGGGGAAAGAACGAGCCGATTATGGCACTTATGTGATAAAACTGGCTTCCGAGGTTTTGACTTCAGAATTCGGTGAGGGTTATTCCATTCCGACATTAAAGTTTTACAGGCAATTTTATCTGTGTTTCAAAGAATTACCAATTGGCTCCACAATGTGGAGCGAATCTGAAAGCCAGATTGGCTCCACGCCGTGGAGCCAATCTACAGCCTTGATTGGCCAGACTGCGTCCGACCTATTAATAAAAATCGGGCAGACGCTGCCTGCCCAACTGACGTGGTCGCATTTCAAACGCTTGCTTCGTGTTGACGACGAAAAAGCCCGCCTTTGGTACATGCACGAGGCCGCAACACAACAATGGAGTTACCGCACCCTCGACCGCAACATCAACTCCCAATATTATTATCGTCTGCTACAGACTCCAGATGAGCTAAAGCATGAAGTAATCGACGAGATGAAGGCCAAGACTGCCGACTACCAAAAAGACAAAAACACCTTCATCAAGAACCCTGTTGTGGCGGAATTTCTCGGTTTGTCACGAAACACGGCATTCAGCGAAACAAAATTGGAGACCGCCATCATCGACCACCTGCAAAAATTCATCATGGAATTGGGAAAAGGCTACGCTTTTGTGGGCCGTCAGCAACTCGTTCGCACGGATTTGAAAGATTACTACATCGACTTGGTTTTCTACAACTACATTTTGAAATGCTTCCTCCTTGTTGACCTGAAGACAACAGAAATAACACACCAAGACATTGGCCAAATGGACATGTATATTCGGATGTACGACGAACTCAAATGTACTGAAGGCGACAATCCGACCATCGGTTTGTTGCTCTGTGCCGAAACCAGCAAAGATTTGGCAAGATACAGCATCCTAAAGGACAATCAGCAACTGTTTGCCGCCAAATATCTGACATATCTTCCCGACAAAGAGCAATTGCTGCTTGAAATCGAACGGCAAAAGGAAATCTTCGCCTTGCAAGAAGGAAAACTATCCAAATAAAATCGTACCTTTGCAGCCCCAATAAAAAATCGTCTAAAAACACCAATAAATAATGAAGAAAGAAGTCAAATTCAGCCTGGTTTACCGCGACATGTGGCAGTCGTCAGGCAAATATGTGCCACGCAAGGACCAACTGGAGCAAATCGCCCCCTTGATTATCGACATGGGCTGCTTCGATCGCGTGGAAACCAACGGTGGTGCCGCCGAGCAGGTCAACCTGCTTTACGGTGAGAACCCAAATCCGTCAGTGCGTGCCTTTACGGCAGCATTGCACAAGGGCGGCATCGAGTGCCACATGCTCGACCGCGCTCTCAACGCCCTGAGAATGAACCCCGTGCCCGCCGACGTGCGCCAACTGATGTATAAGGTGAAGAAAGCCCAAGGTGTCGACATCACCCGTATCTTCTGCGGCCTCAACGACGTGCGCAACATCATCCCGTCCATCCAATGGGCCAACGAAGCGGGTATGGTTTCGCAAGCCGCCATGAGCATCACCTACTCGCAGGTGCATACCGCCGAGTATTATATGAAGATGGCTGACCAGCTCATTGCCGCAGGTGCCAAGGAAATCGCACTGAAGGACATGGCTGGTGTGGGTCGCCCTGTTTCGTTGGGCAAAATCGTGAACCACATCAAGACGCAGCACCCCGAAATCAAGGTGCAATACCACGGCCACACCACCCCCGGCCTCTCGATGGCCTCGGTGCTTGAGGTGTGCAAGGCTGGCTGCGACTATGTCGACGTGGCCATGGAACCGCTGTCGTGGGGCACCGTCCACCCCGACGTCATCAGTGTGCAAGCCATGCTGAAGGATGCCGGGTTCCTCGTCAAGGACATCGACATGAAGGCTTACATGGCCGCCCGCAGCATGACGCAATCGTTCATCGACGACTTCCTCGGCTACTGGATTGACCCGCGCAACCGCTACATCAACTCATTGATGCTGGGCAGCGGCCTTCCCGGTGGCATGATGGGCTCGCTCATGGCCGACCTCAAAGGCGCCCATGCCCTCATCAACATGAACTACAAGGCTCAAGGCAAGGCCGAACTCAGCGAAGACGAGCTGCTCGTCGAACTCTTCGACGAAGTGCAACGCATCTGGCCCATGGTCGGCAACCCGCCTTTGGTGACGCCTTTCAGCCAATACACCAAGAACATCGCCCTGAAGAACCTCATCGGACGCAGCATGGGCAAACCCGACTTCAGCGACCTCGACGACGCCATGTGGGGCATGATCTTAGGCAAGTCGGGCCAACTGCCAGGCAAATTGGACCCCGCCATCATCGCTTTGGCAAAGGAACAAAAGCGCGAGTTCTTCACCGGCAACCCGCAGGACAACTACCCGAACGAGCTGCCCCACTTCATCGAGATGATGAAGAAAGAAGGCTGGGACCGTGGCCAGGACGACGAGGAACTCTTCGAGTTTGCCATGCACGAGAAGCAATACCGCGAGTACAAGTCGGGCGAGGCCAAGCGCCGCTTCAACCAAGAGCTGGAGGCCAAGATGAAGGCCAAGTTCGAGAAGGCAGGCGGCGAGGCCAAGATTCCGGACCTTCGTGCCTTGCGTCACCCCAACGCCGAGCCTGTCATCGCCCCCGTCAGCGGTATCGTGATGTGGGAAGTCGACTTCGACGACAAGAGCATTGCTCCCGCCCCTGGCAAGGTCTACAAGGAAGGTGACCTGCTTTGCGCCATCAACAGCGAGCATGGCATGGAACCCGTCTATGCCCTCTGGTCTGGCAAGATTGTAGAGGCTACAGCGGATCAAGGCAAGCGCGTCAGCAAGGGCGAAACCATCGCGTTTATTGAGAAATAAACCGTGTTGGGAAAGTATTTGAAAAACCGTGGCACACTATTTGCTATCTTTGCCGCGTCAATCACAAATGACAACAAGTAATTAACCTTATCATTAACTAAAATCATTAAAACAATGAAAAAGTTATTTTTGACCTTAGCATTAGCCTTCGCTGGCATCATGAGTGCAAACGCTCAATTTTGGATTGGTGGTTCTACCAATGGAGCTTTCAACAAAGAAATGAACAAATTTGAGATTGCCCCTGAAGTTGGCTACAGTTTCAAGGGTGCCCCGCTGACCATCGCCCTCGGTGCCCATTACGGCTTCATGCAAGAGAAACTTACCGGAGCAAATTTAACGGCCAACTACATCACCCTTTCGCCCTATCTGCGCTACAGCGTCTGCAACATCGAGAAGTTCGGTCTTTTCTTGGATTTGACTGGCGACTTCGGTCTCAGAGATTGCGAAGGCTTCAGAGTGGGTTTGCAACCCGGTATCGCCTGGATGCCCACCAAGCACTGGACTGCCGCTTTCCGTTGGGGCTTCATTGGCTACAACAAACTGGAAGGATTTGAACTGCTGAATGATGGCGCCAGCATCTATGGCGACAAAGGCTTCACCTTTGGCTTTGCCGCTGCCGCCCCTACGTTTGGCCTGTACTACAACTTCTAATCGAAGGAACGCAAATGACAACCAAGAGCCGCTCGTTTGGGCGGCTTTTTTCGTTTATGGGATGCGCTGATACACCGTCGCCACACGGCACACATTGTAAACCTTCATCGTGATGCTGTCGCCGTGCTGCTCGGAGGGGAATCTTATGCTTGTATCGATGTTATTGAAGCCGCCGAAAGCAGATTCATCGGTGGTGAGAATGATGCGGTAATCGCCTGTCTGCCTGACGGGTATCACATAATCGGGGATGGAATTTGGTCCCCAGTTGAAGACGAAAATCAGGTTACCACGCTCATAAACGATGGTTTTGTTGTTCTCGTCGGCCAACAACAACCATGCTGGCAAGGCGTTCATCACAATATGGTTTTTCACAAAATCGAGCATGGCCTTGTCGAAAGCACCCATAAAACGGTATTTCAAATGCTCGTTGTCCACCAACGACCACTGGCGACGGGCGTATTGGTAACTCCAATTGTTGCCCGCGCGCGGAAAGTCAATCCATTCGGGATGGCCGAACTCGTTGCCCATGAAGTTGAGCCAAGCCTCGCCGCCCAAAGTGAGGGTGAACAAGCGAATCATCTTGTGAAGGGCGATGCCACGGTCCACAGTCATGGAAGGCGTGTCGATACTCATAGCGTTGTACATCTCGCTGCCTATCAGTCGGAACGCAATGGTTTGGTCGCCCACCAAGGCTTGGTCGTGACTCTCGGCGTAAGCCACAGTTTTGGTCTGCGGCTGATGGTTGGTCATGGTGAAGAAGAAATCGTTCATGTTCCATTGGTTCTCAGGCTGGTCTTTCAGCACCTTAATCCAAAAATCTGGCTCACCCATGCCCAATCGATAGTCGAAACCCATGCCGCCGTCGGCAATCGGATGGCAAATGCCCGCCATTCCGCTTACATCCTCCGCGATGGTGATGGCGTGAGGATTCATTTCGTGGCATAGCGTGTTGGCCAACTGCAAGTAAGTCACTGCATCCCTGTCCACATTATCATTGAAATATTTCCACGGATTATCGATGACGAGGCCGTTGCCGTGGTCGAGATAGAGCATTGAGGTCACGCCATCGAAACGGAAACCATCAAAGCGGAAGTCCTCCAACCAATAGCGCACGTTGGAAAGCAAAAATTGCAGGGTTTCCTCCTTGCCGTAGTCGAAGAGTTTGGAATCCCAAAGGTTGTGGTTGCCGCGATCGCCCGCATGAAGGTATTGAAAATCAGTTCCGTCAAACAAGTTGATGCCTTCGCGGATGTTCTTCACCGTGTGGGAATGAACCAAGTCCATAATGACCAACAAGCCCATACCGTGTGCAGTATCAATCAGCTCCTTCAATTCTTCGGGCGTACCGAAACGCGAACTCGGCGCGAAGAAATTGGAGACATGGTAGCCAAACGAGCCGTAATAAGGATGCTCCGCGATGGCCATGAGTTGAATGGCGTTGTAGCCGTCCGCCTTGATGCGCGGCAATATCTTCTCGGTGAATTCCTTGTAAGTCCCGACCTTCCCCTCTTCTTGCGCCATACCAACATGCGCCTCGTAAATCAGCAGCGGCTCGTTTTTCAGTTGCGGTGCGGTGTGCTTATATATATAAGGTGTAGGCGGATTCCAAAACTGGGCGTCGTAGTCCTTGGTGCCTTCGTCCTGAATCACCCGCTTGATATATACGGGAATGCGCTCGTGCTCACCGATTTGCGACTGCACCAGCACCTTCAGTTTGCTGCCGTGGACAAGCGATTTTCCAAACTCGCTATCCGGCAAGAAGATTTCCCAAATGCCGTTGCCGATGTTCTCCAAAGGGAACTCATAGCGGTTCCAATTATTGAAGTCGCCCATCAGCGAAAGGTAATGTGCAGCAGGTGCCCATTCGCGATACCACCAGCCGTGGCGGCGTTTGTCGTAGTTGAAGCCCAAAAACTGATGTGCCGAGGCGAAATTTTTGAGGCTACCATAGCGGTTTTTAATATCGTTCAACCGCCATTCGTAGCGGTTGTGGCGGTCGTCAACGGCATTGCTGACGGGGTTGAGCCAAGGGTCGTTTTTTACGAGAGGGAGCATATTATTCTGTTTTTGTTTTGTTTTCGATGATTTCCCAGTGGCCGCCTTTGTTGCCATCAACACGTTTAATCAGTCCATCGGCTTTTAATGAATCTATATGATGTCTGATGCCACCTCTTGACAAGCCACACAAATCCATCAATTCATTTATCGTCACATTGGGCTTTTTCTTTATGATAACCAAAACTTTATTACGCATTTTTATGCTGGTTTTTGTGTCCGTTTTTGTGCTGGTTTTTGTGTCGGTTTTCTGTAGCGTTTTTGTACCAATACTTTCCACGTGTTTTTCATCTTTTTCCACATATTCTATATCAATTTCCACGTGTTCTTGGCCTTTCTCCACATGATTTTGCGAGTTGGCATTTCCTTCGGTGACATTATCGGTGACATTCTTATAAAACGGCACAGTAAACCGAATGAAATGCTCCATAAAAGTGAAGCACTCGCGTCCGTAAACCTCCATAATTCTCGGCATACCCGAGCCTAACGACTCGACCATCTCAACGTCCCTGAAAATTCGCATCAGTTCCTTGTTACGAGGGATGGAGACGCCATTGAAAAACTCGTCTTCCGACATACTTTCGGGCAGACGACCGTATGAAGTGATTTCGAGACGGTCGGAGAAAATCTCGAACTTCGGGGGCACTTCGCGGCTGTAGTCATTATGCACGATGAAGTTGATGACCGCCTCATGAATGGCTCGCTCGTCCCAAAGCGGCGTGTCGATACGGCTCATGTAGGTCAGTTCCGTCGAAATGGCATTTTCGACCTTCAACTTCTCCAACACGCGCCTCGTCGCTGTCAGCAAAGAGCAATAGCCATACTCATTGTTCGAGATGAGGTCAACCCTATCCTTGCCAGCATATTTTGCCACTTTGATGGAATTCCCGTTTTCGTCGGCCAAAAGATAAGCGACATAGTTCAACGCTCCATCTTCGGTCAAAAGTTCCAGATTGCGCAAATAGTTCTCGTTAAGCGGATGCTTCTTTTCTTCGTAATAAATCCGCAACTGACTGAATGTCAAATCCTTTCGTGGCGACCTGATACGACCCAACGAGTTCCTGACCCGATGGGCAAACAAGTCCTCAATCATCGTGGTAGTCATCGGTTCGGCAGCCGTCCCAACCCTTATGAAACAACCTCGCGTACTCATACCATATTTGGCTTTGTAATAAGGCTTTTCGCTGCCCGACGCCACAAACACTTTGATAACTTTCACACCATCAACCAGTTCAGCAGTGACATCAAACAAGCCCATCGGCGAAGGCATAACATTCTTTCGGATGCGATCCTTGATTTTCAGCATATCGCCGTCAATGTCAGATACGCCTATGGCTTTGCCGTCATCATCAACACCAATATAAATGATGCCGCCCTCTCGATAATTGAGGAAAGCGACAACTTCCTTCTCAATGTCGAGTTCGTCGGTCAATTCGCGCTTGAATTCTATTCTATTGGATTCCGTCATTTTCATCGTCTATAGCACCGCAAAAATACCAAAATCTCCTCAATGAAACACAACCTCCCCCGAATCCAAATCAATAACCTTCGTTTCAGAGGCTTCCAAATGCACAGGAACCACCTCGTTAGCGAAGTCGTTCATATCGAATTCGTTGGCTTTGCGCTTGCCCATCAAAACCAAGGCATCGTGAGGGATTTTCACTTCCATATCGCGAGGCTCGTTGCGGTTGAAATTCACAACAACCAGCAATCGTTCCGTTTCGGAGTAGCGCAAGAAGGCATAGACAAACTGCGGGTCAAAGTTCATATACCACGGGTTGCACCACATCAAATCATAGAACTTGCCCTCGCTGATGGCGGAATGTTCATTCCTGAAATGCAGCAAGTTACGATAATAACCGAACAATTTCCTTTGCTTTTCGTCAAACTGGCCGCCATCGAATTGGCCGCCGTTCATCCATTTCTGATGTTCGGGCATATTGCAATAGTCGAAGATGGAAGTGCGCCCATCGTCGCCGCTGTAACCCACTTCGCCGATGGCAGTTTCACCGCTCTCCTGACCGTTGTAAACCATAAACGGTCCCGTGTTCATCAAGGCGGAAAGCGACACGGCGGGCAAGGCGGCAAAAGCATCACCCACAAACTGCGGCGAGGCCAAACGTTTCTCGTCGTGGTTCTCCATAAAGCGTAGCATTTGGGCATCCATTTCGTCCAAATCCTTCCAAACTTGGCTAATCTCTTTGGCCTCGTGACCGTGGCAAAGGATGTTTTCCAAAGTGTTGTACAATCCAACTTTATCGTACAAATAATCGAAACCCGCTTCAAGGAAATGCTTATAAAGTGCTGGTTGATAGATTTCTGCAATCATCAAAGGGTGGTAATCTTTGCGCAATTCGGCAATCACCCATTGCCAAAAGGCCACCGGCACCATCTCGGCCATATCCACACGAAAACCGTCCACCCGCTTGGCGCACCAAAAACGCAAAATGCCAAGCATTTTCTCCCAAGTGTCGTGGTTGTCGTAGTTCAGTTTCACCGTGTCGTACCAATCATTGATGCTCGGATTGGGCGCAAACACATTGTTGCCCGTCGCCTTGGCGGGAAACTCCTCGTATGGCTGCTCGCTGATTCGCCTTGGCGAAACAAACGATTGCCCTTCGCAATAATAGAAGTTGCAAGAATCGAAACCTTTGTTTTGTCGCGCCAAATGATTGGGAATGAAGTCGATAATTACTTTCATTCCGTGCTGATGAATACGCTTGACCAATTGCTCAAAATCGTCTATTGTGCCCAAATCGGGATCAACGGAACGATAATTTGTGACAGCGTATGGCGAGCCTGCACGGCCCTTGGTAATGTCGGGGTGCGTACCTGTCGATTCGGAAGCGTGTTCCAGAATGCCGGTCAGCCAAATGTGCGTGATGCCCAAGTCCTTAATTGCGTTGAGGGCGGTTTCGTCAATGTCGTTAAAGGTGCCGCAGCCGTTTTCTGCCTTGCTGCCATTGATTCGGAACGCGGTTTGCTTGTTTCCGAAAAGTCTGGGGAAAAGTTGATAGATATTCATACCGCAAAATTAGAAAAATTCCACTCAAATTCATCATTAATTGAAAAATGTACTACTTTTGCCCAATTATGAAAACAAAGCAAAAAGAAATACAACCTCCTTGCTGTTGGACAGTTGAAGAATTGAAAGAGCAAATTAGACTTTCTTTGAAAGACATTGAAGAAGGTAGAACTATTTCGTCTGAAGAAGCAGAATTGCATTTTACAAACTACCAATATGAAATATAACACACTAATTATCACGATTTTGGTATTACTCTGCAAAACCCTCTCCGCCCAAGTCCAGCCCACTTGGGAATCCATCAACGAGCGGGGCTATCCGCAGTGGTTCTCTGATGCCAAATTGGGCATTTTCATCCATTGGGGCGTTTATTCCGTTCCGGCCTACGCAAGCCTCGAAGGCTACGCTGAATGGTACTATCGCGGCCTGATGACCAACGACGACCGCAAGGCCTTCCAAGAGCGAATTTATGGCAAAGACTTTCAGTATGAAGACTTTGCGCCCATGTGGAAAGCCGAACTTTGGAATCCCGACGAATGGGCGGAACTGTTCCAAAAATCGGGGGCGAAGTACGTGCTTCTGGTCTCGAAGCACCACGACGGCTTCTGCCTTTGGCCGAGCCAATATGCTCCGAATTGGAATTCCGTGGAAGTGGGGCCAAAACGCGACATCTGCGGCGAACTGACCGAGGCCGTCCGCAAAAAAGGCCTCAAAATGGGTTTCTACTACTCCCTGCCCGAATGGAAAAGCGACATCCACCGCTGGTACGT
>CAMVCZ010000067.1 GCA_947166105.1 uncultured Bacteroidales bacterium
GTGGGACGTACTGGACTCGAACCAGTGACCTCTGCCGTGTGAAGGCAGCGCTCTAAACCAACTGGGCTAACGTCCCTCCTTTCAAAGAAAAAACGCCGTCGGCGTTTCGTGTGGGGCGAACAAGGATCGAACTTGTGACCTCATGCCTGTCAAGCATGCGCTCTAAACCAACTGAGCTACCGTCCCATTGCGGGTGCAAAAATACGGCTTTTTTTCATTCCTCCAACTTTTTTTCGCTATTTTTTTGAAAAAATCCTACCTTTGTGCAATCAAATCTATTTGTTATGAAGTTTAAATACCTATTAGTCAGTTTGTTCCTTGTTTTTGGAACGCTTTCGGCCTCGGCCCAAGAGAAGAAAAATTTCGATTTGGAAGACCTTTACATGCGCCCAACATTCTATGCGAAGAGCGTGCGCGGCATGAATTCGATGAAGGATGGCAAGACTTACGCCAACTTCGAGAAAGGCCAACTCAACATCTACAACTACAAGACGGGAAAGTTGGAAAACACGCTGTTCGGCATAGCAGACCTGACCTTGCATCCTGATTCGCTGCCCATCGGACTTCAGGATTACACATTGAGCGCAAACGAGGACAAGATGTTGTGCGCCACGGAGATGGAGAGCATCTACCGCCACTCGTTCCACGCCATGTATTATGTCTATGACTTCAAAACCAAGACCTTGCAGCCTCTTTCGGAGAACGGCAAGCAACGTTTGGCCACCTTCTCGCCAGATGCAACCAAAGTTGCTTTTATGCGCGACAACAACCTGTTCATCAAGGACTTGGCGACAGGGAAGGAGAGCCAGTTCACCAAAGATGGCCTCTATAACCATATTATCAATGGTGCGCCCGACTGGGTGTATGAGGAGGAATTCAGTTTCTCGCAGGGCTTCTATTGGTCGCCCGACAGCAAGAAAATCGCCTACATGAAGTTCGACGAGAGCAAGGTGCGCGAGTTCCAGATGGAAGAGTTTGAGGGTCTTTATCCCGACTGGTACAGTTTCAAGTATCCCAAGGCGGGCGAGGACAATTCCATCGTCGGGATTTATGTTTACGACCTCGAAAGCGGCAAGACCGTGAAGATGGACACTGGCAAGGAAACCGACATTTATTTGCCTCGAATTGCGTGGACGAAGGATGCCAATGTGTTAGCCATTCAACGCCTGAATCGCCATCAGAACCATCTTGAGATTTTGGCCGCCGATGCCACTACGGGCAAGAGCCGTGTGTTTTACGACGAGACCAACGAATATTACATCGACATCACCGACAATTGGCACTTCCTTGAGGACGGCAAGCGTTTCCTGATGACTTCCGAAAAGAGTGGCTACAACCACATTTACCTTTACAATTTGGATGGTACTTTGATGAAGCAACTTACTGAAGGACAGTGGGATGTGACGGAAGTCTACGGTTTCGACGGCAAGGAGGTCTATTTCCAAGCCGCGAAAAACACGCCCGTCGACCGCCAAATTTATGCCGTCAACTTGAAGGGCAAGATGCGCGAGGTGATTGGTCGCCCAGGCACCAACGATGCGCGTTTCAGCAACGATTTCAGTTACCTTATTAATATAAACAGCACCATCAGCCAGCCGCGCCAGTTTGAACTTTACACCAACAAAGGCAAATTGGTGCGCGTGTTGGAGGACAACCATGAGTTTGCCGAAAAACTGAAGACCTTCAACCTCGGCGAGAAGAAACTCCTGAAAATCAGCGACCCAGCTTTCGCTTTGCCCGACGGCACCCAAGTGGATGTGGACGCATGGCAAATCCTTCCTCCCGACTTCGACCCCTCGAAAAAATATCCCGTGCTGATTTACGTCTATGGCGGTCCCGGCCACCAAACCGTGAACAATTCATGGGCCAACAGCGATTATTGGTGGATGCAACTGCTTGCGCAACACGGCATTATCAGCGTTTCCATCAACAACCGTGGCAGCGGTGCGCAAGGTGAAGTGTTCAAGAAGATGACCTACCTGCAACTCGGCAAGTACGAGACCGAAGACATGATTACCTTAGCCAAATACATGGCCAAGCAACCCTATGTTGACGGAAGCAGAATAGGCATTTATGGTTGGAGCTACGGCGGCTTTATGGCGGCCAACGGCATCACCAAGGGCGCGGATGTCATCAGCACTGCCGTTTCGGTGGCTCCCGTCACCAACTGGCGTTATTACGACAATGTCTATACCGAGCGTTTCATGCGCACGCCGCAGGAAAACCCCGACGGCTACGACCTCAACTCGCCCGTCCACAACACGGCGATGATCAAGGGCAATTACCTGCTTTGCCACGGCAGCGGCGACGACAACGTCCATTACCAAAATGCAATGGAACTCATCAAGGCCATGATTTCCAACGGCAAACAATTCGACCTGATGATTTATCCCAACAAGAACCACGGCATCTACGGCGGCTACGAATACGGCGACGGCGAGTGCCGGATGCACCTGTTCAA
The DNA here is from genome assembly GCA_947166105.1 of uncultured Bacteroidales bacterium. Lineage (GTDB taxonomy): Bacteria > Bacteroidota > Bacteroidia > Bacteroidales > F082 > Limimorpha. The sequence goes on from CAMVCZ010000067.1 coordinate 2,462, forward strand.
CAAGATTGACAATTTCTTGTTCAAACATCTGTTAGGCGAGTGAATGAAAAAAGCGTCAGTCGGTTGGCTGACGCTTTTTTAATGCCGTTTCATGTCTTCATATCGGTTTCAATCTACCCATTATTGATGGTTTCTTATTCGCTTTTTCATCAGTATTGGCGAGAAGCGGAAAGCGATTTTTCCTTTATTTTTGCGGCATAAACAAAGATAGTTATGGCACATCATCACGAACACGAGTGTTGCGCTCACGAGCATGAGCATCATCACGAGCATCACCATGAGCATCACCATGAAGAAGGCAGTTTGAAAGGCCAAATCGTCAAAATTACCGTCACCGTGGCATTGCTTGTTGCGGCGGTCATCATCGAGAAGCGTTGCGAATTGCCCACTTGGCAACTGCTCCTCATTTATTTGGTTCCTTATCTTTTCATCGGCTTCGACACGCTCAAGGAGGCCGCCGAGGGTTTGGCGCATGGCGAGGCTTTCAACGAGCATTTCCTCATGTCAATCGCCACTATCGGGGCACTTTGTATCGGGTTTTTACCCGGTGCCGAAACGCAGTTTCCCGAGGCAGTTTTTGTCATGCTGTTTTTCCAAGTCGGTGAGCTTTTCGAAGGCTATGCCGAAGGCAAGAGCCGCGATAGCATTGCCCACCTGATGGACATTCGGCCTGATGTGGCGCATGTGGAGCGCAACGGGCAGATGGAAAGTGTTAGTCCTGAGCAGGTTGAAGTGGGTGAGACCATTGTCATCAAGCCGGGCGAAAAGGTGCCGTTGGATGGTGTTATCATCGAAGGCAACACGTCTTTGAACACTGTGGCCTTGACGGGCGAGAGCCTTCCCCGCGAAGTTGCCGAAGGCGACGAGGTGATCTCAGGCTGCGTCAATTATTCGGGCGTGATTAAGGTGCGCACGACCAAGAGTTTCGGTGAGAGTACGGTTTCCAAAATCATTGATTTGGTGGAAAATGCCACTGAAAACAAGTCGAAAAGCGAAACGTTTATCTCCAAATTCGCCCGCGTTTATACACCCGTGGTGGTCTTTGCGGCTCTTGCTTTGGCTGTGTTGCCGCCGCTGTTTTCTGGCGATTTTGCTGGCACTTTCGCCACTTGGCTCTATCGTGCCTTGATGTTCCTTGTGGTGTCGTGTCCTTGCGCCTTGGTCATCAGTGTGCCACTCACTTTCTTTGGTGGCATTGGCGGGGCTTCGCGCAAAGGCATTCTTGTCAAAGGCGCGAATTACATGGATGTGTTGGCTAAGGTCGGGACGGTGGTTTTCGACAAGACTGGCACATTGACTCATGGACAATTCGCTGTTACTGCAATTCATTCTGGACAATCAGATTGTAAAACCGAAATCGCTGATTCACAAAGCTCTCAACTCTCAACACTCAACTCTCAACTGTTGCACCTCGCCGCCCATGTGGAGCATTTTTCCACGCATCCCATTGGAGCCGCCTTGCGCGATGCTTTCCCCGATGAGGCAACAGACGGTTGCAAATTGAGTGATGTGGAAGAGATTGCTGGTCAAGGGATTCGGGCCAAAGTGGAGGACAAGACCGTTTGCGTAGGCAACGCTAAGATGATGGACGCGATTGGGGCAAAATGGCGCGATTGCGAACATGTCGGCACGATTATCCATGTGGCCATCGATGGGGAATATGCGGGTCATATCGTCATCAATGACAAAATCAAAGAAGACAGTGCGGGAGCCATTGCCGAATTGAAATCTTTGGGTGTGAGCCGCACCGTAATGCTCACCGGCGACCGCAAGGAGGTAGGGGAGGATGTGGCCAAGAAACTTCAACTCTCTGAATATCATGCTGAACTGATGCCAGCCGACAAGGTCGTTTATGTAGATGAATTGCTTAACTCTAAACCCTCAACCCTTAACTCTCAACTCGCCTTCGTAGGCGACGGTATCAACGATGCTCCCGTGTTGGCTCGCGCCGATGTGGGCATTGCAATGGGCGGTCTCGGCAGCGATGCCGCCATAGAAGCCGCCGATGTGGTTTTGATGGACGACAAACCCTCAAAAATCGCCCTTGCCATTCGCATTGCGCGACGTACGATAAGGATTGCCAAGCAAAATGTGTGGTTCGCCATTGGTGTGAAAGTAGCGGTACTTGTCTTGGCCGCTTTGGGCATTGGCACCATGTGGATGGCCGTTTTTGCCGATGTGGGTGTCACGGTTTTGGCTGTGCTGAACGCTATGCGGGCGTTGAAGGTGGATTGAGTTTTTTTGTATTTTTGCGGTGTTGAAATTTAGAACAATAACGCAAAAAAAGTCAATTATGAAACGGATTCTATTAGCGATGTTTGCCGCCATCATGTTTTGCGGCAGCCTTCAAGTCAAAGGTCAAAATGAAGATGTTACGCTGTATTTCAGTGAAGAAGAAATGCCTAACCTCATCAAGTGCCTACCGGCTCCGCCTGACACCATCGGGACGGATTTCGGCAATGACATCATGCGTTACATGTGGGGCAAAACGCAACGCAACGATGCGGAACGCGCCGCTCTCGTGTTTCGTGACGCTGTTTGGAACTACGATTCGCTCTTTGCCGTTTTTAGCGTGCCTTTCGGTCTCGAAGTTTCCAAAGATGGCACCCCTGAAATCTACAGATTCATGGTGAACAGCCTTTCTACTATCGACCAAACTCGTGTCAAGCCAAAGGCATTCTACCATCGCAAGCGCCCGTTTGAGCGTTTCCATGAACACATGCTTACGAGGTATGAAGAGGCTGAATTGTCGGGTGAAGGCTCTTATCCATCGGGTCATAGCCAACGTGGTTATGCCGCCGCTTTGCTGTTCTCCGAGATCAATCCGGCCAACGCCGACACCATAATGGCACGAGGTTTTATGTATGGCGAAAGTCGTGTCATTGCAGGTGCCCATTGGCAGAGCGATGTGGATGCCAGCCGTCTTTGTGCCGCCATCGGTTTGTCTCGTCTTCACACCAGTCCCGCTTTTCTTGCGCAACTTGGCAAGGCTCAAGCCGAATTCAAACGGTTGACAAAGGTATTGCCTCCGACGGAGGATTGCAGCCAGTTTGTGAATTTGGCCGATGCCGTTCCCGATGCCATTTTGGAGATTCGCTATTACAGCACCTTCAACTTCGTCGGGACAAGGATAGACGGCTATTTGGAGCCAGTCGCCCTGCTCACCCGTCAGGCTGCCGACAGTCTTCGCGCCGTGAGCGACGATTTGAAGAAGCAAGGCTACCGCCTGAAGATTTACGATGCCTATCGCCCACAGTGTGCCGTCAACCATTTTGTGCGTTGGGCCTCCAATGTCAACGACACATTGATGAAACCTTATTTCTATCCTCAAGTGCCTCGAAACAAACTCTTTGAATTGGGCTATATCTCAAGCAAGAGCAGCCATACACGCGGCTCCACCGTCGACCTGACCCTTTTCGATATGGCGACGGAAAAGGAACTCGACATGGGTGGCACTTTCGACTGGTTTGGTCCGGAAAGCCATATTGATTACGGCGGCAATCCTAACACGGGCAAATACAAGGCCAACAGCCGCATCACCGCCGAGCAGTTCCACAACCGCATGATTCTGCGGAAGGCTATGTTGCGCCACGGCTTCAAACCCATCGGCGTGGAATGGTGGCACTTCACCTTGAAGAACGAACCTTTCCCAGATACTTACTTCACTTTCCCGGTGAAGAAACTTGAACCTTAACCGTCATCTTCGTCGGAAAAAGGAACTCAGGTATTCCGATTTGTTCAAAGTGTTTTCAACTGCTCCACATAGTCGTCGATACGGTGCAACTCCGTCGGGATGTCGATGCCTTGTGGACATTCGGGTTTGCAGTGGCCGCAGCCGATGCAGTGGCTCGCCTGCCTCAAGGCGGGTATGTTGCGGTCGTAGCCGATGAGGAAACGCTTTCGGGCTTCCCAGTATTCTTTCGCTTCGCGGTTTCCGGCGGGCATGGCTCCATCGGTGATGCTCTTGTTGTAGTAGCCGAAAATGGCGGGAATGTTCAGCCCGTAAGGGCATGGCATACAGTAGTTGCAGGCGGTGCAAGGCACGATTTTCAGTTCCATCATCTCTTCGGCAATCTTCATCAGGAACTCATCTTCCTCCGGCGTGATGGGGCGCAACGGTGAGTATGTGGCTACATTCTGCACCAAATGCTCCATGTAGGTCATGCCGCTGAGTACGACGAGGACACCTTCTTGCGTGCCGGCATAGCGGAAGGCCCAACGCGCGACGGGCGTTTCAGGCTCGCGCTCCTTCATCTGCTTCACGATGTAGTCGGGCTGGTCGGCCAAGCGGCCTCCGAGCAAAGGCTCCATGATGACCACGGGAATACCGCGACGGTGCAGTTCGTTGTAGAGATAAGAGGCATCGGTGTTGCGCGTGTTATACTCGTCGGCATAATGCCAATCCACATAGTTCATCTGGATTTGGACGAAATCCCAATGGTAGCGGCCTTCGTCGTGCCAGCGCAACAGCATGTCGAAGATTTCCACGTCGCCGTGGTAGGAGAAGCCGAGGTTGCGGATGCGTCCTGCGTTTTTCTGCTCCACGAGCCAGTCCAAAATGCCGTTGTCCATGTAGCGAGTGTCAAACAATTGGTGGCTGTCCAAGTCTTTGGTCGTGCCGCCAATGCTGTGCAGCAAAAGATAGTCAACATAGTCGGTCTGCAACTCCTTCAGTGAGTTCTCGAACATGTTGATTGAGGCCTCTCGACTCCATGTTGACGGGCTGAAGTTCGACAATTTCGTTGCGATGTAATATGAGTTACGCGGATGTCGTGCCAAAGCAATGCCCGTGGCGTGTTCCGAAAGGCCCTTGCAATAAGCCGGTGACGTGTCGAAATAGTTGACGCCATGCTCAAGGGCGTAGTCAATCTGCTGGTTGACCATCTCTTGGTCGATGTTGGCATCAGGATGGTCGCGGAAAGTGCCGCCGCCTTCCACTGGAAGGCGCATCATGCCGTAGCCCAAGATGGAGACTTTGTCGCCCGTGTTGGGATTGGTGCGGTAGGTCATTTCGCCCTGACCGTCGAGGATGCCCGTCAAGGGCTGGGGCTTTTCGTCGCCCGATTTGCAGGCGGAAAGCACCACTGATGTGGCCACTGCCGCGCCGCCGATATGTTTGATGAATTCTCTTCTGTCCATAACTTTTTGATTTCAAATTTATTATTTCGTTTTTTTACTACGGATTTGACGGATTAAACAGATTTGATTCCGAAAAATTTTGGGATGCAAGCATCCAATTGATACGGATAGGATGTTGCCAATAGGAATCCGTACAAATGGGACGTTTGCGTCCTCTGAATTTGAAACGAATCTGTAAAATCCGCGTAATCTGTAGTTTTCATATTAACCAATTTGGTGCATTTCGTTACCCTCAACATAAATCGCGCTGAACGGTCGGGCAGGGCAAAGGTGCTCGCAAGCGCCGCAGCCGATGCACTTGTTTTCGTCCACGGCTGGCACTTGCACCATGCCATTCGGACCTTCATAATCAATCATTAGGATGGCTCCCGTTGGGCAGTGGCGGGCGCAATTGCCACAACTGACACCATCGCGAAGCACAACGCAATTTTCCTTGATCCACACGGCATGACCAACATGGATGGTGGTCTTTTCTTCGCGCGAAATGGGCTTAATGGCACCCGCAGGGCAAACTTCGCTGCACCGTGTACATTCGGGGCGGCAATAGCCGCGCTCAAACGACATGACGGGCTGCATAAGTTTCATAAAGTCGGTGGAGGGACGCAGCACATTGTTCGGACAACTCGAAACGCAGAGTTGGCAAGCCGTGCAATGCTTTTCAAAATGACGCGCCGACACCGACCCCGGAGGCGTTACAGGTGTTTGGCGTTTCGGGGCTTTCTTGTCCTCGATGGCCGCCAAACCGCCATCCACTTTCATTTGGGTTTGGGCGAAGGCCGCTGTTGTGCCTGCTACTGCTGCGCCAACGAGGAAAGCGCGGCGTTCCGTATCAACGGGTTTGGATTCAGATGGAGCTTTTTTGGTGGTGTAATGCAGCGCGTCGAACTTGCATTTGTCTAAGCAATCGCCACAAACCACGCAACGCGAGTAGTCCACCGTACCGTTCTTGAAATCAATGGCTTGCGCCTTGCAATTCTTTTCACACATGCCGCAATTTTTGCACTTGTCTTTGTCGAAACGGACGCGGAATCCAAATCCAGGGATACGCGAAATGAAACTGAGGGTGGTGCCGACAGGGCAGATGGTGTTACAATAGATTCGGCCTTTGCGCCAAGCGAGGAGGGCCAATATTAATAAGGTGAGGATGGCTACCACGAAAGTCGTCACGCTGCGCGTCCAGATTTGGACTTCGGTGAAATTGTAGCGGTCGTTCGCGGCATCCATCGAGGCGAGCCAATTGTTCAGCAGGTCATACAACGGCTTGAACAGGCTGTTCACGATGCGGCTGTAGGCACTGTATGGCTCAAACAAGGTCGTGACAGGTGCAAAACCGATGATTATCGCAAGGGCGAACACGCCGAGGAAACCATAGCGCAGCACTTTGTTTTCTTTCGCGTAACTGAAACGGTTTTTCTTGGCTTTGCCACCTAGCCACGAGAAGAAATCTTGCATGATGCCCAAAGGACAAATTACGCTGCAATAGATTCTCCCGAAAGTGTAGGTGAGCCAAAAATGGAGTAAAATCACAGGGATGAGGTTCAGGGCCAACAAGGCGGGCAAAAACTGGATTTTGGCCACCCAGCCGGCCCAAAGATGCACTCGGAATCCAATGCCGAGCAAGAGCAGGGTCACTAAAGTCATTGTGACCACTTGAAGTGAAATTCTGATTTTTCTTAGCATATTGTTATGATTTTGAGTTAGTTTTCTTGTTGATGCGGGGTCTTCGACAGGCTCAGACACCCTTGGCTTCTGTATAAGTTAAGGCCCCTGAGCCTGTCGAAGGGCCGACACGTTTGATTGTTTGGATACTTGCTTCATAAAGCAGATAAATCGGCAAGGTGACGAGCATCAAGGTCACGGCGTCGCCAGTCGGAGTGATGACGGCTGCCACGATGGCAATGGCCACAATCGCGTGACGACGGTATTTCTTGAGCGTTTCGGCTTGCAAAATCCCGGCCTTGGCCAAAAGATAGTTGACGATGGGAATCTCGAACAAAATACCCATCAAAATGCTGAGCATCAGCAGAGTGGAAATGTAGGATGACAGCGAAATCTGGTTTTTCACCTCCTCGTACACCTGATAATTGTTGAGGAAACGAAACGAAAACGGGAAGATGACGAAGTAGTTCATCAGCACGCCGAGGACGAACAGGAAAGTGCCCCATATTAATATAGGTGCAGCATGGCGTTTTTCTTTGTCGTAGAGTGCGGGCGCGACGAAGCCATACGCTTGCACGATGAGGTAGGGCGAAACCACCACGAGTCCCGCCCAAAGCGCCACTTTGATGTGCGTCATGAACTGCGCCGCCAATTCCGTGTTGATGAACGAAGCCTGAAAACTGCTGGGGCAAAGCGACTGCCAACCCGTTTGGGCGCAAAGCCAAGCCATCAGCCGATACGAGAGGAAGTCGTCTCGCGACGGGGCAAAGAGCAAGCCGAACAATACCTCCTTGAAACAGAAGGCCGCCACGGCTCCTATGGCCCAAGCTATCAGGCAGCGGAACAGCACTTTCCGAAGCACATCCAAATGGTCCCAGAAACTGCTGACCTCCCGCTCGCTCATCCCTTCGCGTCTTTTGGCTTATCTTCCTTGATTTCAGGCTCTTCAACGCCATTCACGCCGTCTTTGAAACTTTTAACGCCTTTGCCCAAACCTTTCATCAGTTCGGGGATTTTCTTGCCTCCGAACAACAATAGCACAAGCGCGACAATGATGATGATTTCAGTCGTTCCAATGGTAAGTAATTGCATAGTATTGAGGGTTAGTTAGTTTGAAACTGCAAAAATAGGGAAAAGATGCTTTTTTTGTCAAATGATTTGCAGTAGATTCAAAACTTTTCAATTTTCTGCACTTTTTTTGTTGAGCAAAAAGAAAAAGTTGTACTTTTGCGCCCTCAAATCAATTCAATTAGTTACTAACCATTTAAAAGAAGGAAGTGTTTTAAAATGATTATTATTCCTGTAAAAGAAGGCGAAAGCATCGACAGAGCTTTGAAGCGCTACAAGAGAAAGTATGAAAAAACCGGCGTCGTGAAGGAATTGCGCGCCCGTCAACAATTCACCAAGCCCTCAGTCATCAAGCGTGCACAGCTGATGAAGGCTATCTATGTGCAGAAACTTCGTGAGGCTGAGCAGAATATGTGATTCATTCCGAACTTGTTGCGGAATCGCCCGCTTAGGAAAATAATTTTTTTAGGCAAACTTCGCCGTGAATTGGTAATTTATTACTAATTTTACGGCGAAGTTTTTGTTATGCTCACCAACGAGTTCATATCATACCTCCAAGCGGAAAAACGCTTTTCGGCACTGACGGTTGAAGCCTATCAACGCGACATGGCGCAATTTGCTAGTTACCTGAAGGCTGAGTATGAACTTGAAGACCTTACCCAAGTGGAGAAACCGATGGTGAAATCCTACATTGTTCGCATGAAAGAAGAAGGTTTGGTCAACCGAAGCATCAACCGCAAAATCTCCACCTTGCGCACCTTCTACAAGTATTGCCTTCGCGAAAACTTGATGGAGAAATCGCCCATGACAGGCATCAAGGCCTTGAAACTGCCCAAGACATTGGTCAAGTTCGTATCCGAGGGCGATATTAATAAGGTGTCGTTTGGCGACGAGGCAGATTTCCCGACCTGCCGCGACCGGCTGCTCTTTGAATTGCTTTACCAGACGGGAATGCGCCAAGCCGAGTTGCGCGGATTGCAGGACGGCGATGTCGATAGGAGCGGAATGTTGCTGAAAGTTCACGGCAAGCGCAATAAAGACCGCTTTGTTCCGTTGTCAAGGGAGATGGTAAACTTGATTGCACAATATCAGACCTTGCGCGATGCGACCTTCCCGACGAAGGCCGACAACCTCATGCTGAACGATAGGGGAGAGGCCATGACGCCGTCATTCGTATATAATAAGGTGCATCACATGCTCGAAGGCGTGACCTCGCTGAAGCAGAAAAGCCCGCATGTGCTGCGCCATACGTTTGCCACGCATTTGTTGGACGAAGGCGCCAGTTTGGTGGCCATCCAGAAACTTCTTGGGCACGAAGACTTGGCCACCACCCAGATTTATGCCCACAACACGATTGAACAACTAAAGAAAATCCATAAACAAGCCCATCCGAAAGGATGACAAAAGAAAGGAGACATTATGAAAGTCATGATCAATTCAGTTCACTTCAAGGCTGACCAAAAACTTGAAGACTTCATCACGCAGAAAGTGGAAAAACTCTGCAGCAAGTACAGCGAGGTTATCAACGCCGAAGTGTCGTTGAAACTCGACAACACCGACACCCCCGAGAACAAGATTGCCGACGTCCGCCTTGTGTTGCGTGGCGACGACCTCTTCGCCAGCAAACAAAGCAAGTCTTTTGAGGAGTCGATCGACACTTCGATTGACGCTTTGAAGAAGCAGTTGGAGAAATACAAGGGCAAGAGCGCCAAGTGAGGCACTTGCCACCTCGTGACTTGATTGTCGGAGCCAGTCGAAAAACAGCGGCTGGCTCCGCTTTTTTGCCGTTTTTGCCGCAAAAACCAAGCATGGGCTTGGATGTCAATATAAAATTTTGTTATTTTAAATCATTGAATATCAAATATATAGCATTTCAAAGAAAAATTTTTTCAAAAAAAAGAGCGAAAAGGCATTGTCAATTCAAGAAAAGTATCTATTTTTGCACACCTTTTCAGCGGAGAAAGGGCGGCAAAATGAGCCAAACGTTCTTTTACATCATGCCGGTATAACTCAGTTGGTAGAGTAGCTGATTTGTAATCAGCCTGTCGGCGGTTCGAGTCCGTCTACCGGCTCAGTTA
>CAMVCZ010000068.1 GCA_947166105.1 uncultured Bacteroidales bacterium
CCACGGTGGAGTCGTCGAGCGAGGACTACAACTACATCGACAACGTGCCGATTACCGACCATTCCGTCGAACAGGGCATGATCGTCGACCAAGTCCACAGCGACTTGCACCGCATGATTGCCTTCCTGCCCGACGAGCAGCGTGAGGTGCTGAGGATGCGCATCTTCGATGACATGAGTTTCAAGGACATTGCCGACATCACCAACGTGAGCATCAACACGGCACTGGGCCGCATGCGCTATGCCTTGATCAACTTGCGTAAGATGATGGTTGCCAACAATATGACGTTGACGTATTGAGTCACATCCATTATACTACGGATTGCATGGATGAAACGGATTTGTTTTCCGTATAATCCGTGAAATCCGTAGTTGAAAAAAATATTTCTCCGTATAAAATAATTCCGTAGTAGTCGCGTTTTAAGGTAAAGTCTAACCTAAAAAACGCCTATGACAAATAGTTACACCTCTTACCCCTTATCCGTTGAAGACGCAGTGTTGGTATCACAGATTAGAGATGTTTTCCGTAGGGAGAGCGAGCAACAGCAACCCAGCCGCAACGTGTTGCGCTACCTGTTTGGCTACGCCGCCGCATACGAATCGATGAACACAACGCTGATGGGTCAAGTTTCCTACATGAACAACTGACCGAAACGGAATGGAAGAACCTGAAAAGTCGCTGATGATTCGGCGGCTTTTTTGTTGTTTTATCTGCTTGGGAAACAAAAGTTTTGTGTCAAGCGAATAGTTTCGTACCTTTGCAAGGTCAAAATGCAAAACTTCGTTTTATGGAAGATAATTCGCTTATGCCGTTGTCGCAGGCTGTTGAGGCCATCAAGACTGCTATCCTTCAAGGCCAATATGAGGCTTTGAAAGATGTCAATCGTGTGCAACTTGCTGTGTATTTTGCCATTGGAAAGTACCTTTCGAAGAATACTCGAAAGGGTGTTTGGGGAACAGGTGCTTTGAAGAAAATCAGCGAGCAGTTACGAAAAGAATTGCCTGGACTTCGTGGGTATTCTGAAACCCAATTAAGGGATATGAGACGATTCTATGAGGCTTGGATTGTTTTAGATGGCGATGCTTTTAACCGAATGGCCGAAACGATGGAAGACTTTTCGGCGGTCACAAACGCCGAATCACTATCGCCAAATTCAGCGGTTGCGACCGCTGAATTATTGCCGTCAAATTCAGCGGTTACGACCGCTGAATTACAAGCATCTAAAAATCAAATAGATATATTTCATGCAATCACCATTCCCAATATAGCAGAATTCCCGATAGAAGACTTTCTCAATGTGCCTTTTACGCATCACTCAAGACTAATAATGATATGTAAAGACACCGAAGCCCGTTATTATTACATTCGCCGCACGGCAGAAGAGCATTTGTCGGTTGAAGCCCTCGAAAAGCTCATCAAACAAAAAGCATTCGAAAACCGAGAAACGCTTCCGAACAACTTCAAACAAACCTTACCCGATTCCGCCATCGCCCGCAAAGCCGTTATGATGTTCAAGGATTCGTACGCCTTGAATTTCGTCAATGTGGAAGAAATCGGGGAACGGGATGGGCAAGATGTGGACGAAAGGGTAGTGGAGCAAAAGATTGTCCAAAATATCAAAAAATTCATCATGACTTTCGGCAATGATTTCGCTTTTGTGGGCAACCAATACCATCTTGAGGTTTACGGAGAAGAATTCTTCCCTGACTTGATATTTTTCAACCGTGAATTGAACGCTCTGGTTGTCGTGGAACTTAAAACTGGCAAGTTCAAGCCGTCGTATCTTGGCCAATTGACCACTTATTTGCAAATCTTGGACGACAAGGTCCGCAAGCCCCACGAGAATCCATCAATAGGCATTGTGCTCTGTAAATCAGCAAACAAGGAGTTTGTGGAATACGTCATCCAAAGATACGATAGCCCAATGGGCGTGGCCACCTACAAAACCTCTGCCGATATGCCCGAAAACCTTCGCAAGGCGTTGCCTGACATTGAAGACATGCGAAAACTTCTCTCTTCGGAATGATTTTTTATGCTTTGTGTAACTTTTTCATCTTTTCTCCGTATTACTAGAAATCATTCAAATTTTATCCGATATGAAAAAGAGTTTTTACTATGTGGTTTTAGCGCTTGTTCTTTGTGTTTCAAGCACTTCATGTTCACAATCCAATTCCAATCCGATGGAGAAAGCCGCTCCATGTTTCGAGAATCTGAAAAAGGTTTCCGATGCGGACAACGGCAAGTTGTGGGGCAAAACGCTCTATGGTCCGACAATGTTTGTAGATATTCAAACACGGAATCTCGTTGCCAATCAGCAAAATAAGGAAAACACTTTCACGCAAAAAGGAAACCTTTATTTCGGACAACTTCCTGAAGACATCATTATCGCCAACACATCCATTACTTATTGTGGTGAGAATTGGACGTGCGTGATATGGGATGGCAACCGCGACCAGATGACCAACACGCATCTTCTGATACATGAGAGTTGGCATCGCATCCAAGATGAAATCGGTTTGCCCGCTTGCGGTTCATTCAACCAGCATCTTGATGAAACAGAAGGTGAACTTTTGCTGAAACTCGAATTGGGCATTTTGAAGGACTTGCTGCAAAACGATTCCAAAGACCTAACGGAAGGCCTACGCGATGCGATGACGGTGCGCAAATATCGTCAAACGTTGTTCCCAAACGGCAACGAAAACCAATTTGAGTGCCATGAAGGAATGGCGGAATATACGGCTTTCAAATTGTTGCCTTTGGACAATGATAATGAGACGATTAGAAAGGAATTGGTTGCGGCTGCCATTATGAAAGGAATGGATAATAACGGTTACAGCAATTCATTTGCCTATCTCACCGGACCTGCCTACGGACTTTTTCTGGATGAATTGATTCCCGAATGGAGAATTAGCATTCGTTCAGGCAAAACCATCCCCGAGGTGATTTCAACGGAGGTAGCCATTCCAGATACGATTGACAATGCTGAAATAGAAAGAATATCAGCGCGTTATGGTTTGACAGAGTATCTTGGAAAAGAAAGAAACCGTCTTGAAGCCCGCGACAAAGAAGATGCCGAATTAAGGGCGCGTTTCTCCGAATCGACATGGTTGGTGATTCCAAATAATAACACCCATTTTGGCTTTGACCCTAATGAACGTTTGGTTGCATACGACAGCATTGGAGTGATTTACAAGACTATGCAACTAAAAGGGGATTTTGGCACCATTGATGTTAAAAACGGCATCATCAGAGCCAATAATTGGTCGTACTTTATCATACCCTATTCGGAAGGCCATTGCGATGCCCAAATCTCGTTGAATTCTGGATTCGCTATTGAGCCGATGGATGACAAAAACTTCACGATTGTGAAAAAGTGATTTCTGCAAAGGAAGGAAGCAAGGGAGGAAGCAAGAGCCGCCGAGAGATTGGCGGCTTTTTTGATTTTTTCAGCATTTTTCACCAAAATGCTTGCGGGTATGGAAAAAGTTCGTATTTTTGCAGCGACAGAATCCGCCACGCTTCCCGAAGACCAGCGAACCAGGGCGGGTCTTTTATTTATAGCCTATGGGAACGCATTATACCAAACAACCGACAAGCATTGCCGACCAGATTGCAAGACTGAAATCTTTAGGTCTAATCATTATAGATGATGCCAAAGCGGAAAAGACATTGGGCCAGGTCAGTTATTTTCGTTTTGCCTCCTATCTCCATCCGATGGAGGCCGACAAGCAGACGCATCAGTTTAAGCCTAATTCCACTTTTGAAAACGCTGTGGCCTTATGTGAATTTGACAACACATTGCGCCAAATTCTTTTTGCTGCCATCCAACGGATAGAGGTGGCTTTGAGGGCCAAAATCATCCACCATTTCTCGATGGCTCATGGCGCTTTCTGGTTTATGCAGATGAACCTCCATGAGAACGAACACCGTTTTCTTGAAAACCTTAATGCTCTTGACCGCGAAGTGCAACGCTCAAAGGAAGACTTTATCAAAGAGCATTTCACCAACTATGACAAACCCGAGTTCCCGCCTGCGTGGAAAACACTTGAATTGGCTTCGTTGGGTACATTGTCCAAACTTTACTACAATTTTGCCGACAATAAGGTGAAAAAGCGTGTTGCCCGAGAGTTTAACCTTCCCCAACACGAGATTTTGGAAAGTTGGATGCGTAGTCTCTCTGCTCTACGCAATTACTGTGCTCACCATGCCCGTTTGTGGAATCGGTTTCTCAATGCGACACCCCAGATGAATGTCAATTTGCGTGGGGCATGGATAAACACCGGCCAAATTGATGCAAACAAGGTTTATGCTATCCTTTGCTGTATTGCCTATTGGCTTGATGCCATGGGATATGGAGTTGTATTTAAAAGCAATCTGAAACAACTTATCCAGCAATACCCAACCGTTGACGCCGCCGCTATGGGCTTCCCGAAAGGCTGGCGGGAGGAACCGCTGTGGAGGTGATTTGAGGCAATAAGAACTCCAATAGAAGTTTTTATGAAAAGGTAATTGAGACTCAACGAAAGTTATTACCTTTGTAGCCGAAATCTGATAAAATATAATCATCATGAAGAAATTGTTGTTTATTATCATGGTTATTTCTTTTTCGTTATGTTCATGTAATGGAGAGGCAAAAAGACAAGCAGAAGAAGCCAAGAAAAAAGCAAGGAATGACAGCATTATTGCTAAGAAAGCAAGAGAAAGAGAATTGGAAGAAGCAAAACTCGCTTTTGAGGATTCCGTTGCTATTTATGTTTGGGGTGATGCAAAATTTGGGATGACAAAAAATGAGGTTTTGCAAACTAAAGCATTTAGCGGAGCATCAAAATACGATAATTCTTTTTCAATGGATTTTGACAAAGAACGAGCTTTGCAACAATCAATAGGGCTCCATCATTGGCCTAACATTTGGATTGACTTTGGTGGTAAAACAGAAAACGAAGTTGTATGTGTTAGAATAAATAGTTCCTATAACTGGAAAGATTTTAACAAACTAATCTACGATATGCAACAAATAATCAAAGAGTTTACTTCGAAATATGGAAAGCCAGATGATTCATATGAGCAACTTCCTAACTTGAGATATAGGGATTTGGATAAATACAGGAATCTGGATAATAGAGGACTCTTAGTTGCACAATGGAGTATTGGGAGTGTCGTTGGAGAGAATGGAATAAAACACATCGGTATATATGCGTCTCCATACGTGGATAACTCCTATGAATACGAAGTTATTATACATAACATGGGATTTCCTAAGTGTCCTAAAGAAAAGTCGAAAAAAGAAACTCAAGAAGAAAAGGAGATGGAAAGAAAGACGAAAGATGCATTAGATAATTCTTTCTAATTTCAGTATCTTTTTAGAATCAAATTCTGTTTGACAAAACATAAAATACTTCAATATGAAAAGTACAATCTCTATTATTTTAAGCATCTTGGCAATTATAATTGCAGGAATCACGACTTTTTCATTAGAATTAGATTTAGAGAACTCTAGTTTTGCCCTTGGCGTACTAACTTTGTTGGTAACTCTGTTGGTCGGTTGGCAAATCTACTCGAAAATAGAATTTGACCGCAGGATTAACAAAGCAATAGAAAAACAAATAGGTATAGGAGCAAATACAGCTTTATTTGTAGCATTGGCGCAACAAGGAAAGTCTGCTTATAACAAAGAAGATAATGCGGAAGCTATACAATCATTGTTAAATGCTTTATGTATTTGGAGTAATGAAATGAAGTCTCCATTAGCACAAGAGGCTTATAATTATTGTATTGACAAATTGTCCAAATTGGACAAAAACATCATCTTTGAAGTTGAAGATGTTGAAGAAAAGGATGCGTATATAAATGCAGCCATAAAAACCGGACAAAGAGAACTGATAGATTTTGCTACAAAAATCAAGGTTAGAAACAATTGACTTGAAAAGTCGCTAATTATATCGGTGACTATTATTTTTGTACAATCCTCTGTATTCTTAGCCGTTACCCACCTCTTTATAAAATAATTATTTATTTGTTTGGAAAATGGCGGAAATCTCAGTAACTTTGCAGACTTTTAAGCAAGTAATAATTACAAATTCAAAATCATAACACATTATGAACAAGCAGATTACATTAGAACAGGCCGTTGAGAAGGTTCACGACGGCATGACGATTATGTTCGGCGGCTTCCTCGGCGTGGGAAGCGCTACGCAAATCATTGACGCCATCGTCGCAAAAGGCGTTAAAGACCTCACTATCATTGCCAACGACACGGCTTACGACGAAGTGGCCCATGGCAAATTAGTGAGCAACCACCAGGTGAAGAAGGCCATCGTGTCGCACACGGGCACCAACAAACAGACCGCCATCCAGAAGAACGAAGGCACTTTGATTGTTGAATACGTCCCGCAAGGCACCCTCGCCGAGCGCATCCGTGCCTACGGTGCAGGTTTGGGCGGCGTGCTGACCCCCACGGGCCTTGGCACCATCATGGCCGACGGCAAGCAAATCGTGAACGTCGATGGTAAGGACTACCTCCTTGAGAAGCCCCTGAAGGCCGACATCGCCTTCTTGCGCGCCAACATCGTCGACGAGTTCGGCAACATGGTGTTCCTTGGCACGACCAACAACTTTAACCCGCTGATGGCCACCGCCGCTGATTATGTCGTGGTCGAGGCCGAAAAACTGGTGCCCGTTGGCGAAATCAAGCCTGAGTGCGTGCATGCTTCGGGTATTTATGTCGATGCAATTTATGTGGAAAAATAATCGATAGGGTAGAGACGCAAAATTTTGCGTCTCTACAACAACAATTCAACGATAAACAATTCAACAACAATGGAATACAGAACAAAGATCAGACTGCGCATGAGCGCAAAGGATGCCCACTACGGTGGCAATTTGGTTGACGGCGCCCACATGGTTCACCTCTTCGGTGACGTGGCTACCGAACTCTTGATTATGCGCGACGGCGACGAAGGCCTCTTCTGCGCATACGACATGATTGAATTCAAGGCCCCTGTGTATGCAGGCGACTTCATCGAAGCCGAAGGCTGGATCGACCGCGAAGGCAACACCTCGCGCCACATGATGTTTGAGGCCCGCAAGGTGGCCCAAGCTCGCCCCGACATCTCGCCCTCAGCCGCCGACGAACTGGATGAGCCTATCCTTGTTTGCCGCGCCTCGGGTACTTGCGTAACTCCTAAAGATTGCCAAAGAAAGAATAAGTAATTATGGATAAACTGATCATCACTGCCGCCATCTGCGGCGCGGAAGTCACGAAGGAGCAGAACCCCAACGTGCCTTATACCGTTGAAGAAATCGTGCGCGAGGCCAAGTCGGCCGTCGACGCTGGTGCCGCCATCGTGCATCTGCACGTCCGCTGGGACGACGGCACGCCCACCCAAGACCGTGGCCGTTTCCAAGAGTGCGAAGAGGCCATCCTGAAGGTGTGCCCCAACGTCATCCTCATCCCTTCGACTGGCGGTGCCGTCGGCATGACGCCCGACGAGCGTCTGCAATCGACCGACACTAACCCGTTGCCCGAGATGGCTACCCTCGACTGCGGTACCTGCAACTTCGGCGACGAGATCTTCGACAACACCATGCCGACCATGCGTGCCTTCGGCAAACGCATGATGGAACGCGGCATCAAGCCCGAATACGAATGCTTCGAGATGGGTCACCTCGACACCATCCTCAACATGGCTAAGAAGGGTCAGGCCCCTGGCGCTCCCATGCAGTTCAACTTCGTGTTGGGCGTGCCCGGCTGCACTCCCGCCACCGTCGCCAACCTCTGCTGGCTCGTGAATGGCATCCCCGCTGGCTCCACTTGGACCGTCACAGGCGTAGGTCGCCATGCCTTCCCGATGGCCGCCGCTGCCATCGCCATGGGCGGTAATGTCCGCGTGGGCTTCGAGGATAACCTCTACCTCTCGAAGGGTGTGCTCGCCAAATCGAATGGAGAACTCGTTGAAAAGGTCGTGCGCCTTGCCAACGAACTCGGTCGCCCGATTGCCACCTCCGACGAGGCCCGCGAAATCCTTGGATTGAAACCGCGCAAATAATAAATTTTAAATCATTAAATATCAAATCTTTAAATCAATAGACAATGCAAAAACATGGTAACAAATACGGTACTCACCGTGTAATCGAACCCGTCGGCGTGCTGCCGCAACCCGCTAACAAGTTGAACAACAACATGGACGAGATTTGGGACAACGAGATCCTCATCGACGTGCAGACCCTGAACATCGACTCCGCTTCGTTCACCGACATCCACAACTACGCCAAGCAACAGGCTGGTGAAGGCGCAAGCCAAGAGAGAATTATGGAAGAGGTGAAGAAGGAAATGTTCCTCAATGTGGAACTGCAAGGCAAGCACCGCAACCGTCGTACCGGCTCGGGCGGTATGCTCCTCGGCAAGGTCGAGAAGATCGGCGACGCCTTGAAAGGCAAGATCGACCTGAAGGAAGGCGACCGCATCGCCACTTTGGTCTCCCTCTCGCTGACCCCGCTCCGCATCGACGAGATCTTGGAAATCCGTCCCGACGTTGACCAAGTCGACATCAAGGGCAAGGCCATCCTGTTCGAAAGCGGCATCTATGCCAAGATTCCGGATGATATGCCTGAGAAGCTCGCCCTGAGCGCTTTGGACGTGGCTGGTGCTCCTGCCCAGACCGCCAAGCTCTGCCAATACGGCCAAACCGTCGTCATCCTCGGCGCTGGCGGCAAGAGCGGTATGCTCTGCGCCTACGAAGCCAAGAAGCGCGTCGGTGTCACGGGTAAGGTGATCGGTATCGCCAACAGCCCCAAGTCGACCCAGCGTATCAAGGACCTCGGCTTCTGCGACATCGTGGAAAGCGCTGCTGGCATGACGCCCGTCCAAGTCTATGAACTCGTCGAAAAGCTGACCAACGGCAAGATGGCCGATGTGACCATCAACTGCGTCAACGTGCCCGACCAAGAGATGACCGCTGTGCTCTGCACGAAGGATGACGGTATCGTCTACTTCTTCTCGATGGCCACCAGCTTCACCAAGGCCTCATTGGGTGCTGAAGGCATCGGTGCCGACGTGAACATGATCATGGGCAACGGCTACACCAAAGGCCACGCCGAATTCACCTTGCAGGAACTCCGCGAAAGCCCGAAACTCCGTAAGATTTTTGAAGAGTTGTATGCGTAATTGAGGACGCGAGACTACGAGACTGCGAGACTACGGGACGGGTTGGATGTCCCGTAGTCACGTGTCCCGAAGTCCCGAAGTCAAAATAAGACTACTATGGCAGAATCAAGAAGAAAACAATTGTTCCCGGAAGTCACCGACGAGCAGTGGAACGACTGGAAATGGCAGGTGAAGAACCGCATCGAGACCCTTGAGGACTTGAAGAAATACGTGAAGCTGACTGCCGAGGAGGAAGAAGGCGTGAGAAAGACCCTTTCGACCCTCCGCATGGCCATCACTCCTTATTATCTGAGCCTCATCGACCCGAACGACCCGCATGACCCCGTCCGCCGTCAGTGCATCCCCACCGCATTGGAAACCCATCAGGCGGCAGCCGACCTGCTCGACCCGCTGCACGAAGATGAAGACTCGCCGACGCCCGGCTTGACCCACCGTTATCCCGACCGTGTGCTGTTCCTCATCACCGACATGTGCTCGATGTACTGCCGTCACTGCACGCGCCGTCGCTTTGCCGGCCAAACCGACAACGAATGCGGTCCCGACCGTATCGAGAAAGCCCTCGAATACATCGAGAAGACACCGACCGTCCGCGACGTGCTGCTCTCTGGTGGCGACGCCCTGATGGTGAGCGACAAGAAGTTGGAATACATCATCTCGCGTCTGCGCCAGATCCCGCATGTGGAGATCGTCCGCTTGGGCACCCGTACGCCCGTGGTCTGCCCGCAGCGTATCACGCCTGAGCTGTGCGACATGCTGAAGAAGTACCACCCCGTGTGGATCAACACGCACTTCAACCACCCGAACGAGGTAACCGCCGAGTCGCGCCGCGCTTGCGAGATGTTAGCCAATGCCGGTATTCCGTTGGGCAACCAGAGCGTGCTGCTGCGTGGCGTCAACGACTGCGTCCATGTGATGAAGAACCTCGTCCACGAGCTTGTCAAGATGCGCGTGCGCCCGTACTATATCTATCAGTGCGACCTTTCGATGGGCTTGGAGCACTTCCGTACGCCCGTCTCGAAGGGTATCGAGATTATAGAAGGCCTCCGTGGCCACACCAGCGGCTTCTGCATCCCGACCTTCGTCGTCGATGCTCCCGGTGGCGGCGGCAAGACTCCGGTCATGCCTCAGTATGTCATCTCGCAAGCCCCTGGTAAGGTGGTGCTGCGCAACTTCGAAGGCGTCATCACGACCTACACCGAGCCGACCGAGTACCACAGCGAGTGCAACTGTCCCGAGTGTCAGGCTGCCCGCGCCAAGGAACAGGTGGCTGCGGACAAGGCCGTTGACGGTGTCATCTCCCTGCTTGAAGGCGAGCGCATGAACATCGAGCCGAAGGCTTTGAAGAGACATGAGCGTAATGAGAACAGATAATTAATTAAGGTGAATGGTAGAGACGCAAGATTTTGCGTCTCTACATGAACCTGAAACGGTAATGGAAAAAGGAGAAATCATACTGTACCAACCCGACAACAGCATTAAGTTGGAAGTACGCATGGAAGCCGAAACGGTATGGCTGAATCGGCAACAAATGGCGTTACTTTTCAATCGTGATGTTAAGACTATAGGAAAGCATATCAACAATGCGCTCACAGAGGAATTACGAGATTTTTCAACTGTCGCAAAATTTGCGACAGTTCAAAAGGAAGGAGAAAGAGTCGTTACACGAAATGTGGAATACTACAGTTTAGATATGGTGCTTTCTGTGGGCTACCGTGTGAAGTCCCAAAGAGGTATTGAGTTCCGCCAATGGGCCAACAAGGTCCTGAAAGACTATCTTTTGCGGGGATATGCAGTCAATCAACGCATTGAACGACTTGAGCAGCGGGTAAGCAAAACCGAAGAGAAGATAGACCTCTTCGTCCGTACTTCATTGCCACCCGTTGAAGGTGTTTTCTATGACGGTCAAATATTCGATGCCCATGTCTTTGCCTCCAATTTGATAAAGTCGGCGAAAAACAGTATCGTTCTGATTGACAACTATATTGATGAGTCTGTGCTTGTGACGCTTTCGAAGCGGGAAAACAATGTATCGGCGAAGATTGTCACCAGAAGCATCTCCAACCAGTTCCAATTGGACTTGAACCGCCATACCAGCCAGTATCCTCAAATTGATGTGGAAGAAAGAACCGACATCCACGACAGATTCCTGATCATTGACGACACGGTTTATCACATCGGTGCCTCATTGAAGGATTTGGGGAAGAAATTGTTTGCGTTTTCGAAACTTGGGATTTCGCCCGAGGTTATTTATAAAATCTAAAATCTATGTCCTTCATCAACGAAATATTGAAATACGACAGCCTCTCGATCGTCGGGTTGCAGAAGAACACGGGGAAGACCGTCAGTCTGAACTATGTGCTCGACCGCCTGCCTGTCGAGAGGAAGCGCATTGCCGTGACTTCAATAGGCATTGATGGAGAGACAACCGACCAGGTGACGCGCACACAGAAGCCGGAGATCTATCTGCGCCAAGGGATGTATTTCGGCACCTCCGAGATGCACTACCGCCAGAAACGCATCGTCTCCGAACTCATCGATGTGAGCGACGAAAACACTTCGCTGGGCCGTGTGGTGACGGCTAAAGCCTTGACAGGGGGCAAAATCCTCCTGTCGGGGCCTTCGTCGTCGAGCGGACTGAAACGCTGGATGAAGGACATGCACCGCGTGGGTATCGAACTCGTCATCATCGACGGGGCCTTGTCGCGCATGAGCCTCGCTTCGCCCGCCGTGAGCCAGAGCATGATACTGGCTACAGGCGCGGCCTATTCGACCAACATGAACACCTTGGTGCAACAGACCAAGTTCGTGGTGGACCTCATCAACATCGGACTCAGCAGCGACGACAACCTCAAACTGCTGATGCCCATCGAGAAAGGCGTGTGGTACATCGACGATGAAGGCGCGTTGCACGAGTTGAGCAACATCTCCTCGCTGTCGCAGGACTTCCGCT
>CAMVCZ010000069.1 GCA_947166105.1 uncultured Bacteroidales bacterium
AGCCTCATTGGGGTTGGGTCTATTATTGATTTCCATAAATTCCGATTTATCTGTTTCGCAATTCGGCTGCAAAGGTAATAAAAAACAATCTAGAAGCGGGCGAAATCTACTATCTGCTCCTCTTGAACGAAAATTACTTCGGCAACATCTGCCCCTTCCTAGTAACGATGGCCTGAAGCAGATAAATGACCGCGATGATTGCGCCTACCATGTATGGTGACAAATGAGCAGCCGATGCGATAGGCGAAACGATCAGTGGGGAGAGGAACTGTCCCAAATAGAGCGCCGTGGAAAGCAAAGGCATCACGGTGGTGGCCGCTTCCTTGCCCGCTTTCACGCTTCCGATGGTGTTCAGATAGGGAACGCCGATGCCGTTGGCAATGCCGATGAGTGCCGAGCCAAGCAAAAGAAGTGACAATGAAGTCCCTCCGGCAAGGCATAAATACCCCGCCATGAAGCCGATGGGAGCAGCGTATTTCATCTGTGCGGCAACGCGTTTCATCATAGCGCCAAAAACCAAGCCCACCAAGAAAGCCACCACATCCAAGCCCATCATCACCAAGGTGATTCCCGTCACCGAAAGCATTCCAGAGGCCGTCAGCGCGAAGTTGGTGGGGTAGATGAAGAAAAGGATCATCACTAAGAACATGCCCACGACCGAAGGGTGGTATTTCTTTAGTAAGTTTAGAGTTGAGGGTTTAGAGTTTAGAGTTGTTGGGTCTTTTTTCATCAGGCTTTCGTTGGGCAGGAAAAGCATAACGAGCACCACGGCGATGAGGCCAAGCAGATAAACCAAGAAGGCATAGTTCCAACTGACTGCCGCCAACATTCCCGCGAGGAAAGTGGCCACCACGCCGCCCATCTGGTTCATGGCAGCGGCAAAACCCATCAGGCGGGCTTGCTCCTCGGGAGGAAAATAGTAGGCCAAAAGACCCGTGGAAAGCGGCATAATCATGCCGACACTCATGCCTAACAAGGCCCTGAGTACCAGCAGCACAGCAATGTTGTCGGCGAAAAAGGCCCCGCTTCCCGCCACCACATAAAGCAGCAGGCCACAAAGGGCGATGGTGCGGGTGCGCATCACGCGGCACAGCATCGGGAAACAGAGGTTGGTGAGAATGATGAACAGCGCGGGCATGCTCACCACAAACTGGATGAGCAGCGGATTGGCATCAGCGAAATGGGCGCTGATGGCGTTCAAGGCAGGTGCGACGGCGGCTCCCGCCATCACGGTCAACAGCGACATCGAAAGGATGGTCGCAACAAGAATCTTTGAATTGGATGAATCTCTCTTCATACGTAAGAATCTATTCAATTAAACATGTGTCCAACTGGCATAGTTCTTACAGATTCACCCTATGATTCGACTACCGACACGCTCGCCGAAAAACGGGTGCAAAAGTACGGAAAATCGCAAAAATGGTGTTCCTTGAGGATGAAAAAAAATCCGCAACCCAAGGCTTTCGCCCGAGTTGCGGATTATCTTCTTTACAACTATAACTATAAAACAAACTTTTTTGTAATTTTGCAGTGTCGTTATCTTCTGGTTCTGTTCAATGGACTTCGGCGGAATCGGATGAAACGTCGCAAAAATGTCAAAAAGGAGTCCCGTTTATTTATATGAATTTATATGAAACAGTATCGTAAATTATTAGCGCTTATGCTCTTACTAATAGTAAGTGGCGGCGTAGTTGCACAAGATCTTTTCGACAAGGCAAAGTTGGACAATTACTTTGGTATACTTGAAGAAAACAACAAGTTTATGGGAAGTGTTGCCGTCGCGAAGAACGGGGAGATTATCTACACAAAATCAGTCGGCTTTGCTGATGTCGAAAACAATGTAAAAGCAACAGAAAAATCCAAATATAGAATTGGTTCCGTCTCGAAATCGTTTACAGCGGTTCTAGTTTTAAAGGCAGTTGAAGAAAAGAAAATAGACCTTGACCAAACGATTGACAAATGGTTTCCGACAATCGCAAATTCACAGAAAATAACGGTAAGGCATTTGCTAAGCCATAGGAGCGGAATACACGATTTTACACACAACGATGGCTATCTGACCTGGTGCACCCAGCCTAAGACAGAAAAAGAAATGCTTGGGATTATTGAGAACGGCGGCAGCGACTTCGAACCCGACAGCACGGCCGAGTACAGCAATTCGAACTATGTGCTGTTGACATACATGCTTGAAAAGATTTTCTTGAAACCATATTCCGACCTGTTGCAGGAATACATTGTCGAGCCCATTGGTTTGGCTGACACATACGTTTTTGGCAAAACCAATCCTAACGACAACGAATGCCGATCGTATCGCTTCTTGGGTTCTTGGGTGGTTGAAAACGAAACGGACTGCACTGTTCCGATGGGGGCAGGTGCAATAGTGTCAACGCCGACCGACTTGACAAAATTCGCAGACGTTTTGTTTGGTGGAAGGCTTCTGACGAATGAAAGTCTCGAAATCATGAAAACCATCAAGGACGAATATGGTCTCGGGCTGTTCGAGATTCCTTTTGGCGATAACATTGGTTTAGGACACACGGGTGCAATAGATGGTTTTGTTTCTGTTTATTCGCATTATGCAGATGGAAATGTTTCGTATGCCTTGACTTCTAACGGGCTTAATTTTAAACTCGGAGATATTAAAAAGGCGGTTTTAGGCGCAGTTTACGGCAAACCTTATGAGTTGCCGGAATTCTATAATGTCGCTTCGGAGGACTTGGACATTTATTTAGGCGTGTATGTTTCCACGGAACTCGGTTTGGATATTATTGTAACAAAAGAAGGAAACACATTGATTGCGCAGATTGGCGATGATGTTTTTGCGTTTGAAGCAGTTGACAAGGACAAATTTAAGTATGACCCGATAGAGGCAACATTTGAATTTGATCCGGAAAAGAACACAATGACTTTATTTCAATATGGAGTAGAAATAGTTTTTCAAAAGAAAAAATAGTTTTCCTGTGAGTTGGACCTGTTTGGCCACAGGCCGAGGGGGTCTGCCGACCACGACCCGCAAAAAAAATCCGCAACCTAAGCCTGTGCCCGAGTTGCGGATTTATACTCCTAAATTACTCCCAATCGGAAAGACAGATAAACCGCATAGATTGTGAGCAACAAAGCTCCTCCCCAGCGGTTGATGGTTCGCTTTTTGTTGCAGATTAGCAAAAGCCAGACGACAGCCCCACTCAGTGCCACCAAGAAAGAGTCCAATTCAACACCTTGATAGGCAGGCAAAGGTCTTATCAAGGCACTTGTGCCCAAAATAAAGAACACGTTAAAGATGTTGCTCCCGACAACATTCCCAATGGCAATATCACTGTTGTGCTTGAATGAAGCCATCACCGAGGTTGCCAATTCAGGCAGCGAAGTGCCCAAGGCGACTATGGTTAGCCCAATAATTGACTCGGGAATTCCTGCTTGTTGGGCAATCTTGGTGGCACTCCTGACCACCAACTCGCCGCCAAGAACCAAGGATGCCAATCCGACCACAACAAGCAATACACATTTCCATAAGGGCATTTTGTGCTCAGCCTTTTCAGTGACAGCGCTTTTTGCCGATTTAATACTTTTGAACAGAAACCCGACAAAAACGAGCAACAAAACACCCCCTTCCAGTCGAGAAATGCCTTTTACTGTTTCACCACACCAATTTGCCCAGACAAACAAAAGAGTCATTATGCCCGCAATAACGGTCAGGGGAAGCTCAATACGCACTGTCTCCTTTTTCGCGACAATTGGAAAGACCAAAGCAGAACAACCGAGGATGACCAAGGTGTTGATGATGTTTGAGCCGAGTACATTGGTAATGGCCAAATCGGTTGAATGAGTTGAAACAGAGGTCATGTTAACGATGAACTCTGGCATGGATGTGCCGAACGCCACAACTGTAAGGCCAATCATAAGATCTGACACGCCCAACCGCTTTGCCAGGTCGGAAGCTCCGTCCACCAGCCAGTCCGCTCCTTTGACCAAAATCGCCAGTCCCCCAACAAAGCAAATAACCAAAAACCATATTGTTGATAACAAATGTGTGAACATAATCAAGTTGTACTAAGGTTTTGAAACATTTGCTTTGACAGCAGACTGAGGCGCAATTCCAAAAGCCTCGAGAGCGCACTCAAGCTCTGCCTGATTGTCGCTGAGAAGCATGAGCCGGTCGCCCACATGGAGAAGGGTCTTGCCCGTGGGCACAAAGTAATTGTCGCCTCGCTTGACCATGATGACAAGCGTTTTCTCGGGCAATCGAAAGTCCATCATACGTGTGCCTAACGTGAGCATCTTTTCTGTCACTGTCGCTTCGGTGATGGCCGATTTGATTTCCTCAGGGAAGTCGATGTCGAAATCCTGAGAAGGTCCTTGCCGTTTTGCTTTGGGCGTTTCAGAAACACCCAACCAACGCGATACCAGGGGTAGTGTAGTGCCTTGGACGACGAGACTGACCAACGTGCAAAGGAAAACGATGTTGAACATCACATCGCTATGCGGCACGTCCGAAGCACGGCAAAGAATGGCGAAAATAATGGGCACCGCTCCGCGCAACCCTACCCACGATACAAGCAGACGGTCGCGAAAGGTATAGCTGCGGAATGGCGACAACGACACAAACACGGCAAGTGGCCGCGATACGAATATCATCACCAAACTGATGATCAGCCCAGGGACCCATACCTCACGCAATTCCGACGGATTGACGAGCAAGCCCAACGTGAGGAACATGGAGAGTTGTGCAATCCACGACACACCGTCGAAGAAACTTCGTGTGGAACGCTTGTGGACAAAACGGCTGTTGCCGACCACCAATCCCGCCACATAGACGGCAAGATAGCTGTTGCCATGCAAATAATAAGTGGCGGCAAAAACGAAGAAACAGCCCGACAATACCAAGATGGGATAAAGCGCCTGGTTGTCCATGTTGATTCTATTGATAATCCAAACCAAGCCTTTGCCGAAACACCAACCTGCCACGGCTCCAATGAGGAGTTGAAGCAGTAATACCAACAAGGCGTTTCCGTAATGCGGTTCCCCGCCTTGCAATACAAGTGTGATGAACGTAGTTGTCAGCACGTAAGCCATGGGGTCGTTGGCTCCGCTTTCCAACTCCAGTGTAGGCCGTAAGTTGTGCTTCAGATGAAGCCCTTTGCCCCGCAGGATGGAAAAGACGGATGCAGAGTCGGTGCTGCTCATGGTGGAGGCCAGCAACAAGCATCCCATCACACCTAAGCCGAGGCGAGGGTCAATCAGGAGATAGAGTATCAACCCGGTAATTACGGCGGTAAGCAACACGCCCAAGGTAGCCAATGTTACACCTGGACCCAATACTGGCTTGATGTCTTCAATCTTGGTGTCGAGTCCTCCCGAAAACAGGATGGCACTCAACGCCACGGTGCCAATCATGTGCGCCAATTTGATGTTGTCGAAACGAATGCCGAGTCCATCGCTGCCGAACAACATCCCCACGCCGAGAAACAACAGCAAGGCAGGCACGCCGAAACGGCTGCCCGCCTTGCCTGCCAAGATGCTGGCAAAGAATAGGATTGACAGAATCAGTAAAACGAATTCTATTTGCATGAGTCCTTATCCCTCTGGTTTCAATTCTTTCAAAACATCAAGAAACGCCTCCGCATCAGCACCTTTGTAAACAGTGATGTCGGAATTCGGCTTGAATTCGTAATCTGAGTAACGAAAGATTTGGACCGCTGCAAATTGTTGGTCTTTAGTGTAAAGCACAAACAATTCGATAGGGTTAAGCGTCTTGCAATGCAGTTTTTTCAAATCATTGAATTGATGCTTTTCAAGACACGCTTTCAAGTCGTCATAGTCGTCGGCGATGAAGTAATACATTTGTTTGCTCACCGCCATTTGCGTGGGTATGTAGTGCCAGCGGCGGAAGAAGCCTTTGCGCTCCAGTTCGGGGAGTTCGTGGTTTTTGAGATTTTTAGTTGTTTCCATTGTTTCGTTGTTTAATTAACTACGTTGAATCTTTGATTTGTTGATTGTTTAATTGTTGGGCTGTCGCATCGTGACAGACATCTACAGGGACGCGCCGCGTGCGTCCGCATACAATTATCCCATAAGGTGCATAATGCGCCTTAAATTAGGGGAAAACGAAAAAAAGGAACGACCTAAATCAGGATGCGTCTCAACCGGAACACATGGTATTCCTTCGGGAACGCAACTAACTGGGTGACAGAATGATGAATTAGTTTTGAAACGGCAGGTTTGCGTGTCGAAAGCAGCACCTGCCTGATGCTGACATTACTGACGGTTCGGGTGCGGTTGGGCAAGACTCGCACACTGAAACCAGGCGAGCAAACCGTGCTTTCCTGTTGCACGGCATGACGGGTCTCGGCGGCAGCATTGTAAAGATTCATCATGTTGGCTTCCATAGAGTCAACAAAGACAACATCGTCCGACTTTGAGCACTCGATTCCCATCGAAACTGACTGGTTTACACACCCATTCAGGCTCGCAAGGAAGAAGAACAATATGGTGGCTAAAAAGCGCATGGATGCAATCTTGTTAAATTCAACTGCAAAAGTACATGTTTTTGCGAAAGAATGTTTCTTTTTGCAGAAAACAATTACCCCAGGACCCTAAAATTCCCTATTTTTGCCGCCATAGCAATCCGACATCCAATCCAACAATTAAAACGAGATTGAAATGAAAAAAACGTTTTTTTTCCTGCTGACCGCTTTGGCACTTGTTTCATGCAAGGAAAAGACCCAAAGCGTTGATTATGTGTTGTCTTGGAAAGGTGATGGCATAGGCGTTTCCGTTGATTTGTCCACGCCTGCCGATACCGTGCTTTTTAGTTACGCCTCCGAAAACGGGGGAATGACCGACCAGATGACTTGGCTCCAGGATTTGAATATCGACAAGGGGAAAATGCTGATTGACACGTCGTTGCGTGAATTAACCGTTATCCCTGAACACGGAAAAGCCCGATTCTCGTATGTCGTTCGATGCACGTTGCCCGCCGATTACGGCTCGCCCGGCGGTTGCCTGTGGGACGTCTTCCGCCCCGACATTGATGATGCGATGCTGTTCACGAGGACGGAAAATTTGTTTGCCGTGCCTGCCGATGACGACGAGACACCCGTTTCGGTCACTTGGGAGTCGGTGCCCGATTATCCCGTTTTCTGCCTCTATAATGCCGGAAAGGGAACGGAGCGTTTTGAAGGGAATGTGCGCGACATTGCATGGTCAGTCATCGCAGGCGACCCTTTGCTGACCGTTGACTCAGTGATGGTTGACGGAAATCTTCACTATTTGGTGACGGCCCTTCGCAAGAACGCTGAGATGAACAAAGCGGAACTCACCGACTATTTCAAGACATTTTACTCTGCCATCTCCAGCTTTTGGGGCGATGAATACGAGGGGCCTTATTCGATGCTGTTTTTCCCCTTCCGCCGAAACACTTGGGAAGCGACAGGAAACGGCTTCACCAACGGCTTCGTCTCACGTTATGATGCCACTGCCGACACCATACTGACCACAAAGCGCAGGGATTTGTTTACCCATGAAGTTGGGCATAAATGGCTGAACAACGGCCCTAAGTGGTTCCCGGAGGGCTTCAACGAGATGCAGACAGGCTACCAACTCGTGGCCTCGGGATTGGAGGATCCGACTTATTTCGCCACTTACTTCAACATCGCCCTTGCCGGACTCTATCACAGCCCCTATAGGAACGCACCAGACGAGGAGGCCGAGGAGAAGTTTTGGAACGACGGCGACTATATCTGGCTCTTGTATTGGCGCGGCTATTGCTATGCCTTCCATTTGGCAGGCGTTTATGAAAGAGAGACGGGCGAACCCAATGCTTGGAGGCCGATGATGCAAGCTGTTAAACCTTTTATCAATGACTTCACCGCCGAGAAATTCCTCAATGCAATGGCAGGTCTGATGAACCGAGAACGTCTTGAAAACGACTACCGTACTTTCATTTTAGAGGGCAAGGATTTTGATTTCTTTCCTGAAGATTTGCCATCGGGATGTGCTATTACCTATCGCGAAGATGGCGCTCCGCAACTTGTGATAACGGATTCGACGGCCTTTGCATTGCATTTCAATTGAACACACACCGATGCCCATAGGTCCGGTAACATGATTTGCGGGAAATGCCGTAGTCGCCGAACATCTTTTTCACGGTAATCTTGCCCGTACCTGCGCATTGGTCGGCGATATATTGAACGAAGTCTGGGTTGCTTGCCATGGTAAGGTGTCTTTTGTGATTGCGCAAAGGTACGAAAATGATTAATTCAATGCTTCGGCAGACTTTTGTTTCAAGGTGCTCACATAGCCCTCGCCACCCAAACGGAAATGATTGCCAAGATGGTAACGGAGTACTCCGCCGAGGCCGAAGGTCATACCTTCCGCTTTATGGTTTAAGGCGGTTAGGTCGCCATGCAGGTAACCCGTGTGTACCATCATGCCACCGTCGAAACGCTGACGGTTTTGGGCTTGGTTTTGTGTGAACGGGATGATGATTAACAGAAAGGATAAAATAATATATTTCAGCAGTCTTTTCATTTCTTTCCCTTCAAAATCGCCGACCCGCTCAACCCCATCCATTTGGCTTCCCATGGGGTCATAAACATGCCGTTGGTGGTGTCAATGAGCTCAACCTCTTCATCAGGACGGTCTTCAGCGTTCCGGCGGCAAGCAGTCCACTCACGCCAAAGACCAAGAACAACAACAGGCTGGCCAATGCGCCGCCCAAAGTCCCAAGGATCATGCCTTTAGGCATCCAGTTTTTGTAGTTGGGTTTCGTTTTCTTTAATGCTGTTTTCATAGGTTTCTTTTAGTTGTTTGACACTGCAAAGTAATGGCCATTTCAAAAACCGCGAAATCCCAATTGATGGGTAATGTCAAGGGGTCTTATCCCAAGTTTCGATGATGTTTGAGAAAAAATGCTTCCTCTAATGCTGCTTCATCACCCTGCTTTGCGAGGCTTTTTCCTCTAATTCCATGCGGCCGATGCGCCAAGTGAGGCCGAGGCTGATATAGCGCGAATTGAAACTGTAGTTGTAGGACGATGAATGATAGGGGTTGAGGCTTCCCTTGCCCGTGGAGCGACTCTTGAAGATGTCGTTGGCATTGAGGTAAAGCGACAGGCGACGGTCGAACAGGTCGGCGGCCAAACCGCAATCCACGCCCCAATTCGGCTCGTTGACTACCAGCACGTCTTGGCGACGACTGCGATAGTCGGCGTTGACATATACCTGTAGCACTTTCCAAAGTTTGGTCCAGAAATTCAAACGGACTGAATAACTAATCATCTCGTTTTCAATCAATTTATTGGTGCGGAATTGCACTTTGTAGTTGCTCGATGGTGTCGCGTGAGATGATTTCGCCGTCTTCCTCGAAATGGTCATCACGCACCCCAAACTCCTCCGTTGCGCCATACTTGAATGCCCATTGGTTGTCGAGTATGAACTGCTCCTTGTCGTCAGGCTCCAAGGGAGCCAAGGTCACTTGTGGTTGCTTGCTCATATTAGGTATATGTTATGAGCAGCAAAATTACGGAGGTTGCAGCAGGCGATTGGCAAACAAATCAGCCTTTAAATGTCACTTTTCAGTCCAAAACGGGTTGTTTTTTAGCGAAAAACAGCTGTTTTTGGGGATATTATGTCATTTTTCAGACTTCTATTGCTCATAACTATTATTGTGTCATAACGCCGTTAAACTAACAATTGTCATTGAAATCATTTTGCCAAATAGGGGAAGCTGTGAAACGGTGAAGTTTGTTGTGAAGTAAACGATACTTGCGCATTTTTGCAACGGCAAAAACTAATAGTCGCAAGACAAAATAAACTAATAAACACAGCTGCAATTATTGGAATTCTGCAACAAAAAGTGGAGAGTTTTTGTTACTTTTTGCAGTAAATATGTTGTTGAAATAGAAAAAGATTCGTATTTTTGCAGCGTCAAAAACTAATATTAGCAGTGCAAAATAGACTAATGTTAGTAAAACAAAATAAACTAACAACAACGGCGCAAAATATACTAATATGGCAACGATACAAGAGAAATTGGCGGAGTCGCTGGAAGTGCTGAAAGCATATCAAGATGCCCATGGGGACAATCTGGTAATCCAAGGAGCGGACACGCTGGGACGGACACATACAGAGCGGTTGGTGAACAGCGGATACTTGCAAATGGTCATGAAAGGCTGGTATATCCCGTCGTCGCCAGGAAGCGAGGGCGATTCCACGGTGTGGTATGTGTCGTACTGGCATTTCATTACGGCTTATTTGGACAAACGATTCAACGAGGCTTGGTGTCTGTCGCCAGAGCTTTCTCTCTATTTTCACAGCGGGAAGACAGTGATTCCCAAGCAATTGATTGTGCGCTGCGAGAAAGGGACGAACAACATTCTGCAACTGCCTTTCGGGACTTCGCTTGTCGACATCAAGGCGGCCCTGCCACCAGAGGTGATGCAGGAACCGCGCTATGGCGTGCGGTTGTATCCGATGGCGTATGCCTTGCTGATGGTGGGGCCAGACTATTATCGGCGTGATGCATTGGAGGCAAGGACTTGCCTGGCAAGCCTGCGTGACGTTTCGCCCATCGTGTTGGCGGCCATCGATGGCGGTCACACCACCAGGGCGGGTCGCGTGGCAGGTGCGCTGCGCTCCATCGGACGGGAGGAGATGGCGGATGAGATGTTGCGCATGATGCGACAAGTGGGTTATGCGGTGACGGAGGAGAATCCGTTTGAGGAGAACGTGCAGATGAAGACCTTCGCCGCGTCGCCCTACGCATCCCGTATCCGCCTGATGTGGATGCAGATGCGGAAAGTGGTGCTGGACACATTGAAAGTTCAACCGGTGCAGAAAGACGCGGCATCGGTACTGGCGATGATGGATGCGACGTATGTGAAGGACAGCTACAACTCCTTGTCGATTGAAGGCTATAAGATTACGGAAGGCCTGCTGGAGCGTGTTCGCAGTGGCAATTGGAGCCCCGAGGAAAACGAGGAGGACATGGAACGCAGGAATGCCTTGGCCGCTCGTGGGTATTATCAAGCCTACGAACTGTTGAAACAAGGCGTGAAGGACTGTTTTTCGGGCAATACTCCTGCACAGTTGTATGTGAAAGGGCATCAGGACTGGCACTTTCAGTTGTTTGAGCCATGCATTAGGGCGGGCATAGTGAAGGCTTCGGATTTGATTGGGTACCGCAGGCATCAGGTATACATCCGAAACTCGATGCACACGCCGTTGAATCCTGACGCCGTGTTGGACGCGATGAGTACCTTGTCGGACCTGATGACCGAGGAGGAGAATGCGCTGGTGCGTGCCATTTTAGGGCATTTCTTCTTCGTCTATATCCACCCCTACATGGACGGCAACGGCCGCACGGCGCGTTTCGTGATGAACAGCCAATTGGTGACGGCAGGCTACCCTTGGGTGGTAATTCCCGTGGAGCGCCGGCAGGAATACATGGCAGCATTGGAGCTGGCAAGCGTGGAGGGGAATATTGAAGGGTTTGTGAGGTTTATTGAGGGATTGATGTAAAAAGACAAAGGAAAAATGAGAAAAGAATGCAGAGATTATTTAGGATTGCCTATAAAAACTCCAATGGACTATTGGATAAAGTATTGGGATTACTACATTGAACGGCTTGAAAACGATAAAGAAAGAAACCTTGGGCTGACCGGTCCAAGGATTATATTGGAAGCATTAATAACGGAGGTGCAATTTCACAACAGCACCAAAAACAAAGAGTTTTTCAAAGTCCAAATTAACCAGTGGAAAAAAGTCGATGTTGCTTTCTCAAAATTGTTTTTGAAAGAATGGAATGACTTAACGCAAAATCATTTTGATTATAATGTACCCCAGAATTGAGAGCATGAGTTAAGGTGAAAAATGAGTAGTT
>CAMVCZ010000070.1 GCA_947166105.1 uncultured Bacteroidales bacterium
TGACAAAGTCGGGATGACAAGATTCGAACTTGCGGCCTCTTCGTCCCGAACGAAGCGCGCTACCGGGCTGCGCTACATCCCGAACCGTTTTGCGCTGCAAAATTACACATTTTTTCAATATGGTGTGCAAAATGTTTGTCAGTTTTTTCGCTTTTGCCATCAAGCAATTATGCCTGAATGTTCCAAAAGGATTTTCAAACCAATGAGAATCAATATGATACCTCCAAAAACCTCGGCGTTTTTCTTGAATTTCGAGCCAAAAACATTTCCGATTCTCACGCCCAAAACGGAGAAAACGAAGGTGGTCAGGCCGATAACCATAACCGACGACCAAATTTCGACCTCAATGCAAGCGAAGGTAATACCTACAGCCAAGGCATCAATGCTGGTGGCCACGGCCAAAAGCAGCATCGTCCTGACATCCAATGAATTATCGGTCGGAGCATCCTCCTCTTTCGAGTATGCCTCACGAATCATGTTGGCACCAATGAGGGCAAGCAACCCGAAAGCAATCCATTGGCCGAAAGCATCTATCAATCCCTGAAACTGCTCACCCAAAAAATAACCGATGACGGGCATCAAGGCCTGAAAGAAGCCAAACCAAAGGCCACAAGTCAAGGCTATGCGCAAGGAGAATTTTCTGGTAGTCAAGCCTTTGCAGACCGACACCGAAAAAGCGTCCATGGAAAGGCCCACGGCTATCAGCAACAATTCGAGGAAACTCATTTCGCTTGTTTTAACACCGTTAAATCTTCGATTTTGGGGCGCAAAAATAGATTATTTTTGGCTACAATCGATAAAAAGCATACTTTTGCAACCAATAAACCGATTTCAATATGAAAAAAACCTTGTTATTAATGCTCGCCCTGCTGTTGGCTGCGGGCGGTTTTGCCCAAGACAAGCCAAAGAAAGCCAAGAAAGAGAAAAACTACAACGAAAAAGGCGAAATCATCAAGACGGGCTGGAACATTGGCCCGCTGCCCGTGGTGGGCTTCGACAGCGACTTGGGCTTCCAATACGGTGCCTGCGTCGACTTCTTCAACTTCGGTGACGGCACCCGCTATCCGCGTTATTTCTACAAGTTCAATGTGGAGGTTTCGCGCTACACGAAAGGCTCGGGTGTGTTCCGTTTTTACGCCGACATGCCTTATTTGATTAAAGACACCAAACTCTTTTTTGACCTTACTTACAATTATTCCAAGAAATTCGAGTTTTTCGGCTTCAACGGCTTTGAGGCCAGCACTTTTGACCCGTATGCCGAATTGGTCGAGACCAAGAGCGGCTACCATTTCATCAAACGCAACACGCTCCGTTTTGTCGGCTCCATGCAACGCCCTTTGTTCTTTGTTCCCAATCTGAACTGGGTGGCTGGTTTGGCTTATTACAATGTTGCGACTGACCGCATCAACCTCGAAGGCTATGAGGGCCAAGTGACGCTCTACGAGAACTATGTGAGCGCAGGCATCATCAAGGAAAACGAGAAAAACGGCGGCAACATCGCCCAACTGCGCCTCGGCCTCAACTATGACAGCCGCGACCACAACAGCGACCCGTCGAAGGGCATTTATGCCGAATACACCCTCACCGGCTCTTCCGATTTTATCGATGGAAACGGCTACAACAGCCTGATACAGACTTTCATGTGGCGGCATTATGTCCCAATTTACAAAGACAAACTGACTTTTGCCTATCGTTTGGGCTTGCAACACAAGATTGCAGGCAACGTGCCTTGGTACATGATCAACAACATCAATACGCCTTTCTTCCAGAAGATGTACACCGAAGGCTTGGGCGGCGTGGTCACCATGCGCGGCGTGAATCGCAACGGCGTTCTCGGCGACGGCTTCGTGTTGGGCAATGCCGAATTGCGTTGGCATTTCCTTGATTTCAAGTTCATCAACCAAAACTGGCAACTGGCTTTGTCGCCTTTCTTCGATGCGGGCATGATTATCCAGCCTTTCCGCGAAAAGGAACTGAAAGAGGCTGATATTGAGAATGTTGAATTGTATAGCGGCGACAAGGAAGGCATCCATACCAGCGCGGGTCTTGGCTTCAAAATCATCATGAACCGCAACATGATTCTCGGCGTGGATGCAGGTCGCGCCCTTGACCCACGCGACGGCGAAAAGGTCAAGATTTTCGTTGGGTTCAATTATATTTTCTGAGTCGACTCCCCTCTGATTCTGTCGCATGAAAGCCGCATGGCAGATAGTGTCGTTTTTCATCCTGTTGTCTTGCCTCGGCTGTGGCAAAACAACAGGACGACATTCAACTGAAGCCGTGCAAAATGCTCAAATCGAGTATGATAGCGGTTTCATTTGCCTTCAAAATGACAGTTTGATGGAGGCACTTCCGCATTTCTTTGCCGTGGCCAACTGTTTGGAACGGCTGCCCGAGGACATGACGGAGGACGAGATGCTACTCACCTCGAAGGCGTATTTCCAGATGGCGGATGTTTTTAGGCAAAAGATGGAGACTAACGCTGAAATTGACGCACTGCGACAGGCTTTGCGTTATCAGACCGCCATCCCCGACACCGCTTGGATCATCAAATCAAGCCTGCAATTGGCAGATGCCTTGGAAGTCATCCAAGAAAACGATTCCGCCTCGTTTTATCTCAACTGTGTGATGCCGTTGATAGACACCGTTTCAGGCGATGTGGAGGATTATATTAGCGCCCGATTTCTGTTGTCGTGCCTGTATTACGACAAGGGAGAAATCGACTCTTGTGTGATGGTGCAGAAACAAATTATCGACTTCAAGGCACGGCACGGTATGGACACCAAAAACGATTCGATAGGCATTGGAATCAACCTGTTTTTCGCCAATTTCCATGCAGCGGCGAAGCCGTATCTACTGAAGGTGATGGAAGCCGATTCCGATGATGTGAAACGCGGAGCCGTCATGTCGCTCTTGGGGCAGATTTACGAAGAGGAAAACCAACCCGACAGTGCGGCAATGTTTCATGTTTTCAGCCCTACCTATGTGCAAGCCGAATCAGAGCGGGTGAGTGACGGGATGTTGGCCGTAAAGCAATACGAGCAGTTCAAGGCGGAACGCGATGCGCAATTGCAGGCTTTGCGGGAGGAAAAGGCCTTGCGGAAACGGATGGCCGCCTTGCTTTGGAGCGGCATGGCCTTGGTGATGTTGGCGGTCGTTGTTGCGGCAATCGTCAAACAGAGGAGAAGGCGCAATGCTTCTTTCGCGGCGGGTTGGACGCAGTTTGAGCAGTCGGACATTTTCGTGCGCATCCGTCAACGGTTGGCTACCGATGCCCCCAAGATTTCCTCGAAGAATGTGGAGGATTTTTCCCATTTGGCCTTGAGCCAAGCCGACTTTGCGGCCTTGAAGGATGCTGTGGACGCTGCGTTTGGCGGTTTCGCCACCCGTTTGGCGACACGCTACCCCGACCTCAGTCCCGCCGACCTCAACGCCTGCTGCCTTGCCCTGACGGGCTTAAGCCATGCCGAGATGGCTGTGCTGCAAGGCGTGAAATACAACTCGTTCACCAACCGCATCACGAAAATCAAGAAAACCCTCGGTACCGAAGAGAGCCTTTCGGCTTGCCTGAAAAACATGCTGAAAGAGGGATAATGGGTTGCGAAAAGTGGTTTTTTTTTCGAGATTTCGCAAGGGTTGAAGATATTTTGTAATTTTGCATCCAATTAAAACACAATAATATGGCCTATACGAAAACCATTATTGGACGGCATGAAGAACAAGATATTTTGAGAACCTGTGTGGCTTCAGACAAAGCGGAGTTTATCGCTGTTTATGGCCGTCGCCGCGTTGGAAAAACATACTTGATCAAGCAGTATTTCAAAAACCAGTTTGATTTCTATACTTCCGGCATCTATAATCTCAGCAACGAAGATCAATTGGAAAATTTCCGCGAGCAACTGTTGGCTGGCGGAGCCACGGAGGTGCCAAGGCTGAAAAACTGGTTTGAGGCGTTTGCCATGCTCAGGAGGTTGCTCGAAAAGAAAAGGGGAAAGCGGATTGTGTTCATCGACGAGTTGCCTTGGCACGACGCTCCACACTCCAATTTCATCCGCGCCTTGGAGTCGTTTTGGAACATGTGGGCGGCTGACCAAAAAGGACTGAAACTTATCGTATGCGGGTCGTCGACCACATGGATGACCAACAAACTGTTGGGTGACAAAGGCGGTTTGCACAACCGTGTGACAAGACGCATCAAACTTCGTCCGTTTACGCTTGAAGAAACCGAATCCTATCTGAAACGGCAAGGGTTCCAATGGGACAGGTTCCTCATCTTGCAGTGCTATATGGCCATGGGCGGCACTCCGTTTTATCTCAGCATGTTGCGTCCCGACCAAAGTGTTGACCAAAACATTGACCGACTGTTCTTTTCGGAAGATGCGGAGTTGAAGATGGAATACGACTTCCTTTTCCGTTCCCTGTTCAATGATGCGTTGGGCTACAAGCGGGTTGTTGAAACGCTGGCCAAGAAAATGAAAGGCATGACCCGGCAGGAGTTGGTCGACGACCTGAAAATCACGGACAACGGACGCCTCACTGTCATATTGGACAACCTTTGCCATTGCGACTTCTTGAGGAAATATAGCCCCTACGGGAAAAAACAGAAAGGGATGCTCTACCAACTGACGGATTTGTACACCTTGTTTTATCTGCGCTTCGTCAGTGGCTATCAAGGTGCCAACCCTAACGCTTGGAGCCGAATGGAAAGCGGAGCTAAAAAGGCATGGTTAGGTTATGCTTTTGAGCAGGTATGTCTTTGCCATCTTCCGCAACTCAGGAAAGCCTTGGGCATCTCGGTCATCTCCAACGATGTTTGCTCATGGTATGGCCGCACGGAAGAACAGACCGCCCAAATCGATTTGATCATTGACCGCGCCGACGGAATAATAAACTTGTGTGAGATGAAGTTCAGCACACACTCTTTCGAAATCACGAAGGATTATGCGGAACACCTGCGCGAGAGGATGGGCTTTTTCGCCGACATGACCCACACCAAGAAAACCTTGTATCTGACCATGGTGACCACATACGGATTGAAGCGCACCAAATACGCGGGCATCGTCCAAAACGAGGTG
Organism: uncultured Bacteroidales bacterium; assembly: GCA_947166105.1. Classification (GTDB taxonomy): domain Bacteria; phylum Bacteroidota; class Bacteroidia; order Bacteroidales; family F082; genus Limimorpha. The sequence goes on from CAMVCZ010000070.1 coordinate 5,076, forward strand.
GAAATGGATCAATTGTTTGAATGATTGCCGAGGGATTCCCCCTATCTCTTTTTTGCCAAAAACGCCCAATTTTCGGGAAAAAGTGTCTTTTGTGCGGCAAAAACGCGCAAAATGTGTGTGAAATGTGTGTGTGATTTTTGCAAATGGCGTTGTTTTTTGCTATAATTTTGGACGCAAATACCAATTCTTATCACTATGGAAAAAGTAAGACTAAGAATTTACACCCTGCTTGCGCTCCTGTTATTGGATGCGGCAACAGCGTTTGCCCAAGTCACTACGGGGCGTGATTTTTGGGTGACACTGTTGCCCAATAGCAGAGAAGGCGAAATCCCAGAGCCTGCCCTGTGGATTAGTGCCAACGAGTCCACTACGGGAAGCGTGACAAACCCCAACACGGGTTGGCAGGAAGACTTTTCGGTGGAGGCCGGATGTAGCGTCTACATTCCCATTCCATTAGAACAGGCTTTTGAGATGCACCTTTCGGATACGGTGCTCAACATCGGCCTGCATGTGACGGCCAAACAGCCTGTTTCCGTAGTCGTGGCCAATTACAAAGGGGCCTGTTTTGATACATCTAAAGCCTTGCCAACCAACATATTGGGCAGCGAATATTTGGTGCAGACCTACGAGAATTTTGGAACGTATGATTTTGTGCGCTCTGTTTTGTCCGTCGTTGCCACCGAGGACAACACCACCGTGGATTTTCAGTTGAGTTGCGAAACGATGAACCACCATCAGGCCAACCAGCCTCTTTCGGTGACCTTAAATGCAGGGCAGGTCTATCAGTTGCAATCGGAGCATTTGTGCAATTTTTCAGGAACGCGCGTGACCTCTCGCGACGGGAAACCCATCGCCGTGTTTGCAGGCAACCGAGGCTTGGGCGTTCCTTATTTCAACACGCCCTACATCGACCATGCTGAAGAGGTGATGCTGCCTGCGTCCATTTTAGGCCGCCATTTTGTGGTGACGCAATCCCTTCGCCGCCCTGCCGACTATGTGCGCGTTACAGCCATGAAAGACCATTGCGAGGTGCGCAGGGACGGCACTTTGGTGCGTACCCTCAACGCAGGGCAGTCCTTCGTTTTTGAACTTACCGACGACTATCCCGCCATCTATCTCGAAACCTCTGAACCCGCCATCGTCGGCAAGTTCTTTTATGGCCACGACGATATTCCAGGTGCTATAGGCGACCCCGCCATGGCCACCATACTCCCGATGGAGCAGCAAACAAATCGCGCCCTGTTTTGCGCCCACAATACCCCCATTTCAAAATGGCATTATCTCAACATAGTGACCGAAACCGCTTCAGTATCAGGGATGCAACTTGATGGCGAGCCTATTGGCGACCTTTTTGAAGTGGTGGCAAGTAAGCCCGAATATGCCTACGCGAGATTCCAAATTGCCGACACAACACACATCTTGGAGAATACGGAAGGCTACTTTGTGGCTCATGTTTATGGCATGGGTGGTGCCGAAGCCTATTCCTATTTCCTTGACGCGGCGATGCTCACAACCGCGCTGACGGTGAACGACACAAGCGAATGGCTTCACCCCGATGGCTTCTATGTTGACCTGAATGAACCTTTGAACCTCGATTTACACTTGAATTATGAGATGACCGAGGCTCATTGGACATACGGCGACGGCATGACGGAAATCCTCACCGACACGGAGGCTTGGCATACCTATTCCACACAAGGCAACTATCCCGTGACTTGCGAGGTGTTCAGAACCGACGCACAAGGGCGGCGCGTCTTGGCTGGCTATGTGAGCACCATAATTCACGCGGGCTATGAAAGTGTGGAAAGCCACGACTATACCAAAGAATGTAACCTGTTTCCCAATCCAGCCAACTCGAAAGTGAGCATCGAGGGCCAAGGCATCACTTCTGTCCGGCTGACGAACTGCTACGGGCAAGTGGTCATGGAAAAGGCTTGTGAGTCCGCTGACTCTATGACGCTTGACTTAACGGAATTGCCGACAGGTATTTATATTATTGAAGTCGTCGCATCGAACTATCATACTATAAAACAATTAGTTATAAGTAGATAATTGAGAATAAAAACCCAAAACACCATGAAGAGACTAATCACCATCCTCATCGCCCTGTGCGCAACAACAGCGCAAGCGCAACTCATCGTCACCTCGGCTGACTCCATCCAGCAATGCACCCCCGAATGGTTGGTGCGTAACGTGATGCTCGAAAGCGGCGTGACGGTTTCCAACGTCCGCTTCAACGGCTCGCCGGACATCATCGACTGCAACAGCATCGGCTACTTTGATACAGGCAACAGCCCGACCAACTTGGGCATCGAGGCGGGACTTATCCTTGCCACGGGTGGCGTTTCGGTTGCAGTCGGGCCGAATGATCGCGATGACAAAATCGTGCGAACCACTTGCGGACAATACATCGACGAAACCCTCGAAGCCATTTCTTATGCTCCAGATTCGGTTTTCGACATGGCCGTGCTTGAGTTCGACTTCGTGCCTTGGGACAAAGAGGTTTCGTTCAACTATGTGTTTGCCTCGGAGGAATATTTGGAGTGGGTTGGCTCGTATTACAACGATGTTTTTGGCTTTTTCGTCACAGGTATCAACCCCCTTGGCGGCTACTACGAAAACCAGAACATGGCCCTAATCCCAGGCACTGACGAAACAGTGAGCATCAACAGCGTCTATACCCAGCACAATTCGGAGTATTTCGTGAACAATGCAGGCGGGCAAACCATTCAGTTTGACGGTTTTACGACAGTGTTGACCGTGAGTTTCAGGGTGGAACCCTTCACGGAATACCATATCAAAATGGGCATTTGCGACGTGGGCGACCCCGACTGGGATTCGGGCGTTTTCCTTGAGGCGCACAGTTTCATGTCGAATTTCACCTACGACATGACCATCGACAAGACACCCTATCAGGAAATTCCTGAAAACCAATATTTTTGCACCAACCACAGCATCGATTTCAGTACCGTTACCGAGTGGAATTACGACGATGTAGTTTGGTATTTTGGCGACGGCACTTCGGCTCATGGTGCCAATGCCTTGCACACCTACGCCGAAGATGGCGTTTACGAGGTCGTGAATGTGTTGCGCAATCCCCATCGCGCCCAAGATTCGCTCTTCCTGACCACCACCATCGAAACAAGGTCGTTTTCCTCATCGGAGGAGGCTGCTATTTGCCAAAGCGAGCCTTACCTTTGGCATGGGCAACTTTTGGAGCAAACGGGTGTTTACACAGACACCCAGCCGTCCATTTCTGGCTGCGACAGCATTGTTACATTGCATCTTGTTGTCTATGAGGAATATACAACAGAAATCGATGAAACACACTGCGAAAAGTTTGATTGGAACGGCCAAACCTACATGGAGTCAGGAGTTTACGAATACCTCGGACAAAGCATCTACGGCTGCGACAGCACGGCCATTTTGAACCTTACCATCAAACACAATTACGTTTCAGCCTTGCAAGGTCCTGAATGGGTGGTCGCAGAAGGCATCTATAGCTATGCCGTCCCCGATTCCCTGACCATCGCGCCCGGCACCTTGACTTGGACGTGCAGCCGCCCCGAATGGCAAATCACGCCTTCCAACGACGGCTATCACTGCGACCTTGAGGCAACTACCCTTGGGCAAGGCATCCTCACCGCTCGAACAGGCGTGGAATGTGACTCGGTTTTCAGCATTACCGTCAATGCATCAGGGTTTGATGTGGAAGAGAACAAAGCGACCGAGATACAACTCTTCCCCAATCCAGCCCATTCGCAGGTAAGTATTGAAGGCACACAAATCAACCACATCCGAATGATAAACAGCCTTGGACAAGTGGTTTTGGAGCATGTTTGCGAATCGGAAAGTCTTGTTGTCTTAGAAATCGGTTCGTTGCCGAAAGGCGTTTATTCGGTGGAAATCGCCACAGCGAGGGGGAGAGTAGTCAAAAGGTTACTGCTGCTGCAATAGGAATGATAATTTGATACGTTGATTATCAAATATATAACAATTGATAGTTCGGGCACTTTAGTGGAAACGGGGAAATGGGTGAAGGAATAGAGATTGCGCAAGGAATGAAGTGAAAGCATTTAGGCTGGCCACGAAAGCGGCTGGCCTTTTTTTGTTGGTGTCGCCAAAAATGTTACTTTTGCGGCCGTGAAAACTTGGTTTTACATAGGGATTGTTTTGATGGTGGCGGTGTTGGTGGGTTGTAAGACTCCACCGGACTCCTCCACCGCTGCGCGGCACTCACTCTCACAGGGGGAAGGGCCTACGCACGAGGCATTAGAGAACATCGATAGTTTGATGTGGCGGCATGCGGATAGTGCTTTTGCGGTGATGATGGAGTTTGCCGCAAGCCCCGAGGCGGATAGTCTGGACGAGTTTGAGGGGCATTATTGCCAGGTGTTGATTGCGGAGCTGCTTTATAAGAATTTCTATAAGCAGAGCAACAGGAAGGAGCTGCTGAAGGCGGTTCGTTATTCTGATTCCATCGATGACGGGTTTTTGGCGGCGCGGGCGCATTATATGAATGGTGTGGGATACTATGAACGTGACAGCCTTATTGAGGCTTGCGGGGAATATCTCAATGCCTTGCGGATGATGGAGGGGCATTTCACCGAGAATGAACTGGTGGGACATAAAGCCCGCTTTATGGCGTTGACATATACTCGGCTTATGGATATATTTTCCCAACAGTTCATTCAGGAGCAGGCCATCTATTGCGGCAAGCAGTCGCTGGCTTACAATAAGATTGCACACTCTTCACCCGGCAACATGGCCAACATCCTCTATCATTTGGGGAAACAATATGACAAGTTGAATGAAGCCGACAGTGCTGCCTATTATTATGAAAAGGCTTTGGAAATCATGCCCGACAGGAACTCCATGCTTTATAGGGATGTGATTACCAGCAAGGCTTTGTTTGAATATAATTTGCACAACGATACCCCAGCCACTATGGATAGTCTGAAAAGGATGGCAGCATTGGCAGCAACCGAAACCGAAAGACTAACTCGGTTTCTGTGCATTGGCTGCGTTTACCAAGATTTGGGGCTATATGATTCGGCAAAGGTCTATTTGGAACCTGTGTTTGAAAAGGATTCCGACAAAGCCTCAATTGCAGCAAAATATCTGCGCGACATTGCCCTGGCCGAGAGCGACACGCTGAAAGCCAACCAATACTCGCAAGTTTTGGCTGAAGAGGCCGCTGCTGCACCCGAAAACCTGTTTCGGGCTTCGCAACTGAACGACCTGTTTCAGAACTACTTGCATGGGAAGCAGGAGAAGGCCGAGTCTGAGAGAAAGCTGGCTGAACAGTTGGCGGCACGGCGACGCTTGGTGCGGGGTTTGGTGACGGCTGTGGTGGTGCTGTTGGTTGTGGGGCTTGGGCTGTGGTGGTGGATGGCCAGACGAAAAAAGGAGCATGAGGCTGAGACGCAGACCTGGCACGAGGAGAAGCAACAGCTTCAGACGCGGGTGGATGATGCCTTGCAGCAGCTTCAGACGGTGGACGATGCCCTACAACAATTGCAAACACAAGCGGATGATGCCTTGCAACAGGCGCGGGCGATGCTGCCGCAGCGGGCGAACGAGATTTATAGCTCGAAGGTGGGGAACCGCTTGGAGCGCATCATGGCGGAGTTTGAGGCGGCTTATCCTAAGGCCTTGGAGCAGCTGGCCGCTGCACACCCCGAGTTGAACGAAGTGGAACGGCAAATGGCTGTGCTCAACTTCCTGCACTTCCGCGCGAAGGAGGAGGCCAACCTGACGGGATACACTGAGGGAACGACCCTTAAATACCGCTCCAACCTCAACAAAAAGGCTGGTTCCGACCCAATTTCTGCACTTCTTGCAGAAGGAAAAATCTGAATTGCGGGCTTCTAACTCGTTGATTTTCAAAAGCACTTTTTGAGAAAAATATGAATTGGGCGTTTTGATTGTTTTTTTGACAGTTTTTTGTTATAGTTTTGCAGAAACTATAAAGCAATGAAAACGATAAGACTTTACACCCTGCTTGCGCTCCTGCTGATGATGGGAGGTGTAACAATTCAGGCGCAAGATACTGGCTTTTCCAAGAACCAATTCATCTGCATCATGCAGAGTAACGATGATAGTGGGATTCCATTTTCATCAAATCCTGTTTTTGATAATGATGATTGGCTTTGTTACGATAATGGGATTTGGCAAGGTAATCTTTCACTAGCTCCAGAAGGCATTCCTTTTTCCTGGGCGGTGATGTTCCCTTCCTCCTTGCTTCAATCGTATAAAGGCTACTCCTTGACTAAAGTGGCTCTTTACGAAGATGCCGAATGCAATTTTGATAATCTCGTACTGAGTGTTTATTATGGGAATAACCAACAGCCTCTTGACCTATTAGTTGAGCAAACGGTTGTCACAGGGTATGAGACGGGCTTTCATGAAATCACATTGGAGCAATCTGTTGGAATTGATGCTAGTCAGGATCTTTGGATATGTTTCACGGAAACCATTACCGACATATATGCAGCTGCTATTTGTATGCCAGAAGAACTCGATCCCAATGGGCGTTGGGTTAAAATAGGAGAAAATCCATGGTGTGATATTGCTAACCTCGGCATTGAATATGGGCAATGGGGCGAGGTGCAGTTTATGATTCGAGGCTATGTGACAAACGATGTGTCGGGTGTCGAGGAACCTTTGGCATACGAGACAACCGATGTCTATCCCAACCCAGGCGGCAACACGCTCAACATC
>CAMVCZ010000071.1 GCA_947166105.1 uncultured Bacteroidales bacterium
GACATCGAATAGTCGATGTAAGCCGACTTCATCTGGTTCTCAAGATTGACCTTGATGATTTTTTCTCCAGTGTTCTCAGGGATATTATCTTCCTGATTTTCAGGAGTGATGTTATTGTTTTCGTCCATTTTCTGGGTTAGTTTTCGCTATTTTAAATAAGGGTGCAAAGATAGAGTTTTTTTGGATTGGTTTGACAAAACGGCGCGAAAAACTTATTACTCGGATTATCAGAAATATATCACGAAACCGCAGATTGGCTCCGCCGAATCGGAGATTTCAACAAAGTCAATTATCAGAAATCAAATTTACGAAACAATTTATGGCAAATTCCTGACAATTCAAGTTCCCAAAAACTGGAATAATCTTGAAAAGATGTGAATTTTCGCTTGCGATAATCTTGAAAAGATGTAATTTTGCAGTCCCAATAATCTTGAAAAGATGTGAATTTTGGCTTGCAATAATCTTGAAAAGATGTAATTATGGCTATGAAACGAAAGATTTACAATGAGTTGCTTGAATGGAAAAACAAGCGCAATGGAGCAACGGCAGTCATCATCGAAGGAGCGCGACGCATCGGGAAAAGCTATATTGTGGAGGAATTTGCCCGAAACGAGTACGATTCTTATCTGCTCATCGACTTCAACAAGGCTGACAAAGTGGTCTGGGAATGGTTCGACAACTATCTTGAAGACTTAGACACGCTACTCATGAACCTGCAAATCCATTATGGTGTGCGCCTTACGCCTCGCAAGTCCGTCATCATTTTCGACGAGGTTCAATTGTGCCCACGCGCCCGTTCCGCCATTAAATATCTTGTGGCCGACGGACGTTTCGACTACATTGAAACGGGTTCGCTCATTAGTATCAAAAAGAATGTCAAAGACATCCTCATTCCTTCCGAAGAGCAGGCTTTGCCCATGTATCCCATGGATTTCGAGGAGTTTTTGTGGGCATTGGACGATGATCTGATGATGCCTTTCATCACGCAGTGTTTCCAAAAACGGAAACCACTCGGCGGACTACACCGCAAAGCGTTGGACTATTTCCGCACTTATATGATTGTTGGCGGTATGCCTCAAGCCATATTGAAATACATTGAAACACACGATTTTGAGGAAGTTGACCGCGTGAAAAGATCAATTCTGCAAGTTTACAAGAACGACATTGCAAAATATGCCTCCAACGTGGAGCACAAGGTGAAAAGCATTTTCGACGAGCTGCCCGCCCAGTTGCAAAAACATGAGAAAAAGTTTCGGCTATCCGCTTTGGAATCTGGAGCCGCCTACCGTGATTATGACGACGCTTTCTTTTGGCTGTCGGATGCGGGCATTATCAATATCTGCTACAACTGCACCGCTCCCAACATCGGACTACGGCTCAACATGGAGCGCAACACCTTAAAATGTTATATGGCTGATACGGGACTGCTTTTCAGCCATGCTTTTGACGAAAAAGGCCATGTACCTAATGAGATTTACCAGAAAATCATCCACGACAAATTGGAAATCAACGAGGGAATGTTGGTGGAAAACATTGTCGCACAAATGCTTACCACAGCTGGCCACAAACTCTACTTCTACAGCAACTCGAGCCGCGAAAATGCCGAAGACCGCATGGAAATCGACTTCCTGACAGCCAAGTCGAAACTGACTTCAAGGCATAATATTACACCGATTGAAGTAAAGTCGTCACAACGATACACATTGTCGTCAATTAACAAGTGTATCAACAAGTTCGGCAATTATTTGTCTACGCCTATCGTACTACATTCAGCCGACCTTAAACAAGAGAAAGGCATTGACTATTTGCCGCTTTATATGACTCCGTTGCTATAATTCCAAAAGTTTGTTTCCCGAATAATGGCGCGGCGCAGTTTTTGTTCGTACCTTTGCGCTCCGAAAGAATCGGACAAGGCAAGAACTTGGATTTTTATTAAATTATTGAAAATAAACGAATTGTAATTATATGGATGCAAAATTTTCTCCCCGTGTGCGTGCCATTTTGTCACTCAGTCACCAAGAGGCGCAACGCTTGGGGAACGCATACGTCGGGTTGGAACACCTTTTTTTGGGCATGTTGAAGGATGGAGGCAGCAGTGCCATCCGCATTTTGGAGAACCTCAACCTGAACATCGAAGTCTTTTCAAAGAAATTGGAAGCCTCGGTGCGGACCGCCAATGTCAACAAAAGCACCGTTTTGGCCCTGCCCCTCACCAAGCAGGCCGAGCGTGTGTTGAAGTTCACCTATATCATTGCCAAGGAGTTTCATTCGGAGATTGTGCGCTCCGAACATCTCATGTTGGCCATCCTGCACGAGAAGAACAACATCATATCGCAAAACCTTGAGTTTGAGGGTATCAACTACGACAACTTCAAGCAGGAACTGATTCGCTTCGGCATGGAACACGGCGACCTGCCGCAGGATTCGGCGGAGGAAACCATTGGCTCAGCCTCGAATGTCTTTACCGAAGAGGAGGAGTACGAAGACCTGATGAACGATATCCGTCCGCAACAGGAAAAGCCCAAGAAAACCCCTGCCGCTAAGAGCAAGACACCCGTTTTGGACAATTTCGGACGCGACCTCACCAAGGCCGCCGAGGAAAGTCGCCTCGACCCCATCGTGGGCCGCGAGCGCGAATTGGAACGCATCGCCCAAATCCTCAGCCGCCGCAAGAAAAACAACCCTATATTAATAGGTGAACCCGGTGTGGGCAAGTCAGCCATTGCTGAGGGATTGGCCATCCGCATCGTGCAGCACCGCGTGCCGCGCACCTTGTTCGACAAGCGTGTCGTCATGCTCGACATTGGCTCCATCGTGGCCGGCACCAAGTATCGCGGCCAGTTTGAAGAGCGTATCAAAGCCATTCTCAATGAGTTGGAAAACAACCGCGACATCATTCTTTTTGTCGACGAAATTCACACTTTGGTTGGGGCGGGCAACGCCAACGGCTCATTGGATGCCAGCAACATGTTCAAGCCGGCTTTGGCGCGTGGCGAGTTGCAGTGCATTGGCTCCACCACTTTGGACGAATACCGCCAGTATATTGAGAAAGACGGTGCCTTGGAACGCCGTTTCCAAAAGATTCTCGTTGAGCCGACCACACCCGCCGAGACCATCGAAATCTTGAACAACATCAAACCGCGATACGAAGACCATCATTTGGTGAAATACACGCCCGAAGCCATCGAAGCCTGCGTGAAACTCACCGACCGCTACCTCAGCGACCGCCATTTGCCCGACAAGGCCATCGATGCCTTGGACGAAGCTGGTGCGCGAGTCCACATCAAGAACATTGATGTGCCGAGCGAAATCACCGAATTGGAGAAACGCTTGGAAGAGGTGCGAAAGGACAAGAAAGCCGCCGTCGCCGAGCAGAAATTTGAGGAGGCGGGCATGTATCGCAACGAGGAAGTGAAGATTCTTGACCGCCTCGACACTATCAAAAAGGCATGGGAAAGTAACGCTGTCGCCCATCGCGAAACCGTCACGGAACAGAATGTGGCTGAGGTGGTTGCCATGATGACTGGCGTGCCTGTGCAGCGCATCGCCAAGAACGAAGGCGACCGCCTGATGCACATGGAAAGCGAGTTGGCGGGCACCGTAATAGGCCAAGACGAGGCCATCAAGAAGGTGACCAAGGCCATCCGCCGCAACCGTGCTGGACTGAAAGACCCGAACAAGCCCATCGGCTCGTTCATTTTCCTCGGCCCGACTGGTGTCGGCAAGACCTACTTAGCCAAGGTGTTGGCCAAGTTCCTCTTCGACAGCGAAGACGCGCTCATCCGAATCGACATGAGCGAATACATGGAGAAGTTTGCCGTGTCGCGCCTCGTGGGTGCGCCTCCCGGATATGTCGGTTACGAAGAGGGCGGCCAACTCACTGAAAAAGTGCGCCGTAAGCCCTACTCCATCGTCCTTTTGGACGAAATCGAGAAGGCCCATCCCGATGTGTTCAACCTGCTCCTGCAAGTCCTTGACGATGGCCAATTGACTGACAGTCTGGGCCGTAAGGTCGACTTCAAGAACACCATCATCATTATGACCTCCAACATTGGTTCACGCCAGTTGAAGGACTTCGGTCAGGGGGTTGGTTTTGGCACGCAGGCCAAACTCAACGCCAAGAACGAGTATTCGCAGAGCGTCATCGACAATGCCTTGAAACGCACTTTCGCCCCCGAGTTTTTGAACCGTGTTGACGACGTGGTGATGTTCAACTCATTGGAAAAGAAGGACATCCACAAGATTATCGGCATCGAAATCCGTCAGGTGGTGAAGCGTGTTGAGGAGATGGGTTACAAGATCGAACTCACCGAAAAGGCTTTAGACTTCATCTCCGAAAAGGGCTGGGACGAACAGTATGGCGCCCGTCCGCTGAAACGTGCCGTCCAAAAATATGTGGAAGATGTTCTGGCCGAGGCCATCATTTCCGCCAATCTCCACATCGGCGACCTCATCAGCATTGACTTGGCCGAAAATGGCGAGGAAACCATCGCCAAGGTCATCCCCATCGAGCAAAAAATCCTTGAAGAAGCCCCTGTCGCATGAACTACGACTTCAAGAAACATATTGACAGTAAGATATTTAGGGTGATTGCTTACGCTTCCCATGAGTTGGGCTATAAGAGTTATGTCATTGGTGGCTATGTGCGTGATATTTTGCTGCGTCGCCCATCAAACGACATCGATGTAGTCACTGTGGGCAGCGGGATTACCCTTGCCAAAAAGGTCGCTTCCCTTCTGCCCGGCCACAAGGAAGCCAAATATTACGGGGCTTTCGGCACGGCCATGATCAATTATCAAGGCATGGAAGTGGAATTTGTGGGCGCACGAAAAGAGTCCTACGACCGCAACAGTCGCAAGCCCGTGGTCGAAAATGGCACTTTGGAGGACGACATCAGCCGTCGCGACTTTACCATTAACGCATTGGCACTCAGTCTCAATGCCGACGACTACGGCACTCTCATCGACCGTTTCGGAGGCATGGCCGACATGGAGGAACTGCTTTTGCGCACACCTTTAGACCCCGACATCACCTATTCTGACGACCCACTCCGTATGATGCGTGCCGTCAGATTTGCCTCACAATTAAGGTTTTACATCGAATCTGAATCGTTTGAGTCCATCAAGCGCAACGCTGAGCGTATCAAGATTGTTTCGATGGAGCGCGTCACCGAGGAACTGAACAAAATCATCCTTTCGCCACGGCCTTCCATCGGGTTCAAGTTGCTGGATGAGAGCGGTTTGCTGAAACTTATCTTCCCACAACTCAGCCAATTGAAAGGCGTGGAAATTGTGCAAGGCAAAGGCCACAAAGATAACTTTTTGCACACCCTGCAAGTGCTTGACCAAGTGGCAGAAAAGAGCGACGACCTATGGCTGCGGTGGGCAGCCTTGCTTCATGACATCGCCAAACCCCAAACCAAACGCTGGGAGGACGGCACAGGATGGACATTCCACGGGCATGAGTTCAAAGGCTCGAAGATGGTGCCTAAAATCTTCGCTGCCATGAAGTTGCCCCTCAACGAGAAGATGAAATATGTGCAGAAGATGGTGCAGCTCCACATGCGCCCCATCGTGCTCGCCGAGGATGTGGTGACTGACTCCGCCGTGCGCCGCTTGCTTTTCGAGGCTGGCGACGACATTGATGACCTGATGTTGCTTTGTCACGCCGACATCACCTCGAAGAACGAGGAGAAAATCAAGAAGTTCCACCACAATTTTGAGATTGTGCAGGAGAAACTGAAGGAAATCGAGGCCAAAGACCATCTGCGCAACTGGCAGCCGCCCATCGATGGCATCGCCATCATGGAAACCTTTGGTATTCCTGAAGGTCGCGAGGTCGGCATCATCAAAAATGCCATCCGCGAGGCCATTTTGGATGGGGTTATCGGCAACAATTTCGCCGAGGCATACGCCTTTATGAAAGAAGAAGGCAAAAAGTTGGGCCTCAGCGTGGTAAAGGAAATCCAAGAGCCGATTATTGTTGCTAACAATGGACCGGTGCCGAATAAAATTTAGAATTGTAGGGCTTGCCGACTCCGTTAGGAGTCAGTGGGGCATGCTCCACTATCGGCAAAGCTCCGAAAAAGAAAAAAAGATGCCAACCTTAATAGTAATCGCTGGCCCAACTGCCTCTGGAAAGACCGCTTTTGCCATCAAAGTCGCAAAGGCATTGAACACCGTTATCCTTTCCGCCGACAGCCGTCAGTTCTACAAGGAAATGAGCATCGGCACTGCTGCTCCAACTGAAGAAGAACTGAGTCAAGTCCAACACTATTTCGTGCATCACATCAGCATTGAGGACAAATACGATGTGGCTGATTATGAGCGGGATGCACTGCAACTTTTGGACGAACTTTTCAAAACCCATGACTCAGTGGTGATGACTGGCGGCTCTGGTCTTTTCATCGATGCGGTTTGCAATGGCATTGACGAAATGCCCGACATTCAGCCCGAAATCAGGGAAAAAGTGGAAAACTTACTCCAAGAAGGCGGTTTGAGAGCTTTGCAAGATGAAGTCCAACGCCTTGACCCTGAATATTTTGCCATCGTTGACCAGCAAAACCCACGAAGGTTGCAACGCGCCTTGGAAGTCTGCTACCAAACAGGCAAGACTTTCACCTCGTTTCGCAGCGGAAACACCGTCAAGCGCGATTTTGACATCAAGAAATACGCCCTGCTTTGGGAGCGCGAGGCTCTCATCAAGCGCATCGACAAACGTGTTGATTTAATGATGGAGCAAGGCTTGTTGGAAGAAGCCAAATTGCTTTATCCCAAGCGACATTTGAACGCTCTCAATACGGTGGGCTACAAGGAGTTGTTCGCCTTTTTCGACGGACAATGCACTCTTGCCGAGGCCGTGGAACTCATCAAAATCCACACGCGGCAGTATGCCAAGCGGCAGATGACTTGGCTGAGGAAAGACAATGGTTATCAATGGATTATACCCGAAATTAATTCAGAATTATGCATACTTACAAGCACGAAGTGAAATATTACGAATGTGACCGCATGGGCGTGACGCATCATTCCAACTATGTCCGTTTTATGGAAGAAGCCCGTGTCGACTACCTTGACCAATTGGGCTATGGTTTCGAGAAAATCGAGGCAGAAGGTGTGTTTTCGCCTGTCGTTGCCATCCAGTGCAACTACAAGAGTCCCACCACTTTCAAGGATATGGTTGATATTGAGGTTGTTATCAGCCATCTTTCGGAGATGAAATTTGAATTTTCTTATGTGATGCGAGTAGGCGAAAAGACCGTTTGTACGGCACAAAGCACGCACTGTTTCATCGAGAACGGTCGCCCCGTGGCCATTTCCAAACGGTTGCCCGACCTATATAAGGCCATTTGCGAGGAACGCGAAAAAGCCTGAATCCCGCTTATTTCACCTTGATTTTTCCGCCTTGACGCATCAGTGCATCCCACCATCGGGCGGGCAACAAGGCATGTAAAACCCTTCCTGTAATCGAGATGCGGCCTCGGCAGTAACGTGCTTTGGGGTGGCGGCTGTTGACGGCTCGACTGATGGCTTTTGTAACCACTTCCGGCGAAGACAGCCAATTGGTCTTGTAAAACCAATCCATGTTTTTGGCCCATTGTGTGCCAATTTGTTCGTATGCCGTCCCGACCGACGATTCCATCAGGTGTCTTGCGGCAATCACGCCCCAATCTGTCTTGATGGCACCCGGCTCAATCATCATGACATCGATGCCAAACGGCTTCATTTCCATGCGCAAGGCATCGCTGAGTGCCTCCACCGAGTATTTGGTCACATTGTACCAGCCGCCCATGTAAAACACCATCTTGCCCGCAATCGACGAGGTGTTGATGATGCGTCCGCTCCTTTGCTTGCGCATATAGGGCAAAACCAATTGCGTCAGTCGCGCCAAGCCGAACACGTTCACCTCCAACTGCCGTCGCGCCTCTTCCAAAGGCACGTTTTCGATGGCACCAAAATAGCCGTAGCCCGCATTGTTGATTAGCACATCAATCCGGCCTTCAGCCTGAATGACAGTTTCTACCCCTTGTTTCATCGATTCCTCGTCGGTGACATCCATTCCGAAGACCTTCACCCCATACGCCTTCAAAGGCTCCATGAGTTCCGTTCTGCGTGCGGCGGCATACACACGATGGCCTTGTTTGGCAAGGGTTCGCGCGCTGTCAAAACCGATGCCGCTACTGGCTCCCGTAATCAAAATGACTTTTCCGTTCTTCATAACGACCGCAAAAGTAGTGAAAATTTGGAGAATTTTCTTATTTAAAATATCCCCGCTTTTCCGTACCTTTGCAAATTCAATTTTTCCGAACCTTGAAAGAGCAAACAACTTCCTATATCACCATCCGCAACGCAAAGGTCAACAACCTGAAAAGCATTAGTTTGCAGATTCCGAAGAACAAGTTGGTGGTCATCACTGGCCTGTCGGGATCGGGCAAGTCGTCCTTGGCGTTCGACACCTTGTATGCCGAAGGACAACGCCGCTATGTGGAGAGCTTGAGCTCCTACGCGCGGCAGTTCATGGGCCGACTCAACAAGCCCGACGTGGAGAGCATCACGGGCCTTTCTCCCGCTATCGCCATCGAGCAGAAGGTGAACTCGCACAACCCGCGCTCCACCGTGGGCACCAGCACCGAGATCTACGAATACCTGAAGCTACTCTACGCCCGCATCGGTAAGACCTACTCCCCAGCCTCGGGCAAACTGGTCAAGAAGCACCAGGTGATGGATGTAGTGAACCATATCCTCGGCCTGCCCACGGGCAGCACGGCCTACATCGTTGCCCCGCTTCACCTGCCAGAAGGCCGCAGCCTCGAAGAACACCTCAACATCCTCATGCAGCAGGGCTTCTACCGTATTTTATATAACGGCGAGATCATTAAAATCGAGGATTTCCTCGACCAGAAGAAAAAGGTCAGCGAGAAGAAGGTGAAGCTACTCATCGACCGCATCAAGGTCAACGAGAATATGGACGACGCCATCGGGCGCATCTCCGACTCGGTGCAGACGGCCTTCTACGAGGGCAAGGAGACCTGCCAGGTAATCAGCGAACTCGACGGCGAACGCAAGGAAGCCGACTTCTCGTCGCGTTTTGAGGCCGACGGCATCACCTTCGAGCCGCCTACGGCCAATATGTTCGCCTTCAACAACCCCTACGGCGCCTGCCCCACCTGTCAAGGCTTCGGCAGCGTCATCGGCATTGACCCCGACCTGGTGGTGCCCAACAAGAGCCTGTCCATCTACGAGAACGCCATCGCCTGCTGGCGCGGCGAGAAGATGAGCGAGTGGAAAGACGCCCTCATCCGCGTGGCCGACAAGGTGGGCATCCCCATCTTCAAGCCGTTCTTCGAACTGACCAACGAACAGGTGAGCCTCCTCTGGACCGGCAACCAATATTTCGAAGGCATAGTGGACTTCTTCAACTATGTTGAGACACAGTCGTATAAGATACAATACCGCGTGATGCTGTCGCGCTACCGTGGCAAGACGGTCTGCCCCGAATGCCACGGCACACGTCTGCGCCGACAAGCGCAATATGTGAAGGTGGGCGGCAAGAGCATCACCGACCTCGTGCTGATGCCCTTGGACGAGCTGAAGGCCTTCTTCGACCACCTCAAACTTGACGAGACCGACAGCAAAATCGCCTCTCGTCTGCTGGTGGAAATCAACAACCGCCTGGATTTCATCATCGAGGTGGGCTTGGGTTACCTGACTTTGAACCGTCTCTCCAACACGCTCTCCGGCGGTGAGTCGCAGCGCATCAACCTCGCGACATCATTGGGCAGCAGTCTGGTCGGTTCAACCTATATCTTGGACGAGCCCAGCATCGGACTACATTCCCGCGATACCGAGCAACTCATCAAGGTGCTGAAACGCCTGCGCGACATCGGCAACACCGTCATCGTGGTGGAACATGACGAGGAGATCATCCGTGCCGCCGACTACATCATCGACATCGGGCCGATGGCGGGTGCCTTTGGCGGCGAAGTCGTGTTTGAGGGCGAAATCAAGGACCTCGTCCACTGCGAGAAGAGCCTCACCACGCAATACCTCACGGGCAAGATGAGCATCCCCGTGCCCGCCCGCCGACGAAAGAGCGCCAACGCCATCGTCATCAAAGGTGCGACACAAAACAACCTCAAGAACCTCACCGTGCGCTTCCCGCTCAACATGATGACAGTCATCACGGGTGTGAGCGGCTCGGGCAAATCGACCTTGGTGAAGGATGTGCTCTACCCCGGCATGAAACGGCAGTTGGGCGAGAACGCCGAGAAATGCGGCAGCTACGGTGCCTTGGAAGGCGACCTGCGCCTCATACAAGCCGTCGAGTTCATCGACCAGAATCCCATCGGAAAGTCATCGCGCTCCAACCCAGCCACATACTTGAAGGCCTACGATGAGATTCGGACGCTGTTCTCCGAACAGAAATTAGCCAAGCTGCGTGGCATCAAGCCTGCCTTCTTCTCGTTCAATGTGCCGGGCGGTCGCTGCGAGGAATGTGAGGGCGAGGGCGTGCAAAAGATCGAGATGCAGTTCATGGCTGACGTCTATCTGCCTTGTGAAGCCTGCCACGGCACGCGCTTCAAGGAAGAGGTCCTAGAGATTAAATACGACGGCAAACACATCTCCGACATCCTCAACATGAGCATCGAGGAGGCCATCGACTTCTTCGAGCACTCGTCGGAGCGGCAGACTCCCATCGTCGGGCGCATCGTCAACCGCTTGAAGCCTTTGCAGGAGGTCGGTTTGGGCTATCTGAAGCTCGGGCAGTCGTCGAGCTCGCTCTCGGGCGGCGAGGCACAGCGCGTGAAGTTGGCCTATTTCCTTATCAAGGGTCAGGTGGAGAAGCCCACGCTCTTCATCTTCGACGAGCCGACCACGGGCCTGCACTTCCACGACGTGAACAAGCTGCTGGAGTCGTTCAACGCCTTGATTGCCAACGGCCACAGCGTCATCATCATCGAGCACAACATGGATGTCATCAAGTCGGCGGATTGGGTCATCGACCTGGGTCCAGAGAGCGGCAACAAGGGCGGCGATATCGTCTTTGAAGGCACACCGGAGGACTTGGTGAAGTGTAAGACATCATATACAGGTAAAGCATTGAAAAGCAAGTTGTAATTATGGTATCGGCTAACGCCGAGAAATACGCAGTATTGACTAACGTCGAATCTTCGATTTCAACGCAGTTAAATCTGTCAAAAATCTATTTATATGGGATTACTTCGTAAGAAATCGATCAAAAATCAATATAAAAATCACTCAAAATCAATCTTTTAAAGATTTTAAACAAGATTTTCTATAGATTTCTCGCGAAGCGATTCCAAAAAAGAACAGAATATGAAACCATCAGAAATAAACCAACCCTTAAGTGAGCGGCAGCAGAAGGTAGTGGACACCCTGCTCGGCCTCGGCATCGACTTCGACATCAAGTTCCACCCGCCGTTGGGTTCCATCGAGGAGTCGTTGGCCTACTGGGGCAAGTTCGAGGCCACGCACTGCAAGAACCTGTTTTTCAGGAACCACA
>CAMVCZ010000072.1 GCA_947166105.1 uncultured Bacteroidales bacterium
AAAACTACTCATTTTTCACCTTAACTCATGCTCTCAATTCTGGGGTACATTATATCAAATAAAAAATCATGCAGACTTTTCAACCACTCTTCCGCAACCTTTGGTATGTTATCACGGCAATCCCTTAATTCAATCATGACTAAGTCCCTTTCTTGTTTGTATTCATTGGCATAACACGGCTGCCTTTGTATGAGTTATACAACATAAGCAACTGGTTCCTCAAAAATGGCTCGCCCACAAGCAGTATTTCTTGATAAATCTCATCCAAATCATTATCGGGATCCAATTCGCCCGAATTCAGTTTGCCAAACAGTTTGTTGATTTTCCCGTATGCAAACTCACCGATTGGCAAATTCGGCATGAAGAAACCATTTTTCAGCAAAGTATGAATATTGGCTCCAAACGTGTTTTCTTGCATGATATCCTT
Source organism: uncultured Bacteroidales bacterium (assembly GCA_947166105.1). Lineage (GTDB taxonomy): Bacteria > Bacteroidota > Bacteroidia > Bacteroidales > F082 > Limimorpha. The sequence goes on from CAMVCZ010000072.1 coordinate 428, forward strand.
AGGCATTCCCTCTTTTAAAAACAGCACATTGCATTTTGGAATGTCAGACAAGATGAATGGAGAATGAGTTACAAAAATGATATTGATGTTTTGTATATCCCCCAAGTTTGCACGTTGTATCAAATCCAACAAACGGCCGAATAATTGTCGTTGAAATTCTGGATGATAATATAATTCAATTTCTTCCATAATCAAGTTGACATTTTTATGCTTAATACCAGAAGAAGTATTGGACAAATTTTGAAGATGATAAATGATGGCACCGATTGAGTAGAGTAGTTGCTTTTCTCCAGAACTAAATGAGTCTAATTCAATTTCAAAATCGGGAATGTCCTTTTTATTGAAAACAATATCCCATTTGTATATAGGTGGTGGCAAGTTATCAAGAGGAACTGGTTTCCCTCCATAATGATCTTTAAGTTTATCTATCTCAACCGACAAAACATCTTCTTTTTTTTCATCTCTTTTGCCTAATCGCTCATACAATCCACCGTCATGCAATTTTTCATGCATAAAAAACTTCACTTGTCTTAGCTTTCGAGTGATATGCGAATTATCCATTTTTATCGTCTCAATACATTTCTCCATTGCCAACCCACATTCTCTAAACGACTTAATGTCATCCTTTTTGTACGCATATTGATATTGAGGATAAGTAGATAATATGGACCACATTTTATAAACATAATAATGTTGACATTTTTCTTCGAGAGACAAGTCTGAATAATACTTGGCTACAATTCCATAATCAAAATCATACGATGTTACAATACGGAATAACGTGTCAAGTCTACCCAATTGTGCTGTGCTTAATTTAGACAAAAACCTTAGTTTTGTATAATCTCTCCAATTGTGCTTTATACTTCCCTCTATCTTCTTCTCGTCCATGAAACGTATGTTTGTAATACGTCTTACTGGTAGCTTATTTCTTCGTTCTTTATCTATCATCAACAGATCCATCTCTTTTTCTTTATTATAATAAAAGCTCGCTTTACTTTCATCACCCTTTTTATCGCATTTTTTTGCCAACTTGTAATATGTATCTTTTGCGTATTCATAATACATAACCCCTTTGGCATCGTTATTCAATGCCATAAACATATCTGCCATGTTGTTGTATATTCTAGCGGTCAAAGGATGGACAGCACCCAGTTTTATCTTAGCTGTTTTTAAAGCTTTCTCATAACATTCCAATGCATTGTCATAATCGGCATTAGCTTGATACTCTACTGCATTATCATTGTATGCGAGAGCTATTGTATATTGTACGACTTTCTTATACAAATTATCAACACATTTATTACACGCCCAATATTTCCAGTATTTGGCAAAATATCATTGTTGGTAGTTTCAAGCCAGGCAACAACTTCAATAGCAAAATCGTTGAAACCATGCTGTGCAATGATTTGGTCTATTGGCTCAACAAAATCAGATTGAATTTGACGATTTAACCAATCTAAATAATACTCAAAAGAACCATAATATTCATCATAACGTGGGTCACATAACGTATCATCAATATTACAACTTTCATCAAATTTTTCAACTTCCTTTAAAAGCATTTCAAATTGATCATTCTGACTCACTGTCGCTTTAAAAAAATCAACAATTGCTCTCTGTTGAAGTTTCGATTCAGTTTCTTCTTTCAACTTCAAAATATTTGCATCTTTTCCATTCACACGCCTAAATGAATGATCATTTTCAGACGGATTATCCGCGTTCAAAAACAGCGATAATAATCTTTGTTTCGACAATGATTTCTCTGTATTGATATCCATATTACCTTTATCTCGGTATGGGTGTAATGTAATTGGAGTCAAATAACCATCGTTTTTATGGAAAATGTAATGCAACCAACACTTTTCATTCTCATCTTTCTCATCTCCTTGCACCTCCCATTCTTTTTCGTAATCATAAATATTATAGGCATAATGAGAATAGTTTGAAACGATAGTGAAAAAGGAACCCTTAGGGTCATCTTCAACTTTTTGTATTTCAGCAGAATCTAACACCCACCGCATCAATTCTTCACCTTCTTCATTATTAGGATTCAATTCTGCAACTTTCCAAATCCGAGTCTCATTTTGTTTCTTCTCTTCCGCCATGAGATACACTACATTATCAACCATGTAATATAACTCAGCCTTGACGTCTTTCACTCTTCTCAGACTATCAGAAGAAGCACATAACTTATAAGAAATCGCACAATTATTAATAAGCCGCATCATCAATTCCACCAAGGTGCTTTTCCCATCACCATTCATTCCAACTATAGCCGAAACACTCACTGTGGGACTTTTTTCTTTAGAGCTATTATCCTCGTCATTATTGGAATCAGAAACCACGGTAAAGAAATCCTCTTTCAATGGTTTTATGCTCTTGCTTCTCCTTCTAATATGAGAGCCTGGCTCTATGATGTAATCATTGCAGAAATAATACATCATGCCTGTCTTCAAGCATTTCTGAATATAATCTGCACAACCTTCTAATGGGCGAATAGATAATAGTTTAAACATAACAATCAAATTAATGTCGCAAAATTATTCAAACTTTTCAAATAATACAAACCTTTTATGGAATTCCAATTTTCCCTACCATTTCCTCATAAAAAGAATCACCATGAAAAACAAAATACAAGCCGACATGAAAAAACCACCAAATGCATAAATTACACCATCTCCTTCCACTGCTTGTTGTTTCTAAGCCTGACGATTAGCCTCATTTATTTCAGTGTTGCCAAACGCCGCTTCACCGTGGCCCGAAAACGCCAAGCAGGGCGGCGTAACCGATATAATTGATCTTTTCATTCAAATCGCCTCAATCCTTCTTTATGATTTCCCAATGTCCGCCCTTGTCGGGGCCTACACGGCGGATGATGCCTTGTTATTTAATCGGTTTACCTAGATGCACGATGTATTCAGGTTCGAGAATCCAGTAGTTTTTACAAAGTGTGCAAATCTTTCCTATTCCGCGCCCCACGACTTCTTGAACTCCATGTTTTGGTTTTCCGTATCCTGCACCGAATGGAGATTATTGCCGAAAAAAACACATATTTTTCTCGACGATTCCACTTTCGATTTTTCTTCGTAATTTTGTAACCATAGAAAAGCAAAAGAATCCATGCAACCCATTGAAATACAGAATATTTTGGCAGAACTGACCCGTTCCATCGGGGAAACGCCCAACAAAATCCTACCCATTGCAGCTTCAGGATCGGCGAGGAAATACTATAGGATTTTCACCGAAAGACGCAGTATGATAGGCACTTACAGCGAAAACACGGAGGAAAACAAGGCTTTTTTGGCTTTCAGCAAGCATTTCCACGACTTGGGATTGAATGTGCCGGAGGTTTTCGTCGTCAACAAAGAAAAGACCTGTTATCTGCAAAGCGATTTTGGGGATGACAACCTTTTTGCGCATGTGCAAAAATCTTTGATGGCCAATGTCGGCCCTTCGACTGGCTCAGAGACCTTGATTTCACTTGGAGAAAACGTGATTGAACTTTACAAAAAAGCATTGAAACATTTGGTAAGGTTCCAATGTATTGGTCATCAAGGACTTGATTACAGCAAAGCCTACCCTACCGAGCGTTTCGACCGACAGGGCATTCTCGACGACCTGAACTATTTCAAATACTATTTCGTAAAGCCGCACGAGGAAATCGAGTTCAACGAGGCGCGATTGGGCAAGGATTTCGAGGCCTTCGTCGATTTCGTCAGCCAAGCCCCTTGTGGCTTTTTCATGTACCGCGATTTCCAGTCGCGCAACATCATGGTCAAAGACAACGAGCTGTATTTCATTGACTTTCAAGGTGGACGCAAAGGCCCGTTGAACTACGATGTGGTTTCGTTGCTCTATCAAGTGAAGGCGCAAATGCCGCAAGCCACACGCGACGAATTGATTCAATACTACAAGGAGGAATTGAAGCCATTCGTCAATCCCGATGAGGTGAAATTCGACCTTTACCAACCCTATTTCGTATATTTGAGGTTGCTGCAAGTGCTTGGTGCATACGGATTTAGGGGATTGATTCAAAAAAAGTCACACTTTATTGAAAGTATTCCATTCGCACTGAAGGAATTGAAAACTTGGAACGAAAAACACCCATTAACCGATTACCCAGAACTCCAACACATCCTCTCCCAACTTTCCACCCTCAACTATCCAACTACTCTCAACTCTCAACTCTCAACTCTCAACTCCAAACTCACCATTACAATAAACAGCTTCTCGTTCCGAAAAGGCTACCCCAACGACTTCAGCGGCAACGGCGGCGGTTTCGTGTTCGACTGTCGCGCCCTGCCCAATCCAGGCCGCGAACCCGAATTCAAGACCAAGACGGGCCGCGATTGGGAAGTCATTGACTATCTGATGGCAAAACCGCCTGTCCATGTCTTCTTAGACCATGTGAAAGGCATTGTCAGCCAAAGCGTTGAGAACTATAAGGAACGGCATTTCAGCCATTTGATGGTTTCCTTCGGCTGCACGGGCGGCCAGCATCGTTCCGTATTCTTCGCCCAGACCATATACGAATGGCTGAAAACGGCCTATCCCGACATCAACCTGAAACTGAACCACATAGAACGAAAAATCAAGGAGGAACGCAACGCATGAAATATGATGCCACAGCAATGATTTTGGCTGCCGGACTCGGCACGCGCCTAAAATCTTTGACCCACGACAAGCCCAAAGCCTTGGTCGAACTCAAAGGCAAGCCTTTGTTGCAGCATTGCATTGAGAATCTGACAGATAACGGATTTCATCACATCGTCATCAATATCCATCATTTTGGCGAGCAAATCATTGATTTTGTGGAACATCACAGCTTCGATGCAGACATCAAAATTTCGGATGAGCGCAAACAATTGTTGGACACGGGTGGAGGTATCATCAAAGCGACGCCACTATTCAAGGATTCAAAAGCCGTTTTGGTGCATAATGTGGACATCATCAGCAATGTGAATTTTGCAGATTTGAACCAGCAATTCCTTGATTCAGAAGATGATGCATGGCTACTGACACAAAACCGTAAAACCAACAGAAAACTTTTGTTCGATGCTGAAAACCAACTGATTGGATGGACGAACAAGGCGGAACAACAGTTTAAGTGGGTGGATGAAAAGAGGTCGGGCTTTTCGACAGGCTCAACGCCCCTTGATTATTACGAACAGGCTTTCTGTGGCCTGCATTTTTTCCGCAGCGACTTGTTTGCTGAGTTTGAATGTAAACCTCAGAGCGTCATTGACTTGTATCTACAATTGGCCAAGTCCAAACGCATCATTTCCAAGCCCATTCACCCTGACTATTGGTTTGATTTGGGCAAACCCGAACAGTTGACAGCCGCCGAAAATTTCCTAAATGAAAAATAAGATGAGAGAAACCTTCATACAAAAATTAGCGAGCCATATCCTCGGTCACTACGACCTTACCAATCAAGAAGTTACAGTGGTTTTTCCCAACAAAAGGGCGGCTTATTACCTGCGCAACGAAATCAAGAAAAGCAGCCAGCAAACCATTTGGCTGCCGCAAATCATTTCCATCGAGGATGCCGTCATGCAATGGAGCGGCATCACCATCGCTGACGACATCGATTTGTTGTTTGAACTGATAGATATTGACGCGCAACTGCATAAGAATCAGGATTATACATCGGATTTGAGTGTTTTTGGGAGCCAAGCCGCACAGATGGCCAAAGACTTCGACGAAATCGATCAATACGGAATCGATGCGAAGCATGTGTTCAACTATGTTTTGGACAACAAACGCTTGGAAATCTGGAACTTCGACGAGAAGAAAAGCAAGGAAAAGGAACTTAAATACCTGCAATTCTTCCATTCGCTTTACGACTATTACCTTCAACTCCGTGAGCGGCTTTCGGCGCAAGGAAAAGGCTATTACGGCATGATTACCAGACACTTGTCGGAGCTTTCGGAAGAAGAGTTGATGGAAAAAATCAGTGACCGGAAACTCATCTTCGCCGGTTTCAACGCTCTGACAACCACAGAAGAACGCATCATCGAAACCTTAATCAAGAACGGCAAGGCCGAAATCCTTTTCGACTACGACTCCTATTACCTTGACGATCATAACAACGAAGCAGGCTTTTTTGCGCGAAAGCACATGCAAAAGCACCCCAATTGGCTGAAAAACAGCGTTTCAGATGCTTTGCGCAGCGAAAAGAAAAGCATCCATATCATCAGTGCAAGTGGAAGCACTTTGCAAGCCAAAGCCTTGCAAGCCAAACTGCAAGAGATTGACGACAAAGGCCAAGCCATCATCCTCGCCGACGAACACCTGCTCATCCCCGTGCTAAATGCCATCCCCGACACTGAAAGTTATACAAGTTTCAAAGTAACAATGGGCTATCCCGTTGGAAAAACACCTGTCAATCAACTTGTTAAAGAATACTTTTCGCTGCTCAGGCGCAACAGAATCTCTCGAAAAATCACTGAAAACGGGACTGAAAGAAAGGTGGAAGGTTGGTATATTTGGCCCGTTTTCCACCTCATGGACCTCGAAATCGTGAAAATCATCTTCCCGAAAGCAGAAACCGCCGCTTTCAACCGATGGAAAAGCGAAGCCGTGAAAGACGGAAAATTCATTTTCGAGAACCAAGACCTTGAACAACTGCAACAAACGCCTAACATTCAGGATTTTCTGAGGTTGATTCTTTCGGAACAAACAGGAAACTTGCCTCAATATATGCTTCAAACCATCAGTCAGGTTTTGGCGTTCATTTCGAGGATGATTCAATCCCATAGCGGCCAAAACTATACATTTTTCCTCCTTAATCAAGTGAGCGAAATCGGGAAAATAATTAAACGTTTACAACAAGTAATCGAGCATAATACACAATATATCAACAACTTGCAAAGCATCGAAATCCTTTATCGTTTGCTGTCGTCAAAAGCCAGTATCAAACTGAGCAGCAAAGACCCTAACGGATTGCAAATCATGGGTTTGCTCGAAACCCGCAACCTCGATTTCAAACGGTTGCACCTGCTCAGCGTCAACGAAGGCATACTGCCGCCCGACAAGTCGCAAGGCAGTTTCATCCCACACTTCATCCGCCGCGCCTGCGGTCTGCCAAGTTACGCCGAAAGTCAGGCGGTTGTTGCCTACAATTTCTATCGATTGCTGCAAAACGGCGACGACATCTATCTGTATTACAACAATTTGGGAGAAACCTCTGGCGGCGAGGCCAGCCGATTCATCTTGCAAATCAAGCATGAATTGGCCAAGAATCCAAACATAAAAATCACAGAAGAATCATTCAGCAGCAAAGCACAACCTTCGCTTGAAGTAACGGAACTCATCGCTCAGAAAAACAATGTGTTAGACCGACTTCACTACCTTGTCGAAGAAAAAGGCCTTTCCCCATCGGCTTTGTCAACCTATATCAATTGTCCGCTGAAATATTATTTTCGTTATATCGCTCAGATTGTGGACAATAGTGTTGACGAGGAGGTCGGAGTCAATGTCATCGGCACCATCATTCATGACACTCTGGAATTGCTGTTTGCCAATTATCTCCCCCGTGACGGCAAACGTCAAGTCATTGATAAAATGCTGTTTGACAAAGAAATACTGCCCAAGTGGGAACAAAAATTAGCCTTATCCATCGAGAAAAACATGCCTAACGGCTTCCCAGATGTCGGTTTCAATTATTTAAACCATGTCACCATCGAGCAACAATTGAAAAACTACCTGAAATACACTTCCAAACAATTGGAACACAGCGACTTGATTATTCTTGAAACTGAAGGCGAACTGCAAGCCACCTTGTCTGCGCCCTTCGGCGATTGCCTATTCAAAGGCCGCACCGACCGCATCGACCAATGGGGCGGCATCATCCGCGTCATCGACTACAAGACTGGGCGCGTGGAAAACGCCGACCTCAAAGTGCCCGTGCGCCATAGCATTGAGAGCGACTTGGACTATCTGAAGCAAATCCCTGAAAAAGCATTGCAACTGCTTCTGTATCAGTATATGTACCTCAAAGGAAACCCCAATCTGACACCCGAGCAAGTAAGCGGTGCCATTCATGGATTGAAGTACGCCAATGCCATCGAGTTCAGCCTGACAAAAGCATCGCCCACCAAAAACGACACGGATATCGACACCACTTTCCTTGAAGGCGACAATTTCATCCCCGATATGGAGGCCATGCTGGAGGCCGTCGTTGCGGAAATGCTTGATACTGAGATTCCTTTTGTGCAGGCCATAGACGACAAAAAATGCGGCTATTGCGAGTTCAAGTTGATTTGCAAACGATAAATTTGCGCCAAAATGCCTAAACGACTTCAACAAATCGTAAAAAAAACTAATTTTGCAGCATAGAAACCGAAACGATGAATAACATGCACAAATATCCGATTGGCATACAGACTTTTTCTGAAATCAGAAATGGAGGCTATCTTTATGTTGACAAAACCGACATGATTTGGGAAATGACCAAACTCAAATTTGTCTTTCTCAGTCGTCCACGTCGTTTCGGTAAATCATTGCTTTCCACGACGTTACATTCCTACTTTGAAGGTCAGAGGGAACTTTTTGAAGGCTTGAAAATCATGGAGTTGGAGAAGGAATGGGAGCGTTACCCCGTCCTCCATGTGGACCTGAGCATAGCCAAAAACCGTGTCTCGTCTGAGCATCTGCAACAAGCGTTATTGTCGCTGTTGGAGCCTTTGGTTGAGCAATTCGGGAAAAGCGAAAGTGAAGTTACACCGGGCGAAGTGCTTCGAGGTTTGATTCGTCGTGCCTACGAAAAGACTGGAAAACAAGTGGTTGTCATTATCGATGAGTATGATGCTCCCTTGCTTGACGTGCTTCACGACAAAGAAAAGCTGCCTGATTTCCGCCGCATCATGCAAGAGTTCTACCAACCACTGAAAGCCAGCGAAGCCATGATTCGGTTCTGTTTCATCACCGGCATCACCAAGTTTTCACAACTGAGCATTTTTTCCACCATCAACAATATCAAGAACATATCGCTCTTGCCCCAATTTGCCGCAATTTGTGGTTTCACCGAGACAGAACTGACGACTTGCATGGCCGACGACATCCGCCAAATGGCCGAGTTTTTCGAGTGTTCCCCTGAAGAAATGCAAAAAAAACTCAAAGAACAATACGACGGCTACAAGTTTGCGCAAGGCTCGGAAGACATCTACAACCCCTACAGTTTGATTAATGCTTTCAGCGACAAAATGCTCAACAACTATTGGTTCGAGAGTGGCACTCCGACTTTCCTCATCAAGCAGATGCAAGAGTTCAAGACCGACATCATGGGATTGGAACACATCGAGGCCTCGGCAAGTTCTTTTGACCGTCCCACCGAAGCCATGACCTCGGCCTTGCCACTGCTCTATCAAGCGGGCTATATCACCATCAAGAGTTATGACCGCGAAACCAACTCCTACATCCTTGCCATTCCGAACAAAGAGGTGCGCGTTGGCCTTATCGACGGACTGATTCCCACCTATTTAGGATTGGACAGCGGAACAGTGCAGGACGGCTTCGCACTCAAGTTTTGGCGTGCGCTGAAAAAAGACAACATTGAGGGCGCACTTGAGGAAATGAAGACTTTTTTGGCGGGCATCCCATACGTGGAAGGCTTCAAAAAGAAATTGGAAGACGCTGCGGCTTCGGAGGGTTTCTATGAATACACTTTCTACTTGATTTTCAGCATGATGAATGTGTACGCTCGCACCCAAGTGAAATGTCAAGGAGGCAGAATCGACTTTGTAGTGAAAGCCCCAGAAACAAATTACGTCTTTGAACTGAAAGTGAATGGCACCGCCCAACAAGCCCTTGACCAAATCAACAGCAAGGGTTATGCCCTGCCTTTCCAAACCGAAGGGAAAAAAGTTGTGAAAATCGGCATCCAATTCAATCGCGAAACCATGACCATCGAGGATTATCTGATTGAAAGATAGCCGCTCAATTCAGCACGATTTCCTTCACCACTTCCTTCCCCGCAATAGCGTTCAAATTCTTCATTAACAAGGATTTGGAATAACTCAGTTCGCTACGCAACGCATCGCTGTCGACGCGGACGAATAGTATGTTGTTCTTGATGGACAAGTCAATGGTATGCGAGGCAATGAACGGCCCGACCACCTTGGGCCATGAGTTGATGACCTTGATTTCATTCATGTAATCGGGGCCTTTGTGCAGCTCGTAGAACTCCTTGATGAGGTCGCCGAGAGGCTTCACGTCAAAGTAAACCATCGCCGCCTCCTATCTCTTTGACACAGCCTTTCTCCACCTCGAAAATCTTGTGGTCGATTTGGGTGTCCTCAAAAAGCCGTTCCACCCTTTGTTGCTGTGTATCAGTGATAAATACCTGACCGAAATGGTCGTCGCCGACCAAGCGGACGAGTTTCATCACACGCTGGTCGTCGAGTTTGTCGAAAATGTCGTCCAAGAGCAAAATGGGCTTGTAGCCAATCTTTTGGTAGTTGAACTCGAACTGCGCCAACCGAATCGAAACCACAAACGACTTCTGCTGCCCCTGCGAGCCGAAGCGCTTCAACGGATGTCCGTCCAAGGCAAACTCCAAATCGTCCTTGTGGATGCCAACATTGGTGTAGCCCGAATAACGGTCTTGCTGCAAACTTTCCTCCAACAACTCATTCAACGGCTTCTCGTCCAAGCGCGACTGATAAACCACATTCACCTTCTCCGTGCCGCCTGAAACAATCTCGTAATAATGCTGGAAAATGGGCAAAAACTCCTCCAAAAACTGCCGGCGTTTGGCATGGATGTCGTCAGCATGTTGCGCCAACTGGTCTTCCCAAAGGCGAAGCAACTCGCGGTCGAAAGTGCGGCTTTCGGCAAACTGTTTCAACTGCACATTGCGTTGCAGCAAGGCGCGGTTGTATTTCAGCAAAGCGTTGAGATACAGCGGGTCGA
>CAMVCZ010000073.1 GCA_947166105.1 uncultured Bacteroidales bacterium
TTGTATTGCTTCTGCCCGTCGTATTTGGCGGTTTGGTGCGTCCAAGGGTTCTTCAACTCGAAGGTGAACACGGGCAAACCATTCACAAACAGCACCATATCAATCTCCAAACCCGGATTGGCCACGGAGAAAGTCTGCTGGCGCGTGAGCGAAAACTGGTTTTGGGCATATTTACGCTTCGAGGCCTCGCTGTCGGCTGCCGAGGGTTTGGGATAGAACAGCGAAAGTTTGATGTTGTCCACCTCCACACCTTCACGCAACACCTTGATGACACCAAAAGTCTCGATGTCTTTCGCGATGCGCTTGGGCAGTTCGGTTTTCAGGTCCTTGCCTTTGTATTCATTCAGCACTTCGTGTTGCGTGCTCTCAAGGAAAGCCCACAGCCGTCGCAGGTCGATGGCCAGTTTCTTGTCCATGTCCTTGGGCTGGCCCCAATAGTATTGTTGCGCATTGGGCGATTGGACTTCCACGTCGTTCTGCCCATTGGCCGAGCGTTCCTCATGGGTGCTGCCCACCAAGGTTTTCTCTATCAGTGCCTCGAAGGCTTGTTCGTTGGTTTGAGATAAGGACATATCTTAATTACGTTTACAATAAGCAATGGGACGGAACTCCTTATAGCATTTATGAAGGATAACAGAATCCAAATCCATAACCTCTATGTCCTTGTCCTTGGTCATCTTTTTATTGCTATGCTCTTCGTTGATGACAATCCTTCTGTATCGAACTTGATTGGCATCAAAATCCGAGTATCCGTTTTCATCCTTTATTCGCATGGCAGATTGGAGAACATAGTCAAAAAACGATTCAGATGCATGGATTTGTTTTTCAGCATCTTCGTGCCTACCACGTTTCATTTCGATAATAAAAACGAACAACCCGTCGTCGTGTTGTACCAATAACACATAATCACTGAAACGATTTAAGTCCTTAGGTGCTTTGGGGTCTTCCCTTCTTTGATTGAAAAACGGTAGTAGTTTTTCAGGACGAGTTTCAGCTGTATTAAAACTATACAACTTCATGTCTTTTATAGCATTGGATGCACATTTGACGCTTACAGTATGCTCTTCATTATCAGCATCAGCAGGCTCAATCATGGTGAGTCCGTCCTTGTTCAGCAACAAATCAGAATTGAGAATCCAATCGATGTAATCAATGTCACTCATGACTTATGAAATTGGATGGTCGTACTTCAAAACTTCATAGAAGGTATTCGTCACATCGTTTTGGCTATTGATGGCCTCGTCGATGGAAGGCATGTTAAACCCATACCTGTCCACTTCAAGCGGTTCCACTTTCACTTTGCCATTTTTGCCCTTCTGGAACAAATACGGGGCAAACTTGTCTTGCGGCAAACAAAGGCTTTCATCATACCCCTTGTTTGTAAAAATCTTATCGTCAGCCTTATTCAAGCCATCCGCCATAATCATGTTGTTGATTTCACGAATGATATAGTCACTATGGGTACTAATCACCAAACGCAAACCTGCATTAATCATCTTGACGAAAACTTTGGCCAAAAGAATCTGATTCTTCGGATGAAGATTCAGTTCGGGCTCATCTACAAACAAGAGGTTGAATTGTCCTGCTGAATAGCGCAGATAAAACACCAGCGGTGCTAGTGTTTTGATTGCTGACGAAGACTCATTGAAGCCGAGCTCGGTATCTTCTGAAACATGGTATGAAATCTCGCCTTCATCCGAAACAGTTAGATTGCCATGCAAAATCATCCGTTCTATCTCAGCAGCAAAAGCACCATCGTCAAAGGTAATTCTATTTTTACTCGTCAAATCGGCTGCATCTGCCAATCCATCTGCAATAGGTCTTGGATATCGAACATTAAGCCGCTCTTCAGGATTTCTAAGTCTTCCCACTGACAATTCCTTGCTGAAAGTATAGATGCCGCTACGTTCAGCAGTAAACATTTTGGCAAGAATTATACCATCAAAATACAAAGCTGTTATCAAGAAAGATTGCATAACCTGCAGTTCACTTCCACCTACCCCTCGCAATTCAATATGATAATTCAAAGAATTTGTTTTTTTTACAACCTCATCGGACCATAATGACACAGTCCTTTTCAACAATTCCTCTCTCCATTCTTCTTTTGTAGTGACAATTTCACATTTGAACGAATCTTTCTGGATATTCAAATTCATATACGATAGAATATCATTCTGTCGATTCTTAAGAAATGTATCTAATGAATCATATAATTCATCAGCATTCAATTCCCCCTCAATATTATTTTCAAATCTTTGTAATACATGCAACCCTAGAGAATCAATATATACAGAAATCATGGAAATCAAGGTGTAAAGATAAGTCGCCGCATAAGTCTTCCCCGTTCCATTATCGCCAGCAAAAAGGATAAACGGCTTAGACATATCGATTACCATCGAATCAATAGGGCCGAGATTTGAGATTTTCAATTTCATAACTATTCAGTTTTATACTAGAATTTGCAAAAATAGTAAATTTTTCAAATACCAGTTTCACATTACTTTCACCTTTCCCGTCACCACTTCATTGATGATGATCTGCTTTCGCTCCTGAAGGAGTGAAATTTGATTTTGACAGTTACATATTGAATTCTCTATTGGAGAAACTTTTGCTTCAATAGAGTTTATTATCTCTTTTTGTATTGATACATCAGGAATAGGCATTTGTATATTACCTAAATCTTCCATTGAGATATTTGGTTGTGCAGATTGAACTGCATTCAACCAAATATATTTCTTAGTAATTTCAGATTGCAACACATACCAAATATATTTTGCCATCTCTGGATTATTAAGCCTAATAAAAGAAATGGCTTGATTTGTATTCGCCGGTGTTAATTCTTTAGGCAATATTGCGACCTTTCCAATTGTTGCACCCGCTATAACAAACAACAAATCATTTTCTTGCAAATTTGAACGTTTTAAAATGGCGTGAGTGGCCTCATCAATAAAAAACTCAGGGTTTTCACAAACAGAATTATTTACAATATTCTCTGCTTTCAAAAATCTAATGTTTCCATTAGGGAGTATCTCTTTTCCAATAGTTGAAGGTGTTGTTCCTTTTGAGATTATTTTTGTTAAATGCTTTAGTCTTACGAAATCCCACCCCTCCGGCACCTCCCCGATCCATTCCACGCCGCTGTCCTTCATTTTCGCGTTGGGGTTGAGGCCTTTGGTTACGGCACGGTTGATGATGATTTGCTTGCGCTCGTTCAAGAGGTCGATCATCTTCTGCTGCTGCGCTATGGCGGCGTCAATCTTCGCCATTTTTTCATCAAGATATTCTACAATCGCATCTTGTTCTTTACGTGGCGGCAGCAAAGAAACGACTTGACCAAAATCATCAGTGTACATACGCCATCTCGAAGGTATCACTCCCGATGAGTGTCTGGCAAACTCAGCCAAATAAAGAGGTGTCTTGTACAAATAGTGAAGATATTTAGGATTGGAATCGTTCGTAAGTTTATATACACAATATGCTGGACTGACTATTCCATCATATTTTGAAACTCCTAAACCACCCATCCAAGCAAGCATTATATTTATGACAAGATCATTCTCTGAAACGATTTTGTATCCTTTCAAAGATTCACTTCTTGAATCTCCTTTTGCAGGCGTAATGCCATCGTATTGCGAAACAGACAATAATTCTTCATTTCCGTTCTCCGAGATAGAAAACGACTCTTTCCATAAGTACTTGGATTTAATCACTTCCCAATGGCTTGGAATCTCGCCGAGCCATTTCACGCCGCTGGGTTTGTATGTATCGTATCGTTGCATGGGCTTATTTCTCCTCATCTTCCTTTTTAGACTGAAGTATAAACACTTCATCGTCAACCCTCAACAACGAACGGTAATGTGTCCATGTCAGATTTGGCACGCGCGCGTACCAAATCTCCAAATCATTGAAATTCAGATATAATTGGCGATAATTCCTCAAATCTCTTGCAGAAAAGCCTGTGGCATATTCTTTCGACAAATCTTCAGCGAGAGTGTTAAGCAACCGTTTCCCATATTCAGCGCGTTTCTCGCCATGCTGCTCCTCTTCCACAATTCTCTTCCCCACTTGCCAATAGGTATAGACCATCACCTTGCTCACATTCTCGTAAGCCTTACGAAGACCATTGTCTATGATAGAACGAACATCACCAACAAGTGCTTTCAAACTTTTTGTTTCTTCCTTTTCTGTTAACTGTAAATCATTCATACCATTGCCAAATTAGTCATTCGTCTTACTCTTTGTTGATGACCCACAAGCCGTTTTTACGGCTTCCTTGGCGACTGATGACACCCATATCCTTCAGTTTTTTCATTTGCTTTTCCACCGCACGTTGGCTAATGCCCAAACGGTCGGCCATGTCAGTCGCCGTGAGAGAAGGATTATCGTGAAGCATCAGCAAAAGCCGTTTTTCATTTATACCGAACTTTATACCGAACTTTATACCGAACTCTTCACCGAACTTTGTTCCGAACTCGTCTTCTGTTTGAGGCAACGGCTCCCCCTGACGTGCCTTCAGTGTCTTGAAGATTTCGGCCAACATAAAGTCGATGAACGGTCCCGATTGCCCTTGCTTGCTGCTCTCGCCAATGGCATCGTAATAGGCTTGTTGGTTGGCATAGACCATATTCTCCACAGGCAAATGCTCAAACAGCGGATGCAACTTGCCCAAAATCAGCGACTGCCATAAGCGTCCCGTCCTGCCGTTACCGTCAGCAAAAGGATGGATGAATTCGAATTCATAATGGAACACGCACGAGCGGATGAGCAGGTGGTCTTTGCTGTTTTTCAGCCAGTTGAAGAGGTCGCCCATCAACTGCGGCACCCTTTCGGCTGGTGGAGCCAGATGCACTATGCCCTTCTCGCCAAACACGCCCACGCCGCCGCTTCTGTATCGTCCGGGCTTGTCGACCAAGGCCTGCATCATCACCCCGTGTGCTTTCAGAAGGTCTTTTTCCTTGAAGGCATCCAAAGTGGGATAAAGTTCGTATGTTGCGATGGCGTTTTTCACCTCCTGAATCTGGCGGATGGGTGCCACCACGGTCTTGCCGTCGATGATGTCGCGCACCTCGTCCTCGCTCAAGGTGTTGCCCTCGATGGCCAACGACGAATGAATGGTCTTGATGCGGTTGGCCCGGCGCAGCCTTACGCCGTCTTCCTGTTCCAAACGGATGGCATAGCGTTCTACCTGTGCCGAAATCTCTGCTATCAAGTTGATGGCTTCCGCACTCACCGCAAACGGCGGGATGTATGTTAGAGTTTCTTGCTTTGCCATGGCGTTACATGAGATTAAACAGTGACTGGATAAACCCTTGGCTTTGGCGGTCGAGTTCGAGGATGTCGCGCTCGTTCTCTTCAAGCGTGCGCAGCGGCACGGGCTTGTAGAAATACTTGTTGAAGGAAATTTCGCAGCCTATTTTGGTCGGAGGCAGGTTGATCCATGCATCGGCCACATAGGGACGCACCTCGCGCTGGAAATATGCATAGATGTCTTCTTTCACGGGAATCTTCTCCGTGTCGCGCAGGTCGCTGTCACTTTCGTATTCAACATATTGGCACGCATAACTGCCTTTTTCGCCTGAGAAAAATCCGTAGTCCGCGAGTCGTTTCTCGTCGATGCCGAAAGTGTCCACAAGACTTTCCACTTCCTTGCTGCCCACCTTGTGCCGTTTCTTGACTACGGGCATGGCTTCGGGGTCGGTCGTGCTCATTGCGCGGGCAATGGCGTTGAGGGTGGTGGCTTTCGCGTCGAGTTTCAGTGCTTTTGCGGTCGTTGCAATCTTCTCGCTGAAAGCGTTGAAGTCCATAAACACCTCGGTTCCAATGGCTTTCATCAAATTGTGCGCAAGGTTCATCAGGTCGCGGCGGTCTTTCCAGTCCTTGGTGGAAACCAATTTGGCCAACTTCTTGTCGGTCATTTTGATGTCGTTGTCCTGCAAGTATTCCTTGATAGCGGGCAACGCCGCATCCAAGCCTTCAAACACCTTGTGGCCGTAGGTCTGATAAAGCCATTTCGAAAGTTCCGATTCGCCTTTGTCGTAAAGCATCTCGTCAATTTTCAGCGCATTGAACTGGCTCCGCAAGCGCAAAGGCCGCTCGATGGTGACGTTGTAGAAGCGGAAATCGTCGCCGTCGAAGATTTTGGAGGCCACTTTGTTGTCATTGCCTTCTTTCTCAACGAAATCCATATAGGTTTTCAGGATGGCATCACGATGCGCCGCCGTGATGGTGCAGTTGCGCGAGCCTTGGTTTTTCCGCAGTTTCTCAAAGGCCTGCGAAGCGTCAATCAGTTGCACCTTGCCCTTGCGGTTTTCGGCTTTCTTGTTGGTGAGCAGCCATACGTAGGTGGTGATTCCCGTGTTGTAGAAGATGTTGTTCGGCAATTGGATGATGGCATCAACCAAGTCGTTTTCAACCAAATAGCGACGGATGTTGCTCTCGCCGCTGCCTGCGTCGCCCGTAAACAGCGACGAGCCATTGTGAATCGAAGCCACGCGGCTGCCTTGTGGCTGGAAATCAAGCGGTTTCATTTTGTCCACCTCTTCCATTACAAAGAGCAACTGTCCGTCGGAAGTGCGTGGCGTGCAGTCCACCACTTCCTCTTCGCCAGCAAAATTGGTCAATGTCAGTTCAAAACGATGGTCGAGCAAGGTCTTTTCGTGGTAAATCTTCTCCTTGTCGGTCTTCCACGACTTGCCGTAGGGCGGATTGGTAATCATATAGCCAAACGACTTATCGGAAAAAGCGTTGTCGGTGATGGTGTTGCCCAAATGCATTCCGCTGGGGTCCACACCTTTAATAATCAGGTCCGACTTGCAAATGGCGTAGGTTTCCGGGTTGATTTCGGTGCCCGAAAGTTGGATGGCCGCACTCCTGACACCAATATCCATAAGGTATTCGCGGCTTTCGGTCAGCATACCGCCCGAACCGCAAGCGGGGTCGTACAATGAGATAATCTTGGGCAGGTTGTCCTTCACCGGCTCAAAAACAAGGTGCGCCAACAGCGAAATGGCATCGCGGGGCGTGAAATGTTCGCCTGCCTCCTCGTTGTTCTCCTCGTTGAAGCGACGCAGCAGCTCCTCAAACACGGTGCCCATGCCAATGTTGGTCATGGCGGGAAGCGTGAGGCCGTCAGGGTCTTTCATCTCCTTGTCTGTCAGGTTGATGCGCGGGTCGGTGATTTTCTCGATGATGGACAAAAGCCTATCGTTGTCAGCCAATTTTCGTGCCTTGTTGTAATACTCGAAGTTCTTCAGCACGTCGTGCACGTTCTCGCTGAAGCCGTTGAGATATTCGACGAAGTTGTCGTAAAGGATGTCGTTGCTGTCCGAAGCCTGCGATTTCAGCCGGTTCAGCGTCCATTTGCTGGTGTTGAAATAACTCAACCCTGTGATGTCTTTCAGCACGCCCTCATCCAAATTATTCAATCCACTTTCCTTGATTTCCTCCTCCACATCTTCCTTGGTAGGCTCAAGCAAGGCATCCAAACGGCGCAAAACGACCATAGGCAGAATCACATCGCGATATTGGCCGCGAAGAAACACATCGCGCAAAACATCGTCGGCAATCGACCATATAAACGAAACTATTTGATTATGAGAAATTTCCATAGCAACACTCGATGTAAAAATATTCTACAAAAATACAAAAATCTCCAAAACCAATCAAGTGAAATCGACAACTTTCAACTCTAAACTCTAAACTCTAAACTCTAAACTCTAAACTAATACCTAAACTCCCCCATCACCTCAAAACTTCTTCCCGGCATCGCCCGCCAAATCACGTTTTGGTAGTCGGTGTCGAAAAGGTTGTTGCAGCGGAGTTCGATGCGGAACTTCTTGATTTGCTTGCCAATGGCAATGTGGTGCAAAGTGTAGGGCGGGAGGTCGTAGGCGAAAAACTGCTGCTCGGAATAGGAAGTGCTGCGGCGACCAGTAAATTCAAAGGTGTAGCTCACGTTCCAAGTTTTCCACTGCGTGTTGAGGAAAAGGTTGGCGTGGTGGCGCGGGATGTAGATGAGTTGCCTGCCCTTAGTGCCTTGCTGTTCGGCTTTCTCGCTCTCGTCGGTAGTCACCGTGTAGACATAGTTGCCCGACAATGTGATTTTCCAATTTTCCTTAACAAACGCTGCGTCAAGGTGGTTCTCTATGCCGCGAGCATAGACTTTCGCCACGTTTTCAGGCACCCAAAACCGGTATGAAGTCGGCATCCACTGAATCCAGTTTTTCACATTCGAGAAATAGCCTCCCGAGCGCAAGTCGAACTTGAATGGGCCTTTTTGCAGGCCGTATTTTATGGCCAAATCCACCGTGCGTCCATCTTCGGGCAAGAGGTCTGGATTGCCGCCCGGATACCAATAAAGGTCATTCAACGAAGGATTACGGTAGTTGTGGCTGTAGCCTAAAGTTAGGCTCAGGGCCTTGTAGAACGGCATTTGGTAGGAGAAAGTCGCCGTGGGGAAAAGTCCCATCGGTTTGCCGTCGGTCCAGTCGTAACGGGCTGTCAAACTGAGTTTTGCGCAGTCGAAAGGCTCGCCATCGACGGCTGCGTATGCCGAAACCACATCGCGGCGTTTCTCGCCCTCATAGTTGTTGCTTCTCACCCGCTCGTTGTCCCATTGCAACTTGGCTTTCAGCGTCCAAGTCCGGTAAAGTTGCTGCTCAAGATTGGCGATTTGGTGCAACACCAAGGCGTGGTTTTCGGAATTGATGAAAGTGACCGTGTCGTCGTTGGATGGGATGCGCGTCAACAGGAAATAGCGTTGGTTTTCCACAAAGGCCGCCGATTTCAGTTGCAGGTTGCCCGTTGCCCAATAGGTCTTGAACGACACGAAATTGCGCGAGAAGTTGTCCCGCGTCCATTCCTCCGAGTTGACGTTGAACACGTTAGGCATGATAGGCGGCAAGTTGCGGTTGTTCCATTGGTTCCACGAGGAAACCGAAAACACGCAGTTTTTTAACATCAAGCTCATTTCGGGCATCACGCCGTAATCAACGAAATCGGCGTTGCGCTGCTTCATGCGCTGGTGCGGGATGGTGGCCAAATTCTCATACTCGAAATCGTTGTCCGACGAGTTGCGGTAAGCCTTCACGCGAAACGAAAACGTCTTCCCATAGTTGCCCACCGTAACGAAACTGCCAAGCGTGTTGAAACTGCCGTAAGTCTGTTTCAAATCAAGGAGGAAACCATCGCCGAAATGGTTGGTGTTGTCAATGTTGACCGTGCCGCCCAACCCTCCGCTGTTGTTGGAAGTGCCGCTGCCCCAATTGAGGCTCACGTCGTCGGCCAAAAACACGGGAATGGTGCTGAAATCCACCTGCCCGAGCGTGGGCGCATTGAGTTGGAAACCGTTCCATAACACCAAAGTATGGCTGGCCGTTGTGCCACGGAAAGAGGCCGTTGAAGTGCCGCCCGGCCCGTATGTCTTGATGAAAACGGGACTATGCTGGATGAGCAAGTCCGACAAATTGGAGGTGCTTTTCGATTGCAGCACAAGCGTGTCCAACTTCCTTGCCACCAAAGGTTTCAGTGCCTCAATGTCGTTGCGCTCCGCAGTCACCTCCACCGCATGGAGCATAATAGTATCTTGGGCATGAAGTCGCGAAAGCCCCATGCCCAATAAAATGAAAACAACAAATCCGAATTTGTGGTTCAAGGCTTCTTCACATCCTTTTGGATGCCCTTCACTTTCTCTTTTATCTCTTTTTCCTTCTTGCTGTCTATTTCCTTCTTGTCAACTTGCGGCTTCTGCTTCTCGGCGTAAGTCTGTTTCTTGCCTTGCAACTTGCCGTTCTTGTAGGTAGCTTCGCTCTTCAGCGAGCCGTCAGGATAATAAGTGGTTTGCTTGCCGTCGAACTGGCCGTCTTTGTAGACAATGGTCATTTTCTTGTTGCCGTTCTCGTCAAACCAGGTCGTTTCGCCGTCGCGCTGGCCTTCCTTGTAACTCGAAACCTCAAGGTTGCCGCCCTTTTCGTAGCACAGGATTTGCTGTCCGTCGAGTTGGCCGTTCTTGTAGGTGTTCAACTTCGAGAGCCGTCCGCCACGGAACCATTCACTCATTTGTCCATCGAGCATATCGTTCTTGTACTCAGCCTTTTTCGTGATGGAACCCGTCTTGTCGATTTCAACGAAAACGCCGTTGCGCTTGCCGTTTTCGTAGGAGACGATTTTCTTGGGCAAGTAGGGAGTGCTGTTGAAATACTCCATCCAAGTGCCCACTTTTTTTCCGTTTTGCACCATGCCTTCAATGGTACATTCGCCCGACTTGGTCGTAAACTTGCCGTCAGGGGCTTTCGAAACATCAACGCTTTCAATGGTTTGTGCGAACACAGGCATCGAAAGCAAAGCCATTACAATGATAATCAAAGTCTTACGCATTTTCTTAGGTTTTAAATTGTTGTACAAAAGTATAAAATTTGGGGCAAATAGATGCAATTTTCATGCAAATTTCTCATTTTTGCAGAAAATTTCAGGCACTATGAAAAAGATTGAAGTAAAGAATTTCAAACTCTATACCACGGCAGTCATCAGCATCGAGTGGAAACAGGAACTGCTCAACGTGAACTTAGACCTCTCCATGATGCTGAAAATGATGCGATTGGAAGGCCTTACTGAGGCCAACATCGACTATTACAGTCGCGCCGGACAGCCCATTCCTTTTAAAAAGGTGACACTTCTCCTGTTCCAAGACGACGACAAGCCCGGACAATACTACACCGACGAATCTTTCGAGGAAGACGACGACCCGACGGTGTTTTATGTGGAGATCAAGGAATAA
>CAMVCZ010000074.1 GCA_947166105.1 uncultured Bacteroidales bacterium
GTTTGGCCTTGGTGAGGCTCTCGGTGTTGCGGGCCATGCCGCAGTATTCCCACATAATCTTGCCTAAAGCCTTGTGGAAATGATCCACAGTCTTGTCGCCTCCAATCGTTATCAATTTGTTGAGACGTTCGCGTACAGCCACTTCAGCTTTGTCGAATTCTGGCGTTGTTGCCAAAATCTTCCCTACATAGATCTGGTCGGCGAGATAGTTCTGCATGGTGTAGGGCAACACGAAATAGCCATCGGCCAAACCTTGCATCAGGGCAGAGGCACCGAGTCGGTTGGCGCCGTGGTCGCTGAAGTTGGCCTCGCCAGCAGCGAAAAGTCCGGGGATGGTGGTCTGCAGTTCGTAATCCACCCAAAGGCCACCCATCGTGTAGTGGATGGCGGGATAGATCATCATCGGGGTCTCATAAGGGTTCTCGTCCGTGATTTTTTGGTACATCTGGAAGAGGTTGCCGTATTTCTGCTCAACAACCTCTTTTCCAAGGCGTTGGATGGCATCGGCGAAGTCGAGATAGACGGCATAGCCTGTACCTACGCCATAGCCCGCATCGCAGCGTTCCTTGGCGGCACGGCTGGCCACGTCGCGGGGAACGAGGTTGCCGAAAGCGGGATAACGGCGTTCCAAATAATAGTCGCGGTTTTCTTCGGGTATTTCGGTGGGTTTCAGTTTGCCCGCGCGGATGGCTTCGGCGTCTTCCTTTTTCTTGGGCACCCAAATACGCCCGTCGTTGCGGAGGCTTTCGCTCATCAGCGTGAGTTTGCTTTGGTAGTCGCCGTGGACGGGGATGCAGGTCGGGTGAATCTGCACATAGCAAGGATTGGCGAAGGCTGCGCCCTTGCGGTGGCATACCCATGCCGCGCTGCCGTTGCTGTTCATGGCGTTGGTGGAGAGGTAATAGAGATTGCCGTAGCCGCCGGTAGCCAACACCACCGCGTGGGCAGCATAGCGTTCCAAGTCGCCGGTGACGAGGTTACGGACGATGATGCCTCGGGCGCGGCCTTCCACCACGACCAAGTCCATCATCTCGCTGCGCGTGTGCAGTTTCACCGTGCCTCGGGCGATTTCGCGGCTTAGGGCACCGTAGGCACCTAATAATAATTGTTGTCCCGTTTGACCTTTGGCGTAGAAGGTTCTGCTCACTTGTGCGCCACCAAAGGAACGGTTGTCTAAAAGGCCACCATAGTCGCGGGCGAAAGGCACGCCTTGCGCCACACATTGGTCGATGATGGCTCCGCTGACTTCAGCCAAACGATATACATTGGCTTCGCGGGCACGATAGTCGCCGCCCTTGATGGTATCTCTGAAGAGGCGTTCCACGCTGTCGCCGTCGTTCTGGTAGTTTTTGGCCGCATTGATGCCGCCTTGGGCAGCGATGCTGTGGGCGCGGCGGGGCGAGTCTTGGATGCAGAAGATGTCGACATTGAAGCCCATGGCACCAAGCGAGGCAGCTGCCGAGGCACCAGCCAGTCCTGTGCCGACCACGATGATGTCGAGCTTGCGCTTGTTGGCTGGGTTGACCAGCTTTTGCGAAGTCTTATAATTTGTCCACTTTTCAGCCAGCGGACCAGCGGGTATTTTTGAGTCTAAATTCATCATTCAGTTGTTTTTGATGCGGGCCCTTCGACAGGCTCAGGGACCCTAAAGAAACACGGTCTGTCAAGGTCGTTGAGCCTGTCGAAACGCCGCTTCATTTTGTGAAAACCTTTTCCATATTTATAGTCCGAAATACACCCCGATGACCACGACAGCGAACATCAGGCAGACCACCCAAGTGTAAATCTGTCCGAGGATCTCGATGGCGCGACCGTATTTGTAGTTGTACAGCCCAAAGGTCTGGAACACAGCAGCGAAGCCGTGCCGCAGATGGAACCAAACGACGGCAAAGAACACCAAATAGGAAATGACGATGTGCAAGATCTTGAATTTCTCGCGGGCTTGGTGGTAGAAGTCAGGCTCGACTTCAAGTCCGGCGGCTTCAAGGACGGCCTTATCTTCTTTGTCAAAGTTGGTAAGCCAGTTGCCCTTAGCAGAATATTCGCCGTGCTGCTCGGCATAGTTGAATGTGTTGGGTTGGGTTGTTTTCAGTGCCACGACATCTTCCGTTTTAGCCATATACCTGCCTGTCACCCAGCCGATTTTCACGAAATAAAAGTCCGTGAAATGCAGCAAAAGACAGGCAAAAATGAGGATGCCCGTCCACACCTGCAGTTTGGAACCGGTGTGCGTTTTGGAGCGTTGCGGTTTATGGTAGCCTTTAGGACGCGCCATTTTGTTGGTAACGGCCAACCAAATGGCCAAAACCACATGCAGCAGCAGTGCGGCAAACAGGCCTATTTCCATCACCTTGACGATGATGTAGGTGCCCATGAAGTGGCAGAAAGCGTTGTACCATTCACCACCGTCATGTCTCAAAATGAGGAGGTTGGCACTGGCGTGAAACAGCAGGAAGAAACTCAAGAAAGCGCCCAAGGCACCAACGAGGATCTTCTTGGAAATGGAATGTATCTTTGGTAAATTCATGATAATAAGTATTTTCAGTTGGTTATTTCTTAGGTGCTCCTCCACCGAAGTCATCATACAAGATGTTCTCGGGTGCCACACCCAAATTGTCAAGCATATTAACCACGGCGGCGCTCATCGGGCCGGGACCGCACATGTAGTATTCGATGTCCTCGGGAGCTTTGTGGTCCTTCAGGTAGGTGTCGTACATCACATTATGCACAAAACCGGCAGTATATTTCACACCCTGTGCATCGGCAGCGGGGTCAGTACGGTCCAAAGCCAAGTGGAAATGGAAGTTGGGGAAGTCTTTCTCAAGCTGCAAGAAGTCTTGCAGATAGAAGACCTCGTTCAAGGCGCGAGCGCCATAAAAATAATGCATCTCGCGGTTTCTTACGTTCAAGGTACGAGTCAAGTGCATGATTTGTGCCCTCAAAGGCGCCATACCAGCGCCACCGCCTACCCAAATCATCTCTGGCAGCGAGGTCCCTGAGCTCGTCGAAGGGTCGGCCTCAACATTGGCATGTTCTTTCACATGGAACTCGCCATAAGGACCTGACATGATAACCTTATCGCCAGGTTTCAAGGAGAAAATATACGATGAAGCAATGCCCGGATTGACATTCATGAATCCCGAACGATCAGGTTTGAAAGGCGGCGTTGCGATGCGCACCGTCAGCATGAAGACATCACCCTCGGCGGGATAGTTGGCCATCGAATAAGCACGAATGGTGGGTTCAGTGTTGACGCATCGCAGGTCAAACATCTTGAATTTTTCCCACGAAGGCAGGTATTCCTCCCCTATCAGTTCCTTGTCGAAGTCGGCATATTTGAGGTCGAACTTCGGTATCTTGATTTGTGCGTACGAGCCAGGAACGAAGTCCATGTGCTCGCCAGCAGGCAATTGCACCTTGAACTCCTTGATAAAAGTGGCCACGTTGCGGTTGCTGACCACCGTACATTCGTATTCCTTCACGTTCAGAATCGACTGCGGCACCACGATTTTCAAGTTTTCCTTCACCTTCACCTGACATCCCAAGCGCCAGTGGTCCTGAATCTGCTTGCGGGTGAAGAATCCTACTTCGGTGGGCAGAATCGTTCCACCGCCTTCCACCACACGGCATTTGCACTGGCCGCACGAGCCTTTGCCTCCGCAAGCAGAAGGCAGATACACCTTCTGTTCGGCCAGCGTGGCAATCAATGTGTTGCCCGTCGGGACAGTCAGCACTTTGTCGTCGTTGATGGTGATTTTCACCTCACCCTTAGGCATGAGTTTGTTGCGAACCCAAAGCAACAAGGCAACCAGCAGCAAGACGATGCCTAAGAAAACAATAATGCTAAGTAATATATTGGTTGTAAAATACATAATATCAAATTTTTATGCCCATAAAGGCCATGAAAGCGATACCCATCAAGCCAGTGATGATAAATGAAATGCCTACACCCTGCAGACCTTTGGGAACTTTGGAATAGCGCAATTTCTCGCGGATGGCGGCGATGGCTACAATGGCCAACAGCCAGCCAATGCCTGAGCCAAGACCGAACACGGCGGCCTCACCCACGTTGCGGAAGTTGCGCTCCTGCATGAAGAGCGAGCAACCCAAGATGGCACAGTTCACCGCAATCAGCGGAAGGAAAATGCCCAAGGCGGAATAGAGCGACGGTGTGAAGGTCTCAATCACCATCTCCAGAATCTGCACGATGGCTGCAATGATGGCGATGAAGAGGATATAGGTCAGGAAGCTCAAATCTACAGAAGCCAATTGGGGGCTGATCCAAGATAAAGCACCAGGCAAAAGCAAATATTTGTTGATCAGATAGTTGACTGGAACGGTAACGACCAACACGAAAGTCACGGCAAGTCCTAAACCAGCGCTTGTTTTCACCGTCTTCGAAACGGCAAGATACGAACACATACCAAGGAAGTACGCAAAGATCATATTGTCGACGAAGACGGATTTGATAAATAGTCTGAAAAATTCCATAGCCGTTTAGTTTTGGTTGTTCTCTTGCATTTCGGGGTTACGGGTGCGCTGAATCCAGATGATGACACCCACTACGATTAGTGCCATCGGCGGCAAAATCATGAGTCCGTTGTTTTGATAACCAGCCTCATAGAACGACTGCGGGATGACCTGGTAGCCAAGTAAGGTTCCTGAGCCAAAGAGTTCACGGAAGAAGGCTACGATAACGAGTATCAAGCTGTAACCCAGTCCATTGCCTAAGCCGTCCAAGAACGACTCTCCAGGCCCATGCGACAAGGCAAAAGCCTCCAAGCGCCCCATGATGATGCAATTGGTGATGATAAGTCCAACATAAACAGAAAGTTGCTTGCTCACATCGTAGGCAAAGGCCTTCAGGAATTGGTCAATCAAAATGACTAAGGTGGCCACAACTACCAGTTGCACGATGATACGGATACGGTTAGGGATGCCCTTTCGCAGCAGCGAGATGATGAAGTTCGACAGGGCGGTCACCACAGTCACAGAGGCACCCATTACCAAGGCAGGCTTGAGTTGGGCGGTCACGGCAAGGCAAGAGCAGATACCCAGCACCAACACGGTGACAGGATTCGTCTTCCGCAGGGGTTCTATAACGAGTTTCTTCAAGTTAGCCATAGTTATTCTCCTCTCTCTGCTAATCTGCTTAAATATGCCGAATATTTCTCCAAAGTATTGTCAATCATTTCTTTAACTCCATTCGAAGTCTTGGTTGCTCCAGTGATGGCATCAAATTGAATTGGAACCACGTTCCCATTTTCAAGTATCTGTTTGCCAGTGAATTGACCCTGGAATTTCTCGGTTGTGATTTCACCTCCCAAACCTGGAGTTTCCGACTTATGGTCGAAGTTGGCACCCAAAATAGTCCTGCCATCGGCTGCAATGGCGAGATAGCCCCAAATGGGACCCCAAAGCCCGTTGCCCTGCATGGGGATGACGCTGATTTGTCGATCGATGACAAACAAAGGAAGGGTGCCGTCGTCAGAGATATTGCCGCTCTCGTCCAAAAGGAATGAACCTGTGCAATGCTTCTCGAAAAGCAAGGGGGCGTTTTTGGCATCCACGTTGGGAATGCCCGCCGCTGTAAGGATGCTGATGCGTTTCTCGTTCTTCTTGTTGCGGTCTTGGAAAGGTTGTAGCCACAAGGCCGTCACCGTGAGCAGCACCGCCACAATGATGATTAAAATAGTGGCATACAAGAAGATATATCGATTGCTATTGACATCTTTCTTCATGACTTAACGGTTTTTGAGAGATTTAAGGCACGATGTTGGCGCATTTTGATGTTTCTGGCCACTACGCAGTGGTCGATGAGCGGGGCGAAGCAGTTCATGAGCAGGATGCTGAGCATCATACCCTCGGGATAGGCCGGGTTGATGACACGAAGCATCACGGCGAAAATGCCAATGAGCAGGCCATAGATCCACTTGCCCGTGTTGGTCTGAGCCGCCGTAACAGGGTCGGTGGCCATAAAGACCGCACCGAACATGAAACCGCCCATCAGGTAATGGTAATAGAATGGCACTTGCATGTATTCGTTGGCGCCAATGGCATTGAACAACAAGCCCATGAGACCACCACCAAGGACGACAGAGAGCATGACACGCCAACTGGCGACACCCGTGAACAACAACAAAATGGCGCCCAACAAAATGGCTATCACGGATGTCTCACAGGTAGACCCTGGAATTGTTCCGATGAACATATCCAAGGCGGAAGCCGAAGGATGCACGCCAGCGGCCAATTCAGCCAAAGGCGTGGCGCTCGTGATGGCATCGGTGCCCCAGAGGTCGGCGGCAATCCATACGTTGTCACCCGACATCCGAGTGGGATAGGCGAAAAAGAGGAAGGCGCGCGCCACCAAGGCTGGATTGAGGAAATTCATGCCCGTGCCGCCGAAGACCTCCTTGCCGATGATGACGGCAAAGGCCGTGGCGAGGGCAAGTTGCCACAAAGGCGTGGTGACCGGCACAATCATTGGGATGATGAAACCTGTGACCAAAAAGCCTTCGTTCACCTCATGGTGACGTATCTGCGCGAAGGTGAATTCGACACCCAAACCGACGATATATGACACTGCCAACATGGGCAACATTCTCAAGAAGCCAAACCAAAGGCAGTACCACCAACTGGCTACTGTACCCAGTTCGTAAGGCCAATCCGTGGCGTGAAGCGAAGTCTGGTAGCCGATGTTCCACATGCCGAAGAGCATGGCGGGAACGAGGGCGATGACGACCATGATCATGGCGCGTTTCAAATCGATGGCGTCACGAACGTGGCTGCCGCGCTTGGTGACCCGATTGGGTGTGAAGGCAAAGGTTTCGAAAGCCTCAAAAGTGCTTTGAAGCCATGCGAATTTCCCGCCCTCCACAAAGTTCGGCTTGATTTTGTCAACAAAACGACGTAGGTTATTGAACATTACAATCCCTCCTTTCTCAGTTTTTCCAAAGCCTCTCGGATGATGGCTTGGATGTCGGTTTTGGATGTGTCGATGAACTCGCAAAGGGCGAAGTCTTCAGGCTCGACCTCGTAAATGCCCAAGTTCTCCATCAGCTCGATGTCGCCGACGATGCAGGCCTTGATGAGTTGCGTGGGATAAATGTCGAAGGGGAAGACCCGCTCGAAATTGCCCGTGAAGACCAAGGGACGCAAGTCGCCGTGGGTGTTGGTGTCGAATTTCCAGAAGTTTTCGAAGCGCGGTAGCTCGATGCCCATGGGCTTGAAGGTGCTTTTCGGCATGAAGCCGCTGAGGAAGGTACGCGAGAAGCTGAACTTCCTGAAGCCAGGCATCAGCCAGCCCATGAAGTCGTAATAGTCGCCTTCGGGCAGGATGCTCACCAAGTCGTCGTAGGCACTCAGAAAACCATCAGCGGCGATTTGTGTGCCGCTCAGAATGTCTCCCGAAATGACGCGGTTTTCCTTCGTGACATCGTTGGCATCCATCTTAGGATATTCATTGTTAAGCAGTTGCGATTTCGTAATCTCAGCCAAACAAGCCCCAAACTTTACACGGTAATAATGTGGGTTCTTGATATTGGGTCCGGCCACGGCGACAACGCGCTCAGGCTTGTAAATTCCAGTGGCAACCAATTCACCCAACACGGCAACGTCCTGCAGGTTCATCGTCCAGATGATTTCTCCTTTATTAATAGGGTCAATGTGGGCGATTTGCGTGCCGATGTTTCCGGCAGGATGAGGACCTTTGATGTTATGAGTTGAGAGTTGAGAGTTGAGAGTTGAGAGTTGCTTCGCCAATCTTTGATTGGGACGGAAACTTATATGGACTTTTCCGTTCGTCAATTTTGCCAGCGCCTCAATGCCTTTCTTGAGTGCCTCTTCCCTACCTCGCATGACGAAATCATAATCGGGCGCCAATGGTGCGCTGCTGAAGGCGCTGACGAAAATGGCCTTGGGCTTGTCGTCGGGGTTGGCGACGGTGCCAAAAGGCCGTTGGCGCAGCTGGGTCCAAAGGCCGCATTGCAGCATGGCTGCTTTGATCGCATCTGCCGTGGTCAAAGCTGCTGTCGCGGATTTGTAATCCGCTGCGGTCGAGCCTGCGGATTTGTAATCCGCTTCCACAACCACCTCCAAAAGCTTGCGTTTCTTGCCTCTCACGATGGCCTTCACCTGCCCGCTGACGGGCGAAGTGAAGCGGATGCGTTCGTCGCTCTTGTCACAAAACAAGGCGTCGCCTACCGCCACCAAATCGCCTTCCTCGACCAGCAATCGCGGCGTGAGGCCCACAAAATCAGTGGGCTTCATGGCGTAGGTCGTGATGCTGCGTGCATCGGTGAGGCGTTTCTCAGCCGCTCCACTGATGGGCAGGTCAAGGCCTTTCCGTATCGTTATTGTCTCAGGCATTTTATTTGAGGTTAAGCAAAGGATAGATCTGCTTCACAAAAAGATCCTCGGCATTCTCTTTGGTGGCATGATGCAGGAGAAAACCGTCATCACATAGCGTCATGTTCGGCATCTCCTCGTTCATCATGGATCCAGTCTCGCACTTCACATTCACGCCGTTGATGCACTCGTTGAAGCAAAAACTAGCTTTCAGTTCAATCAAGTCTTCGACATCGTATTTCTTCAGCAACCTCTTGAATTCCTGAATCACGTCGTAAGAACCATTGAGGTGACACGAACTTCCAGTACAAATCTTTATTATCATCGTTACCTTATTTATAGATTACATTTTGTCATAATTGGCATTTCCATACCTTGTTCATTATATTTATGCTACCCGCCCCACTTATTCGATATGTTTTTATCGTATCTGAATCTCGCTGCAAAATTACGACATTTATTTTGATTTCAACGAAAAAAAAGCAAAAAATTTCAAAATTGAGGTTTTAGGGCTGTCTTAAACTCTTAAGTTGTTTATAATCATTTATATTCCAATAGATTAAGCATAATTTTGAAGAATAGTTTTGAATTATTTCATTTTTTTGCTTCAAGTATTTGATTTCTTTGTACTTTTGCAAACGATAAAAATGTATCGATTATACAATAGTAATCATTATAATTAATTGAAAATCAAAACACTTGAAGCTATGACAGCCAAGACAACAAGTAAATTCCGCACCGAGAGCGACCTTCTCGGAAGCAAAGAAGTTCCAGAAGAAGCCCTCTACGGCGTACAGACAACACGTGCCATTGAAAACTTCCATATCAGTGGCAATTTGATGGCCAGTTATCCCAATTTCATCAAAGGTATGGCCATCACAAAGAAAGCCGCAGCTCTTGCCAATTATGAAGTGGGCATGATTACGGTCCAACAAGCCAACGCCATCTGCCAGGCTTGCGACGAACTGATTGCCGGACAGCACCACGACCAATTCCCGATTGACATGATACAAGGTGGTGCCGGTACCTCAACCAATATGTGCGCCAACGAGGTGATTGCCAACCGTGCCCTTGAAATCATGGGCCATCAACGCGGACAATACGAGTTCTGCTCACCCAACGATGTGGTGAACGCCTCGCAATCCACCAACGACGCTTATCCCTGCGCCATCCACATGGCCATGTTCCTTGAACATGAGGAGTTTCTCCCCCATCTGACCCAGATGATCGATGCCTTGGAGAAGAAAGCCAAAGAGTTTGCCGAGGTCATCAAGATGGGCCGCACCCAATTGCAGGATGCCGTCCCCATGACCTTGGGGCAGACATTCAGTGGCTTTGCCGCTTCGCTTCGTGGCGAACTGCGCACTTTGAACAGCGCCGCCCGCGAGTTCCTAACCGTCAATATGGGTGCCACGGCCATCGGCACGGGCATCTGCTCCAAGCCGGGCTATAGCATGGCTTGCATCAAGGCCTTGCGCGAGATTACGGGATGGAGCATCCATTTGGCCGACAACCTCATCGAAGCCACCAGCGCTACGAGCTGCATGATCCAATACAGCGCAGCCATGAAGCGCCTCTGCATCAAGATCAATAAGATGTGCAACGACCTTCGTCTGATGAGTTCCGGTCCTCGCTGCGGCTTCAACGAGATTCACCTGCCCGAGCGCCAGCCCGGTTCTTCCATCATGCCCGGCAAGGTCAACCCGGTCATCCCCGAAGTGATGAACCAAGTGTGCTATAAGGTGATCGGCAACGACATGACCATCACCTTCGCCTCCGACAACGGCCAGCTCGAACTGAACGTGATGGAACCCGTCATCGCCTACAGCCTTTTCGAGTCCATCCACCTGCTCACCAATGGCCTTGACACCCTGCGCAAATACTGCATCGAAGGCATTGTTGCCAACGAAGAGCACTGCCGCAAACTGGTTGAAGGCAGCATCGGCATCGTCACCATGCTCAACCCCATCATAGGCTATAAGCAATCCACCAAGATTGCCAAGGAAGCCAGCGAAACCGGTCGCGGAGTCTACGAGTTGGTCCTCGAGCACAACCTGCTCACCAAGGAACAACTCGACAAGATTCTCCGTCCCGAGAACATGCTCAAGCCCATCGACATTAAATTATAGGAATAGAATAATTGCTTTGAATAACGGTGTCGCATCATGCGGCGCCGTTATTTTTTTGTGTTTTTCGCTATTTAGAAAATAATTCATAAATTTGCAGTCCAATAGTAACGA
>CAMVCZ010000075.1 GCA_947166105.1 uncultured Bacteroidales bacterium
GTTTCACATTAATTCAATATATTTGCAGTCTCAATTATTGGGTACATTATATAATGGCTTTAGAAATGTAACAATTAGAGCCATTGAAAATGCCGCTCGAAAGTGTAATGGTATCGCCATCAGCGGCAGCAGCATTGGCTTGCAAAAAAGCATCAGCACCATAAAAAGCAGTAACGGTGTCATTATGCTGCAATATGGCCACTTGGTTTTGTGCAAGTGCGTTCTTCATACCCGCCACATTCAGCAGCAGGACGAACAAGGCGGCACCCATCGCCTTTCCGAATTGTAAAGTTCTTACTTTCATTTGTTTAATTATTTATTTGTTATTATTTTCCACTTTTGTTTTTCTCTATAGCGAACCATTTAAAGACTTATAATTCATTTCTGTTCATTGTCGGTGGTTTGGTGCTACTTTTGTTTCGTTTATCGGGAGCAAATATAGGGAATAATTTGTTAGGATGAAAAGGAAAAAGAAAATCACATTTATTTCATTCCTTAAAACCAACCTCACTAAACAGTTCCAACTGGTTCTCAGTAAGAAACAATTCTTGCGGCACTTCGTATTCGTAGGAAGAAATGAAGCGTTCTATATTCTTCTTAATCAATTTGATAGGTGTAGTTTTCCGCGCTTTGCAGTAGTTGCGCAACGAGCGATATTGCCCCGCCGACAACTTGAAAGTTATCGCATGGTACTTGTAGTTGCGACGCTTCCTTTTCGTGTTTTTCTGTGCCATAACACATTGATTTGAAGCCACGAAATAACAAAATTATCTTGTGAAAAACAAATTATCGCAAAAGTTTTCTATTTTTGTCGGCCTCAAACGCTTCAACCATGAGAATTACCGTCATCGGAGAATCCAATATCGACATTGCCGTAGTGCCACAATCCATACCGAGCCAAGTCGGATGCACGCCCGCCAAAATCAGCTTTCATCATGGCGGCGTGGCTCGCAATATCGCACACAATCTCAGTCTGTTAAGGCATCAGGTTCAGTTGGTCAGTGTTTTTGGCGACGATGATTTTGCACAAGGCATGATGGCGGAATGTCAGCATTTGGGCATCGACCTTTCGCTTTCCACGCAATTCAAAGGCGAAAAAAGCCCTATCTTTCTCAGTTTCAATGACGAAACGGGCAACATGAAGTCCGCCGTTTCCGATGTAAGCCTCAACGACAGAATGGATTTAGACTGGCTGAAAGGCAAAATGGACGGAATCAATCGCTCCGATTGTGTCGTTGCCGACACGCTTTTGAGCACCGAAGCCCTCACCTATCTCATTGACTATTGCGAAGTTCCGCTTTTCATCGACACCGTTTCGCCCAAAAAAGCCCTGCGCTTTGCCGAAGCCATGAAACTGTCCGAAAAACATTCCCTTTTCGCCCTGAAATGCAACTTCCCCGAAGCCATATCCATTACAGGTAACGACGATGTTTTTGAATCAGCAAAAAAACTGAATGTCAAAGGTATAAGTCAAGTTTACATCACCGTTGGCGCAAAAGGTGTCATCCATTGCACAAACGGAACGACCACCTCACACCCTGCCCTACCTGCTCAAATCGTGAATGTGACAGGCTCAGGCGACGCTTTTTTTGCTGGGGTGATTCACGCCCACGCCATCAGTTTGGATGAAAAAGCCGTCATGTTCGGCCTGAAAGCCGCCCAAAACAACTTAATGAGCGAAGCGCCGGTGAATCCAATGCTGCAAGTTGAAATGCTTTCGTGATACGCATAGTTTTTTGCCCCTGTTTTTGGATGATTGCATATTGACATCATTCCTCTTTATGCTTTGAGGAATCTTGAATAAACACAAAAAAAATCCCCACCAAAGCAAGCAGGCGGGGATTTTTCGGATACCCTAGTAATTTATAATGGCGTTACCTCACCACAATCTTCTGCGTCTTCACATCATCCCCATCAATCAACCGCAAAACATAAACACCCGAGGCCATCCCTGTTGTAGGGACACACCGCGTGTGTCCGCCATCAGAAACGATGATACGCCCCATCATGTCAATCACTTGAATCGTTCCTTCGCCATTGATAATGATGTTGCCGTTGCTGTAGAAAGCAAAGGTCCCTGAGCCTGTCGAAGGGCCGTCCTCATTGTTGTTGCTGAACACTAATTTGAAGCGGCTTTCATAATCCGTTGTTTGAGCATTGAAGGTATAACTTGGCGAGGCCAAAAGGTCGATGTCTTTCCCAGTCATGTTATCAATAAGGTGGAGATAGTCCATCTCAACAGCTTCGGGATTGACTGTGATGGTATATTTGCCATTCTTGGAGGCCTTGAAGTTGAGAGGCAACTCCCCCTCTTTCTTGGCACAAGCAATGGCAAGGTCTTTGTCGCTTTGCGGAATGTAAAGTTTCGCATTGTCCTCATTAAAGAAGAACTTTTCCAACTCATCACCCGCATTGAAGCTCACAATGGCCTTGTCCTGAATGGCATTGCTGCGTGTGTTGGCTTCCGCTACCGCTATTTGCAATGAGCCTTTGTTTTGGCCTTGCGTTTCAGGAGCTGTCTTACTGAAAGTGACCGTTTCATCGGTGGTTTCAGCCTTCACCATAATGCCCGTACAGGGGGCGATGGCTATGCTGCTTGAAACCGTATTCGGTTCAATGACGGAGCCACTCTCATCCAATACGTAATAACTCTTGTCAGCATAGACATTGCATGGATAAGGATTGCCCACCAAGTTCCAGCCGGCAAACTCCGCATTGGCATCGTAGACAAGTCCGAATTCCTTCTGGGCGTTTCTGTTGGTCGTTCCCGTAAATTCGAGGCTCACATTCTCCTCACTTGTGGCATAAAGATAACCTTTTCCGTTTTCGAGGTTGAAACCATGAACCTTGTAATTGCGCCATTCAAGGTTTTCGCTTTGATCGAACAAATAAAGGTCATAATTGCCTGCCGTGGAAGAGACGATATTGTTGCTCGTGCTGGGCACTACAACCGAGGCAAGAGAGGTGGAAACGAAATGCCATCCACCAGTGTCGTTATGGGGCATGATATTCTTCTTCACAGTGGCTTGAACGCCCTCGCTCATGGTTTTGAGTTGTGCGCCGTCCTCAACGATTACTTGAGCATTCCCTTCAGTAGTGATACGCTGTGCAGTAAGTATGGTTCCTTCGTTGATAGTCAAGCTGAATCCGTCATTCACAACGACATAAAACTGGGTTGTATTGCTGTTGATTTCGCAATCATGGGCAATGACCACGGCTTCACCAGGTGCGGGAAGTGTTTCGGGATTGTTGGCCCAGTTGTTGAGGTTCGCCCATTGGTTGTCTACGGTTCCCTCAAAACGGTACAAGGAAGAATATGTCTTTGGGCGGCTTTCCTGAGTGCCGCAATGTGAGCAGGTGCGGATTTCCAAGCCATTGTGGGTTTCATCAGGAAGCACGGCGGTTTGCCATTCGCCCCAATCGTGCTCGGTGTTGGCGGCACTAAGGGCTTCGCCCATATTATAACGGGCAATTTGTAGAAACTGACAGGACCATCCTACAAAACCTGTTTCTCTGTTTATTATTTTACATAAATAATCTGGATTGCCAAAAATGTATGAAAGCCGTGCATTTAATTCTTCCTCACCAACAAACTCTTTTGTCAAGGTAAGATAGTCGTAATCATCTATGCCTGAAGCCAATTGTTTCAAACGCAAAGAGACTATTGGAGTATTCGCATCCTGCCCAAACATAGTTCCCGGATAAAGCAAAATGCCATCACCGTTGCCTGTCTGGATTCCTCCTGATACTGGAAAAACCTTTTTTTCCCAATTTCTTGGCAGAAAAGCACAATTCCAATTAAGAAAACCATCGCTATCTATTTTTCTTTGCTGCCAAAACAAAATACGACGCATAACACCAACAGACATCATCGGTGAAATATACGCATAGATTCCCCCGCACAAAGAACCGCCTTGATAGCGCCAAGTGTGATTACGATCCTTAAAATCCTGAAGATTAGATTCAGAAATATCAATGCCTGCAGATGACCAAGGATCAAAGAATCCTTGATTTGGACAAAGAATATCTATATTTCCATCAAACAGTTCAACAGTTTGGCTATAATTCCCATTAAAAGGAATGACTGCATGGTAATTTGGCCAATTTTCGGACAAAGCCGCACAAACATTGTTAAATTGACCCACACGTTCATCATTATTCCAATCAGGCTCATCCATAGGATAGAAAAACGCCTTGTCTTTCAAAAACGCATTATCATAAACTATATCTTTATATTGATTAATTACACTTAGGGCATTAGAATTGAAAGAGGAACCGGATAAATCATACGAATGGACTGGCACCTCAAACACTTTGCGACGCGGGTCGGCCATTGTCAATTCTGCGGCTTTAGGGTCATCAGCCATTTTCCAACGGGGAATTTCGTATGTACTCACACCATGTTCGAGCAAACACTCCTGATAACCATCCAAAATCTGTTTTGCGACAGGCAAATCGGTTTCCGCAACATTTCCACTTTCATCTACATTGACTCCATTCAAAGTAAGGAAACTGCTTGTTCCACCATAGCCTGAATTTCGGTTATATAAACCCATAACCACTTCCGAATAATGGCCTTCTGGTAAAGAAAAATTCCAAACTTTAGCAGTAACCGTTCTGGTGGCTATCGCATCGTTTCCATCATATACTGTAATTGTTGAATAGTATTCTCCAGGCGTTTGATTCTTTGCAGAATTCAATTCTACATAAAACATTTTGTTATGCCCAATTGATGTCTTTTTCGAAGTTCCTGAATAAGGCACTAATGCTTCTGCCAATGAATCAGCCGTATAAACATTATCATAGAAAAACTCTTCGTAATAAAGTGAATGTTGGAGTTCCTCATTACTATTATTAAAGAACTGACCAACCTCAATCCTTAAATTACGTTCCTTTTCCTGTTCACGGAAGAAAATCTGAAATCCTTCTTTCTCGTTTCGACCCAAAGCCAAAAAGCCATTAGTTCTAAGATGATCGGATCGCCACCAACCTACATGTGATTCTATATCAGGTAATTGTTCATATTCAATATTATGAGTTGCTCCTAAATGCGGCATCAAAGTCTCTCTCGCTTGAATATCTCCATAAACCAAATACAATAAATAAACTCTTTCAAATGTAGCCGTTACAGCCACATCGCTTGAAGGCATAATGAAAGTACCTATATTGGGATTGTCTCCTTGTGTAACGGTAATACTATTATCATCACCATCAATAACAGACCAACTTTGGAGAAAATACTCTGAAGCAACATCTACACCAGGCGTTGCCGTAAGGGTCACCGTTTCCCCAGCATTTGCCGTTGTAGGGTTGGCGACCACAGTGCCGTTTGAGATACTACCTATCGTAACATTGTAGGCATACCCTTTCATCATTCCTGCCATAGCAAGCAGCAGGGCAATCAAGACGATTCTTTTCGTCCATTTCATTTGTAAATTCCTCTTTTTCATAGTATTAGTGTTGAATTGTTATTGTTCATTTTCAACCGAAACAAAAAAGCGTGGAATCCATCTCTTGCCTGAACCACGGTTCATTCGGTTGTGCCCAATGCGCTTTGTTCATTCGATAATTGTTTGGTTAGACTTTCGTTTTATGAAGGCAAAAATAGGAAGAATTTCGTTTGCTTTGGAAAGAAATGGGAACAAATCTGTAATTAATGAAAAATTCATGGTCAATTTGTGGAAATTCATGTTTCTTAAAACACGAATTATCAGGAATTATACACGAATTTACAGAAATTGTATTTTATTAATCTCTTATAACATGCAATTCCATGTAATTCAATACAAAAATCCAAAAAGCCAAAGTGGGATCTTGTTGCCAAGCACATATTCCTCATCGGCAGAGGCAATATAACCATTAGCAACGCCTGCAATTTGCTTGCCTTCCTTGCTTCGCCCACCTACCTCAATCGTGTATTGGTGGTCGATGGTGAAGTCAGCAGAGGTCTTGCTATACTCCACGATATGCTTAGATGAAAGTTGGTTGATGAAAAACACTTCCTGCTCCGTGCCCTCGTTGACCTGTGTCGTGGCAAGGGCATGGAGCATGTTGGGATTCTCCATATAAATCTTGTCGGGTTTTTGCAAGCGTTTCACATTCGTTACATCAGAATACAGCAGTTGGATAAGACGGGCCTCGCTGAGGTTTTGCAAGTATTGCAACAAAGTAGTACGCGAAAGTTCCGCCATCTTCGACAACTTGACGGTATCAAGGGCGTATGGCACATTGGACGAGAGAATCCCCAATAGCGACTTCATCTTCCTGATGTTCCCAATATCAAGTTTTCGCAACTGGGGCAATTCCACCTCGATGGTCGTGTTGACAATGTTCTCAATGCGCACATAATAGTTACTTTGGCTTTCTTTCAGGAAAGGATAGTAGCCATAGCGCAGATACTCCGAGAAGAGCGGCAGTGGACGCACCTGCGCATTGACCTCCGCACAAATGCTGTTGCCATCCGTCAGAATCTCCTGAAGTGTTCTTCGACGAAAGCCTTTCTGATGGAATATTTGCAGATACTCCCTGAACGACAGCCCAAGCATAGTATAGGAAATGCAACGGCGCGACAAATCGGCTTCGCCATCAGAAAGATTAATCAAAGAAGAACCGCTCAACACCATGTGTAAATCGGTGAACTCATCGTAGGCGTTCTTCACCTCAAGGCTCCAGCCTTTGTATTTATGCACCTCATCCATAAACAGATACTTGCCGCCTTGCGCATGAAACTGCTCAATGAAATCCAACAACTTATGCGTACTAAAATAGATGTTGTCGAGGCTGACATAGAGCACCTCCGTAGTGTTTGTAGAACCAAACATCTGCAAAATACGTTGCGTCATAAGCGTCGTCTTCCCCACACCTTTTTGTCCTTTAATCATCAACAAACGCTCGTTCCAGTCGATTTCGTCCATGAGGCTTCTGACAAAATCGAGGTTCACAGTCTGCATCCTATTCAGATGTCTTTTAATCAGTGATTCCATTTTCTGATATTATTTGATTTCAAAGCGCAAAGATAGGCAAAATGTTCAATATACAAAACACTTTTGAAAGAAAAATGTTTTATATAGTGAACATTTAGAAGAAATACAACCCAATATTCGATTAAAATGTTTTACACACTGAACATTTTACGTTCAAATCTGTTCAGTATGCAAAACACATAAAAAATCCCCACCCATCCGGGCAGGGATTTTTCAGATACCTATTAATATTAATAGGTGTGCGGCTTATTTGTACTCAGCGAGCACGTCCTTCACGCGGTCGGGGGTCATACGGCCGTAGACCTTGTCACCGACTTCGATGACGGGGGCCAGACCGCAAGCACCGACGCAGCGGAGGCAGGTCAGAGAGAACTTGCCGTCGGGAGTGACCTCACCGACGTTGATGCCCAACTGACGCTTCAGTTCGTCTAACACCTTCTCGGCACCACGCACATAGCAAGCAGTACCCAAGCAAACGCTGATCGGATACTCGCCCTTCGGGGTCATGGTGAAGAAGGAATAGAACGAAACGATGCCGTAGACTCTCGAAACCGGGATACCCAGTTCCTTGGCCACGAATTCCTGGACTTCAGCAGGCAGATAGCCATACTCGCCCTGAACCTTGTGCAGCACATTGATGACCTCACCCGGCTTGTTGCCGTACGACTTGCAGACGTCCTTGATGAAGTTGATCTTCGCTTCTGATAATTTAATAACTGCCATTATTTATTTCCTTTCTATTTTTTACTGGTTATTGAATTACTCGCTGATTTCAACATGTTCTGACTTGTCGAAATAGTGGGTGTGCAGCAGTTCGTGTGACAGATGGCCGCAAGGCTCACCAAGATACTCCTTGTACAATTTGATGATCGAAGGATTCTCGTGCGACTTACGGATCGGTTTGCCAGCATCCTCGCGGTAGATGGCTTCCGTACGCTTCTTGATGATCTCGCTGTTGCCGTGATGATAGGGCTGACCGGCGCCGCCGACGCAACCGCCGGGGCAGGCCATGACCTCGATGGCGTGGAACTGTTCCTTGCCTTCGCGCACTCTCTCAAGGAGGGTACGAGCGTTGCTCAGACCGTGGGCAATGCCAATGTGGATGGGCGTACCATCAAAGTCAACCCAAGCATCGCGGATGCCTTCCATACCACGGAGTTCGGTGAAGTCAATCTTAGGCAGCGGTTTGCCGGTGAACACTTCGTAAGCGGTACGGGTGGCAGCTTCGATCACACCACCAGTGGCGCCGAAGATGACGGCAGCACCCGTGGATTCGCCCAACGGGTCGTCGTAGTCCTCGCTCGGCATATCCTTCAGGTTGAGGTTGAACTGCTTGATCAAGCGGGCCAACTCGCGGGTCGTCAGGACGTAGTCGATGTCGGGATTGCCATCCTTGTAGAATTCCTTACGCTTGCTTTCGTACTTCTTGGCCAAGCAAGGCATGATGGAGACGACGACGAGGTCTTCTCTCTTGATGCCCATCTTGTCGGCCCAGTAGTTCTTGGCGACAGCGCCAAACATTTGCATAGGCGACTTGGCGGTTGAAGGCACATCCAGCATGTCGGGGAAGTTGTGCTCGAAGAAGTTGACCCAACCAGGGCAGCACGAAGTGAGGATAGGCAGACGGACGCTCTTGTCGCCAGCCATGAACTTCTTGATGCGGTCGAGGAGCTCGGTGCCTTCTTCCATGATGGTAAGGTCGGCAGCGAAGTCGGTGTCGAACACATAGTCGAAGCCCAGACGACGCAGGGCAGCGGCCATCTGACCGGTGACGATGGTGCCGGCGGGCAAGCCGAACTCTTCACCGAGGGCCACACGCGTAGCGGGAGCCGTGTTGACGATGACGGTCTTCTTGGGGTTGTTGATGGCAGCCATCACGTTGCGGGTGTCGTCCACCTCGCTAAGGGCGCCAACGGGGCACACCTGCACGCACTGACCGCACATGACGCAAGGCGAGTCGACGAGGTCTTGCTCGAAAGCAGGAGCCACGACAGCGCTGAAGCCACGGTTGATGGCGCTCAGGGCACCAACGGTCTGGATGTTGTTACACATGTTCTCGCAACGGCGGCACATGACGCACTTGTCCATGTCACGCACGATGCTGGGCGACATGTCTTGGCGATAGTGGCTCTGTTCACCCTTGAACGGAATCTCGCGGATGCCGAGGTACTGGGCAAGGCTCTGCAATTCGCAGTTGCCGCTCTTGGCGCAGGTCAAGCAATCGGCCGGGTGGTCGGAAAGGATGAGTTCGACCACAGTGCGGCGGGCGTTGATGACGCGGGCGCTGTGGGTCAGCACTTCCATGCCTTCCACGCAGTCGGTGGCGCAAGCCGGGGCAAGGTTACGACGCGGACGGCCGTTGAAGTCTTTCACCACTTCGACGACGCACACGCGGCAGCCACCGGGTTTGTTTTCAAATTTCATTCCTGCCAGTTCAAAATAGCAAAGGGTAGGAATATGGATACCGGCCATGCGGGCGGCTTTCAGGATAGTAGTGCCTTCCGGGACCTGAATCTGTTTGTTATCAATTGTTACATTAATCATAATATGTCTCCTCCTCTATTTTATTTGACAGAAATGGCATTGAACTTACAGGTTGAGATACAGGCACCGCACTTGATGCACTTGGAAGGATCGATCATCATCGAAGGCAGCTTGTGGCCGGGAGCGATGTAGTCGGTCTTCGAGATGGCCTCGGCGGGGCAGTTCTTCTTACAAGCGCCGCAGCCAATGCACTTCTCCTTGTCAATTTCATAACGCATGAGCTTCTTGCAGACGCCAGCGCGGCATTTCTTGTCAACAACGTGCTCAACATACTCGTCCCAGAAGTTGTCGAGGGTCGAAAGCACCGGGTTCGGTGAGGTCTGACCCAGACCGCAGAGGGCGGTATCCTTAATCACAGCGGCGAGGTTGCGGAGTTCCTGGAGGTCGTCCATCGTACCTCTGCCTTCCGTGATCTTGGTGAGGATTTCGAGCATACGCTTGTTACCCACACGGCAAGGCGTGCACTT
>CAMVCZ010000076.1 GCA_947166105.1 uncultured Bacteroidales bacterium
ATGTTCGAGATGCTCGGCAACTGGAGCTTCGGCGACTATTTCAAGAAAGAGGCCATCGCCTACGCTTGGGAATACCTCACCGAGGTCGTCAAAATCGACAAGGACAGGCTTTATGTGACCGTTTTTGGCGGTGACGAAAAAGACGGACAACCCGCTGACATGGAGGCGTTTGGCTATTGGAAAGAGCACGTCAGCGAAGACCGTATCATCTACGGCAACAAGAAGGATAACTTCTGGGAAATGGGCGAGACAGGTCCTTGCGGTCCTTGCTCCGAAATCCACATCGACCTGCGCGACGACGCTGCCCGCAAGCAAATTGCAGGCCGCGACTTGGTGAACAAGGACGACCCGCAAGTGATTGAAATCTGGAATCTTGTGTTCATGCAATACAACCGCATGGCCGATGGACACTTGGTGGAACTGCCTGCCAAGCACGTCGATACGGGCATGGGCTTCGAGCGCCTCGTGCGCGTGCTGCAAGGCAAGACCTCCAACTACGACACCGACGTGTTCCAGCCGCTGATTCAGGAGATTGCGAAAATGTCGGGCATCGCGTACGGCAAGGCTGAAAAGACCGACGTGGCCATGCGCGTCATCGCCGACCACTGCCGCGCCGTGAGCTTCGCCATCGCCGACGGGCAACTGCCATCGAACAACGGGGCTGGTTATGTCATCCGCCGCGTGTTGCGTCGCGCCGTGCGCTATGGTTTCACTTTTTTGGGCTTCGAAGAGCCGTTTGTGTGCAAATTGTTGCCTGTTTTGGTGCAACAAATGGAGCATAACTTCCCCGAAATCAAGGCGCAACAGGAGTTGGTCGGCAAGGTCATCCGCGAGGAGGAAGCCGCGTTCCTGCGCACCTTGGCGCAAGGCATCAAACGTTTCGAAAGTTATGTGGAACAACATAAGAATCAGGACATTGACGGCAACTTCGCCTTCGAATTGTTCGACACTTTCGGCTTCCCCATCGACCTTACCCAACTGATGGCCGCCGAAAAGGGCATCAACGTGGAT
The DNA here is from genome assembly GCA_947166105.1 of uncultured Bacteroidales bacterium. Classification (GTDB taxonomy): domain Bacteria; phylum Bacteroidota; class Bacteroidia; order Bacteroidales; family F082; genus Limimorpha. Next base: position 1,012 of record CAMVCZ010000076.1, read on the forward strand.
ATGGACGGCTTCAAGGCCAACCTCGAAGAGCAGAAAAACCGCTCGCGCAAAGCCGCCGAAAAAGCCAACGGCGACTGGGTGGTGGTGAAAGAAAGCGAACAACCCACCGAGTTTGTCGGCTATACCGACCTCACCTGCGAGAGCCACATCTTGCGCTTCCGCGAAGTGGTCGCCAAGAAGCAGAAACACTTCGAGATCGTGTTGGACAAGACCCCGTTCTACGCCGAAATGGGCGGTGAGGTGGGCGACACCGGCACCTTGACTTCCGAAAACGAAACCATTCGTATTATTAATACGGTGAAGGAGAACAACCTCGTCATCCACATCACCAATCAACTGCCGCAAAACCCCGAGGCGACTTTCACCGCCGCCATCGACGCGACACGCCGTCAGCGCATTGCCAACAATCACAGCGCAACGCACTTGATGCACGCCGCCTTGAGGCAGGTATTGGGCAACCATGTCGAGCAAAAAGGCTCTTTGGTCGATGACCAACGCCTGCGCTTCGACTTCAGCCACTTTGCCAAGATGACCGACGAAGAAATCCGCCAAGTTGAAAAGATCGTGAACCAGAGAATCCGCGAGAACATCCCCAACGTGACCTACGCCGAACTCCCGATTGAGGAGGCCAAGGCCATGGGCGCGACGGCTTTGTTTGGCGAGAAATACGGCGACACGGTGCGCGTGGTGGTGTTCGACAAGGACTACTCGATGGAGCTTTGCGGCGGCTGCCACACCTCAGCCACGGGCAACATCGGGATGTTCAAAATCGTTTCGGAAGGTGCCATTGCAGCAGGCATCCGCCGTATCGAGGCCATCACGGGCGAGGCTGTGGAGCAATACCTTGACGAGCAACTCGACCTCATCGGCAGGCTCAAGGAAATCGTCAAGAGTCCCGACTTGGTGAAAGGCGTGACCTCGCTCAGCGAACAGAACTCCGCCCTGAAAAAAGAAGTGGAACACCTCATGCAAGAGCAAGCCCGCACGATGGCCGAGAAACTGTTGGCCAACGCCACCGAGAAAGACGGCTGCAAGCTCATCACCGACACGCTTTGCTGTCCCGGCGACCAGCTGCGCAACATTGCCACGATGCTCAAACAGATGAACGAGAACGCGATTGCCATCCTCGGCTCCGTCACGGAAGGCAAGCCCGCGCTCTGCCTCCTCTTGCCCGAAGCCTTCGCCAACGAGAAAGACCTCGACGCCACCAAGCTCATCCGCGAAGTGGCCAAGGAAATCCAAGGCGGCGGCGGCGGACAAAAGACGCTCTGCGTGGCCGGCGGGCGCAATGCCGACGGGTTGCAGAAGGCGATGGAGATGCTGCGGGAGAGGATATAAAACCCGACATCGCATATCGGGGTATGTTAGGGTCGTCCTTTCAGGGCTCTACCCTCTCCACTGTTTTATAACATTAAGTATGGTGTACCAACAATCAACTCATACCCTTCATCACCTCCAACAAACTGCCATACGAATCCACGCAACCATATCTCACACGACTGGTTGAGACATTGTTAAATAGCTTCTTCGCGCAATCTATTTTAGCTTTTTCCACGCCTTTCAACTGCATGGAGTCCATCGAGCCTTTGGTTTCTGCAATGAAGAACACGTGTTTTATGCCCATGTTGTCGTTGAAGGCGATGGCCCAGTCGGGTGCATAGTTGCCTACGGGCGTCGGGATTTGGAAAGACCTCGGCAATTTGGCATAGACACATACTTCTTCCGCTTTGTCCAAGTCTTCGGCAAAGTCACGCTCACCTTGACTATCAGGAAACACGTAGTCAAGAATGTGTTTTTGTGCAAGATAAGCCTTGTCAATAGTTTGGCGGCTCTTTTCTTTGGTGAAGATGTCGGAATCATATTGGTTTTCCGTGCGATTGTAGCTGATGTGCTCCACAATCATCGTAGCTTTCTGCTCACGGATGATATGGCTTACCTTGCGGATGAACTCTTCGGGGTTGTTCTTGAACATGTACAGTTTCGACCGCTGAATCCCTTTCAAAATGCGGGTGACCGTGCGGCGGGTCAGCGTGGCTGCTTTGGCGATGTCGCCCACCAAATCGTAAGGCACATTGCTGGTTGACACATCGCGCATCTCCTTCGTCCGCGTGCTCTGTTCGCCAGTGAAATCCAACTCGTCATCGCCTTGCGTGCCTGTGGTCACCACATACTTCAACTGCGTGACACTCAATTCGCTGTTGATGGCGGCAATGGCTTTCTGAATCAGTTCTTCGCTGTCGTAATGCACCGTATAGACATAGCGGTGGTTGATTTCGTTCCACAAGGCCTTGAACTCCTTCTTCTCGGCATTGTCGTTCAAACGCTCGTTCACCACTTCAGCCTTGCCGTTGGCATCTTCCACCATGTCTTCCAAAGCGGCCGGGTCAAAGATACTTTGGATCAGTTTGTGGACTTGTTCTTCGATTGGTTGCAACTTCTTGCTCATCGGGGCTAAATTACCCTTATCCATATCAGTGTGATAGTCTTGCAGGATGTTGCCCTTCTCATCGATATAGTCGTTGTCGTACAAATAACTGACGATACTGGCAGCCTCCTGCTCCGAGATGGTGTGTTTCTCCTCACCCACTTTGACGGTAACCCCTTTGAAATAATTGACCGTGGCCTGTGTCGGACGTTCGCGAAGGGTGTCTTTGGTCTCTTTCTGCAAGGCATCGACAAAGGTGCTGTAGTTCTCGTTGGCAATGACAGTCAGTTTGTTGGTGTCGTGAACGGCATCGCCCAAGCGTTCCTTGTCCATGCGGTTGCCATCGTTATCCACACAGATGCGTAAACCGCGCCCCACCTCCTGACGTTTGGCGGTGCTGGAATTGGCGTGACGCAACGTGCAGATTTGGAACACATTGGGATTGTCCCAACCTTCGCGCAAGGCAGAATGGGAGAAGATGAATCGTGTCGGCTCATCGAAACTCAACAGGCGTTCCTTATTTTTCAGAATCAGATCGTAAGCCGAAATGTCGTCTGATGTATCCTTGCCCCGTTTCACCTCACTGTCAATCGAATGACCTTTCTTGTCGATGGAGAAATAGCCGTTGTGTACTTGCGCGGCGGCGAAACGGCGCAGGTATTTCTGATAATCGTCCTCAAACAGAGACAAGTTCTCATTCAGATAGCGATTGTATTCATCCTCAAACATCTTCCACAGCGGACCTTGCACCTCGTTTCCGTCCGCATCATAGCTCTTGTAGTTGGCCACTTCGTCGATGAAAAACAGCGAAAGGGTCTTGATGCCCTGCTGGAACAAGGCTCTCTCCTTCTCGAAATGCGACTTGATGGTTTCCCGTATTTGTATCAGTTGGATGGCTTTCTCGCTGACATCGCCCATCACCTCACCCTGACGCAATTGCTTGCCGTTTTGAAAATAGACAGTATTCGTCAAGGGATTGATTTCGGTAATCACAAAGTCTTTATAGGCAGGAAGTTGCGAAATGGCAAACAGCGAATCGCCTTGCTCGAACTTGCAGAGTTGTCGGCGGGTGGCAGCGGCACCTTTCACCTCGATTTCAAGCCTGACCACCGGTGCATGGTTCTTTGAGAGGATGACGCTGTCGAAATAGATGTAACTCTGCGTGCCCAACAGGTTTTGCACCGTGATGCCCTTTACTTGTATTTTCTTCACCAAGCGTTGCTTGTAGGCATCATAGGCATCGAGGGCATAAATGCAGTTGTGAGAGGTCTTGTGGGTGGCGGAATAGTTGAGCACAAACAGCGGCTTGAAGTTCTTCAAGGCCTTTTGCGTGGCTTCGCCCTCCATCTTCTGCGGCTCATCCATGATGATGATAGGACGGTTAGCGGCAATCACATCGATGGGACGGCGGCTTTGGAAATCATCGCGTTTGGAGTAGATGATACGTGCCTCCTTGTTGGCTGCACCCTCCTTGAACGAGGTGTTGAACGCCTGCACGTTAATAATCATCACGTTGATGCTGGCGTCGCTGCTGAACGAGTCGATCTGGGTGAGGTTGCCACTGTTGTAGATGAAATAGCGGGCCTTCTTGCCGTAGAGCTCCATGAAATGCTCTTCCAGCATGGTGAAGCTCTTATAGACTCCTTCGCGGATAGCGATGCTGGGCACCACCACGATGAACTTCGACCAGCCGAAGCGTTTGTTCATCTCGAACATGGTCTTGATATAGACGTAGGTCTTGCCCGTGCCCGTCTCCATCTCAATGTCGAGCGAGCAAGCGCCGAGGCCGTTGGTGGCCGCTAAGGACTTGCTCAGTGGGATGTCGTTCTGTACCTGCTGATGGTGGATGTTCTCCAACAACTGATTGGCATTGAGTTCCACATCGGCATTGCGGTAACCCACATACTCCTCCTCAAACTCGGCCTTCAGCTGCTGTTTCTGCTTACCCAAGTCGCGGCGGTACTGCGCGTTGGTCTTCGAGGGTTGCCCTGCGAACACGCTCACCGTGCTTTCCACCGCATCGGTCTGGTATTGCTGTATTTTGAATTTGAATTTCATAACAACTACTTTATGACTGACGTGGCCAATACAAGCCACGATTTGTCTGTATCGCGACGTTGGATATAGCCTTTCTCCACCATGCCATCCATCAATTTCCGTATGGCCGACACATTGATACCAATTTTTTCAGCGATACTTGGGTAGGTGGCGTAAGGGTCGTTGTTTAGTATTCCAAGAATCTTTGCCGCATTGGGTGTCTTAAACGATAGCATCTCGCCATCATACCACCATACAGTTTCGTCTTTGTTTTCAACAAATGCGATATTATATGCCAGTTCGTCCTCCACCAATTTTGTGAAATATTTTACGAAATGCTTTATCTTGGTAAGGCTTGCATGAGCTCCCTCGGAAGGCACCGACCCTACCACTATATCTGTCTTATGCAATGCCTCCAGATAGTCCTGTTTTTTTCTGCTCCTCACCACAATCATAGGCCATCCATGACGCGCCAGAATGTAGTTAACCATCAGTCGGGCGATTCTTCCGTTGCCATCCTCAAACGGGTGAATACGGATATAGCGATAATGAAACAATGCGGCCAGCTCCACCACCGAATATTTCCTGGACTGCTCGGCATCGTTATACCAATTGACAAGGTCTGACATCAGTGCAGGAGTCTCTTCTGGCGAGGCATACTCGAAGCGGTCTCCATATCGGGTGATTACGCTATTGGGACGCGTCTTATACTGACCAGCATGTATCACATAACTGGTCTGCTGTCCGCCTGGCAGATTGCGATATACGGTGTAGTCCTCGCGTAAAAGCGTCTTATGGAGCGTGCGGATGAAATGCTGGGTCATTGGCATATTACCCTCCTTTACTGCTTGGCTCATCATTTCCAGCCCTACCTGACTGGCCTTCATCTCCGTGAAATCCTGAAGATGACCCTCACCGCTTACTGCGCCAAACATCAACAAAAGCTCCGTCTGTCCGTAGGTTAGCGTATTGCCTTCAATATGATTGCTGTTGTAGTTATACTCAACAGTAAAACGCCGACTCAAGCTACTTTGCTGTGTTTCGCTTAAAGGCTGAAGCGACTCCCAGCGTTCAAACAATTCGGTCAGTTTTTCTTTTGCCATATTTCAAACTATCTAAAAAATTCAAAAAACACCTTGCAAGGTGGCAGCCTGCCACCTTAAAGCGGCAAAATTAGAATTTTTTCCTTGAATTGAACGCATCTCTTTATTTTCTTTGTTGCTTTTCATGATTTTTCAAAAAATGTTGGCAGAAAGGTTGCATCATTACAACCTTTCTGCCAACATTTTTACAATATCCTCCTTACCGTCTCTTTACTATACTCCTCCCAAATCTGCTCAAAGTTGTCCGCTACGTTGTCCGTGACGAGGCTGCTGTCGCGGAGGACGAAGTAGTAGGGATGCTGGCGGGCGATTTCGGTGATGGCGGTCTCGTTCACATCCTTGTCGAAGCAGGCCATGAGGTAGTTGTCGGCCACACTCCAGACGGTCTTGCCGGCGATTTCGCGTTGCTCTATCTTGGCCGAAAGCTCGATGCCGAGCTCTATCATGGCTTGGAAGAGCAGGTCCTCGTCGGTGCGGTCGTGCTTGATGTTGTCCTCGAAGAGCAGGTTCTCGTTGAACTGCTCGGGCGAGTAATACACATCTTGCATATTGGAACTGTCGAGTTTCAAGACTCTAAAACCTAAATCTAACGATTCAATTCTATGATTTAGTTTCTCTAATATTTGCTGGCTTTGATTAACCTTTATTTCTTCATTCTTTTGTTGATCCAATAAAGACAATTGTTCCTCTTTCTTCTGATGCTTTTTCATCACCAGTTCTGTTCCTGCTAGCCAACCTTTCATATACATTTTCATACTCGAAACGACCTCTTCACTAGCGCATTTGATCCTCATTTTCCCTATTTCGCAAATATTCTTGAAATCATATTTTCGCGCCTCACTCCTCTCGGCTGTTTCTTCGGGCAGTTGCACCATAATAAATCTGCGATGGCCTCCGTCTTCTGCATTGAGTTTCATTACGGCATGAGCTGTAGTTGCTGATCCAGAGAAAAAATCAAGAACAATGGAATCCTTTTCTGTTACTTGAGAAATCAACGGCTCTATCAATGCGGTCGGCTTTGGAAAACTAAACAATCGTGTTCCAAAAAGCCTATCTATTTCATTTGAACCATTTCGAGTATAAACATTAGCACCTATTATAGAAGTGAATCCCGGCAAATTATCATCCAACTCATTTAAATATAATTTTCTTCTTGGCCTTCCATCGGGATTATCTGGCCAAAGAATCCGCCCTTCTGCAATTAGTTTTGCCATCGTGTTCTTATCATAACGCCAACCCATTTTAGGACGTCCATAGTTTATTCCAGTATTAGGGTCAATCAAATCATAATGCAAATTTGGTCTTTGAGATTCTGTCGCTATTCCTGCCATATTTGCACTAGTCCATGGTCCTAATGGGTCGTTGTCAGGATTTGAATACCCTTTACCACTTCGTTCTTCGCCTTTAAACAACCGACAATTATTAGAACGCCCATACACTAATATGTATTCGTGATCTATGGAAACACCATTTATATTCCTATTGTCCTTATTTTGCCTGCTTTTCCAAACAAAATTTGCCACAAAATTCACTGCTCCAAATATTTCATCACAAACCCTTCTTAAATTTTCCAGTTCATTATCATCAATCGAAATAAAAATTACCCCATCCTCGCTCAGCAAGTCCTTGGCCACTTTCAGGCGAGGATAAATCATGTTGAGCCAGTCAGTGTGGAAGCGGCCGTTGCTTTCGGTATTGGCCACGAGGCGGTTGCCCTCCTCGTCCTCCTGCCCGCTGTTGTGGACATAGTCGCCGGCGGTCTGGGCGAAGTCGTCGTTATACACGAAGTCGTTGCCCGTGTTGTAGGGCGGGTCGATGTAGATCATCTTCACCTTGCCGAGGTAGTTCTCGCGGAGCAGTTTCAGCACTTCGAGGTTGTCGCCCTCGATGTAGAGGTTTTGCGTGTTGTCGAAATCGACGCTTTCCTCACGGCAGGGGCGCAGTGTGTCGGTGGTCGGCGCGTTGGCCAGGCGGATGGCGTTGCGCTTGTCGGGCCAGGTGAACTGGTAGCGTTCCTCGGGGCCTTCCACGATGTCCTTCGAGAGCTCCTGCCGGAGCATGTCGAAGTCTATGGCCACTTCCGGCTTCCCGTTCTCGTCGAGGCGCTCTGTGAGGCAGTTGGGGAAGAGTTCGGCAATCTTCTTTATGTTTATAATGTACCCCAGAATTGAGAGCATGAGTTAAGGTGAAAAATGAGTAGTT
>CAMVCZ010000077.1 GCA_947166105.1 uncultured Bacteroidales bacterium
CGACCTTCCCGTTTTAGAAAAAGCCGCCCAATTCTTCGACGAGATGGAAATCCCGTTTGAGATGAACGCCCTCAGCGCGCACCGCACGCCGCACGAGGTTGAACAATTTGCCCGCGAAGCCCAAGGTCGTGGCATCAAAGTGATTATCGCAGCCGCTGGTATGGCAGCTGCCTTGCCGGGTGTGATAGCGGCCAACACGACTTTGCCCGTCATCGGCGTACCCGTGAAAGGTATGCTTGACGGCTTAGACGCCATGCTGTCCATCATCCAAATGCCTCCCGGGATTCCCGTGGCCACGGTGGGCGTGAATGGTGCCTTGAACGCTGCCATCCTCGCTGCCGAAATGCTCGCCTTAGGCGATGCGCAAATCGCGGCCAAAGTATTGAATTACAAGGAAAATCTGAAGAACAAGATTACGAAGGCTAATGCGGAATTGAAGGAAGTGAAGTATCAATTTAAGACGAATTAGTTTCCTTGGAAAACAATCCGACTTAGTTGTTTTTTGTCAAACACCCGATTAGCCACCTCCAAGATGTCCTCAGCGGTGACGGCTTCCACCTTGCGGATGATGTCGTCCATGTATTCAATCGGCTCGCCCATGATGAGGGAGCGGGTCGCGCTCAGGAGTTCGTTCATGCCGCTTTCGTAACTCAGCGCGACTTGACCGATGAGTTGCTGCTTGGCATGGTGCAGTTGCAACGTACCCAATTTTTGGATGCAAAGTTTCTCCAATTCCTTGTGAGCCAAGCCAATGGCCTTTTCCAACGAGTCAGGGTCGACGGCCATATAGACATTGATGAGTCCTACGTCAGAATAGGCGGTGTATTGCGATTCGATAGTGTAAGCGAAGCCGTATTTCTCGCGGATGTTCAGCCCGAGGCGCGAACTCATTGCCGGGCCGCCCAACACATTGTTCAACATCACGATAGGCATTCGTAGCGGGCTGCAAAACTCAGGCGCAATGTTGCCTATAATGCAGTGGCTCAAGTGGTTGTTTCGCGTCAAGGTGCGCTCAGTGGGAACGTAGTCCTTGAAGACTTCGCGCTTCTTATTAATAAGGTGTGCGGGCTGACTACCGAAAAAGGTCATGGCCAACCGCTCAAACTCCTTGAAACTGATGTTGCCGACCGAAGCCAAAATCATCTGGTCGGTGCTGTAGTTGTGCGCCATGAAGTCAAGAATGTCCTGACGCTTGTAGCCTTTCACCAACTCCGTGGTTCCCAAGATGTTGCGTGAAAGCGGATGCCCCTTGAAGACCATCTCCTCATAGAGGTCGTAAATCTCATCCGAAGGCGAATCAAGGTAGGAATTGATCTCGTCCAAAATGACTTCCTTCTCCTTGGCCAACTCGTTTTCAGGAAAAGTGGAACGGAAAGCGATGTCGGCGAAAAGGTCGAGGGTGCGCTTGTAGTGCTGCTTCAGGAAAGTAGCTTGAAGGCAGGTTTCCTCCTTGGTAGTGAAGGCGTTAAGGTCGCCGCCCACATTGTCAAGGCAACTTAAAATGTGGTAAGCCTTGCGGTTTTGCGTGCCTTTGAATATGGTGTGCTCCACGAAGTGGGCAAGACCGTTCTCTTGCGCCTGCTCGTCGCGGGTGCCGGTTTCCACCATCAGCACCAAATGGGCGATTTCGCCTTGTTTCTGTTTGTGTATCAGCCTGATTCCGTTAGGCAAAACGGATTCGTTATATTTGTTTTCCAACATTTCTCAATAAATTGCGCTGCAAAAATACGTATTTTTGCAGCGCAATACTAAAACCAGCAATTGCCCGTTCAATAAAAAAAGAAAAACCATGCGCAAGTTTATACCTTTACTGCTTCTGTTGGGCATTTCGCTTTCGTCGTTTGCCCAAATGCCGAAAGACATTATGAAAGAACCCATTCCCGTGACCATGTTCCAAGCCACCTACGCTTTCCACATTCCGGGGTTGGACACCAAGAAATTGTACGGCATCAGCCATAACATTGGTGGCAGTTTCGTCTACAAGACCGAGTCGAACTGGCTTTTCACGGCCAATGCCAACTACATCTTTGGCAGCAAACTCAACATCGACCGCATGGAGGTTTTCGGCGAAGGCATCACCACAAGTACGGGCGAAGTCATCGGCGGTGCAGGCAGCATTTCCCTCTTTGAAGTCAACCAGCGAGGCTTCCATTTCCAATTGGAGGCAGGCAAGCTGTTCCCTTTTGGCACCAATCCAAACAGCGGCTTTTTCGTGCAAGCCGGCTTGGGTTATCTCCGCAACCGCATCCGAATCGATTACCAGCAAACCTTGCTCAATCCGCCTTATCAGGTGGAGGGCGACTACCAATATGGCTATGACCGTTTGCGCGGCGGCCCGGCCATCCATCTTGAGACCGGCTATCTCCTGCTCAACGATACCCGACTGCTCAACCTTTCCATCTCGCTTGAGGTGACTTACGCCCGAACCCGCAACCTCCGCGATTACGATTTCCGCGTGTTCGACGGCAAGCCCGTGGGACCCACCGACCCGAACAAGCGCTTCAACGACCTTTATTTCGGCATTCGCGTCTGTTGGAACATTCCTTTCTATGAACGCCAGCCGCAGGAATACTACTATAATTGACCGTCGTGCGCTTGCTCTACACCACAGCCATCCTTTTTTATTCGCTCGGCGTGAGGATTGCCGCGTGCTTGGGTCATGCCAAGGCCAAGCAATGGGTGGATGGCCGTAAGGTCCAAAGAACCCTGAGCCAGTCGAAGGGGCCGACCGAACAATGGATTTGGTTTCATGCGGCCTCGCTCGGCGAGTTTGAGCAAGGCCGACCCGTCATCGAGGCACTAAAAAAAGAGTTCCCGCATTTCAAGATTCTGTTGTCGTTCTTCTCCCCTTCCGGCTACGAAATCCGCAAGGACTATCCTTTGGCCGATGAAGTCGTCTACCTGCCCACCGACACGCCACGCCATGCCGCTGAATGGGTGCAACGTCACCATTTTGTGGCTGCCTTCTTCATCAAGTATGAGTTCTGGTTCAACTACATGCAGGCATTGAAAAAGGCCGACATTCCGCTGTTTTACATCTCCCTCATCCTCAATCCCGACTCGTATTTCTTCCAATGGTACGGTACTTGGTTCCGCAAACAATTGAACAATGTGACACACTTCTTCGTGCAAGACGAAACCACAGCCAAATTATTGAAAAACAGCGGACTCAATAATTTCACCGTGTGCGGCGACACGCGCTTCGACCGCGTGGCGGCCATCGCACAGCAAGCCAAGCCCTTCCCCGAAATCGAGCAATTCATCGGCGGACGGAATTGCATCATAGCGGGCAGCACTTGGCCACCCGACGAGCAATTGTTGGCGAAATTCATGCCCCGCTTGCCCGAGGATTATTGCCTCATCATTGCGCCGCACGACATTTCGGCATCGCACATTGCGCAAATCAAGACCCTGTTCCCAGAGGGACAATGCTACACGGATTTGGATGCTGAAAAACGGTCAAAAATTTTGATTGTCAACACGATTGGCATGCTCAACCAGCTTTACCAATATGCGCGGTTCGTCTACATCGGTGGCGGCTTCGGGGTGAACATCCACAACATCCAAGAACCAGTCACCTTTGGCTGTCCCGTGGTGTTCGGGCCAAAGTACAAAAGTTTCAAGGAAGCGGTCGATTTGGTGGCCTTGCAAGCGGCTTTCCCCATTCGGAACGAGGAGGAAATGGAAGCGGCTTTCACACGGCTGATGGACGACCCGACCTTTTACGCAAAAGCCTCCGAAACCTGCCAAAACTACCTGAAATCGCAGGTTGGAGCCACCGAAATCATCATAAATGGCTTCAAAAAAGTCCTTTTTTCATAAAAAAAGCGGATTTTTTTTGTTTTGTTGATTTTAATGTCTAATTTTGAAGTCTGATTTCGCGTTGAAATTCAGTCCAATAAAACTTATGCCTATGCAAAACCACTCTACTCCTACCCCACTCCCCCACATCGGACTCAGCCATGGCGATATCAACGGCATAGGCTACGAGATTATGCTGAAAGCTTTTTCGGATTCGCGCATGTTCGAATCGATGGCCCCGATCCTTTATGGTCAATCGAAAGCCTTCTCCTACTACAAGAAGAACCTCGGCCTCGACAGTCCCAACTACAACTTGATCCGCGATGCGCAACAAGCCTCTGAAAAGAGATTCAACATCGTCAACATTGTGGAAAACGAGGTGAAAATCGAACCGGGCGTGCCCAACGAGACCTCCACCGAAATGTCGGTGCTGTCGATGAAACGGGCAGTCGACGACCTACAGAAAGGCCTCATCGATGCCTTGGTAATGGCCCCCGACAGCCCCTTGGCGGCGAAAAGCAACCGCGATTTCCTGTTTTCGTTCCACAAAGATGCCGAAACCCTGCGCGTGATGGTGAGCGGCAAGATGCGGATAGCCTTAGCCACCGACGACTTGCCCCTCAGTGAAGCCTTGGGAGCCATCGACATCCGCTTCCTCGTCAACAAGTTGGCCGTGTTTTCGCAGGCCCTGAAGTCGGACTTCGGGATTCCGTCACCAAAGATTGCCGTCTTGGGCATCAATCCCCATTCCGGCTCGGTATCCAATGGCGACGACGACAAGGTAGTGAAAGCCGTTGGCGATGCCCAGAAAAAAGGCATCTTCGCCTTTGGGCCTTTCTCTTCCACACAAATGTTCGCCTCTGACTTGTGGATGAAGTATGACGCGGTGATGGCGATGCACTACGAGCAAGGCGTGTTCCCGCTGAAGCTGATGGCCTTGGACGGTTGCGCCTATTATTGGGCGGGACTGCCCATCGTGTGTACGGCACCAATGCACGGGCCTGCCTTCGAGTTGGCCAATGCCAACAAGGCCGAACCCGATTTCTATCGGAAAGCGCTGTATCTTGCTGAAGACATTGTCAGGCATCGCAAGGGGAAATGAAAAAAGGAGGCTTTCGAGCCTCCTTTTTCGCTATTAAGCTAAAATCTTTATGTGAGAAACAATCCAATTATTATTTCACAACAAGTTTCTGAGTGTCGGAACCAGCGCTGATGAAGTAGACACCGCTGTTCAGGCTGCTGATGTTGATGGAGTTGCCACCAACGTGACCTTCAACGCTCATCACTTTCTGACCCATGATGTTGTAGATCACGATCTCGTCGTTCTGGCTGAGCAGGACGTTGACTTGCTCAGTGGCAGGGTTAGGATAGACGTTCATGTGCGTGTTGTGGCTCACTTCAGGGACACCAACACCGGCACCCGGGAAGAGGTCGGGCAGTTCGAAGGTGAAGCCTTGATAGTAGTTGTCGGAAGGATCGGAATCGTCACCTTGGACATAAGTGCCAGTCTCGCCATCCAACTGGGCAGCAACAACGAGGGTGGTGCCAACCACTGCGGCTTGAGGATAGACACATTCGGCCATCGTCCACATGAAATCGTTGGTGAGGTGTACCATTTTGCTCCAAGTGCGGCCAGCGTCACCTGAATATCTGGCAAAGAGCTTGTAGAAGTGGTTGCCGTTTTGGTCAATATCGTGCTCTTCATCCATAGCAATCCAAACAGCCACCATGTCATAACCACCGCAACCGGGCACAAGTGCCAAGACGGGCATACCAGCAGCACCGCTGTTGTATGTGCCGTGTTTGGTCATGTCTTCGATGTTGAAGCTCGTGACGGAATCAATAAACGGAGGCTCGGGATTACCATTTGCATCCAAGCCAGGGACATAGCCAATGTATTCAGGCCAAACCGGGTGAGTTTGCTCGGCAAACATGAACCAGCTCTCGTAGATGTCTTGCATGATATAGGAGGAGTCCATGATGAAGGGCTGGCCAGGAGTGGGAGGCATCGGGTTGGTCGGGTCAATACCGTAAGTCGGGGTGCTTTCACCGTGGTAAGGCAGGCTCTCGCTCCAGAAAGAAACGCCACCAATGCCGGGATAGTAGCCGTTCGAGCCAGCCGCGCCATTCGTGCCGTTGAATTCATAGGCCATGCAAAGTTCGCCATCCATACCCCACTGGGCAGAAGTCCAACGAGGATACAAGAAAGCAACTCTTGTGTCATCGTATGTGACATTGACACCAGGGTGATGATAGAAGGTCTTCTTTTCCCAAGTCTCACCATTGTCGTAGCTGTACAACACGATACCATCGCTCCAAGCGCTGTTGATGACGAGAGCGAGGCAGTTGTCTTCGGTGGTTTCCATCCAATAGTAATCGTTGGTACCCCAGTCAGAGCCACAATCTTCGATATAGGGAAGAACCACTGCGGCCTTGTCCCAAGTCATACCGTCAGACGAGCGCCAATACAAGGGAGGAATGGTGCTGTCATCGAAGTTGCCACAGAAGAGGTGGATGATTTCACGGTCGGCACCGGAAGTCATAACAGAAGGATGTGTGTAAGACCCATTGTCGGTGTAAATGGCGACTTGGGCGCTGTTCGGTACGAGGTTGTCCTTGTCATCAACGATGTAGATGCCAGTGTTGTTGGATGTGTGGGCAGCAATAACGATACCGTTTTCCTTGTAGCGGGCGATGGAGCCGAAACCGGTTCTTTCTGCCTCGATGCGGCCATTTGAAGGAATCCATTCGTCGTTGTTGTAATCGTAAGTACCGATGCCAGTACCACGGTCGCTGTAGGAGTTGTCGCTAGCCATGGTGTAAGCAAAGTTGACTTTGCCGTCGGGCCAAACGATAGTCCATGTGCGAGCACCTTGGTTCGACTGCCAGTCGTAGGTGGTGAAGTCAAGCTCACCGTCGCTGCGGGTCATGTTAGGCTCGATTTGCACATACTCCAAGGAAGAAGTTTCCATTCCTTTGGTCACCTGCATGGTGCTTGCCTTTCTCAAATTGTCGTTTTTCGACATTTTTCTCACTTGCGAGTAGCCGGCAGTGGCCACCAACAAGGCTAATGCTAAAGTAAATAACTTTTTCATTTTGAATAGGTTTAATTAATAATTAGTGAATTGATGATGTTTGTTTTACGAATTATTTTGGGGCAAAGATAATGTTTTTTCTTTACATGCAAGTCTTTTTTTGTTTTTTTTCTTTTCACTCAGTCTCATGCGCTATGGCACTCTCATCAATCGTTCTTGCAATCTTCTCAATATTCAGACTTCTCGCCGAAGCATCGATGATGTCCTTGTAGATGCCGCCTTTTTTATAGATTTCGTCGGGGTGGCCCGACTCTTCCACATGACCTGTCTTGAGCGCGTAAACCATATCGCTGTCAATGATTTGCGAAATGCTGTGCGAGATGATGATGACGGTGCGGTCTTTCTTGATGGCATCGAGGCTGTTCTTGATTTGCTCGGTGGCGATGGCGTCTAAGCTGGCGGTGGGCTCGTCGAGGAAGATGATGGGCGGGTTTTTGAGGAACATTCGCGCGATGGCGATGCGCTGCTGCTGGCCGCCCGAAAGGTCGGAGGCCTTGTTCTCGAACTGCTTCGGCAAAGCCATGATTTGGTCGTAAATGTATGACTTCTTGGCGGCTTCAACGACTTCCTCGTGCGTGGCGTTGGGGTTGCCGTAGAGGATGTTTTCCTCAATCGTGCCGTCAAAAATGTGGTTCTTTTGCAGCACGAGGCCGATGTTTTCGCGCAGGAATTGGGTGTCGTATTCGCGCAGGTCGATGCCGTCCAAAGTGATGGTACCCACTTGCGGCTCGTAGAACTTGTCCAAGAGATTGACTATGGTACTCTTTCCCGCGCCCGAAAGTCCCACCAAAGCTGTGATTTTGTTCGGCTCGATGGTCATGTTGATGTCGTAAAGTGCTTGATTACCATTTGGATAGGTGAAATCCACATTTTTCAGTTCAAACTTGCCGTGAATCTTTTCGGGACGATAATTCCCCGAAGGCTCGATGTCTTTTTCCGAATCCAAAATGCTGAAGAAACCTTCGGCGTAGATGAGCGCGTCGTTCACGTCGTCGAAGATGCGCTGCAGCTGCGTGATGGGCGCGATGACGTTGCTGAACA
>CAMVCZ010000078.1 GCA_947166105.1 uncultured Bacteroidales bacterium
ATCTTTCGAGGAAGACGACGACCCGACGGTGTTTTATGTGGAGATCAAGGAATAAAAAGCAATTAGTTCAATCATAAGAACATGGTCATTACCACTGGCAGTAGTGTCGTGACACCATCGCGGCAGTAGTCCTTTGTATATACTAGGAATCGCTCACCTACGCGATTGGAAAACTTCTCACAAAACGCATCCAACGAAGCATGGCTCTTATATCCCGATGACTTCACCTCCAACGGCCATAGTTTGGTACCCCGCGAAAGCAAAAAGTCCACCTCATAGTTGTGTTTCCCGCTCTCGGTGGGCCATGTGTGATAGAATAGTTTGTTCCCCGTAGCCGTCAGCACCTGAGCCACCACGTTCTCATACACATATCCAAGATTGGCCGACAACTTGTCGCTCAGCAGCTTCTCGTAAATCACGTTTTCAGTAACATCCTTGTCCCGAAAAGCCAAGGTGATAAACAGTCCCGTATCGTTCAAAAACATTTTATACCGTCCGATATCCTCGTTCAGCGACAGCCCCACATTCGGGTCGTCCGCATGGTGCGAGAAAACCACCACATGCGAATCCTCCATGTCCTGCAGCAATTCCTCCACCCGATCTTGCTTGCCTTGTTCGATCACGCTCGAAATCTGATAGCGTGACGCATTCTTGTTGAGTTGCGCCGGCACTGCATAAAACATCCTTGTTGCTTTGCCCGATGGGTCAATCTTGCGAAAATCGTCAGCGTAAATCTCAATGATCTCCCGCTTCACCGCATCCACCGCACTCAGGTTGTTCGTTTCCAAAAAAGCGTTCACCGCTTGCGGCATACCCCCTACTAACATATACAGCCTGAAATCGCGCAACAGTTTTCGTGTCACCGCATTACCTAACGCACTTTTCGCTTCGTATGCTTCACGGAGCATGTCCACCGTCACCGCGTCACCCAAAGCCCAGCGAAACTCCTCGTAGTCCATCGGATGTAGTGTCAGTCGGGTTTCCTCGCTCGGAATTCTGATGTTTTTCGTATTCTTCTTGATGGAAATCAGTGAACCCGTTTCGATATAATCATATCTATGGTCTTTCACCAGTTTCCGGATGGCCTGTCGAGCCAACGGACAATCCTGAACCTCGTCGAAGATGATTGCCGATTTGCGCGGCAAAAGCCGAGTATTGTAACGATATTGCAACTCAAATAGCAGTCTGTCCAAATCCGAAATGTCCTCAAACAAATTCCTCACCTCCTGTGCCGCCTCCGTGAAGTCAATCATGATGTACGACTCGTATTCCCGTCGTGCAAATTCCTCCGCCAAAGTCGATTTGCCTACACGTCTGGCTCCTTGTATCAGAAGAGCCGTTTTCCCGTCGCGCTCCCGTTTCCATTGGAGCATTTTCTCATACAACTTGCGTTTGAAAACCCTTTCTTCCATATCGATTAGATTTTGAAAATGCAAAAATACGGCTTTTGCCGAAATCCTCAAAATTTATTCCTTGGAATATGCCGAAATTCTCATATTTATTTATTGTTGTTTTGCCGAAATTCTCACAAAATTCAATGTATAAAAAAATCCGCCAAAAGGCTTGGCGAATTTTTTTCATTTGAACAATCGCATTATCAATGCAAGCTCTTAATATACTCATCAATCGCCTTGGCAGACTTCTTGCCCGCGCCCATAGCGAGGATGACCGTGGCAGCACCGCTCACGGCATCGCCACCGGCGAAGATGCCCGGACGTGAGGTCGTGCCCACTTCGTCGGCAACGATGCAGCCCTTCTTGTTCAAGTCGAGGTTGCGGGTCGTGCTGCCAATCAGCGGGTTAGGCGAAGTGCCGAGAGCCATGATAATCATGTCGACATCGAGGACAAACTCCGAATCCTTGATCGGGACGGGGCTGCGGCGACCAGAGGCATCGGGTTCGCCAAGTTCGCATTTCACGCACTTGAAGCCCTTCACCCAGCCGTTTTCGTCGCCTAATACCTCGACAGGAGCCGTCAGCAGGTCGAAAATGACGCCTTCTTCCTTGGCATGGTGCACCTCCTCCACTCTTGCAGGAAGTTCAGCCTCGGAGCGGCGATAGACGATATGCACCTCCGAGCCAAGACGCAAAGCTGTACGAGCAGCGTCCATAGCCACGTTGCCACCACCGACCACGGCGACTTTCTTACCCACGAAATTCGGGGTTTCGTAACCTTCCTTGTAGGCGAAGAGCAGGTTGTTGCGGGTCAGGAATTCGTTGGCCGAAACCACGCCGCAAAGGTTCTCGCCCGGCACGTTCATCATCATCGGGAAACCGGCTCCCGATCCTACAAAGACAGCCTCAAAGCCTTCGCGCTTCATCAACTCGTCGATGGTGATGGTGCGACCGACGACCACGTCTTTCTCGAACTTCGCGCCCAGCTTGCGCACACTCTCCACTTCCTTCTTCACGACAGTGTCTTTCGGCAAACGGAACGACGGGATACCATACATCAGCACACCGCCCAATTCGTGCAAAGCCTCAAAGATAGTGACATCGTAACCCATTGACAACAAATCCTTTGCGCAGGTTAAGCCCGAAGGACCGCTACCGATGATGGCCACCTTATGGCCGTTCGGGATGCTTTGGCTGCTGAAATGCAGGTCATGCTCGATGGCATAGTCACCGACGAAACGTTCCAGTTTGCCGATGGCGATAGGCTCGGCTTTCTTGCCCATGATGCAGGCACCTTCGCATTGCGTTTCTTGCGGGCACACACGGCCACACACAGCCGGCAAAGCCGAGTCGCAACTGATGACACCGGCAGCACCCTCGAAGTCACCTTTGGCAACGCGGGCGATGAAATCGGGAATGTCGACATTCACGGGGCAATGCGCCACACACTGCGGATTCTTGCAATGCAGGCAACGCTGGGCCTCCATGATGGCCATGTCAGCGGAATAGCCCAAGCAAACCTCGTCAAAGTTGTGGGCGCGGATTTCGGGCTTCTGCTCCGGAACGGGAACACGTTTTTTCTTGTCGAAGCTCTCTTCAGAGATACCTCCGATATGGCACTTGTGGCCTTCGGCTTTTTCTTCAGCCTCAAGCTGCTTGCGCGTCACCACATTGTTATACATGGCCTGACGCTTCATGGCACCGTCGAAGTCGACATCCTTTCCGAGGAACTCAGGGCCATCGATGCAGGTGAACTTGGTCTTTCCGCCAATGCTCACACGGCAGGCTCCGCACATGCCCGTACCGTCGACCATAATCGAGTTGAGTGACACCGTACAGCGGATGCCCAACTCCTCGCAGGTCTTGGTGGCGAACTTCATCATAATCATAGGACCGATGGCAACGGCTTCGTCATACTGCTTGCCGCTGGCCACGAGTTGACGCAACACATCGGTAACCAAGCCCTTACGACCCGTGGAACCATCATCCGAAGTGACATACAGGTTACTGACCTCAGCCAATTCCTTCTCGAAAATCAGCAAGTCCTTGGTACGCGCACCAATGATGCAGTCAGCCGTGGCGCCGTGGTCGTTCAACCACTTCACTTGGGGATAAATCGGGGCGATGCCCACACCGCCGCCGATGAAGACGAAACTGCGCTTGCGCAATTCCTCAGCGGTCATTGTGGCAAACTCGGAGGGCTTGCCCAAAGGACCGACGATGTCGGCAAAGCGGTCGCCTTCCTTGTACTCGGCCATCTTCTTGGTGGATTCGCCAATGGCCTTGAAGACGATGGTCACCGTTCCCCTGACGCGATGGTAGTCGCTGATGGTCAGCGGAATACGTTCAGAGTTTTCCTCCATCTTGACGATAAGGAACTGCCCCGGCAAAGCCGAATGGGCGATTCGCGGCGCATACACATCCATCAGGTAGGTTTCCGCCGCAAAGGTTTCTTTGTGTATAATTTCAAACATAATATAAGGATAATGAGTTAGTTTTTCTCCGCAAAGATAGTGTTTTTCATCAATGCAAGCGAAAATACGCATTTTTTTAAACAAAAAAGCCCCGCTTTCGCGAGGCTCACCTTAATACAATTATGAAAACATTATTCTCTACCGTCCAAAGCCTTCACCTCTTCGGTCATGTTGAGCTTTACATAGATGGAGCGCAACACGTTCTTCACATCGTCGGAAGGCTGTGCTTCGTAGGCCTGTTGCAGGTAAGGAAGACCCGTGCGGAGCAGTCCGTTGGCTTGCTCAATGAGTCCGTTGTATTGTTCCTGTTCGGCCTTCGAGAAGCCCGTGATTTCGTTGGCCTGCTCGATATACTTGTTAGCCATTGTGGTGTAAAGAACACCGATGTTGTAAATGGCATCGTAATAGTTCGGGTTGATTTTGAGGGCGTCCTCATAATACTTGCGGGCCATTTCGGTGTCATACACGCCTTCGTTGGTTTCGTCGCCATAGATGGTGCCGAGCACGAAGAGCAGTTGGGCGTTCTCAGGGTCGAGTTGGCGCAGCTTGTTGAGGTCTTCAACGGCTTCGGCACCCTTGCCTTCCTTCAGGTAGGCGTTCACCTTTTCGAGAATCAGGCCAGCATCGCCGGGGTTCTTCTCCAAACCCGCATTAATCATGGCCATAGCTTGTTCAGCGTTGCCCATGCCGTTGTAGCAAGCGGCGAGATGCTTGTAGACATCCACACCGTCAACACCATTGCCCTGAAGCTCAGTGAAATAAGTCAAGGCGGTGTTGTAGTCCCCAGCTCTCAGGGCTGAAGTGGCTGCGAAGTTCAGCATGTCGTTGGCATCGCTACTGCCTAATGACTTGGCGATGTCGTAAGCCTTCTTGAACATGGGAGCGGCCTCGGCAAACTTGCCCGTGTTGTAGTCGTCGGCACCTTTAGTATAATAGGTGTTCATGACCGAGCCAACACGCTGATAGATTTCTTGCTTGTTTTCCTCAAGATAATCGTGGTTCTTCATGCAGTTCATCAGCGATTCGTAAACGATTTCCAAAGCGTTGGGAGCTTGGGCAATCAAAGCCTCGTCGCCCGATTGGATGATGTTCTGGTAGATGGCGGCGCGATACAACCAAGCCTGCGACTGGTCGTTGGGCTTCATTCCCAGAAATTGTTCGTGATTGACGCACTTTTCAATGGAGGCCATAGCCTTGGCATATTGGCCGTTCTTGTTGTACATGTAGGCGTCGGTTCTGTCTTTCTTTTGGGCCATCATCACGTTTGCAGTGAGCAGGACGGCCAACAAAATCATTACTTTTTTCATTTTCTCGATTATTTAAAGTTTAACATTTTCGTTTGTTATCGTGTTTCCTTGCAATTATTGTTCCAAAGTGTTTTCGTCATCTGGATTCGGCGTTTCGACAGGCTCAACGGCCTCGGTTCCATCTGGGGTAGGCGTTTCGACTGGATCAACCACTTCTGCGGTTTCTTCTGGTTCGTCCTCATGCTCGGTCTTGGTCACGGCGGCGATTTCATCGTTGCCGCGCAAGTCGATGAGCTTCACGCCCTGAGTGGCACGACCCATCACACGCAACTTGCTGACTGCCATTCTGATAACAATGCCCGACTTGTTGATGATCATCAAGTCTTCGTCGTCGGTCACGCCCTTGATGGCGATGAGATCGCCGGTCTTGTCGGTGATGTTCAAGGTCTTCACGCCCTTTGCGCCACGGTTGGTGATGCGGTAGTCGTCGATGTCGGAGCGTTTGCCGAAGCCCTTTTCCGAAACAACGAGCACGGTTTGTTGCGGGTCGTTGATGCAAACCATGCCGATAACCTCGTCATTTTCAGAGGCTAAGGTAATGGCTTTCACACCCGTAGCGGTACGACCCATCGGACGCACGGTTTGCTCGTTGAAGCGCACAGCCTTACCTGAACGCACGGCCATCAGCACCTCGTCATTGCCTGAAGTCAGGCAGGCTTCAAGGAGTTGGTCGTCCTCGCGGATGTTGACCGCGATGATACCGTTTTGGCGCACGTTCTTGTAGGCCGCCAAAGTTGTCTTCTTGATGATGCCCTTCTTGGTGCAGAGGATGATATAGTTGTTTTCGAGATAGTCCTCGTCGCTCATGCTCTTCACGTTGAGGTAGGCCATCACCTTATTGTCTTTGTCAAGCGGCAATAGGTTTTGGATGGCGCGACCCTTGCTGTTCTTGCCTTCTTCGGGAATCTCGAAAGCCCTGAGTTTGTAGCACTTACCCTGTTCGGTGAAGAAAAGCAAATGGTTGTGGTTGGTGGCCGTGAAGATATGCTCGATGAAGTCGGTGTCGCGGGTGGCGGAGCCTTTCGAGCCTTTGCCGCCACGGCTTTGCACACGGTATTCTGTGAGCGGGGTACGCTTAATGTATCCAAGGTGCGAGATGGTGATGACCACGGCATCGTCGGCGATGATGTCCTCCATGCGGAACTCACCGGCGGCGGGCATGATTTGGGTGCGGCGGGCGTCGCCATATTTTTCTTTGATGACCAACAATTCGTCCTTGATGATTTGGAACTGCAATTCCTCATTTTGTAGAATTTCGTGGAAATGCTTGATGCGCTCGTGGATTTCGTCCAACTCGTCCAAGATCTTCTTGATTTCGAGACCGGCCAACTGACCGAGGCGATAGGCCACGATTGCGGAAGCCTGCGGGTCGTCGAAGCCGAACTTGTCCATGATGGCTTGCTTGGCTTCAGGAGTGCCGCCTTTACAGGCACGGATGGTGGCGATGATTTCGTCAACGATGTCGATGGCGCGGGCCAAACCTTCCAAGATATGGGCACGGTCTTCAGCTTTCTTCAACTCGAAGCGCGTGCGACGCAACACGATTTCGTGACGGTGTGCCACAAAATGCTCAATCAACTGCTTGAGGTTCAATGTATAGGGCCGCCCATTCACCAAAGCCACATTGTTCACATTGAAGGAACTTTGCAGCGGGGTCATCATGAACAGTTTGTTCAAAACCACGTCGGGGTTGGCATCGCGTTTCAGTTCATACACCACGCGGATGCCTTTTCTATCTGACTCGTCGCGGATGTCGGCTAAACCTTCCAATTTCTTCTCGCTCACGAGGTCGGCGGTCTTCTTGATCATTTCGGCCTTGTTCACCTGATACGGAACCGAGGTGGCAATGATGCGCTCGTGGCCGTTGTGTTCCTCGAAGTGGGTCTCTCCGCGCAAAACGATGCGTCCCCTACCCGTTTCAAACGCCTCGCGCACACCTTCATAGCCGTAAATTACGCCAGCCGTCGGGAAATCGGGTGCCTTGATGTATTGCATCAGTTCAGCCACAGTGATTTCGCGGTTGTCAATATAGGCAATAATACCATCGACGCACTCGCTGAGGTTGTGCGGAGCCATGTTGGTAGCCATACCCACGGCAATGCCGTTGGTGCCGTTCACCAAAAGGGCGGGAATCTGCGTGGGCAACACGGTAGGCTCTTGGGTGGTGTCGTCGAAGTTGTTCTGGAAATCGACGGTGTCCTTGTCCAAGTCGTCGAGCATTTCCTCTGCAATCTTCTGCAAGCGTGCCTCAGTGTAACGCATGGCTGCGGGGCTGTCGCCGTCCATCGAGCCGAAGTTGCCCTGGCCGTCCACCAAAGGATAACGCAGCGACCACCATTGGGCCATACGCACCATAGCGTCATAAACCGACAAGTCGCCGTGTGGGTGGTACTTACCAAGCACATCACCGACGATACGCGCCGACTTTCTGTAGCCGCTGCGCGAGGTGACGCCCAATTCCTTCATGCCGAACAGCACGCGACGATGCACCGGTTTGAGGCCGTCGCGCACGTCGGGCAAGGCACGCGAGATGATGACGGACATCGAATAGTCGATGTAAGCCGACTTCATCTGGTTCTCAAGATTGACCTTGA
>CAMVCZ010000079.1 GCA_947166105.1 uncultured Bacteroidales bacterium
CATCTGCTCCTTGAAGGTGGCATCCTTGTTTTCTCCCTTGTTGTCCCAAGCCATGATGGTTATGCGTTTTCAGGTTCGTTATTAGGTTGGCTATCGGGTTCGTTTTCAGCGGCTTTCAGGAGAGCATCCTTCAGTTTTTCGTCTTCTGAATTGCCCCACGGACGCTTGCCGAAGATGCGTTCCAAGTCCTCACCGAAGATGACTTCTTCCTCAATTAGCTTGTTGGCCAATTGAGCCAAGCCTTCGCGGTGTTCCGTCAGGATGCCTATGGCCTCTTGATAGGCTTTTTCCACCATCTTGCTCACTTCGCGGTCGATGGTTTCGGCAGTCTTTTCGCTGTAGGGTTTGGTCAAACTATAGTCCTGCTGACCCGTTGAGTCATAGTAACTTATGTTTCCGATTTCGTCGTCCAAGCCGTAATAAGTGACCATGGCAAAGGCCTGTTTGGTCACCTTTTCGAGGTCGGAAAGGGCACCAGTCGAGATTTGGCCGAAGACCACCTGCTCGGCGGCACGACCGCCCAAGGTAGCAATCATTTCGTGATACATCTGCTCCTTGGTCGTAATTTGACGTTCCTCGGGCAGATACCAAGCCGCGCCCAACGACTTGCCACGCGGCACAATCGTCACCTTCACCAAAGGATGGGCATATTGCAGCAACCAACTTGTGGTGGCATGACCCGCCTCATGGAAAGCGATGACCTTCTTTTCCTCGGCGGTGATGATTTTGTTCTTTTTCTCCAAGCCCCCGATGATTCGGTCGACGGCATCGAGGAAGTCTTGCTTGTCGATTTCCTCCTTGCCTTTGCGGGCGGCCATCAGCGCGGCCTCGTTGCATACGTTGGCAATGTCGGCACCAGAGAAACCCGGGGTTTGCTTGGCCAAAAACACCTTATCAACATCGTTGCCGAGTTTCAGGCCGCGCATGTGAACCTCAAAGATTTCCTTACGCCCCACAATGTCAGGCAGTTCCACATAGATTTGACGGTCGAAACGACCTGCACGGAGCAAAGCCTTGTCGAGAATGTCGGCACGGTTGGTGGCGGCCAACACAATGACACCTGAATTGGTGCCGAAGCCGTCCATTTCCGTAAGCAACTGGTTCAGCGTGCTTTCGCGCTCGTCGTTGCCGCCAGTAAGGGCATTTTTGCCACGGGCGCGACCAATGGCGTCAATCTCATCGATGAAGATGATGCACGGAGCCTTCGACTTGGCATTGTTAAACAAATCGCGGACGCGCGAAGCACCCACACCGACAAACATCTCAACGAAATCGGAACCCGAAAGGCTGAAGAAAGGCACATTGGCTTCACCTGCTACGCTCTTGGCCAACAGGGTCTTACCCGTTCCGGGAGGGCCAACAAGCAGCACGCCCTTGGGAATCTTGCCGCCCAATTTGGTGTATTTCTCCGGATTCTTCAGGAAATCAACCACTTCCATAATCTCCACCTTGGCTTCTTCCAAGCCCGCCACATCCTTGAAAGTGACATTGACATTGGTATTCTTGTCGTAGAGTTGCGCCCTCGATTTTCCAATGTTGAAAATCGAGCCGGGACCGCCGCCCATGCTGCGCCCCATACCACGAATCAGCACGATATAGAACACAGCGAGCAGGGCCAAAGGAATCATCCATTCCAAGATGCTGCCCATCCAGTTGCTACGCCTTACATTGCTGATATACACTGGGTTAGAAACATCCTGCTGGGCGTTCTCCACCATTTCCTCAAAACGGTCGAGCGAACCTATTTTATAGGTATAGTTCGGAGTGAGGGTGAGTCCGTCAGAATCGGTCTTCGCGTCAGAGAATTTGCCCCCCAAGCCCTTCCGATTCAGGTAGATTTCGGCATCCTCACGGTTGACAAGTTCAATCTTGCCCACCTCCTCCTTCTTCAGAAGTTCGATGAGCTTGCCTTGGTCGATTTCCTCTGTCGGGGTGACAGCATCCCTGCCAAAAAATTGCATACCGATCAGCACGGCGAACAAAATGGCATAAATCCACATCAGATTGAACCGCCTTTTGCCATTCGGTCTCTGGTTCGGCTGGTTCGGCTGGTTCGGCTGCGAAGGCTGGCTCGGGTTGTCGCCAGTCTTTTGAGTCTCTTTATTCTCCATTTGTAAACAATTGATTTTGAAAAGATTATTCTTCCGCTTCCTTCACGATTCTCTCGGCATCGGCCCAAAGTTCCTCCAATTTGTAGTAGCTCCGCTTCGACTCCAAGAACACATGAACGACAACATCGACGAAGTCTATCAAAATCCATTCCGTATTGTCGCGGCCCTCCACATGATAGGGCTTGTTTTGCGTTTTTTTAAATACTAATTCCTCCACCTTGTCGGCGATGGCATCCACCTGCGTCTTCGATGGCGCGTGGCAGATGACGAAATAGTCCGTCACGGCGGTGGTGATTTCCCTCAAATCGAGGGTGACGATGTCCTTGCCTTTCACGGCTTCCATGGCCTCAATCGTTGCGGCCACAATCTCTTCTACGTTATCCGTTTGATGTCTGACTCTCATAATTTCAAAAATAGGGTGCAAATTTACGCATTTTTGCGTTATCAATCCGTATTTGCCGAAAATTCTCTATTTTTGGGGCATAAAAACGACCTTACCATGACAGGAATCGAATCCCTTTTCTCTCAAATCACCACCTTTATCTTTGATTTTGACGGCGTGATGACCGACGGCTCAGTTTTTTGCGACTTTGAGGGACACCCCTTGCGTGCCACCAACGTGAAAGACGGCTACGCCCTGCAATTGGCCTCGAAATTGGGCTACAACGTAGCCGTCATTTCGGGCGCGGTCTGCCCCTCGACCATCGTCAGGATGAACAGCCTCGGCGTGACGGACGTGTTCACAGGAATCCCCGACAAGGTGTTGAAACTCAACGAATACATGGAAGCGAAAGGCCTGAAGCCGGAAGAAATCATCTTCATGGGCGACGACATCCCCGACCTCAATGTGATGCAATGCGTAGGCCTGCCCGCCTGCCCCGCCGATGCCGTGCCCGAGGTGCAGAAAATCAGCAAGTTCATCAGCGAGCGGCCCGGCGGCAAAGGTGCCGTCCGCGACGTGATTGAGCGTGTTTTGAAAGCGCAAGGCAAATGGATGACTGCGGAGGCTTATTCGTGGTGAAGGCGGTCCCTGAGCCTGTCGAAGGGCCGCAATCACTGCACTATAACTCTGCGATTTAACTCAACCCCATCTTCATCCACACAGCGAAGGCGATAAGTGCCTTTTTCCACATCAATAGGCATTTGATGGTTGAGGCGAGTTTGGCCGAGGAATTGGTCGTTCAGCGTCCAGAAAATGGTCTTTTGCGGGTTGCGGTGCGCAATTTCGAAGATGACCTGCTGGCGGTCGCCACGAATGCCGATGGGAATGGTCACCTTGGCGTCGCTCTTGGGATAGACGAAGGCCATCACGTCGTCGGGGTGCGCCGCGCCACAGCCCGGATAGAAGGCCGGCAGCGGGCGGAACAGCGGCGAGTGCCTCTTGTAGAACCACTCCATCACGGGCGGCAAAACGTAGTACACATCGAAGCATTTTTGGTCCACAGGATAGCAGTCGGGCTGCACGCGGAACTGTCGCGATTCGTCAAGGAACACCTTTTTATGATATGGGCACACGCCTGTGTGGTTCTCCACATTGCAAGCGCGGATTTTCTTGGTATTTTGGCAATACTCCGACTTGGGATAGCCCGAATCTGCACAAACCTCAATCTCAATGCTTTCCGAGGTGTTGGCGGGATAGCGGTAACTGTCGTTCAACTTGGAAACCACGTCGAACAGCAACGGGGCTGCCGCGCCCACGCCCGTCAGTCCCGGGCGACCTTCGCCGTCGGAGTTGCCCACCCACACGCCCACGGCGTAGCGGTCGGTGAGACCCACCGCCCAAGCGTCCTTGAAACCGAAACTGGTGCCCGTTTTCCACGCCACTTGCTTCGACGAGGTGAAACCGCCCCACCCTATCTGGCTCACGGGGCGCGTCAGACCTTTCATTACATTGAAAGTCTCGGCGATGGCCTCCGCCGAAAAAGGCGACTCCTTTTCATCGACCTTAACATTGTAGTTTTCATTGACATACGAGGCCAGTTTGCGCCCCATCTTCGCGTAAGCGTTGGTGATGTCGAACAGCGAAGCCTCGCTGCCACCCACGATGAGCGAGAGGCCGTAGTGGTCGGCGTCGAAAACGATGCCTTTCAATGGCAACTGCTTCAGCAAAGAATGAAAACGCTGCTGACCGTATTCGCGCAACAGATGTACAAACGGCGCGTTGAGCGAGTTTTGCAGCGCCTTGTCTGCGGGCACCGCGCCCCAGTATTCGCCGCTGTAGTTCTTCGGAGTGAAGCCGTAAAGGTTCATCGGCACATCGGGCAAGACCATTTGCGGCAAAAGCGTTCCCTCGTCGAGCATGGCGGCGAAGAGGAAAGGTTTCAAAATGCTGCCCGTGGAGCGTTGCGCCTTCACCATATCGACCATCGCGGCATCCTCGGCATCGAGGTTGTTGCCGACGTAGGCAAGGATTTCATCATTCAGGTAATCAACAACATACACGGCAGCATTGTCGATACTGTTCATCACATTCACTGCGTGGTGGTGCTTCATAATGTCCAAAACGGCTTGTTGCAAGTTGATGTCAATCGTGGAGCTGATTTGTTCGCCGTGGTGCCGTTTTTCTTGGTCGGCGAGGTAATGATAGGCCAACATCGGCATCTCGAAAGGCCTCGCGGGAATGTCTTCCATCATGGCCAATTCGGCATCCTCTTCGGAGAGTTTCGGCACGTTGAACCGCTTGGGAATGAAGGCTTTCGAGTGTGTCAGGCGTTGAAGCAGTTCGTTTCGTTTCTGTTCCAAACGCTCGCGGGAGCGTCCGGGGTGAATCAGTGCCGGCGCGTTGGGCAGCACGGCCAAAGTCGCAGCCTCGCCCCACGAGAGTTCGTCGGGCGTGGTGTGGAAATAACGCCACGCCGCCGCATCGATGCCCACCACATTGCCCCCAAAGGGCGCGTTGGCGGCATAAAGGCTGAGGATGCTCCGCTTGGAGTGATGCAACTCCAACCGCATGGCCAAAATGATTTCAAGCAGTTTCTCGCCGTAGGTTCGGGGCGGGTTGTCGCGCGACATGCGCACCACCTGCATCGAAATCGTGCTGCCGCCGCGCACCACCTCGCCCGCCTTCATATTGTCGCGAAACGCCTTCACAAACGAAATCGGGTTGAAGCCCCCATGCAGGAAAAACCAGCGGTCTTCGTATTCCAAGAGGCAGGCCGTATATTTCAGTGAATAGTTATCCGTTGCGGGAAAGCGCCATTGTCCGTCATCCGCGATTTTTGCGCCGAGCAGTTCGCCGTTCTTCGCGGTCAAGACGGTGGAATAGGGCTTGTCGAAGCGCGGCACTGGGATGCAGAGGAAGGCTATGAAAAGGCCTACGATAGTTATTAGAACTGTTTTAGCTTTTCTATGTTTTACAGACTTTTTCATCTCATTCCACTTTGTTTTTGATTTCCGAATTGCAAATTCGTGTCTCACTGTGGCCGAATTGCAAATTCGCCCAAACTAAAGGCCAAATGCGATTGGGGTTCAGCCGCATTTGCAATGCGGCTGCGTCGAGTATAAGGATTTGCAATCCGATTCATCATAGTTCACCTTATCACTTCAACATCCAACAATCCTTTTTCGCCCGCATAATTCAACGCTGAACTATATAAATAATCCTCAGGCCTCGCCACGATTTCAGCTCTGACAGGATTTTGGTGAATGTAGTTCAACTTCTGCATCAGAAATTCCATAGTGTATATTTCCTCGACATGATTTCCTTCTTGCCAAAACCTGTAGTTCTTGATGCGTTTATCGTTTGCCCCTGCAAACCAAAACCTGTCGAGAAGCCATTCGCGTCGGCTTTCGTGTTCGTCCTGTTCCAATGTTTTTAATATCTTCTTGTTCGTGAACTTCTTGAAATCGCGCAACACATCGCCCACCGTAGTGTCGTCGTTGGTATCGACAATCATGTGAAGGTGATTCGACATCAACACCCAAGCATAGATGGTCAACCCCTTGTGAGTTTGACAATAGGAAAGCGAATCGACAACGATATGCCTATAACTTGGTCGCGTGAAGATGTCAACCCAATCAATCACCGTTGAAGTCGTGAAATACAATACTCTTGTCAGGTTCATCCTATTATCTTCTTATTATCTTTGTTAGTAGTTTCCGAATTACAAATTCTTATACTCACTGTGGGCGAATTACAAATTCGCCCAAACTGGAGACTCAATTAGTTAATTCGCTCCAATGTTTGCAAAACGCAATTTCGCACACATCATCCAAGTATTCTTGCAAAAACTTGAACGGAAACGGGTAAGTCATCATTTCGTTCCATCGTCCAAAGCCGAATTTCAGCATATCAACTATCTCAAAGACATCCTTTTCTAAAGCATCCTTATTCTCACAATGCAAGACAAATATCCTACGCACCCTTGGCATACGATCCATCTTTGTACTTTTCATAATTTGCATGTTCTCACTATTTACACCAGAAATATAGGCAAACGAGGCATCAGGCTCGCCATAAAGTCCTTCTTCTTTCCAAAGATGAAAACCAATATATCCTCTTAAATATTTATGCGCCTCTTTCTTTCTTTTGAAATACGACAAAGGGACTGTTTGGTTCAATATTTCAGCATAGGCATCATCAATTAAACCAACATCTAATATAGGAATTTCATCTGTATCAATTATAAGATATACATTGCCGTTTTTCTTCATCACCTTGTAATCTCTTGCACCTCGAATTCTGTCATAATCAGAAAAAAGCAACCGACTCTCTGAGAACAATTCGAAATCAATTGAAGGGCAGTTGTCAGAGAAACCAAACTCTTCGATTTCTATCTTATTACCCTCGACAAGCATCATCTGTGCTCCCAACACGAAGCCTTCTTGAATCTTATATCTTATAAAACTCCATCCATGTATTAATTCACTTAAACCGCTTGGAAGATGTCTATTTATTAAACAATCTTTGACAAGAAGTTCTATAAGGATACGTCGCGCCTCCGCTTTCGAAAACTCGTCATCTTTGGGGTTGTCATGGAACACAACATGCTGAATTGCTGTACCATGATATGCCATTCTATATAATGATTGAATATAAAGTGTTCGTAATGTAGAATCGTCTTTTGGCTCACACAACCTAATTGTCAAGTCGCCTTGTTTGGCTTGGGTTGGAAATTCCAATGAATTGTTTACAATCTCTTGCAATCCACTTTTAATCTGTTGTATTACATATTCCGCCTTGTTTCCAAATGGGTTTTCAATATATATCCTTTTCCCTTTCATATAGTCCATCAGAAACATCAGCATATCTTTATCCGCTCTATACTCATCATATAGCGACACCTCAAAATCTGAAAACGCTATGCTGATGACACCAGCGTATTTTTGATTCACTGAATCGACAACTTGTGAAATGGCAAATAACCTTCCGTGCGTATAATTTTCAGGATTGTATGGCCAATATGGCACAATGTTGTGGTTATCCGAGAATCTTTTCTTTTGAATATAAAGCCTGTCCAAATGCAATTCCTTGGTCTTAATTTCTTTAACTATAATGTACCCAATAATTGAGACTGCAAATATATTGAATTAATGTGAAACA
>CAMVCZ010000080.1 GCA_947166105.1 uncultured Bacteroidales bacterium
TGGCCTCTTTCTTGAAATAGTCGCCGAAGCTCCAGTTGCCGAGCATCTCGAACATGGTATGGTGGTAGGTGTCGTGGCCAACTTCCTCCAAATCATTGTGTTTGCCCGAAACGCGGAGGCATTTCTGCGTGTCGGCGGCGCGGTTCCACTTTTGGGGTTGATTGCCGAGGAAGATGTCCTTGAACTGGTTCATGCCGGCGTTGGTGAACATCAGCGTGGGGTCGTTTTTCACGACGATGGGTGCCGAGGGCACTATCTCATGGCCTTTGGAACGGAAAAAGTCCAAAAAGCTGTTTCTGATTTCGTAGGCGTTCATATTCAATATATTAGATGATTCTGCTTCAAAAAATGCTTCAAAAAATCGTGCAAAGTTACGCAAAAAGCTGTAATTTTGCGCAATGGAAATTTGACTCGAGCGTTATTTTACGCAAAATCAAGTTGATTAATGGCAAAACAGAAGCATTACATATTCAATCAGTTGACCCAAAGTTTTGAGGTGTTGGAAACTTCAAGATTAAGGCGTTTCTTTCGTGCGCTGTTGATTTTCCTTGCCGTTTTGGGCAACGCCTTCGTGTTCGCCATTCTGCTGTTCACCTTCTTCAGGTCGCCGAAGGAAATGATGCAGGCACGCGAACTGGAATACATGAAGTTGCAGTACGAAATCCTGAACGACCGCTTAGATAACATGGAAATCCTGATGACCGACATGGAGCAGCGCGACAACAACCTCTATCGAATGATGTTCGAGGCCGACCCCATTCCCAATGCAATACGCACCTCTGGGTTCGCCGATGCCGACCGCTACGCCAAACTGATGGGCTACCGCAATTCCGACCAAGTGCTCAGCGCGGCACGCAAGTTGGATGTGTTGGCCAACCGCCTCTATCACCAGTCGGTTTCCTACGACTCGCTGTTTGCCCTTGCCCGCAACAAGTCGGACATGCTGGCCCACATCCCGGCCATCTGCCCCCTGAAAGTGACCGAACTCAAATACATTTCTTCCGACTTCGGCCACCGTCCCGACCCGATTTACAAGGTGGCGAAATTCCACACGGGCATGGACTTTTCCGCCCCCATGGGCACCGAGGTCTATGCCACGGGCGACGGCATGGTAGCCGACATTGAACGCTCGCTTTGGGGCTATGGCAACATGGTCACCATCGACCACGGCTTCGGCTATTCCACCCGCTATGCCCACCTCCAAAATGCGGCGGTGCGCAAAGGACAAAAGGTGAAGCGAGGGCAACTCATCGGATTTGTGGGCGACACGGGCAAGACCACCGGCGTACACCTTCACTACGAGGTGCGCAAGAACGATGTCCCCATCAATCCGATTAATTTCTTCTATAACGACCTCACCCCCGACGAATACGACGCGATGCTGCAACGCTCCACCTTGCCCGTGCAAACGATGGATTGAGTTTTGTGGCTATTAATTAATAAGGTATTATAAGTGAAATGGATACCAACGGAAAATACTACTACTCGATAGGCGAAGTGGCGGCCATGTTTGGCGTAAACACCTCGATGATTCGCTATTGGGAGAAGGAGTTTGACGTGTTGCGCCCGCGCAAGAGTAAGAAGGGCAACCGCCTCTTCACCGAACGCGACGTGCGCTATGTGCATGTCATCTACCAACTGCTGAAGGTGAAGGGCTACACCCTTGCCGGCGCCAAGCAAGCCCTCAAGGAACGCTTCAGCGACTACGAGGAGCGCGTCATCCTCCTCGAAACCTTTGAAAAGACCCGCAATTTCCTCCTCGATTTGGACAAGGCCTTGGTCGAGCGGCAAAAAAAAACTGAAAAAAAGTAGAAAAAATGTTCCACCTAATGAAAATATTCTTATTTTTGCAGCGTAAAAGTGCATGGAATAAACAGACTTGCGCTCTAACAAATTGAGATTTAATCACTTAATTATTAATAATTAAAACAACTACAAAATGAAACAAAACAAAATGTACGAAGCTCCTAAAGTAGAGCTTATCACAATGGAGATGCAAGGCATCCTTTGCTCATCGGTACCTGGGCCGGATAGTTTCGGCGCAAACACGGGTGGCATGATGTTGTCAGGTGAAGGAGGTAATTGGTAATTAATGTCTAATTAAAAAATCGAACAAAAATGAAAAAAGTAGTTAGAATGTTGGGCCTCTGCGCCCTTGTTGCTCTTGCCTTCACTTCGTGCAAGAAGAATGATAACACCAACAAAGTGACTTTTAAGGCTACTATCGCCCAGCCCGTTTCCGATGACAGGACGCAACTTAATTCGGGAAACTATGTGATTTGGCTTGAAGGTGACGAAATCCAAGTCTTTGATGAAAACCGCAATGCTGAAGTTTTCACAGTCGCTAATGAGTTTAATAACCAAACAGCAGCTACATTTACTGGTGACCCCACTTTCTTGGCCAAAATTAATGAAGCTGGCAAATACACGGCTTTCTATCCAGTAAACACCTATGATGCCACGACGGTTACGATGAACAATGTCCCTGCCACTCAGACATATGTTCGTGCCCAAGATGGTCGTTTTGCAGACGAACTTTTCCCGATGCATGCCACCAACAATGATGAAGGCATCTTTGAATTCGCCAGCGATGCCGGTGTGATGCGCATTGGATTGTATGGCCCTTCCAACAATTTCCAGGTGAACAAAATTGAATTAATAGATGCTAATCCGAATCAAGTGCTGACGGGTACTTTGACTTATAACATTTTAACCCGTGAAAAGACCATAGATGCTAATGCTGGGGATGTCAATAAGGTCGTCCTTGAATGCAATAACGCTGCTTTGAATGATGAACTTGCTAGAGAGTTTGACTTTGTTGTCCTTGATGGAGCTTTTGCAACTGGTTTCACCATGAGAGTTTATTATGATGAGACTAATTTTATTGAAAGAACTACAACTAAGGCTAACTTAGTTGAAGGTGGTCACATCCATTCAATGCCTCCTTTTGACATCACCAATTTCTAATGAGTTATATTACATTAGCCTAATCCAAAAAGCCACCCCTCAAGGGTGGCTTTTTTTATGCCCAATAAACAAGTTTTTGTTGAAAAAAAGTGGGTATTTGACATACAAGTTATGATGATATTCATTATCTTTGCAAAGTAAAAGAAGTGTGTCGCGTATTATGCGGTATGGCCATTGGCAAAAGAAATGAAAACAAAGCAGAATAATATCAATCAATTAAAATTCAAACAATTATGAGAAGGAAGTTTATTTTTCTAACAGCAGCCTTTGTGCTGCTTGCGTTCTTCGTCGTCCCCTTGGGGATGCGGGGACAAACAAGAGACGTGGAAACATTCACGTTTTCCGAATTGGGATACGGAAATGCAGTAGATGTAACAACGGTTGAAGGTACCAATGTAACGCTCACATTTGCCCAAGGAACATCAAATAACGCCCCTAAGTATTATACAACTGGCTCGGGCGTGCGTATGTACACTGGCAACACTCTTGAAGTTGCCTTGAACGACCAAGAGGGTGAAACAAGAATCACTGCCATTAACTTCACTTTTTCTGGCACATATACGGGCTCGTTGCAGAACTGGACAGGCAGCGAAACTTCGGTTTCCTTTACCAATACTGCCAGTGGTCAGGCTCGTATTCAAGTGATTGCGGTCACCTTTTCTGAAGGAGGAGTGGCCCCCACAACCTACACCGTCACCTATAACGCCAACGTTGCCGGTGTGAATCCTGTTGTAGACACCTACGTTGAAGGTGCCGATGTTACCTTGCGCCTCGCCAACACCTTCAATTATGAAGGCCACACCTTCAGCGAGTGGAACACCCAAGCCGATGGCGATGGCGATGCATACGATGCAGGCGATGTGATAGAGAACATTCAAGCTAATCTTGTGTTGTATGCCATTTGGATTGAAGACACTCCGAGCGACGCACAATGGGTACTCACCAACCTTGCCGATCTTACCGAAACTGATGTGTTCGTCATTGTGGGCAACAATGGTTCCAACTATGCCATGTCGAACAATAACGGAACAGGCAGCGCTCCTAATGCAGTTGCTGTAACAGTAGACAATGATTTGATTACCAGCAATGTGACATCAACCATCCAATGGACCCTCAGCGGCAATGCTACGGATGGGTATACTTTCTACCCGAATGGTTCGACCACCACTTGGCTGTATTGCACTAATACGAATAATGGTGTTCGTGTGGGAACAAATACAAGCA
This sequence comes from uncultured Bacteroidales bacterium, assembly GCA_947166105.1. Lineage (GTDB taxonomy): Bacteria > Bacteroidota > Bacteroidia > Bacteroidales > F082 > Limimorpha. The sequence goes on from CAMVCZ010000080.1 coordinate 4,192, forward strand.
AGACTTTTGTTGTGGATGATGGATATTTGAAACATTCTGGAACCAATCGTTATGTTGGTATTTATGATTCACAAGATTGGAGATGTTATACATCTACTGGTGGTAACATTGCCAACCAAACCTTTGCTTTCTACAAGAAAGTGTCAGGAGGCGTTCTTCCTCCCAGTATTACCGCCAATAATGTTTCCATCGACTACAATGCCACTTCGGGTGCCATTGCCTACACGATTAACAATGCTGTTCAGGGTGGTGTTTTGTCTGCCACCACCGAAAGCGATTGGCTCAGCATCGGCACTGTCGGCGCAACGGTTCCTTTCACCTGCTCAATGAACGGTGATGTAGAGCGCACTGCAACAGTTACCCTTATCTACACTTACAATTCAGACCAAACCATTAGCAAGAATGTTACTGTGACACAGGCTTCTAACCCCAATGCCCCTGGTTCTGAGACTAATCCTTACACCGTTGCCCAAGCCCGCGCTGCTATCGATGCTGGAATGGGAACACAAGGCGTATATGCCACAGGTATCGTTTCGGAAATTCCGACCCCTTATAATTCCACTTATGGCAATATCACCTTCAATATGGTGGATGAAGCGGGCGATGAAGTTTTCTTGCAAGCCTACCGTTGTGGTGGCGAAGAAGCCGCCAATGTCGCCATTGGCGATGTTGTTGTGGTTTATGGTAATTTGACCTATTACGCTACCGATGGAATATACGAATTTGCCCAAGGCTGCCAACTGGTTTCTTTGACGCATCCCGACATACCTTTCATCTCCGTCAATCCATACACAATCAATTTTGCTGCAACAGGAACGAATGGAATCCAAATGGATAGTCTGACGATTGCTTATGAAAACATCATGGTGACAAACTACCAGAGCTTCACTGTTCAGTTCTATGACGATCAGGGCAACGAAATAACAGTGCCTACTGATTGGCTTATTGTGGGTGTTACCGGAACAAATGAAGAAGGTTATGTGGTACGCTGTATTGCTAACGACAACAACGGCGAAGCTCGCACGGCTTACTTCAAGGTTTATGCATTCGACGCAGAGAACAATAAGGTCTATTCCAATCTTGTCACTGTCAACCAAGCTAAATATGTGGTTGATTATGCCACGCTGCCTTTTGAGTTTGATGGTGGCAGAGCCGACATCGAAGACACCGATGGCCTGACACAGAAGTTCCTTGGATCGGATTACCCCTCCTCACCAAAACTGAAATTCAACAATCAAAATGATAGCATTTCATGCCTTGTTTTGAAATTCAACGAAGTGCCTGGCACCCTTACTTTCGACATCAAGGGCAATTCTTTCTCAAATGGTACCTTCAAAGTGCAGACTTCTGAGGACGGCGTGACCTACACCGATTTGGAAACTTATACCGAGCTTGGTGCAACTCATGGCGAGGAGTTCGACAACTTGGGCGAGAACGTCCGTTATATCAAGTGGATTTACATTAATAAGGTTAGCGGCAATGTCGCTTTGGGCAACATCCATCTTTATGAATTCGGCGGCGGACCTGTCATTGAGACCTACGATTTGATAGTTGAGCCTTTTGAGAATCTTGAGATATTCACATTCGTTGACGATGATCTTACTGAGTCAATGGAAGGTGCCGGCACGATTCAAGTGGCCGAAGGCAAGAATGTGATGCTGAGCGTTTCGGCCAATGAGGGTTATGAAATCCGATCACTTATGGTGGATGGAACGGAACATGTGAACGATATTGCCGAAGATTTGACGTACACCTTCGTCATGCCTGCCCATAATGTTACTGTCAGTGCCACTGCTGCGCCAGTGGTTCCGTTTGAGCCTGCCACCTACACCTTGGCCACCACCATCGAATCGGGCAAGACTTACATCATCGTTGGAAGTAAGGTGATTGATAGTGTGGCTAATTATTTTGCAATGGGTGAGCAGAGAACTAACAACCGAGGGGGAGTTGCCATCAGCGTTGACGGCACTACTGCCACGGTAGATAGCGAAAAAGTCCATGAGTTTGTCATTACTGATTTGGGTGACGGGTTCTATTCTATTTATGACGGTGGTTATCTCTATGCTGCCAGTAACAGCGCAAACCAACTGAGGACAATGGATACCCTTAACGAGAATGGCAAGTGGGAAATCACAATTAATGACACAACTGGAATGTTCAGCGTTGTAGCTTCGCAAAGCAGCAACCGCAATGTGATGCAATTCAATGGTAGCGGAAGCAACGCACTTTTCGCTTGCTATGCTTCAGCCAACCAGTCACCTGTGTATCTTTATGTGAAGGATGAGGAGGCTACGGTTACGCAGACGATTGCATTGAATGCTGGTTGGAACTGGGTGTCGTTCAATGTTGAGGTTACATTGGATGATGTGAAGGCAGCTCTTGTGGATTCTTTGTCAGGGTCTATCGTCACAATTAAGTCACAAAACGATGGTCTCACTATCTTCAATGGAACCAGATGGAGAGGCGCATTGAGTTCGTTGGATGTGACTCAAATGTACAAGATTAAGGTTGACACTTCATGTGAAATCATGTTGGAAGGTAAGCCCATCAATCCCGTCGAGCATCCTATCACCATTAGAAGAGGTGTCAACTGGATTGGATTCCCTCTTTCCCAGAGTATGACTCTCTCTGATGTTTTTGGTAGCTTTGCTGTCAATGGTGATAGGATTGCTTCCAAAACTCAGAATATTGTTTATAATGGTGGATGGAGAGGACGACTCACCACTCTTGAACCAGGGCAGGGTTATGTTTATACATCGAACCAAGTGGATGATAGGGTTTTTGTATTCCCTGCAAACACAAAATAGTGCATTAATCAATCAATCGTAAATATCAGACAATTCAAAAATTAAAACACTATGAAAAAATTATTATTGACACTGATCGTGCCCCTTGTTTTCGGCGGATCAATTTTCGCTCAAAATCACACATCTCATTGGGCTGCTTTTAATTCAGGCCCTTTTGAAATGTGGGATGCTATCGTCGCCTTCATCAAAATTGATGGCACATACGTTACCGACAACTGGGAGGATTTTGAGGTCGCGTCCTTTATCGATGGTGAATGTAGAGGGCATGCCTTTTTGAGGATGGAGGAAGATATCACTTATCCTTGCGTGGAACTTCCCGTCTATCGGATGGACTCTATTGTTGGTGATGGTGAAGAGGTTTCCTTCAAGCTATTTGACCATGTGAATGGGATAGAATATGTTGCTTGCACATCCAGCATTCCCATCATTACAGGAACAGATTATGATGATCTTTATTTGGAGGACTATGACAATGCCGTTGTCCTTAATTTTGCCGCTACTGTTACGCAGACTATATCGTTGGCTGCTGGTTGGAACAGGATCAGCATCTACGTTGATGTTGACCCGGAAGACCCGGAAGCGG
>CAMVCZ010000081.1 GCA_947166105.1 uncultured Bacteroidales bacterium
GATGTTTCACATTAATTCAATATATTTGCAGTCTCAATTATTGGGTACATTATAGGGCGATATTGGAGCATTGGCTTAAATCAACGGTAGTCAAAGAGGGACAGTTCCGAAAAACACAAACAAAATCCTTTATCTTGGCAGGTAATGCTATTGATGCTATTTTGGGACAATTCACAAAAAGATTACACTGCAAATACACCAATTCTGATGGCAGTTCGACACTTTCAAGATTATAGCAATTCTTGAACAAATCTCCGAAAATATTTGTTTGTGCTGGAACAGAAACATGAAGCCTATATACTTTCGAAGGCATTTTGAAAACTCTCAGTTTGCTTACTTTGGAAAAGTCCGTTATGTTGAATTCTTGTAGAGTCGTGTTTTTTAAATCCAAGTATTCCAAATCTGTACACTTGCCGAAAATGATGCTCACGTCATCATTCCCCAGCTCACCCCTAATAGTCAAAGATTTTATTTTTGGCAGCGATTCCATAGGAATGACTGACAGAATGCAATTTGGCCTATCAAACACCAAATCATAGCTTTGTGTCTTATAATCTATCTTGTTTTTTTGTGTCTGTGAATAAGCACAAGGCAAAGCAGTAATTAATGCAAGGATTAAAAGAATTCTGCTTTTCATAATAAACATGTATTGATTTGTTATTTATTGATCTTCAAATAAATAGTTCATTACTGAATAATGATTATTTCAACAATCATTTTCGTCATCATCATTATCAGTCCAAGTGCAACCACAATCAGGGCATTCATAACATGTGCCATTGAAGTAGCAATCATCAAATCCACAATTTGGGCATTCTATTTCCATAGTTTGTTAGTTTTAAGTTATTCTGCCTATTGCTTCCCCGATTCAGCAAGTTCATAATTACACACAAGAAGGCTAGGAAACTTGAAATGCACCTATTTCGATTGACAGGCTCTGGAAAACACCTTTGAAGTAAAATAGATACGTTTTCCCAGCCTATATGTATCACATAAAAACTGATGAATACAAATTAGGCTGGCTGATTCGTATCTTATATCCACTTCAAAATTTTCCAGATTTTGTCAATCGGATACAAGCACAAATTGCCTTCAACTGTCCGGATGTGACTTCGCCGAATGCGAAGCATTTCTCTCCGAACAATCAGCTACAAAAATACAAAGAATTTGGAAACGAAAGTCTTTTTGACGGATTTTTTCCGATTTTTTCCACTCGGTACACTACTTTGTGGTCCACAAGTTGGTGTACCAATGGGGAAAAAGCGTATTTTTGCAACGTCATACCAAGCAGAATCACGTCATGAAGAAATCGTTCATCTACGGCGTGGCGGTGGAAGGCGACAACTTCACCGACCGCGAAAAAGAGACCAAACGGCTCAAACAAGACTTCGAAAACGGGCAAAACGTCGTGCTCATCTCCCCGCGAAGGATGGGCAAGACCTCGCTCGTCAGAAAGGTGCAGTCTGTCGTCGACAAGAAAAAAGTGTGCGTGGTTTACATCGATGCCTACGACTGCCGCAACGAATATGAGTTTTACAACAAGTTTGCCGCCGCCTTGATGAAACAAACTGCGGGCAAAGCCGAAGCCGTAATGAAAAACATCAAGGAGTTCTTGGTGCGACTGTCGCCCAAAGTGGGTTTCAGCCCCGACCCAAACTCCGAGGTCTCCCTGTCGTTAGGCATCACGCCCAAAAACTATTCTCCCGAAGAGATTCTGCAACTGCCAGAACGAATGGCCGAAAAAATGGGAAGACACATCGTCGTGTGCATCGATGAGTTCCAACAAATCGGCGAGTTTCAGGATTCGCTGAGTGTCCAAAAGAAAATGCGCGGCATCTGGCAACTGCAAAACAACGCCTCCTACTGCCTGTTTGGAAGCAAAAAGCACCTACTCTCCACGCTGTTCCAAAACAAGCGAATGCCCTTCTACCAATTTGGCGACATCCTGTTTTTGCAGCCCATCCCCACCGACGACTGGAAACCTTTCATCCGCCACAAATTCGAGGAAAAGGGCATCGACATTCCCGACGAACTGATTGAAAGGATTTGCTCAACCGTACAGAACCAATCATCATACGTCCAACAATTGGCGTCAAACGTGATGCTGAATGCCGGCAATGTCGTCTCCGAACAAACGTTGGAAGCCGCCATCGAAGACCTGCTGAACCAAAACTCGCTGTTGTTTTTGCAACAATTGGAGGGACTGACCGCCTACCAAATGAACTTCCTGAAGGCTCTTGCCCACGGAATCCATTCCAATTTCGGCTCGAAAGAAGTGCTGGAAAACTATGACTTGGGAAGCAAGTCAAATGTTTCACGAATCAAATCCGTACTCAAACAAAAAGAATTGATAGAAGAATTGCCCAACGGTACCATGTTCACCGACCCTGTTTTCGAGCTATGGTTTTCAAAAGAATGGTGCGAATAACAATTTGAAAATCTGATTATTAAACACAGTATTTCATTTGGTTCACAAGTTTGTGGTCCACAAGTTTGTGTACCAGCTCTGAACTGCTTCGTATCTCGCAGTGACGCAATGCGGTTACATCGGATCCACATCAATCTGCACCTGAACGGCCTTATAATCAGAGTTTTGCTGGAAAAGATGGATTTGCTGCGCTATCAACTCTTTTACCTTTTGCGTATTAAAGTCGCGGCGGAACTTCACCATCATCTGCTTGATATACAGATTCTTGACCCTTGAAACAACAGGATATTCCGGGCCAAGCAAATCTTGTTTGAAGATAGGCCGAAGCATAGTGGCCAACTCCGCCGCTGCGGGATTGAGTTTTTGGTAATCCTTGTGTTTCAAGCGGATAAGGATGAGCCGATAAAAAGGCGGATAGCCAAACTGCTGTCGAATGACCATCTGTTTTTCGTAAAGCCCACGGAAATCATTGCGCAACACATCTTGGAGAACAGGATGCGCCGGCTCGTAAGTCTGGATGATGACCTTACCCTGCTTGCCTTTGCGCCCTGCCCTACCCGCCACTTGCGCCATCAACTGGAAACTGCGCTCGTGGGCGCGAAAATCGGGGAAAGAGAGCATGTTGTCGGCATTGAGGATGCCCACCACCTTCACCGAGTCGAAATCCAAGCCCTTGGTGACCATCTGCGTGCCAACGAGGATGTTGGTTTCATGGTCTTGGAAGGATTCCAAAATGCTTTGATAATCATTTCTTGAGCGTGTCGTGTCCAAGTCGAGGCGGGCGACCTTGGCTTCGGGCATGACGAGGCTCAAATCCTCCTCAATCTTCTCAGTGCCAAAGCCATGCATCCGTATGTTGGTGCTGTGGCAAACGGGACATTCGGTCGGCACGGAGGCCGTGTAGCCGCAATAATGGCAGCGCAACACGTTCTGGCTCTTGTGGTAAATCAGGCTCACGTCGCAATTGATGCACTGCGGCACATGATGGCACTCATCACACTCCAACCGCAACGAAAAACCGCGCCGGTTTTGGAACAAGATGGTCTGGTTGTGCTCGTCCAAGGTCTCTTTCATCGCGTCCAATAACGTGCTGCCAAAGTCGGCTTTCATCGTCTTTCGCCGCCGCTCCACGCGCATATCGCTGAGGATGATTTCGGGCATCTGAACGCCACCGAAACGCTCCGTGATTTCCACCAAATGATAACGACCATTCAAGGCGTTGTAATAACTCTCGTAAGACGGTGTGGCCGAGCCGAGTACGACATTTGCCTTGTGCATAGCGGCCAACACAATGGCGGCATCGCGGGCATTGTAGCGCGGCGCAGGGTCGATTTGCTTGAAACTGCTGTCGTGTTCCTCGTCAACGATGATAAGCCCAATGTCGGAATAAGGCAAAAAGATAGCCGAGCGCGAACCGATAATGATTTGATGCTTCGATGATTGGGTCTGACCAAAGTCGCGCACTTGTTCCCAAACCTCTACCCTTTCATTAATACCGTATTTTGAATGATAAACACCTAATCTGTCTCCGAAATATTCTTTCAAGCGATTGATAATCTGCGCAGTAAGGGCAATTTCAGGCAAGAGATACAAAACCTGTTTGCCTCTGTCAATCGCTTCTTTGATGAGTTTGATATAGATTTCCGTCTTGCCGCTTGAAGTCACGCCGTGGAGCAAAACGGGCTTGTTTTCGCCAAATCCCGTATGAATCCCTTCGTATGCTTTCTGTTGTGCATCAGTAAGTTGTATCGAATCGACGGAAGTCTGTTCATTGAATTCCTTCAATCGGCTGACCTTGCGCTCATACACTTCGAAAATGCCCTTTTCAGCCATGTTTTTCAAAATCGTGGAGTTGGCCTTGGCCTTTTGCAGCAAAGCCTTGGCCATGATGTCGTTGTCGGCATCGCCGCCGAGGGAAATAAAAGAAAGCAAAACCTCAAGTTGCTTATAGGCTTTTTTGGTCAATGTGTCCATTAATTCATGGACTTTCGCCTCATCGCGATATTCGCCCGAAAGCCGCACAAAACGCTCATATTTAGCCTTATACTTCTCGTTCAGTTCCTCCTCCATCACCAAAATGCCCTTCTCCATCATCGAATGAATCAATGGCATCACCTTCTTGAAACCGATGATTTTGCTGACTTCGCTAATGGCGATTTTCGGCTTGATTTGCAGGGCCTCCACTATCATGTACTCGAAATCGTTAAGCGTCACGGAATCAAGGACATAATCGGGTGATAGGGCGACAGTGGTTTCGCTGCTGAGCTTCAGGGCCGAAGGTAGCGCGGCTTGCATCACTTCGCCGAGATGACACATATAATAAGTCTTCACCCAGTCCCAAAACTTCAACTGTTTTTCGTTCACAACAGGCTGGTCGTCAAGCAAATCCATGAGGATTTTCACCTCAACAGACGGCACTTTTTCCGTCAGCGCGACAATCAGCCCCGACATGATTTTGGTCTTGCCAAATTGAACCACCGCCCTTTGTCCCACGCGCACTTGGTCGTTCAGCGCGAAAGGTACACGATAGGTGAAAGTGCCCGGCACCGGTATCGGCAGCAAGATTTCAGCAAAAAGTGTGATTCGGGAGTCGCTCATGGGAAGACTATTTTTTGCACGCAGAATACGCTGAATTGTATGAATCGCAATGCGACACAAAATATGCAGCCGTCAGGTTCTGCGTATTCTGCGAGTTCTGCGTGAGACAATCCATAACAAAAACAATCAGCGTGAAACTTAATGTGAATTCACCGTGGCATAACCAATCAACTCGTCATAACCCTTGACGACATTGTAAAAATAGAAATACAACTTGTAGATGTTGTTGGTTTCCCAATGGTTGCCAGCGGTCTGGTCGGTCTTGATTTCGTATGTGTTGCGGTCGAGGGTGACGAACATGAAATTGTAATAGCCCTGTTTCAGCACCATCGAGCAGGTGTAGCCGCGCAACTTGTAGTCGTAGGTCATTTTGTTGCTCTCATCGAAGCGCCAATCGTTGAGCGCACCCATGATGTACATGTCCTCGTGCGTCAATGGAGCCTCACTCTTGTAGAAGAAATTCACGCGGCAGTAGTCGGCTTCGGTGGCGTTGTCAAGGTCTTCGTCCTCAACGTAAACGAACTTCTCGCCGTGGATGTCTTCGTAGGTTGCGTAGGCTTTCCGCGCCCGCGACTCGCATGTGGCAATGTCGATCTCGAAGGATTCGTCGGTCTGGCGGATATGCGCCAAATTCTCCGACTGGAAATAGAAATTACTGGTATTGAAACGCCGGTATTGGTTCGTACCCTCGAAAACGGTTTGCGGATGGTGTTCAAAAGTCAGGTAATCGGGATAGATGTAAGTGGCCTGCAAGCCCACAGCGGCATTGTCCCAGCGGCCATTCTGACGAATGGTCAAGTGGCTGAATTGCTGGGTGTTGTTCATGATGAAACTGTTCATGTTCACGGTCACATTAAGCTGTTGGTGCGTGTTGGTCAGTGCAAGGTCGTCGGGATAACGCGGCACCGTGGCCCCAATTTGCACTTTCTCATCAACCACCATGAAACGGCGGGTGAAATAGAGGTCGTTCAAGTCGTCGCCATAAACGATGAGGAGATAATTGCCCGAAACTATCGGCATCATGTCCTCCTTCGGAAACCTAAGATGATAGTTGGCATAATCAATCAATGTGTTGCGCGAGAAAGCATAGTCGTCCAAACGGTCGGAATCGAAGCCCGAAGCGTACTGCATCCGTTGGATATCGGTCGGTTGCCAGTCGTAAGTGCAATGGATGAAAGTGTAATTAAGCACTTCGCCTTGGCCGTCGATAATGTCGAAAGTGAGCGTCAGCCGGCCCAACATGTCCGACAAAGGCACAATCGGGTCGTTCAGTTGGTTGTCGTCGGCATAGAGTAAAACGGTCTGCACCTCGGGCTTGTAGTTGATGTTGCCGCAAGGCAGGTCGAAGTCTTGCGCGAAAAGACCTGTCGCCGCGCAAATGGCCCATATTAATAAGATGTGCTTCCTCATATTGAAAGTAATTTTCGGCAAAAGTAACAAAAAAAGCCGTTTTTCAACGGCTTTTTGTTAGAGATTCTCAACGATGCGCTTTTGCACCTCCTTGAATTCCTCCTCGGTTAGCTTGACATGTTCCTTCTTGAAGTCCATGTCGCCTTCTTGCGTGATGGGGATGAGGTGGATGTGCGCATGAGGCACTTCCAATCCGATGACGGCCACGCCAATGCGTTTGCAAGGCACGGCCTTCTCGATGGCTTTGGCCACTTTCTTGGCAAAGACCATCATCGCTCCGATTTCGTCGTCGGCGAGGTTGAAGATATAGTCGTCCTCGCGCTTGGGAATCACCAAAGTGTGGCCTTTCTGCACTGGGTTGATGTCCATGAATGCAAAGAAACGCTCGTCTTCGGCAATCTTGTAGCAGGGAATTTCACCCTTCACGATTCTTGAAAAAATGGTAGCCATAGCGTTGGGTTTTATCGGGTTATTTCAACAACTTCAAAATGAACCTTGCCGGCTGGCACCTGTATCTCGGCCACATCGCCCACTTGCTTGCCCAACAAGCCTTGGCCGATGGGCGAATTGATGGAAAGTTTGCCTTCCTTGAAGTTGGCTTCCTTTTCGGGCACGATGGCGTAGGTCATCATCATGCCTGACTTCACGTTCTTGATCTTGACGGTCGAATAGAGCAACACTTTCGAGTTGTCCATCTTCGACTCGTCGAGGATGCGGGCGTTGAAAATCAGGTCTTGCAACTC
>CAMVCZ010000082.1 GCA_947166105.1 uncultured Bacteroidales bacterium
TACAAAGCCCTGAAAGGGCGACCCTACCTCATCGGGGAATTTCAATCCCCGACACATCGGTATGACCATAACCCTCTTTCTACGCGGAGGTTGAAACCTCCGTTGTAATAGAATCGCCCTTTCAGGGCTTTGGTGGTTTGTCTAATCTGAAACAAAACTACTTATACATTCCAGCAACCTCGATTCTTCCGCTTCCATTTTGTTGACAAAGCAAGTAAACGTTAGGCTTTTCTGGTCAACTTGCATACCGAAAACCGACAGCTTCCCACCGTAGCCATTCAGTTGTTTGGCTACGGATTGTTTTTCGTCGTTTGAAACCGGGACGACAAAACATCCATGATTAAGTTTCAGAATGTGCATGTATGAGATTACTTGATACAAATCGGCAGTTTGAACCATTCCCAAATCCTCATAGCCTTTGTATTTGGCATCAAGCACCATCTCTTGGCTATAAAAATCAGGGTAACAAACACCTGTATGGTCTGTAAACATGTACTTTCGACCTTCTCCTGTTTTGTTTCGCGGATGCTCAAAACCAATACTCTTTAATAATGTATCCAAATATTCCTCCCAAAGCCAAGCCCCATCAAACAAAATGCCGTAAATCTGATTGTCATCGTTGCCGTATTTCAATTCCTCGTGACGAAGAATCTGCAAACAAAGCCGTTGCAAATCAAGGTATTGGCTGAAATATGGATGGCTTATTGGCCTGTTATTCAAATTGACAATCCGATTTCTTTCGTTTCGGTTATAACTCGATGTCGCATTGTTTATCAATCCAACCGCTTCCTTGGTCTCGTCGTCATTGCCGAGGATATTCCCGTGATATGGATGACACGCGATGTATTCTATGGTATGCCTGACGAGTTGGGTGACATGGTTATCAACGGCATATTCCCTTGTCGAATAGGCCACTTTGCCCGCAAACGGGATGTTTTGTCGGATATGACGCTGAATATCAATCCTTCCACGCACATTGGCATCGTTATAATTCCGTGTCTGATACTCCTTGTAAATCCCCTGTTGCAAGGCCCGTTTCAGAAAAGCGGGAAACAAATAGATCAGAAAATCGAAAACGCTCTCGTTGTCGGAATCGTGTTTCAAATCGAACAGGTTGATAGCGAACACTTTCTGCAACATATAATGAAGGAAATAATCCCCTTGTTGCTGCGCAAAACGGGAGCGGATGGAAACTTGTGTGTCGTTATAGCCGACAAAACCCATAATGTTTTCCGTAACTAATTGATTTCCATTATTTACAGAAAAGATATGCTCTGCTCCAATCTTATCGCCGTATTCGCCAAGAGAGTGGGGGAAAACAAGCAGGCTGCTTCCATCGTCAGAACAAAGTTCCGAAATGGAAGGTTTGGCCATACATTTCAGGTCGTCGAGTTCCTGACCTTCAGGAATGGCTTTGGTTGTGCTATTGTCTTGGGTCTGAATCATTCATTCTGCGATTCGGTGTTGCCATCGTAGGCTTTCTTCAATTGCTCCAATTGCTTCTCCGCGTCGCGGTTGCCGCGAAGATATTCCGAGAGTAAACCTCTTAAATGGTATTCCCACAACTTGTCGAAATCGCCATCGTATTCATCCAACTTCAAGAAATAGGCCGCCCCGATTTGGTATGACTTGTTCAAGCCAAGTTTTTCGTCACAAATGGCATTGTTCAATGCGGTCATCCGTGTTTTGACTTCTTCAGCATGAACCATCTTGTCTTTCATGGCCTCGTAACTTTCCTCTGCCGTGACTTCCTTCCAAGCAAAGCGGCGACGCATGGCAAAATCCATGCTCTCAACGCTTCGGTCGATGTCGTTCATCGTGCCAATGATATAAACATTTTCAGGGACATAGAAGCCTTTCTTGAACGCATCGCCATCTTTGATCATGTTTTGATATTGCGTCTGCACCATGCCTTTCTCACCTCGATAGCCCGGGTCAATGGAGAAGAACAACTCTCCGAAAATCTTGGAGATTTCGCCACGGTTGATTTCGTCGATGATAAAGACGAAAGGCTTGTCACTTTCCAGCAATGCTGCCTTGCAAAACTCTTTGAACACGCCATCTTTTCTTTCAAAACCCACATTGCCATTGTCATCATTTCTTGGTCGCAAACCTTCCACAAAATCCGTATAGTCATAACTTGGATGGAACTGAACGAAGCCACACTGCTCATTAAATTGCGTCTGCTCTTCTTCGGTCAGTTGGTCTTTGACCTCTCCAAAAATCATTTTTTGGGCAATTTGCTTTGCCAGATAGGTTTTGCCTGTGCCTGGGGCACCTGTAAGAACTATATTCCTATTTGAATATAACAATTGCGTGTATGTTTTCATTGTCTTATCTATTATGTCATTCCTCAATTTTTGTTCCCAAATTGCAATATATAAATCATAGAGTGAAGTTTTTAAACATTCTATCATTTCCTTGTATTCTTCGTCAGAAATGACACCATTATTTATTTTTATTGTTTTCCCAAAAAGAAAATAATCTCCTACTTGAATATTTTTTAAATCATTCCAATTTCCTTCAATAAACCTGAAACCATTTTGTTCTAATATTTCGAGACGTTTATCTTTATTATCACATATGGTAAGAATTGAATCGACAAACGGTCTAATGTAATCAACTGGACTTTTATCATTTGCGAAAGGCACATACTGTGCATTAAAGCCCAATCCATATCCAATCTCATCATTACGATAATACATATGATACTGGACTTCAACACCCCCGCCTTCATTTATCACCCAATCTCTATTTGGGTCATTAAGTTTAAAAAGTATCCCTGATGATGAGGCACGACTATACTGGCCAAGTTTCTTTCTCTTGTATCTAAATTCGTCACAAAAACTATGGCCAAGATCCTTATTTACAGTCGTAACAAGTTCTTGCAATGATGTAATTCTCATTTTATTCTTTGTTTTAATAACATGCAAAGATAAACAATAATTCAATCTCTTTCACTAAAAAAGATTTTCTATAGAATAATTAATCGCAACTTTAACTATAGAAAGTGTATTTCTGCTTCTGCAAATTCAATAAAATCTGGATTAAACACAGACAAATAAAGATTCCTTTCAAACTATTCATTGGAAAACACACTATTTTCCAACTCATCCAACCTTTTCACCAACTCATCCACCCCCTCCACCGCCTTCGCCTTGATATGCTGGAATCCAGCTGGCAGGCCGCCTTTCAAGTCATTCGGGTCAATCAGGAACTTGGGAATCTCACTTGGGGCATAATCGACCAATCCCGCCGCCGGATAGACCACCAACGAAGTGCCGACGACCACAAAGATGTTGGCCTGTTGAACCCAATATGCCGCCAACTCCACACCATCGACATACTCGCCAAACCATACGATATAAGGCCGCAATTGAGAACCATCGGCGGCTTTGTCACCTAATCGAATGGGGGCATCAAGCGGATAGTCCTTGATACAATTAAGGTCGAGGCGGTTGCGCGAGGAGGTCACCTTGCTCAACTCGCCATGAAGATGCAGTACCTTGCTACTGCCCGCCCTTTCGTGAAGGTTGTCCACATTTTGCGTGATGATGGTCACGTCGTATCGCTTTTCCAAGTCGGCCAAAACACGGTGGGCATGGTTCGGCTCCACCTCCAACAGGTTTTTCCGACGGGCATTGTAGAAATCGAGCACCGCCTGAGGGTCTTCCTCAAAACCCTCCACGCTGGCCAATTTCATGGCATCATATTTCCCCCACATGCCATTGGCATCACGAAAGGTAGGGATTCCGCTCTCGGCACTGATACCTGCGCCAGTGAAGACTACAAGTTTCTGCTGCATGACAATAAAGTTTTCTGTTTCTGCAAAAATACACAAAAATTGTGTTGTTTTTTTAGGTTTAACATTGAATTACGAGGCAAAAATAGAAGCACGTTGTTCCAAATCGCGGTACAGGTTCAAAGTTTTTCAATTTTTTACACGAATTTCCATAAATTGGACACGAAATCGAAGATTGGCTCCGCCGAATCGGAGATTTCGACAAAGTCAATTTTTCAAAAATTGCAATTAATGACAATTCGTGATATATTTCTGATAATTCGTGTTTTATATAACTTTTTCTTTGATAATTCATGTTTGATGCATCCCCGCCGCGTCCTCATGCCATTGCCGTATTTCATCAGCCAACCATTGCGGTTCAAGCACTTTCAGCCATGCACCTCGCGAAAGCAGCTGCCCCTTGAAGTCGGTGGTGGGTCGCAAATTGAGTTCAAAGTCGCCAAAGTCTTGTTGCTCATTGCATTGGAGCTCCTTTTGCGTGTGGTGCAAGGGCAAGTCGCGGAGATAACGCGGGTGTTTTCATAATTCACTCATTTTGTTCATTCTACAAAGCCCTGAAATCGCAGATTCGACGAAGTCAAAGGGCGACCCTACCTCATCGGGGATTTCAATCCCCGCAAAACAAAAGCGTCGGTGTCCTACCTCATCGGAGGTTTCAACCTCCGTTCAAATCCGCTTCCTCCCCCAGTCCGCCTTCCAGATGTAAACCAACGAAATCAGGCCGATGGAGATGTTGTAGACCCACTCGGCAGTCCACACTCCAGCGATGGTAGATGTTTTTGACATCAAATAGACATAAATAATATAGGCAATGAGGATGCCAAACTCCAAAGCCATAGCCGCCGTAGTGTTGCCTGTGCCCGAAACGGCCTCGAAAAAGGTCATGGAGAAAGCCCCCAACAGCGTGGCGACACAAATCACATAGACCGAGGGAATAGCAGCCTGCGCCAAAGCCATGTCGTCAGTATAAATCTGCAAGACCAGATGCGGAATGGCCGCAACCACAGCGACCAAGACAAGACCACACAAGAAACTGTTTTTCACCACTTTCCATACAGTCGCCATCACCTCGGCACTCTTGCCCTCGCCGATAATACGGCTTGTCAAGGTGTTGGCGGTCGAAGCGAAAGCGATACCTGGAATGATAAGAATCATATACGTACTGCGTACCACCGACGAAACACCGATGGCCGTCTCCCCCATCTTCTCAATCATCACAAAAAAGATGAACCATGCGCCGAAGGAGAACAACCGCTGAATCATGCTCGGAAAGGCCACCTTGAGGATGTCTCCCATCAAGGCGGGCTGCCACTTGTGCCAACGGAACATGCCGTATTCCTCGTGCGGAATCTTGACGTATGTGTAAATCCAGAAGAAGCAGAACGCCGTGATTTCGGCTATCAGCGAGGCCAAGGCCGCGCCGCCGATACCCATCACGGGCAAACCTGCGTTGCCGAAAATCAAAGCCCAGTCGAAAAAGATGTTGACGATGGCCATAATGATGGTCGAAAAAGTGATGACCTTGGTGCTGCTGATGCCGACATAGAACGAGCGGAACAGGAAGTTGAACACCACGAACATAATGCCGAACTGCCTGAATCTCAAGTACTCGCTCGCCGCCGCATAAATATTTTCGGACTCGATGATGATATGCAACAACTTGTGGCTGAAGAAGAAAAGGATGCTGAACAGGAACAGACCCAAGCCCAGCACAAACAAGGCCCCATGCTGGAACACCACGCCGATTTTGCTGAAGTTGCCCTCGCCGAAACGCCGCGCTATGAAGATTTGGATGCCCACGGCAAAGCCCATCGCCAAGGTGGTGAAGACGAAGTAATACAAGCCCGCCATCATGGAGGCACTCAACTCGATAGTGCCGAGGTGACCGAGAAAGGCCGTGTCGGTGAAGGTAATGATGGTTTGCGCAAGGTTACCCAACATAATCGGGTAAGCGATGCGCCAAATCTCGCGGTTCGAAACGGTGGTTTTAATCATGCTGCAAAAATATGAAAAAATCTCACGCAGAATCCGCTGAATTAAATGAATCACAATGCAACGCATAGTTTGCGTCCGGCAGGTTCAGCGCATTCTGCGATTTCTGCGTGAAAAATTCCTACTTCGCGTGAAGCGCAGCGTATGCCTTCCCCAAATGTTCCGTGATGTCGGAAGCAATCAAGGCCTCCTGACCTATTTCCTCGGCGGCGAGGTCGCCAGCGAGGCCGTGGAGATAGACGCCCAATACGGCGGCCTCCTCAGGCGAATAGCGTTGCGCCAAAAGCGAGAGGATGATTCCTGTCAGCACGTCGCCGCTGCCCGCCGTAGCCATACCGGGATTGCCAGTGGTGTTGAAGAAGATGATACCGTTGGGCATCGCAACCGTAGTGTGTGCGCCTTTCACGATGACGACGAGGTTGTGTTTGATGGCTAACTCCCTTTGTTTCTCAAGACGTTCAAACGAGGTTGAGGTTTTCCCTACCAAACGCTCAAACTCCTTGGGATGCGGCGTCAGAATCGTTTTTGAAGGCAAGAAAGCGAGCCAAGTCGGGTTGTCGGAGAGGATGTTCAAGGCGTCGGCATCCATGACTAACGGCACTTGCACTTCTTGAATCAGGCGTTTCAAGGCGCGGACGGTTTCCTCCGCCTTGCCCAAACCTGGACCTACACCCACAGCGGTATAGGCATCCAAATGTCCAAACATAGAAAAGCAGGTTTCGGAGTCATCACCGTCAATCATCGCCTCGGGGATGGCGGTCTGCAAAGGCAGTTGCGCCAACTTGGACAAATGTACGCTCAAAAGTCCAACGCCCATGCGCAGACAAGCTTTCGCGCCAAGTAAAGCCGCGCCCGTCTTGCCTTCGGAGCCAGCAATGAGCAGGGCATGGCCGTATGTGCCTTTGTGGGAGTATTTCGTGCGGTTGTGCAGTATCGGCTTCACCATCGCTTTGACGGTCAGCAGGTTGTTGGTCTCCACATCTTCCAAATAGCGCGGGTGCAGACCGATGTCCAAGACCTCGAAACGGCCCACATACGGGTCGTTTTCGGGCAAAAGGAAAGCTAACTTGGGGTTTTGGAAGGTCAGCGTGTAGTCGGCCTTGAAGATGAAGCCCAATGCGCTGGGCTGGTCGGCGAAAAGGCCCGAAGGGATGTCGATGGCCACGCGGATGGCCTTGCTTTGGTTGAGGTAGGCAATCAGGTCGGCGGTCACACCCTGCGGCGGACGGTTGAGACCCGAGCCGAAGATGGCATCGACCACCACGTCGTTGGCATCGACTTTCGGGAAGTCGTCTTCGGTGAGAATGTCGAACATCGGCACCTTGGTCTCGTTCACGAGGCGGTAGTAGTTCACCTCGCAGTC
>CAMVCZ010000083.1 GCA_947166105.1 uncultured Bacteroidales bacterium
TCTTCGTTGTAGTATTGCTCTTCCATTTGTTTCTTCTCTGTTTCTCGGGTTCCGCCTTCCCCGGCGGCGCTCACGCGCCGACCGGGCGTCTTTCCTTATCCGCACATCCTAATAGGATGTCTCTTGTGCTGGCCTCAGACTCTCAAAGAACTTGCTCCCGTGCTCCCCTCGCTCAACCCCTGTTCCCTTCCGAAAGCGGGTGCAAAAGTACTACCTTTTCCCCGTTCCGCAATGGGTTTTTCCAAAAATATTTCTTCAAACCACACATGTTGCTGATTATCAAGAAGAAAAAAAATTCAAATAAAACAAAAAAGAAGGAATCGGCACACCGTATATTATATTATACGGCACATTTTTTCCGAAAAAACAAAGCCTTTGTTCCCATAAAAACGCTATTTTTGCGGCAAATAATGCCGAGATGAAGCCTTATACCAGAATCGTTTTGCTATGCGTAACCTTGTTTGCTTTCCATTTTGCGAAGGCGCAAAACTATTCCATCGACTTTGAAACCGATGATGCTTGGTCGGCACCTTGGTTCAATGTCTATCAAATCATTCCAGAAGATAACTCTCTGACAGACAACCATATTTGCCGCTGCGATTCCATCCATGAGTACGGGTTCGGCTTCAGTATCCCTGCGGGAAGAGATTATCCAAGACAAAACATCCGCTGCCGTTTCGTTTTCGATTTCCGCACGCCCGACACACTCCAACTTCATGACGCTTTGCTTGTGTTCAGCATCGACGAAGGCAAAAAGCCCTATTGGAACGCCTACCCTCTTGCGGATTTCGAGTCGGATTCAACGGGTTGGGCGCACGCGAGTTTCAGTCTCAACTTCCCTTTAGACTACATCGGCGAGGGGAAAATCAACTGCTACATTTGGAATAGAGGCCATGCGACCTTGTTTTTCGACAACGCCAATTTGGAAATTGAGGCCTATTCTCTCCCCAGTTATCAGCCTGAAATTGAGCAAAAAACCGATTCCACTTTCAATCCATTCGTGTGGCTTTCGCCCTATCTCATTCCCGTTGTGGAATACATCGATGCCAATGGCGACACCCTTTCCGACCCGTCGATAATCGAAACCAAATATGACGATGGTTGGGTTGTGAATTTTACGCAACTGCCTCACTCAGTGATTGCCACATTTGTTTACATCGAGACCACTTTCAAGGAAGACGTGAAGTTGCTCCGATTGGCCTACCAATTGCCCTTGCCCGAAGGCAAACTCACCGTTTACCGCCGTAACCAACATATTGACACAGCCAATTTCCAAAGCAGTTATTATCTTGACAGAGAAGGTTTTAGCGTTCATAATGACGATTTCAGTATTAGTGTGTATCACAATACAGGCATTTCCTCTTTGCAACTCAACACGGAAGAGCGTGTAGCCTGTTTCAACATCGACTATTGGCGTGATCACCCGCTACTTCACTATCCCATGAGAAGCGATACCTCAGATTGTTTTGAGGACATTTCGTATCGCGAAGTACGCAAAGGCGAGGTTCTGAAAGGCAAAATCAAGGTTTTCAATAGGATGATTGACGATTTGCCTCGCCTCATGCCAGTTTGGGACGGCTACCAATCGGCCTTCATCTTCACCGAACACGCCGACTGGACGGATTTAAGGACTCATCGTGCCGTTCTCTTTGGAAATGAGCACATTACCAAGCCAGAAGATGCTGTCGGCGGTTTCTGTTATTTCGACATTCCAGTCACGAAGAGCGTGTTCTATTGGAATCCCGACAATGTGACCAACGAAACTGGCAGCAAAGGCCATTTCAACGGGCCTCAAGCCACCATCACGACCGACAAGGATTTCTTCAAGTTACTGAAAACCATCAAGAAACGTGGTTTTGAAATCTGTCTTCACTCGCCCGAACAATACACGACCATTCCTTCCGAATATCCAAAAGCCATGCGCTTCATGCGGCGGCAGTTCGACACAAAAAGCTGGATTGACCACGGCTACAACAATGGCCCCGACAAGAACCGTGAAGACATGGTTTGCGACGGTCTTCTCCCCGATTCACCGTATTATTCCGCCAACCTTTGGCGGAAAAACGGCGTGCGCTATCTTTGGAACGCCTATTACGAGGAAAACCGCATGGAAGATAAACTTTTTGACGGGCATTTCGTACAACCCTACGACGGCTTCGGCGATGCCCTGCCCAACCGACAAATCACCACTTTGCCCAATGGCGATAAGGACTTTTTGCTGTGGTCCACGCCATCGACTTTGGAAGTGAACGAAGACAAGAATTGGTACTATTTCTTCGACAACATCCGACTACAACAACTTGTAAACCAACACAATGTGTTCATTACGCATGTTTATCCCGCGTGGACCGACCCGTGGCGCGGCTTTTGGCAATACAACGAAAACAGCTCCGTCGAGGCCATGCCCGGATTCAATTTCGCACTGAGCCAACTCGCCCGTTTTCGCGACGAAAAGAAAATCCTGCCGACCACCATCGAAAAATACCTCAATTATTACGAGAAACTACAAAAAATTGATTATCAGATTCTTGACAACAAGACCATACAATTGACCAACCCAAGCGAAACCATTGAAGGCCTGACTTTACTATGCACCAGACCCATCGTCGTGGAAGAGAAAGTGATGGATTTCCGCAAGGTCGAGGAAGGTTATTTGGTGTGGTTTGACTTAAAGAAAAACGAAACCGTAACCATAAGATACAGAGAATGAAAAAGTTATCCATATTCGTCAGCGGCAACGGCACCAATTTGCAGCGCATTGCCGAATATTTTTTAGAGGACTGGGCTGTCAAAATCGAGAACGTGGTTTGCAACAACCCAAACGCATACGCCATCGAGCGATCCAAGAAATTGGATATCCCGGTGCGAATGATCACCAAACAGGACTTCAACAGCGAGGCTTTCGTCAAGGAACTGCAAGACCTTGGCATTGACTTGATTGTACTGGCTGGTTTCCTTTGGAAGTTGCCGGAAAATTTAGTCAAAGCCTTCCCGAAAAAGATTGTTAACATCCACCCTGCCCTGCTGCCCAAATATGGCGGCAAAGGGTTTTACGGAGAGCATGTACACGAGGCAGTTGTGGCGGCCAAGGAAGCGCAATCGGGCATTACCATCCACTATGTCAATGAGTTGTACGACAGTGGCGAAATCATCCTGCAAGCCCGCGTCAGTTTGGACGAAAACGAAACGCCTGACTCCTTGGCGGCTAAGATCCACCAACTGGAGCAGGCGTATTTCCCTGTGGCGATTGAGCAGGTGTTGTTGTCGCAAAACTGACCATTCTTCTTGCTCTTTCCTCTATTCAAAACCCAATTTTCCGTCTTTCTTTCTGTTCAAGGCGTTCTCCGTCGCAATGTGCCATGAGGGTTTCCAACGAAGCGTTGCCGTGCAAGACGGTGTCGATGGCGTAATGTCGGGCGACGTTTTCAATTTGGCCGCCACTGAAGTCGTAACGCTCTGCCAAAACTTTAATGTCGGCCTCATAAAGCTCTGGAAGCATAGTGTGCCAGATTTGCATCCTAGCCTCCAGCGTGGGTTTGTTGAACTTGATTTTGTAAAGGAAACGACGCTCGAAAGCCTTATCCATGTTTTGGGCAAGGTTGGTGATGGCGATAAGGATACCATTGAGGTTTTCCATCTCCTGAAGGATGATGTTCTGGATGGAGTTCTCCATCTTTTCTACGGCTCGCTCTACACCTTCTTGACGTTTGCCAATAATTGCATCTGCTTCGTTGAAAAGCAAAATCGGTGCAATAGAGGACTTTTCCACCTTCATACGATACTGGTCAAAGACATTTTTGATATTCTTTTCACTTTCGCCCACCCACATGCTCTTGATTTCCGAAACATCAACCTGCATAATGTCTCGTCCCGTTTGACGAGCCAACTGCAAAACGGTTTCAGTCTTGCCCGTTCCTGGTGCGCCATAGAAAAGGCAGGTGAAGCCGCTGCGAAAACCTTTGTCTTTCAGTCGGCTACATACGTCTTTGTAGTGGTTTTCTTCCAAGAGTTGGCCCAAGTTTTTGACTTGTTCTGCTACGCATTGGTCGTAGAATAGTTGCTTGGATGTAATTGCTTCGTGGTGAATTAGATTATTGCGGTTGTTATCAACACTCAACATACTGACATTGAGTTCTGGAAACAACGACAACTTTGCATTCCATGTCAGACGAAACGACTCTCGGTCAGCAAGGCCATTGTCATTATTGTATTCTATCAATTTTGCGAGTTGCAAGTCGCTGTCATTATTGTTGAGGAGTCTTTTTATAACATTCCACTGCGCTTTGCTGTCGAAAAAGAATTCTAGGTCACTGTATCTAATATCGTCATCATTGTTGTTGACATACAAGTGAGCGAACAAGACCAAAAGAGCCTCATCGATTTGACAAAAGCAATAGCTTTTCAACTTTTGGACAAATACCAAATGACGATTTTTCTCCAACAAATCCTGTATGCGATTCACAGCCAAATTTGTGCTCAACTCGTCGTTGTCGCGCATTTCCATAATTTCAGCAATCAGCCCGAAAAATTCATCACAACTGAGACCCGAATAATCTTTGGGGACGTATTTCTCATTACGTTTGAAGGCCTCAATCACATCCAATGGCACACGATAGGTTATCTCACGTTTGGAATGATTGCGACAGACCAGCCCACGGCATACCAATTCATCTACATCTGTCAAGAAACGGATGATGCGGGTAGTGCTACAATCGAGGTGACGAGAGAAGTCGCTGACTCTAATATTTGAATTGGTGCTGTTGTCAATAAAAAGAGCCATCATCACGCATTGCTCTTTGGAAAGTTCAAGATTGTCGGCAAGGTGTTTCAATGGGCGAGCTGCCTTTTTGTAAAACTCATCATTGAGACGAGAACCTTTAGAGAGTTCTACAACTTGCTCCACAGCAGACAGCAAATTCATTTTTCGGGTCGTTCTTTTCTTGGTTTCCATGACATTCCTTTTTTTGAGTCTGTTTTCACGCTGCAAAGAAAAAAGAAGCCTGTGCTGAATTGTTGCATAGGCTGAAAACAAATATCTATTTTTTGTGTAATTACGCTCGTTGGATTCAATCTCAATGATTAAATGATTGACATATAGCGTTTTTGAGTGTTTGTATCGTTTCTGTTATTGTTTTTATGATGGTTTCGTCGTCATCAAAATCAAAACTTGCCACAAGATGCCTATTAGGATTGTTGAAATATGGCTGAAATTCAACATTTACTCTTTCCAATAGTCTTTTCAAAATAATAGCAGCGGCGGAGTTGTCCTTGTTTCTGCAAAATACGCTTAAATAATACTTGTTCTCGTTTGATACAGGTGTAAGATCCATCGCAATGTTATTGTTCCCAATTTTTGCGGTTTGTTTCAAACCTCCATCATTTGAGTCCCAACTTGTAGATTGTTCAATTACCAATACTTCATGTTGGTAAATCCAAGAACAAGCCCCTGTTGCCGAAACTACGGGCTTGATTCTATCTTTCAACACTTTAGCCTTTTCAACATATTTTACAGCTTCGTTGCATTGTTCATTTATATAGTCGCAAGGAGGCAGGTCTTTTATCTCAAGACCAAAAACACATTTCAAGAATGTAGAAATCTGCAAAAACACTTCTTCAGCTTCATAAGCAGGGTGACGGACTCCATAACACGGGATTCCACATAATGACCCCACATGAATGGAAGAATCTTTGACTTTCTTGATGGGATATTTGCTTGTAAGGTCTTGAAACTTGGATTCTCCCTTCAGATTGTTTAAGTATCCAAACGCATCGCCACCAGCTAAAAACACTATCATTTTTGGCTTGATAATCTCTATGAGTTTAACCGTGTGTGAGATAGTTTGCGGGAGAATGTCATCGCTTAAATCTTTCTTGTTCTTCGTGTTAAGGAAAGTCATGTTTGTCAACACAAACTTCGTTTCATCCATGAGGATATTCCTTTCTCCAATTAGAGAAAAGTATCGCATAAGACCTTTGAAATATGGCCAGTTAATATGCAAATCCCATGAAGAACAATTCATTGATTCTATCCAATTGTGGTTGCCTTTGAGAAGATGCCATGTCGGCATCTTTTCGATTTTGCTGTTGCAATGAGTCCAAGCTTTGTTGGTGAGCATAGTTTTATAATCACCTTCAGAACCAGGATTGATGCCGATAATCATCACTTCAACCTGATTATCAACAAGTTTATCCAAAGGAGACTGTGTATAAAAAGATAGGTTCTTCTCGCTTCCTATCTTATTATAAAGGTCAGATGCTTGCTCTGCCCATTTTTCTAATTCTTCTTTTATCATAAGTCTTTCATTTAATGTTCTATGGACTTAATCTGTTATCCAATCTTCTCACACACCAAGTAAGAACCACTCATTTTAGACTTGTCAAACTTAGTTGAATACTTTTTATTGAAAGCCTGTGCAATGGATTCTTGATATTTGGTCAAACCCAACGGAGGGGTCGTTGAAGATGTTGACATTTCGATGAACATGCCTTTCACAAGATTTTTGTTTGTGCCCCAGTTCCAATTGCCTTTTGCTGAAATTTTCCAAAGTGCCATTTTTTTACGATTTTAGTTTAGTACTGTTGCGTTATTATTAGACATTAGAATAAAGTTGGTTCATTGACATC
>CAMVCZ010000084.1 GCA_947166105.1 uncultured Bacteroidales bacterium
TGTATTCCACATCGTCCAAGCCGAAACCAGCGTAGGCTTTCACGTCGCCGCGCACCGTAACTTCTTGGTTCAGTTTGTATTGCTCTTTCGGCTGTTCAAAAGTCACCTCGAAAGTCGGGCGTTTGTATTCCTCCACACGGATGGTCACGCTGCCTCGGTTGGCGTTGAGGTGGAACACGCCATTCAGCCTATCGGTGGGGATGACAAACGAGCCGCTGAACGAGCCGTATTCGTCGGTGGTGAAGTTCGCCGAGGTAATCTCTTGCCAGTTGGCATCACGGAAGGAAACCTTTTCCGAGTAATTGTTCACGAGGCTCAAGTCCTCACCTTGGCAGCGTGTTGTAATGCCTTGGAAATAAACAGTTTGTCCTGGACGATAGATGGCACGGTCGGTGAAAAGCTTCGTTTCGTACACCTCGTTGTTGTTTCTGTACTGCTCATTGAGGCGGAAATACCTTTCTGAAAGTAGATTGTCATTATCCTTACGCAAGTTGATGCAGAAGGAGTTGTCGCCTTTCACCTTGCCGTCAAGCACGGTGCGACCGTTTTTGTCGGACTTCATCGTGGCAAGGATGATGGTCTTATGTTCGCGGGCTTTGTAGTCCCACTCGCGGCGGAAAAGTTCAACGGTAACGCCTTCCACAGTTTTCCCCGTTTTGCGGTCCACGGTCACCACGGTCATTTTTTCGTCCTTTTGGTCAACGATATAACCGAGGTTGGAGACTTGGAAAGTGAGTACCAACGTTTTATCCTCACTCTTGATGCCTTGTTTGGTGGTGGCGGTCAGGTAATAGATACCTTCCTCCAAAGCAGGCAAGGCAATCAAGGTGGAGTGATTGCGATAGTCGGTTTCGGCGGGCAAAATGAGTTCCTGCTCCGCAACGGCGGTCTTCTTGTTCAATTCCTTGAGCAAATCCTCTTTTTGCATATTGTTCAATTTGCTCAATTCTTTCTCGTTGACTTTCACGATTCTATAATAAGGTGCAATCGTGTTTTTGTATTCCAGCACGGCGGGGATGGCCTCGTTGGGCAGTTGCACTTTATTCAAAGTCAGGTCGATTTGCGGCTCCTCGATGCGTTTGATGAGGTTTTCGCAGTTTTTCGCGCCCTTCGACTTCGGGAACTTGGCAATAGCTTCCTCACACATCGTCTTGGCTTTCTTGTAGTTGTCGAAATAGGTGCTATCTTCGCTATTGTTCTCGTACTGGCTCATCATATTGCGCGCAATCAGGGAAGTGATTTCGGCGGAAAGCGGATTGTCTTTGTGCTGCGCCTTCAGGTTTTCCATTGCGGCTTGGTACCGATCGTCTTTTTTAAGAAGGCTTTTCACAAACTCAAAGCGATGAAAATCATTAAAAATCAACACATTCTCGTTATTGTTCTTAAGATTGTAGGCAAGTATGGCTTGATAGATTTTCAGGCATTTGATGAGCGCATTGTTGGCATCGCCTAAATCAAGTTTCACAAAGTCCTTGGCAGGCAGCCACCACGCTTCCGTGTTACCTGCGATATCGTTATCCTCAGAACGTAATTGATAATAATTCGCCACGCGGTGGAATACGAACTCAAACATAGAAGCTTCATACTCAATGTAATCCGCGTTGTTGTTCGTGTTTTCGTACAAGGCCATAAAATTCTCGGTCTTGGCTTTTTTCAAGGCTTCGACGGGTTTCAAGGCTTCGTCATAATGCTGGTTGATGCGCGTTTTGAAGCTCTCCTTGTCCCAATATTTCATCTCCACCTTGGAAATGTCGCCATCGATGGGCAGGTTTTCGCGGATGCGCCAATAGTTTTGGTCCAAATACTCGGCGTAGGCACGGGCGACTTCCTCGTGCAGCAAGGCATTGTGTACCTCGTCCAACTGTCCGACTTTCTCCTCAATGTATTGGATGAAAACCTGTTGCGGGTCTTCCTCCACGGTAAACCGCATAATGTTCTGCCGATAGAGCCAGGTCTTCAATAGTTGGGTTGGGTTGTTGTCCTTCGAGGCTTGCTGCTCGATGGCAACCAATTCTTTTTCAGCCGATTCCGGCAGGTTTTTCTCAAGGTTTTCCTTTACTTTTTTCCACATAGTCTCATAGTTGTTTTTAGGCGTTTTGGGATTGTCGGGAGTTTTGTCAGGCGTGGCAAATGCCAACAAACCGATGGCCACTAAAGCCACAGTCACGATGATGATTCCGGTGCGTTTCATGATTCGAGAGTTTGATACGAAAACGCAAAAATAGCAAATATCGTGCAAAAAAACCTATTTTTGATATTGAGATATGACTATTAGATTTTTAAGTACCTTTGCACCCGCAAAACACAGTATAAACGAGAGACAAAATGAACGAATTTGATAAAAACAGAGGAGACTTTGAGTCACTCGTTGGAAAGATTCAGTCGACGAGCAGTGCTTTACAAGAGGATGCCCGACTTGTCATCAACCGAAATGTGACGACACGAGCTTGGCTGACAGGCTTTTATATTGTGGAATACGAACAACACGGCAACGACAGGGCAAAGTATGGTGAGGGACTGTTGAAGCGTCTGGCAGAAAGACTAAAAGACAAAAGTTGGAGCCAGACAAACCTAAAAAATGCAAGGGCTTTCTACTTGTCTTTCCCAGAAGTTTCACAACCAGTGTTACACTATCTGATGCAGCGTTTCGGAAAAAGTCAGGCAGTGACTGACCTTTTTCTATTACCTGATTCTCAAATGCTTACAAAAAGCCAAGCACTGCCTGACTTTTCTCAATATACGTCTGAACAGGAGAAAGTATCTTATGACGGATTCGCTATGATGACTCCCAAAGGTGAAGTGATGCCAGTGCCACAAATGGTGTTTGACAGGCTATCATACACACATATTGCCATATTGGCCTATATAGACGACCCTTTGAAACGTGCGTTTTATGCTATTGAAGCTATGCGTGTTCCGTGGAGTTACCGAGAACTACAGCGCCAAATAGATTCCAACTACTACGAGCGAAGTGGCTGGAGCAAGAAGCCGGAAATGCTGACAAGCAGAGTGAACGAAAAGGCAGAAAAACCATCGTCCCGCGAGGAGCTTAAGTCACACTATATCTTTGAGTTTTTGGGACTTGCAGCAAAGAATGTCGTAGAGGAAGACGAACTCGAACAGGCTCTCATTGACCATTTGGAGGAGTTTATGCTTGAATTGGGTATGGGTTTCTGTTTGGAATCACGACAAAAAAAACTGCTCATCGACGACCGATATTTCAAGGCAGATTTGGTGTTTTATCACCGTGTCTTGAAATGCCATTGCATTGTGGAATTAAAAGCGCATCGATTGGATTATGCTGATATGGCACAACTCAACATGTACATCGAATACTATCGTCGCCACTATATGCAACCTGACGACAATCCACCTGTCGGTTTGTTACTTTGCACAGAATACGGACAGGAAATGGTGGAATACGTGACCCCCAACATCGACCCCAACGTTTTCGTAGCCCAATACGAGCTTCAGTTGCCGAGTAAGGAAAAGATAAAGGAATTCTTGATGAAGGAGAACAAGGGGTGATACAGAATACTATTATAGCCGTGAAAACCTTAGATCAAATCATACCCCCCATCGCTGCCGAATTGCAACAATTCGAGGCCTTTTTCGGACAAACCCTGAAAGCCGAAACCGACCCGATGAACTCCATCATGCGCTATGTTT
Source organism: uncultured Bacteroidales bacterium (assembly GCA_947166105.1). Taxonomy (GTDB): domain Bacteria; phylum Bacteroidota; class Bacteroidia; order Bacteroidales; family F082; genus Limimorpha. Next base: position 3,670 of record CAMVCZ010000084.1, read on the forward strand.
TGGACTCGCGGGGCAAACGCCTGCGCCCGATTTTGGTTTTGCTTTCGGCGAAACTTTTCGGCGAGATTAATGAACAAACCCTGCGTGCGGCCACTTTCGTGGAAATGATTCATTCCGCCACATTAATCCATGACGATGTGGTGGACGACGACGACCAACGCCGTGGTCATGCCTCGGTGAAAGCCCAATTCGGCAACCTTTCGGCCGTCCTTGCTGGTGATTATCTTTTGGCAAAGGCCATGTTGCTCATTGCCAACGATACAGACATCCTGAATGAAATGCTTCAAACCACTGCTGCCATGAGCGAAGGGGAATTGATGCAATTGTCGGAATCGAAAGATTATCTTGAAATCATCACCCGCAAAACTGCTTTGTTGATGCGCTCGTGTTGCGTCATCGGGGCCATGTCGGTCGGGGCGGCGGAGGAACAAATCCAACGGATTTCGGACTTCGGCTTGCATTTCGGCCAGTTGTTCCAAATGCGCGACGACATCCTTGACGGCGAAAACATCGAAATTGCCAATGAGTTGTTACCCAATCATTTGAATAAGACTATAAAGACATTGGAATACTTTCCAAAAACAGAAATCCTCGATGCACTGAGGGATTTGATTGTGTTTTGCGCGGAGCGGATAGGGTAGGCTTTATTTCCCTTTTTCCAATATATTGATATTCAAGCAATTTTCTATTGGCGCGAAAACGGCTATGCGGTCGCCGATGGCGAGTGTCAAGCGGCAAGACCCAGTGGGGAGGTTGTTATATAAGATGGCTTTCAGTTGGCCTTGATAGGTCATGTTGGGTTGGAGCTGGGGAAAGTCTTCGTAAATGCAAGGGTAGGCCAAAAGTTGGTCGGGGAACAGCACGCGGAGATTCATTTCCATTTCGCTGTGGTTGAAGTTGATAGGTTGGTCGTAGGGATTGAAAATGGAAAAATCCATGTGAATAGTGTCGCCAATGCGAAAAACTGGGATTTCCCCATCATTCGCGGTGTTGATGCTGAAATCCAAAACCAATCTGTTCGCCGATTGGAAATGCTCGGCAAGATAACCTTCAAATTCCACGCCGTCAATATGATATGTCTTTGACAAGTCGATGACGGGGCCACAAATGAACGCTTTTTGACCCGTCCAAGCCATGTCGAACTGCCAAAGGTCGAACTGGGTCTTTCGGTCGTAGTAACTGCGCAAGGTGGAACTTTCCTTGCCCGTAAAGTAATGATACAAAGCAGGTTGTTGGAACGAGCCTTGAAACACCACGGGACTTTCGCCCGCTACTTGTTCGATGGCTTTGTAGTATTTTTCCTTGCCGTGGTAGCCGAAACGGTCGGCCAAAGGTGTCAACAAAAGAATCCTGATAGCCAAAACCAATAGGAGCGAAGGCAAAATGAAACGCTTAGAGTATTTCCTTAACTTCTCGTCTACCAACGCTTTGCGATAAACCAAAACCACCGTTGGAATCACGCATACAATGGTCCAATGCGGCTCAACATGCCCACGGAAAGCCATCAGCCAGAAGAAGAAAAAGAACCCGATGAGGATGAACTTCAGGCCACGCTCAAAAATTTGGTTTTCAGCAGGGGTTGCACCGCCAGCTCCTGTTCGTGTCGCCCTTTCAGGGCTATGTTTGAGTAGCACATAAACTATTGCTCCAAATGTGAACGGATTGAAAACCAGCAGTTGATTAGGCAGATACTCAAGGAAATAACTCCAGCGGAACGGCTCGCTGCGCTGCGAAAGATGGTACTTGAAACTCGGGAAATCCGCGTTGATTTGCCAAAGGATGTGCGGCATCAGCAAGGCCAAAGCCACAAGGCAGGTTACATAGAACTTGCCGTCTTTCAACAATTTAAGGTTGGAAAGCACAATCAAGCCCAACAGCATGAAAGCGTGGTATTTGCTGTAAACCATGCAGGCCATCAAAATGCCCATCAGCAAGGCGCGAGGCCAAGTGTTTTCTGCCAAATAACGCTGATACACAGTGAGAAACAAGGCCGAAAACAGAATCAATCCCACATCGGGCGTGGTGACGAAGCCGTAAATGTTGAACATTACGACGGAGCAGGCAATGGTGAAGAACAGAAAGATATTCTGATGGGTCGGCGTTTCGACAGGCTCAACGACCTTATTTTGTGTCGTTGGTTCAAGGTCCCTGAGCCTGTCGAAGGGCCGGTCATTAAAGGTTGCTATTCTCCATATCACTATAAGCGACAAGCACGAAGCAAGAATCGTGAAAAACCTCACGCCCAAGGTGCCCGAAAAGAAAATACTGCTCAAAAAGGTCATCAGTCCCACCATGGGCGGGTGGTCGAAATAGCCCCATGCAAGGTGTTCGCCGTAAAGGGCATAATAAGCCTCGTCCTCCTGTATTTCAGTAAAAATGCCTTGCAAAAGGTTGACAATGAACCAAAAGAAAAGGCCACAACAAAGGCAAAATCTCCAATTGAATTTGTCCTTTGTCATGGCCATTTCCGTTTTTAGAACGCATTGTAGGGACACATCGCATGTGTCCGCCACAATGATTATCCGACATGAATATTATCCTTCACCAATTTCAGAATCTTCTCCGTGTCGTTGCCGAGTTCGGCGCGGAGGTTGGCGTCGTTGAAGTTGGTGAGGAACTTGATCATGTAGTCGATGATGGCATCGGAGAACACACCCTTGGCGGTGTAAATCTCGCGGTCTTTGGCCAATTCCTTGGCGGCGGCCACGCAGCTGTCGGGCAGTTGTTCGAGGCTCTCTTGGAGC
>CAMVCZ010000085.1 GCA_947166105.1 uncultured Bacteroidales bacterium
GACGTCGCATAACGAGGCTGATTGTGGGACTTTCGGATGACTCGGTATGCTGTCGGGCGAGTTCGGCCATTTTCAGAACGGTGGTGTCGTCGGGCACGTTCATATCGTTTTCATTTTGCCACGTCTGTTTGCGTCGTTCCCAAAGCTGTTGGAAATCGTCGCGATTTTGGTTTGCGTTCATTGTTCTATATGTTGGTTGTTCGTTCATAAACTATAAGGTGTTTTCTGCTTCGTACATCCGCTTGAGCCGACGTTTGGTGCGTGCGATGCGCATGGCCACGGCGCCCACAGTGCTGTGAGTCATGTCGGCGATTTCCTTGTAGGAGAAGCCGTCGAGGAAGGCGCGGATGGCGACGCTGTTTTCTTCGGGTAGTGCGTCGATGAGTTGCAGCAGCTGCTGGTAGTTGTCGTCCTGCAGTGCTGCCCCTGCAAGGCCTTCGTTGGTTGGGTCCATCGTTTCGGTCTGCGGGCTTCTGACGTCTTTTCGGCGCAGCATGAGCATCGTGTTGGTGGCCACGCGCCACACCCAGGTCTTCTCTGCGCTGCGGCCCTCGAACTTGTCGAAGTCGCGCCACAGATTGACCATCACCTCTTGCATGCAGTCTTCAGTGTTCCAGGCCCTTCCGAGGCTGTAGTCGGAGCAGATGTGCCAAATCATGGCCTTATGCCGAAGTACAAGGGCGTTGAAGTTTTCTGTGCGGCTTTTGTTGGTGCCGTGTGGCTCGGAAGATTCCATTCTTTCGGTGCGTCTTTTGATGGTTTTAGGTGCAAATGCGACTTGAAAAATAACTCGACTTCACTTTTTTTCAGTATTACAACTTTTTTTTCGTTCATTTGTTATGATTTGTTATGATTTTCTGTTTTTGCACCTAATAATGTTGTAAAATCTATCATCTAAATTTATCATTTCAGTTTTGGCCTTGGCACTCACGATGATTTGCAAAAGCGCATTTGCCTATGATTATCACGTCAATGGCATCTATTACCGCAAAGCCACGCAACAGCTTCCAAAAGCCCGACTTTTTCTTGATATGACAATTCCGAAAGCAATTTTGCTTTCGGAATTGTTTATTAATCTGCAAGAAGAAGCGGGTGGTGCTGATGGAATAAATGGTATGAAAAACCGCCTCAAAAAGGCGGAGCAATCAATTGAACATGCACCGATGCTCATAGGTTCGGTAACAGGAATTGCGGGAAAAGCCATAGTCACCGAACATCTTTTTCACGGTGATCTCGCCCGCACCAGCACATTGGTCGGCGATGTATTGAACGAAGTCGGGGTTGCTTGCCATGGTGAGGTGTCTTTTGTGATTGCGCAAAATTATGAAAGAATCACAACCCAACCTTAATTTGGCACCGAAATCAGCGGCACATCCAGCACGACAGAAATCCTGGCCAAGGTGGATAGCGTGAAGTTGTGACCGCCGCCAAGCCAGCGTGATACGGCAGCGGCAGAGGTGCCAAGGCGTTGGGCAAGCTCTTTCTGCGTCATGCCTTTGGCTTTCAGAACATCTTCAATCTCGTCGGCAATATGGAAAGACCATTCCATTTGTTGCCTTAAATCCTTTGGAGTCGCCGCCAATGCCTCATGGAAATGCTTCGCTCCTGATACATCTTGTTTCATAGGTCGTATTCTTTATCGTCAACACCAATTATTTCTGTTTTCTCAATGCGTACAAGACCTTTCTTAATGTCTGCTTTGAGCAGTGCGTCAAATGATGCAAAAATACAACATTTTTTGAAATAAAATTGCCTCAAAAGGCAATTTTTTTCGTATTCAAAGCGCGACCTGTTGTGTTATCTTCATGCGAATGTGGTTGGCGTTGAAAAACCGCCGCAAAGGTCAAGAAAAACCTTGCGGCGGTTGGATTGTTAGAACTTTGTATTACGCTTCCTCGATAGCACCCACAGGGCAGCCTTCTTTGGCTTCGGCTGCGGAAGCCAATGCCGACTCGGGCACTTCACCCTCAATGGCGACAGCCACGTCACCTTGGATGCTGAACACTTCGGGGCAGGTGGACTCGCAAAGCCCACAGCCGATGCAACTGTCATTTACTTTGTACTTCATGATGTTCCTTTCTGTTATTTGTTTATGTGTTGGTTAATCAATCCTTTGATTCTCTCTATGATGGCCTCCGCTTCCATCCCCGATTTCTTGCTCATTTCGGCGATGGTAGCCTTGCCCAACATGATTTTGCCAACGGGCGTGTTGAGCATCTTGAACTTTTCGTTCACTTTTGCCATTTCCATCTTCAACCAAGGATATTGGGCGATGAGGTCGGCTAGTTTTGTGTCTTTTGTGATTTCCATATTGTCATCTTTTGCGGCTGCCACGGTACTTCGACAAGCTCAGTAACCTTGTGACAGCCCTACAACTCTAAACTCTAAACACTCAACTCTAAACTTTAACATCAGGATTTTTCTCCGTGAACTTCTCTTTCAGCACCTCGACGATTTCGGCGTGGCTGTTGCCTTTCTTCTCCATCTGTTTGATGGTCTTATAGGCTTGAAACAGCGTGGAAGGCCCGATTTCCGAACTGAAATAACCGATGCCTTGGTTCCAGGCCAGCAATTCAAACACATCGTCCAAAGCGGCTGAATCGAGGCCGTGGATGTAGGCCTTCACCAGCTCGCGCGTAGCTTGCCGCATACGACCTGCTCCTACGGCATTGGCCAGCGAAAGCAATAGACGTGTCTCGTATGGCAGATGACGGCGGCTGTCGTTCCAGGTCAAGTCCCAGAAGTTGACAGCGGTTTGTGCCAAATCATCATCGATCAATGCCATGTTGGTAAGGGCGTAAGGGCGCATTGGGATGTCTTTCTCGGCCTGTTTCATCTGGGCGCGGTAGAAGTAAGTGTGGTATTCGGCCTCGGCCAACTTTTCAGTATAATGCTCGAAACCAAGGTCTTCAAGCACCTCATAAAGCGGAATTGGCTCAAAACTTTGGATAATTTCCATGCCTTCGCCGACGGCCATCTTCGCAGCCTGCATTTTCAGTCCAGGGAAAAAGTTGCCCTGCACGCCGCGCACGTCAATCTTCTTGAAATTCACGGTTTTGTCTTTCCAATCGTTGTAGCTCATAGTTGTGTCTCCTTTCTTTGGTTTGATGGTACAAAAGTAGTTTCTTCCATTGCGGCAAAGCGTAACAATTGTTACATCAGGCACTTTTTTCCGTATTTTTGCGCTGAAAAAATACTGTTATGGAAGAACTGAAATGTATCAAACTCTTTGCAGGATGCAGCGACGAATCCTTGGAGCGTCTGCTCGAAAGCCCTTGTCGCCGACAGGACTATCCCGCTGGAAGGCGGATGCTCAACCCGGGTGACCCATGTCGTGCGCTGATGGTACTTGTCGAAGGTCAGGCCGAGGCGCGAATGATGGGCGAGGAAGGCCGCGAGGTGCTCGTCGATCACCTGAAAGCCCCAATGTTGCTGGCACCAGCGTTTCTGTTTGCCAACAATAATGTTGTCCCCGTGGAAGTCACCGCCCTCACTGATTGCGTAGTGTGGCACATCAACCGCGAAGCCTTCTTCGAGTTTATGCAACAGGAGCCGACCGTGTTGCGTGCCTTTCTTGAAATCCTCTCCGAGCGAGGCCGTTTCCTAAGCCGAAAGATGCGCACCTTTGCCGTCAACAGTCTTCGCAACCGCGTCATCGAATACCTCGAAGCCAACGGCAGCATCACTTCCGTGGCCGCCGCTGCCGAACAACTTGGCGCGACAAGACCCTCACTCAGTCGCGTGCTTTCGGAAATGGTGAGCGAGGGCCTTATCACAAAAGAGGGGAAAGGCTACAAGAAGCGTTAAATCCCAAACATTCTCATATCATCCTCAACCGTACTAATTCCGCCAATGCCAAAGTTCTCAACCAGCACTTTGGCCACATTGGGCGAAAGGAAAGCAGGCAAGGTCGGGCCAAGGTGGATGTTCTTTACACCGAGGCTGAGCAGGGCTAACAGAACGATGACAGCCTTTTGTTCGTACCAGGCGATGTTATAGGCGATGGGCAGTTGGTTTACATCATCCAAACCGAACACTTCCTTCAGTTTCAATGCGATGAGTGCCAGCGAATAACTGTCGTTGCACTGGCCCGCATCTAACACGCGCGGAATGCCATTAATGTCGCCCAAATCAAGTTTGTTGTACTTGTATTTGGCGCAACCTGCCGTGAGGATAACGCAATCTTTAGGAAGTGCTTTGGCGAAGTCGGTGTAATACTGGCGGCTCTTCATTCGGCCGTCGCAGCCTGCCATGACCACGAACTTGCGGATGGCGCCGCTCTTGACGGCCTCCACCACCTTGTCGGCAAGGGCAAACACCTGCTCGCGGGCGAAGCCACCCACAATCTTGCCCGTCTCAATCTCTTTCGGGGCTTGGCAGGTCTTGGCCAAAGCGATAATTTCACTGAAATCCTTTTTGCCGTTGGCATCGGCGGGGATGTGCTTCCAACCCGGGAAACCCGTGCTGTTGGTGGTGAAAACGCGGTCTTTGTAGGTTGCATTAGCGGTAGGAGGCACGATGCAGTTGGTGGTGAACAGAATGGGGCCGTTGAAGGCTTCAAACTCCTCGCGCTGTTTCCACCAAGCGTTGCCGTAGTTGCCTTTCAAGTGGCTGTATTTCTTCAGTTTGGGGTAATAATGTGCAGGCAACATCTCGCTATGTGTGTAGATGTCGATGCCAGCGTCCTTGCTTTGTTCCAAAAGTTGCTCAATGTCGTTGAGGTCGTGACCGCTGATGAGGATGCCCGGACGGTTGCCCACGCCAATATTCACCTCGGTGATTTCTGGGTTGCCGTAAGCGGTCGTATTGGCTTTGTCGAGCAGAGCCATCGCCTTCACGCCCCATTCGCCTGTTTTCAGGACAAGAGCGGTGAGTTCGTTGGCATCGTTGCAGGTCACCAATTGGCCAAGGGTTTGCAGGATGAACTCGTTGATGTCGCCATCGGTTTGACCAAGGCGGGCGGCGTGTTCCAAGTAAGCGGCCATACCTTTAAGGCCGTACATAGTCAACTCCTTCAGCGAGCGGATGTCCTCGTTGGCTTCGGCAAGCACGCCGACGGTTTGGGCTTTCTCGTCATATTGCTCGCGGGGGCCATTCCATTCCAATACATCAAGTTTCGGGAGCACGATGCCTTTCTTGTTGGTCACACGGTCTTTGAACATTTCGCGCAATTCCAAGCCTTTATCGATACGGGCGTAGATGCTCTCCGCGTCGAAGTTGGCGTTGGTGATGGTCGAAAACAGTGCGTCGTTCACGAAGGCGTGGATACTCTTGCGGAAATCGCAATAATCGTGTCCGCATCCGTGCTGGTGATGGTTGGCGATGACGCCCAATCCTTTAAGGACATAGATTAAAAGGTCTTGTGCATGAGCCACTTGTGGGGTCTTTCCGCACACTCCTGAAATCTTGCAGCCGGTGCATCCGGCAGTTTCCTGACATTGGAAACAAAACATTTTCTCGTTCATGGTCTTGTGTGTTGAATTAATTGTGAAATTTGCTGCAAAACTACAAGCACGAAACGACTTGAAGCGTAACAAATGTTACAGTAAAAAACAAAAATCCGTAAATCAGGTCTCAAACTGTAGCGAGCGAGTACGCTCTGTTCTCGCTTAATCGAAACTCTTTCTTATAGATATATGTGGTATAGCCAGGAGCGTACGAGTCATAGACCTCGCTGAGAAACTGACCTACCAGTGTGAAACCATGCTGAGGGTAGTATTCGTGGGTGCAACTGGTGTCGGTCCAAAGGTAAAGATTTTTCAGTTCTCTGCGCTGGAACTCATCCATCATAGCCTGCAGCAACTGCTTTCCACAGCCTTTCTGATTACTGATGAAGAGCGATAGTTTCACCTCGCCGTCATTCATGCACTGCACCGTTTTCCTGTCAACCTCCAGCATATAGTCGGCCAATAGACGGAAACGTTCACGCTCATGGTCGGTCATCTGTGCCTCAATGTTCTCGCGCCACTGACTGACATCTGCTTTGTCATCATGGAAGTTGGCAAACAACACCCCATGAATCATACCATCATCGCCCACAGCTTTCAATGCCAGCGAGGGATTGCTGTAGTTATAGCGGAGGATGTACTCTGCTACGGCATTGATAAACCAATGCCGTTCATCGGCATAAAATTCGCCCCATGCGCCTGCTGCCAAAGGAAAGGCTTTAGCAAAATCTTCGTTAGAAAATAGTTCTATCTTCATTTCAGTATTATTATTTTAATAGCGGAGTAATTTCAATCACTGCTGAAAGCATTATGATATTGGTTCTACAAATTGGAATTCACAATTCTGATATACTTCAGATGTAGGTTGCCGTTTCTAAA
>CAMVCZ010000086.1 GCA_947166105.1 uncultured Bacteroidales bacterium
TTCGAACCCAAGACCCACAGCTTAGAAGGCTGTTGCTCTATCCAGCTGAGCTACCAGGCCATCGCTTTAACTGCGTTGAAATCTCCGATTCGGCGAAAGCCAATCTTGCGATTTGCGGGTGCAAAGGTACGACTTTTTTCAATGCGTTGGACTTACTTTCGCGAAAAAAAGCGAAAAACCTTTATTCCTATGCGTTGTTTTCTTGTACGGGAGGAATGTAAGGATGGTGCGGACGCTTGGGGCGTGTCGGCTTTTCAGGTTTCGAGTCTGCGTTGGCCTGCGGTCGCGACTTCTTGACTTGCAACTCGTTACCCATGAATACCGTTTCGTCCGTCTCAACTATGGCTTTGTATGCCTCGTCGTCGTTGGGCATCTCAACAAATCCATAGCATTTCGACCGTCCCGTTTCGTGATCCATAATGACCTTGCAAGTATCGACCTTGCCGTATTTCTCAAACAATAATCTTAAATCTTCAGTAGTGGTTCTGAATGCTAATTTGGCGACAAATATCTTCATAAAGTGTAAATTTGATGCAAAGATAGGTATTTGTTGTATGCTGAACGAAAAAAACGAGATTTTTTCAAAAAAAACTTTTTAGGGGCTGATTTTTGTTTTAGGGTGGGGGAGGGTGGACTCGAACCACCGAACGGATACCCGGACAGATTTACAGTCTGTTGCAATTGCCACTATGCGACTCCCCCGAAATCAAAGAACGTTGTCGTTTGACTCGGCAAAAGTACATCTTTTTTCCATACCTGCCGCAAAACCCAAAGAATTTTTTCGCAACTTTGCGGCACAAAAACGACAAGTGATGAAATACGATTTCGACAAGATTATCAATCGCGCTGATACTAACTGCGTTAAGTATGATTTGCGCCAACAGGTGTTTGGCAATCCCAACGTTTTGCCGATGTGGGTCGCCGACATGGATTTTGAAACCCCCGACTTTGTCCGAGAGGCAGTGATCAGGCGGGCCGAACATCCCGTTTACGGTTATCATTTCAAGGATGAGGCTTATTTTGAGGCCATTAGGAAATGGATTCTCCGACGGCATCATTGGAACGTACACAAGGATTGGATGTCATTCGTGCCGGGTGTGGTGTGTGGTTTCAATATGGCGGTGTTGGCTTTCACCGAGCCTGGGGATGAAATCATCATACAGCCGCCAGTTTATCCGCCTTTCCATAGTGCCGTTTCGAGCCACGGGCGAAAATTGGTCTACAACACCTTAATTAATAGGGGCGACGGCTACGAGTTCAATTTCGATGAACTTGTAGAGCAAACCAAGACCGCCAAGATGCTGATTCTCTGCAATCCACACAACCCCGTTGGGCGTTGCTGGACGCGAAACGAACTGCTGCTTTTGGGCGAAATCTGCATGAAAAACAATGTGTTGGTCATTTCCGACGAAATCCATTGCGACTTGGTGTTGCCAGGCTTCCGCCATCATCCCTTTGCGTCGTTGGAACAAGAGTTTGCCATGCATAGCATCACTTTCCACGCGGCTTCTAAGACCTTCAACCTTGCGGGCTTGGCCACCTCGACGGCCATTATTCCCAACGAGGAACTTCGAAAGAAGTATGTCGACTATGTTGAAGCCCTCGAAGCGCACTTGGGCAACATTTTCGGCAAAGTGGCCACCCAAGCCGCTATGACCCAAGGCGACGAATGGCTCGCGCAACTGCTTGATTATGTGCAAGGCAACATCGACTATGTTTCCGATTTCCTGACCACAAACCTGCCCAAGGTGAAGTTCCACAAGCCGCAAGCCACCTATATGATGTGGCTCGATTTCAATGGCTATGGCTTGACCGAAGAGGAACTTTGGCACAAAATGACGCAAGAAGTGCAACTTGGCCTCAATCGAGGCAAGGACTTTGGCGAAGAGGCGGGCAGCGGTTTCTTCCGCATCAACTTGGCTTGCCCGCGAAGCACGGTGGAGGAGGCGATGAAACGGTTGAATGCGGTGTTTGGGTAAATCACAAATTTACCGTAACATTTCCATTGAACTCGCTGGTGCTAACCAAATAGCTTGTTTTACAAAATTATTCAGCCGCGAAAAGGCAAAAACGCCTGTTCGTGGCTGAATAATTTTTTGATATGTTTTTGATAATTTGATGAATATCAATGTTTTTGGTGTGTATTAATTATAAATTCACCGTCACATTTTCCTTGGGTTTTCCGGTGCAGATGCTGATGGCCAATTTTGATTTGTCTTACATTGCTTCAAAGACTCGTTCGGGATAGCGATCCATTGCGAGTAAACGCTTTTCGATGCGTTTCCATTGAAGCGGTTTCCCGTCGGCCATCCTTACCGGCTCGTTTTTGTTGATGTCGTCAAAGAAGATCAACCCCTTCAAGGGCATTAAGGTGTTAGAATGGTACTTGTTTTCGTAAAACCCAAGCATTTGCTGTAGGGAAAAATGAGTAGACAGATAGGCTACGTCAATGAAATCCTTGATACGTGTGCCATTGCCAGCGATGGCGTTCAGCTTCATGGCACAAATGTCTTCCAAACTCGCTAACTGAATTCCGTCCTCTTTTTCAAAAGGATTCAACCACGGATAGCAATGGGCGATGCAGTCAATCTTAACGCCATCAATTTCGCCTTTCACGGTGCTTCGCTCCATGAAGTCGGCTTGGAAATGATATTTCCTTGTCAAATACGCCCGCAAATCTTCCTCGTTGAAATCGGTTTCACAAAACAAATCCAAGTCAACGCTCAACCGATGCCCCAATTGCAGTGCAAGCGATGTGCCGCCCACAAGGACAAAGTCTTGCAGATGGTCGTCCGACATCAATTTGCTCAGAAGCTCCCGTGTAGCGGGTGCGATGGTCTCATAGTGTAGCATCTCAATTCCTCTTTTTTCAGGTCGAAAACGAAACAAGCAAAATTCATGTCTTTTCGGTTCATGTAGGGTATGGCTCGCAGGGCATCCCTTACGCCTTCCCATCCGTATAGGTTGAGCATGGCGTAGTAGTCGTCCATGCGACCGCGCTCCAACACACGCTGAACCACCACGTTGCGCATTTCTTGCCAGTCGAAACGGGAAAGGTCGTACTCCCACAAAAGCGAAGGCCGAATGGTGGAGTCTTGGTGTCGTTTGTAATCGTCGAAAAGCATGTGTCTTTGTTTTTCAATGCAAATTTACGCTTTTTTCTTGGAATAAAGATGTTGGAATCCGTTATTTGCCGAAATCCTACAAAAAAGTAGAGACGCACCACATGGTTGTCTCTACAATTTCTGCGTATTCTGCGATTTCTGCGTGAGAAAAAACTACAAATTCACCGTCACATTCCCCTCGAACTCGCCAGTGCTGACGTTGACGACTTGCACTTAGTTCCTTGATTCTATTATCTCTGCCAATCTTCTGTCGTCCATTCTATTATTCCACAACAGGACAATGATAATTTCAGTTTCAAGCACACTATAGAAAACTCTTGTAAGCCTTGAGTGAAGCACCCGCAATGGCAAACCGTTGAAATGATACCTTGGTTCCAAAGTGCCTAAATCGGGAAACTCTGCTAACAGGTCGACGCGAGAGATAATGTCGTCGTAAACCCTCATAGCCACTCCCTGACCAAACTGTTGCATGACATAATTGATAATGTCTGCAAATTCGTCCTCAGCTTCCCGCAGCCAATGGATGTCTCTCATGCCATCAGTGCTTTTATTCTTGCCTTGACTTCATCATGAGGAACCAGTTCTGCTGTGCCATCGGCAATGCTTTGCATACGCTCGGCAAGCAGCCTTTCCACTTCCTCTTCTGTGTAGCAACAAGGCGGAACGGTTGAGTTTCTTTCTTTTGGTTCCACTAATCCCAATGCGAAACACTCCACCTTTCGGGTAAGTTCCTCGGGCGTGAAGCCGCCAAACGATGGCAAATTAATATTGATGGACACTCCGTGCATAATAGTTCCTTTTATTCTTGCCTGCAAAAATAGCAACTTTTTCTATAACAAGCGATACTATGGCAAAAAAATGAGGGCATGTCCTGTATTTGACATACCCTCAAATTTGCTTCCTCGAAATCTCCGATTCAGCATAACTAATCTGCGTATTCCGCGATTTCTGCGTGAGAAAGATAACTACAAATTCACCGTCACATTCCCCTCAAACTCGCCAGTGCTGACGTTGACGACTTGCACTTGGACGTATTCCTCGGTGATGCGGGCGCTGATGAAGTAGCCCACCGCCGTGAAGTTGTTGCCCTCAACGGTGGTCTCGGCGTTGTAGATGCCGCTTTGCTGGCCTTGCTGCTCCTTGTAGAGCTTTTCCAGATGCTCCTTGGCCACTACCTTGTAGCCTTTGCCCAAAAGGTAATCCACGATTTGGCCCTTGGTCTTTTCCTTGTCGGTTTGGCTGTCCAAGATGGTGAGTTTGTCCAAGGCGAAGCGGTTGCCTTCGTCGATCTCGCGCGTGGCTTGGCTGATGGCGTTGAACAGGTTTTGCGCCACCACGCCGGGCAGTTCCACCACGGTGTAGTTGTAGTAATGCGACACCGAGCCGTCTCCATTGACTTTCAAGTCGCCTTCCTTGAGGTTGCGGATGCCGACTTCCTTGTTGGGGTGGGCTTGTGAGGCCTCACGCAAAGCAGCTGGCTTGATAAGTGTCATAGCCTTTTTGGGTGCGGGTGCTTTTGGTGAGCACTGTCTCTTTTGCTTGCGGCGCTTTTTGCGCCTTACTGCAGTCTTCTTGCGCGATGGCATTGCCCATGCCAAGCAGCAGGGCGAGTGCTAAAATGATGATTCTTGTTGCTTTCATATCCGTTAATTTTTAGAAGTTTACAGTTGCATTGCCTTCATATTCTCCCGTGCTCACATTGACCACCTGCACACGCAGCGAGGTTTCCGTGACCTTCACATTGATGTAGTAGCCTACGGCAGAGAAGTTGTCGGGTTTTACGGTGGTTCCATCGTTATAAATGCCGCTTTCTTGGTCTTTTATCTCATCATAGAGTTTTTCCAAGTAGTCTTTGGCTACCACTCTGTATCCTTTATCCAATAAAACATCGATAATTTGGTCTTTGAAGTCGTCTCTATTGATTTCTACGTCTCCAGATATAGTTGCCATATCAATAGCTACCCGAGAACCTTCACGAACATTACGCAGCGCTTTATCCATGGTTTTAGAAAGTTGAGGCCGTATTAAGGTTTGGAAATCAGGTTCTACTATTATTGCCGTGACGTCAAGATAACAACGTCTATAGCTATTTCTCCATTCTTTTCCATCCCAATAACCCTGATTAAAATCAACACGAAAATCATCTTTAGCATTTCGGATGTCAATGTATTGATGATTAGGATATTCTTTCTTCGCCAATTCCATGAGCTTATTGTATAATTCAGGATCAGAGAACCTTGTCTCACCACTTAGACGGTATGTTTGAGATATTTTACCAATAACTATTTCGGTAGGTTTAGGGCCTTTCCTAAAATCTATGGGTTCTTGTGCACAACCCCAACTGTACATTCCAGCCAATAAAGCTACAATGAAGAATTCTGTTATTTTTTTCATTTTCTTGAAATTTTAGTTGTTAATAATTTGATTTGTTGATTGTTGGATTTTTCAATGGCTTATCGACCCTGTACATGAACCAAATGGGCCGTTTTCACCATCCCAAGAGCATTGATTGTCGCAACTACATTGGTTGTCACAACTACATTGGTATTCACAGGAACATTGATTATCACAGGAACATTGATTGTCGCAACTGCATTGATTATCCCACCAGCAGTTTTGAAGAACTACTCTGGAACCTTCGTGTTGGATTCCATTCCAAATACCATAATTGGCGTTTCTAATTACTCTCATAGTTTTCTGAATTAAAGGGTAAAACTGTTAATATGGATGTTAATGCTATGTCTATGTCGTTCAACTTCAAACTGCAATAATTTTCATCAGTTTTTGTTTTCTGTGCCGCTCTGCATCCTCCCTGACATAATGGCAGGGCAATACAGTCATTGCATTTTTCTTGCAAAATGGGATTGCACCATTCGATGAATTGTTTTGATAAATCTACTTGTCTATACACATTTCCGACAGATTTTGGTAACGATTAAAAAATAACATGATACGATACGGAAGGAGATATGAGGTAATTCCA
>CAMVCZ010000087.1 GCA_947166105.1 uncultured Bacteroidales bacterium
GTTGACAATGGAGTTGCCCGATACGGAAGAAATTTGACCCAGTGCTTGCGAATTTGGCTGTTGTGTCCGTTTGGTGTGGGATGTCAACTAAACGGGTTGTGCGGTCTTTGCTGCCGTAGGTCGCGGTCTCTGCTGCCGTAGGTCGCGACCTACGGTTACGGGAGGTTGCGTCTTTCAGACGCGGGGGAGGGGGCGAAAAAGGCTGCCTTTTTTGGGGGTTGTTTTTGGTGGTTGGGAGGAGTAGCCTTGACTTTTCGATAATAATGAGTAATTTTGCACCCTGTTTTCTGAAAGAACGATATGCCTGAATTGGATATAGCATTGGAATTGGCGAAGCTACACTCTGTAAGGGGTGTGGCGTTCGTCCGTCAGTTGAAGATGCTGATTCGTCTCAACATATTTAAGCCACTTGAAAACGAGAAAGACATTTTCGCAGCGGAGGCGAGCCATCGCGATGATTGGCCTTCACTCCTCGACGGAGCCAGAAAAGCCGTCGCTCACGGTAACAAAGTCTATATCCTTCCCAATCCCAAGGGGATCAAAACCGCCGACTATATCTTTGAAAACAAAGGGGTCTGCAAGCTGTTCGATTTGAAAACGATAACAGGAAAGACTTCGCTCGGGAACAGGTTGGTGGAATCAGTTGACCAAACCAATAGGGTGCTTGTGAACGTGTGTACCACATATAACCCACGCTTGATGGCTTCGCAGATTAAAAACTATTTCGATGCTAATCCATTTGCCGTGGAAGTGTTGGTTTATAAAGGCAAGAAAGCGATTTCCGTTACTCGGCGTTTCACGGAGAACCCGCTTTATATGGTACTTTTCAGGCAAAAATACATGCAATAAAAAAGCCGTCCCGAAGGATGGCCTTTTTAAAATTGGGGCAGGGTCGATAAGGGCTTACCCCCACTCGGCAAGTACCGGATTAGTCATTTCTGACACTGCAAAAATACAACATTTTCTGAAAACACGGCAAAAAAACAACGGATTTTGCATTTTTTTTCTTCATTTGACGCTTTTTTCGAGAGGGCCGCCTTTTTGCCTGTCGGGGCGCTGCCGTAGGTCGCGACCTACGGTTACGGTAGGTTGCGTCTTTCAGACGCGGGGGGCAGATTAATGGTAATTCGTGTTGGAAGACGAAAAAGTGCATGAATATGCAGATCTCCCAATCAGGGAATTTTTGCTATTTTTGCAAACCTTAATAAACAGACATGTCAGAACCCTTCAAATCAAGCGCCCTTGAGGCCAATCTGGCGCAGACCAGATACAAAGATATCTTCATTCCTGAAGAACATCAACAGTTTATCGCCCTGTCGGCCAAATACTTCGGCATCAACAAGCGGGCCAAGGAATGTATCACAGAATACCATCACCCGCTGTCGAACCATACTTTCGTGACCGAGGAGCTGCGCAAAATGCTCCTCGACGATTTCTGGTTCTACACCCACGACGATGTGCCTGCCGACGCACTCCACATCCCCCTGGAGATGATGCGTAGCCTGCTCAAACCAGAAGTGACGGCCAAACTGCGCCTCAACATCGTCATCACCTTGATGGAGTTTGCCAACAAAGTGATTGCTGAATCGCCGAAACATGTCGAATTGATTTCGTTGGTATTCAATATCTTGAACGAGAAGTTTGAAGCCAATAAAGATGTCTACATTTTGGCGACAAAACACGCGGGGCGCTATCTCGACAAAGTGGCTCGCGACGAGCGTTTCAGCGATGAGGCCTGCGCCCTGTTGCGGAAAATGCTGCAAGAGAATTACCGCTATTGGCGACAAACCTCGCAAGTGGAGAACTGGATTGAAAGCAAAAAACAATTCTTGACCGAGGAGGAAATCCAGACCGTGTGCAACGAAATCGGGAAACCCTATTTTGAACAGTTGAATGCCGATTTGACCGCCGCCGAAACTTGGGAATCTTTGACCAATATGCCGCATTATGAGCAAGTTGCAAAGCGTTTCACCGAGTCGGAGAGGGCCTTCCCGCATTTCATCACGAAGTTCCATTATGTGTTTTTCCTGCTCCACTTGCCCGGAATGGAGAACCAGCGCGAACGCCTCATCTGGAACATGGACCGCATGATGCGCGACGCCATCGACGAGATGCCGCAGGAGGAGCTGATCCCGTTCATCGACACGATTTTCGACCTCGCCGAGGAACTGAAGAAAGACTATATGTCTGCCGTGCTCGATTTCCAGCTCACCTTGGGCCTGAAAATCATCGACGTCGACCAAACCGAAATGAAGGAAATCGTCAACTATTTCGAGAAGAAACTCATCGCTTTCGGATTCGTCACGCCAGGCAACGTGTTTGTGGGTGAGGACTGGCAACTATCTGTGGATGAGAATCATATCAAGAACATCCGCGTGTGGCTCGAACTGATTGAACACGCCAAGTCGCCGTTGGACAAGCTGCTTTCTGCCTTGATTGTCAACCTCAAGTTGGGCGGCATTTTCCTGAGCGACACCGACCTCTTCCAGCGCGAAATCACGAAGGTCTTGAATTCCAACATCTCGCCTTATTATAAAAAGGTGAAGCAGCTGACACGCATTTTCCCTGTCTA
This sequence comes from uncultured Bacteroidales bacterium, assembly GCA_947166105.1. GTDB lineage: Bacteria > Bacteroidota > Bacteroidia > Bacteroidales > F082 > Limimorpha. The sequence goes on from CAMVCZ010000087.1 coordinate 2,573, forward strand.
TTTCAATGAAATCGGCGCGGAAGGCGAAATCCGCAACGTGACCACCAACATGGACGAAATCTCTGGCCGACAGGACAAATTGGTGCATTTCCTCCGCAAACAGGTCCACACGGAAAGTAATAACACGCTGATTGGCTTGACGTTGGATGTTTTCAAGTTTTGGAGCGACGGCAACCTTGAGGCCTTGAAACCCATCGTGCCGAACAACGTTTTCGAGAGCATCGACAAGGAAAGCACTTGGTTTGTACACGTCCACAACCTCGTGCAGATGATGTGCGAAATCTCGTGCCTCAACCCTGAAGACGTTTTGATGCTCTCTCGCGACGACTATGAAAACCTCATTGGTTCCGCATCGCGCCGCCTTGAATTGGACGACGAAATCAGCCAGCGCGAACACGACCGCCTGATGGATATCCGCGACCTATACGCCTATCTCAGAGAGAAATACAGCTTTGAATCGGTCAATATCTTCAATTCGCTGCGCAGTTTCCCGTTCATTCCCGACGAGGAGATTGACGAATTCGAGAAGGTCTATACGGCCAAGGACTTCGGCAAGTCGCTGACGATGATTTATGCCTTCATGGACAAGCTCAAGACCGTGATTTTCAACCCCGAACAGAGTGAAGGCTGGGAGAATATCTACCACAAGCGCCATATCGCCATCGGCATTCCGTCGATGTATGGAACTTACCGCGAGAACAAGTTTGAGGCCATGGGCCTGACGTTCCGCTTGGAGCGCGTGGCCACCCAACTGATGGAAAAGGTGGTGCAAAGCATCAACCTTGAATACATTTCAGAACGCACTCTGAATCAGATATATAGAATCCTCGAATATTTCCGCAACGGTCTCGAATTGGACGGCATCACCAACCAAAGTTTCAACTCGAAATTGGATATGCTGCGCTATTCACTGACCTCGCGTAGTTTCTCTTTCGGCCAGTATATCAACATTTTCCAGTTCATCGCCGAGGACGTGCGCCGCATCATCATCAAGTATTTCCTGAAGTCGTATGAATATCCGCTGAAAATCGTCATCCCACAACTTTTTGACCTCGAAGGGAAACTCAGCGAGCGCGAAACGGCGGCCTTAATCAGCAAGAAATCAGAGGAATTCCACCGCGACTTGCTCTCCGATGCATTCCTGATGCAGCCTTTGGACAACTTCATCGGTCGGATTCTCAACTCGTTACGCACGATGGAAGCCACCCTCGACCCGAAACTCATTAGTGACATTATGACCTACAACTCCGAAATGCTGATTTGCCCCTTCTGGGAAGTGACGCCCATGATGGACAACCAAGTGTTTATCGGCAACAAGGCCTACCATCTGAAAAACCTCTACCTGAATGGATTGCCCGTGCCTCCTGGATTTGTCATCACCACGGAGACTTTCCGCCGCAACGATTCCATTAACACCATTCCTGAACTGCGCACGGAAATCCACGGCATGATTCGCAAGCATATCGCTGATTTGGAGCGAATTAGTGGACGCAAATTCGGCAATCCCGATGCCCCGCTACTCGTTTCGGTACGCTCGGGCACGGCCATTTCCATGCCGGGCGCAATGGACACCATCCTCAATGTCGGCCTGAACGATGAACTGGTAGAAGCCATTGGAATTCAAAGCGATAAGTCATGGGCAGTTTGGGATTCCTATCGCCGACTGCTGCAAAGTTGGGGCATGGCAAAGGGCATCGACCGCGATGTTTTTGATGAGGAAATCAACAGTTTCAAGTCGAAATACAATGTGAAGCAAAAGAGCCAATTTGACCCTTCAGTAATGCGGGAATTGGCGTATGCCTACAAAGAAATCCTTGAAAATCATGGTATTGAGTTCGAGCAAGACCCGTTCAAGCAAATCATCGAATGTGTGAACATGGTCTTCGAATCGTGGAATTCCGAGCGAGCCTTGGCGTATCGTCGTCATCTTAGCATTTCCGAGAATTGGGGTACGGCGGTCATCGTGCAGCAGATGATTTTCGGCAACTTGAGTGATGTTTCCGGTTCGGGTGTGGTTTTCACGCAAAACCCGCATCGCGAGCGTCCGGGTGTGCATCTTTACGGCGACTTCACCATGCGAAGCCAAGGCGAGGACATTGTGGGTGGCCTCGTCAAACCTTTGCCGATTGGCGAAACGCAGCGCATTGCGGCCAATCTTGATGGACCTTCGATGCAGACGCTTTTGCCTGATATCTATTGGAAGATTTACGCCATAGCCAAGCAATTGACTGAAAATATGGGATATAGCCCGCAGGAAATGGAGTTTACTTTCGAGTCAGACCGTCCCGAGGACTTCCACATCCTGCAAATCCGCGACCAAGACTTGAAACTGGAGGACGAGGTGAACGCTTTCGTGCAAGCTCCCGACGAAATGAAGCAAATAGGGCGCGGCATGGGCATTGGTGGAGGCGCGATGAATGGCCTTGTAGCCTTTAACGAACTCGACATCAAGACTTTGCGAGAGCAATATCCCGAAGTCCAAGTCATTCTCGTGCGTCCTGACACGGTGCCCAACGACATCGGCATGATTTTCGACTGTGACGGCCTCTTGACGGCGCGCGGTGGGGCCACTTCCCATGCGGCGGTGACGGCAGTGCGCCTCGGAAAAGTCTGCGTGGTGAGTTGCATCGAGTTGCAAGTCTATGACGAAAAGCATTGCGGCGAGCTGAACGGACACCAGCTTCAAATGGGCGACAAAATCGCCATCGACGGCAACCTCGGCATCGTTTATCTTGGCCATTACCCAACCGAAAAGATGAAGATGGGGAAGGGGTATAATTACTGATTTCGGCCTTCTACATATATAATATTAGGTGTTAGAAAAGCAAGATTTTTGCTTTATTTGAATTTTTTTCTTCTTGACAATCAGCAATATATGTGGTTTGATGAAATATTTTTGGAAAAACCCATTGCGGAACGGGGAAAAGGTTGTACTTTTGCACCCGCTTTCGGAAGGGAACGAGGGTTGAGCGAGGGGAGCACGGGAGCAAGTTCTTTGAGAGTCTGAGGCCAGCACAAGAGACATCCTATTAGGATGTGCGGATAAGGAAAGACGCCCGGTCGGCGCGTGAGCGTCGCCGGGGAAGGCGGAACCCGAGAAACAGAGAAGAAACAAAAGGAAGAACAATACTACAACGAAGAGTTTGATCCTGGCTCAGGATGAACGCTAGCGGCAGGCCTAATACATGCAAGTCGAACGGGAGGCCCCTTTCGGGGGGTCGAGAGTGGCGGACGGGTGCGCAACGCGTATGCAACCCACCCCGACGCGGCGGACAGCCGGT
>CAMVCZ010000088.1 GCA_947166105.1 uncultured Bacteroidales bacterium
CCGACAACTTCCCGACCAACCGTATGCCCCTTTGGGTGCTGCCCAACAAGAAGGTGAGCGTTCTCGACATGATGGACTTCATGCGCGACCACCTCGAAGGCACCGAGCTCGACATGTCGCAAGACGTGGGTGCAGGTCCTTTCCACTGCCCCTACCGTTGGCGCCCAATGGAGTTTGAAGTGAACGGCCAGACCTACGTTCACGAGCGCACCACCGCCACCCAACAGACCGGCTTCTCGTTTGTGGCCCAAAGCCGTGGCCAATATGAATGGCCCATCGGCGGCATCATCTGGTTTGGCGTCGACGACACTGACAACACCGTCTACTGCCCGATGTACACCTGCATGACCGAGATCCCCGAGTGCTTCCGCGAAGGCAACGGCTCGATGAGCGAGTGGTCGGAGACCTCCGCCTTCTGGGCCTTCAACCAGATGAGCAACTGGGCCTACACCAAATACGACTACATCCACCCCGAAATCCGCAAGGTGCAACACGAAATGGAGACGAAGTGGGTCGAATCGGTCATTCCCGCTCTCGACAAACGCATTGCCACTATCAAAGGCAGAGAGGCCCAAGTCAGGGAACTCACCAAATTCTCTTGCGATGCCGCCAACGACATGACGGCCATGTGGAAACGTTTCTACCACGAGCTGTTCATGAAATACATGGACGGCAACGTGAACACCGCCCAGCCCACCAAGCCAGGCAGCAAATACACGCCCATCAAGAGCGAGCACCCAAAATATAGCGACGAGTACTACCAAATCCTCATCGAGAAGACGGGCGACAAGTATAAAGCTTACTAATCTTGAATTTTGAATCTTGAATTTTTGAAATATGACAAATCCAGAAGAAGAAAAAGTAACGGAAAAGAAGTCGCTCAATTTCATTGAAGCGAAAGTGGAAGAAGACCTTGCCAATGGCAAGAACGGAGGACGTGTGCAGACGCGCTTCCCCCCCGAGCCTAACGGTTATCTCCACATCGGCCACGCCAAGGCCATCTGCCTCGACTTCGGCATTGCCGCACAACACGGCGGCGTGTGCAACCTGCGCTTCGACGACACCAATCCCACCAAGGAGAATATGGAATATGTCGATGCCATCAAAGAGGACATCCAATGGCTTGGCTACCAGTGGGGTAACGAATACTACGCCTCCGATTACTTCCAGCAACTCTGGGATTTCGCCATAGAATTAATCAAAAGAGGTAAGGCCTATATCGACGAGCAAAGCAGCGAGGAAATTGCGGCACAGAAAGGCACGCCCACGCAACCTGGCGTGGAAAGCCCCTATCGCAACCGCCCCGTTGAAGAATCATTGGACTTGTTCAACAAAATGAACAACGGCGAGATTGGCGAAGGCAAGATGGTGCTTCGCGCCAAGATTGACATGGCCAACCCCAACATGCACTTCCGCGACCCGATTATCTATCGTGTCGTCGACACGCCGCACCACCGCACCGGCACCAAGTGGCACGCCTACCCGATGTACGACTTCGCCCACGGGCAAAGCGACTACTTCGAGGGCGTCACCCATTCACTATGTACACTGGAGTTTGTGGTGCATCGTCCGCTGTATGACTTGTTCGTCGATTGGCTGAAAGAAATCCGAGGCGAAGGCGACAACATGGACGACAACCGTCCGCGCCAAACCGAGTTCAACAAACTGAACCTCAACTATATCCTTTTGAGCAAGCGCAATCTGCTTGTTTTGGTGAACGAAGGCCTCGTGAGCGGCTGGGACGACCCGCGTATGCCCACGATTTGCGGTTTCCGTCGCCGTGGCTACACGCCGGGCGGCATCCACAAGTTCATCGACAAGATTGGCTACACGACTTACGATGCTCTGAACGACTTCGCCCTGATGGAGAGCGCGATCCGTGAAGACCTCAACGCCACTGCTCCCCGTGTGGCCGCTGTGGTCAATCCGGTGAAGCTGGTCATCACCAACTATCCCGAAGGACAAATCGAGGAGATGGAAGCCATCAACAATCCCGAGGATGAGAGCGCAGGTAGCCATAAGATTGCCTTCAGCCGCGAGTTGTGGATCGAAAAAGAGGACTTTATGGAAGACGCGCCGAAGAAATACTTCCGCATGACCCCCGGCAACGAAGTGCGCCTGAAGAACGCCTACATCGTGAAATGCACGGGCTGCAAGAAGGACGAGAACGGCGAGGTCGTCGAAGTTTATGCCGAATACGACCCCGACACGAAGAGCGGAATGCCAGGTGCCAACCGCAAAGTGAAAGGCACCATCCACTGGGTGAGCGTCGAGCGTTGCCTCGAAGCCGAAGTGCGTATGTACGACCGTCTTTGGAAGGTGGAGAACCCACGCGATGAATTAGCCCGCCTGCAAAACGAAGGCAAGACCTCGCTCGAGGCCATGAAGGAAATGATGAACCCCAATTCGCTTGAGGTGCGCCCCGTGTGCTATGTGGAGGAATTCTTGGCCGACGCCAAGCCCCTCGACCACTTCCAGTTCCAGCGCATCGGCTACTTCACCGTCGACAAGGACAGCACGGCAGACCATTTGGTCTTCAACCGCACCGTGGCGTTAAAAGACACATGGGCTAAGACAATGTAATTTGTAATCATCTTGAATTCATTGTTTTGTGGAGGCGGAGTGCACACCGCCTCCACTTTTTTATACAACGGGGGTACGCAGTTTGACATTGTGGATATGCCGCTCCCTATTCCCGTTCTTGCGAATTTGCAATTCGCAAGCGGTGAGGAGGGAATTTTCAATTCTCACATAATTGTAGAGACGTCACATTGTGGCGTCTCTGCTTTTTTTGTTTTGGGGTGTGCGGCTGCCACGGTGTGACAGCCCTCCGTTGCGAGCAGGGACTATCGTCGCCTGCTTGTGTTAGGGTCTCCGTTGCGAGCAGGGACTGTCGTCGCCTGCTTGTGTTAGGGTCGTCCTTTCAGGACTTTGGCGGTACACTGGGGAACCCCGTAAGTGTGACAGCACATCAGGCAGGCGGTGTAAACCCCTGCCGATAAAACGGTGTAAAATCTTCATTCCATTGAAGATTTTCAATCGAATTTCTTCATTTCATTGAAGATTTTAAAATAAATGGCAGAGAAAACTCAACTTGATTCATGCCATCAACTTCTCATTCCTCAAATGCCGCTCCCTATCCCGCTGTGTCTTTTTCTCCATGTTTTTGGCGAAAGCCTCAGTGAGGTCAACGCCGGTTTGGTTGGCAAGGCAAATCAGCACCCAAAGGATGTCGGCCATTTCGTCGCCAAGGTCGCGGTTCTTGTCCGATTCCTTGAAGGATTGCTCGCCGTAGGTGCGGGCGATGATGCGGGCCAATTCGCCGACTTCCTCGGTCAGCAAGGCCATGTTGGTCAGTTCGTTGAAATAACGCACGCCGTAGGTCTTAATCCATTCATCGACGGCGGCTTGGGCTTCTTTTATCGTCATTTTCATTGAGGTTTTGCAAGTTTTGTAGGTTTTGTGATGCGATTTCGATGCGTCAAAATTAGATGTTTTTTTGTTTCCTTCGCCCAATTCAGACAATAATCTTAATTTTGCGGCATTAATTGAAATGATGAAAGCCAAGTTGTTGCTCATAGCATCGTTTTTCCTCCTGTTGTCGCAAACCGTTGTGGCTCAGGAGCAAGACACCGTGCAACGCAAGAAAACCCGCATCCATATCGAGCACTATGATGTGGCCACGTTCTCCAAAAGCATGGGCGACATGCAGCGGCTCATCGGCAATGTCAAGATGCGCCACGACTCGGCCTATTTCTTTTGCGACTCGGCCTATTTCTTCGAGAAAACCAACAGTTTCAACGCTTTCCAGAATGTACATATCATCGTCAACGATAGCGTTGAAATCTTCAGCGATTTGCTTGATTATGACGGTAATACGCGCTTTGCCGAGTTTTTCGACAATGTGAAACTGATGGACGATTCCACGACTTTGCTCACCGAATACCTTACCTACGACCGCAACTTGCATTTGGCCTGTTATCCCGATAGCGCGACCACCTATCGCGGCGACAAAACCCTCATCAGTTGCATCGGCTATTACCGCGACGACCTCAAGGAGTTCTCGTTTTTTGAGAATGTGGAGGTGACCAGCCCGAAATACCAGATGTTCACCGACACCTTATATTATAACACGAACATCGAGAAGATGTGGTTTGAGGGGCCGACAATCATCATCAACGAAGAGAACACTTTGGACGGCGAGCATGGCTATTACCTTGTGGATGAGGATATTGCCTTCTTGGACAAAAGGCCTGTGATGCGCAATGAGACTCAGCGAATGAAGTCGGATTCGATGTACTACAACCGCAATATAGGCTTGGCCAAGGCCTACGACCATGTAGATATGATTGATACCTCCTACAAGGTCGTCATGCGGGGCAACTATGTGGAAATGTGGGAGAACAAGGGGCTTTCCTTTGCCACCGATAGTGCCTACGCCACCATTTACGACAACGACAACAGCGACTCGCTTTATATCCACGGCGACACGCTGTTCATGTATTTCGACAAACAAAAAGAGGAGGCCAAAAAACTCATCGCCCGCCGCAATGTGCGCTTTTTCAAGAGCGACATGCAGGGCAAATGCGACACTTTGACCTACCTTGTGGCCGATTCCACCATTCGGATGCGCGTCAATCCCATCCTTTGGGCCGAAGACAGCCAAATGACCGGCATCGACATCGACATCAAAATCAAGGACCAAGCCATAGATTGGGTGCTGCAAAAGGGCAACGCTTTCATCATTTCGCAGGATACCGTTGAGGGCTTCAACCAAATCAAGGGCACGGACATCACCTCGCGCTTCAAGGACGGCGGCATACACCGCGTCAATGTGGACGGCGACAAGGCCGAAACCATCTATTGGATTCGCGACGACGACGGCGGACTCATCGGCATCGATGTGTCGAACTCAGAGACGATGGTCATTGAAATGGAAAACCAAAACATCTCCATCATCAAGTCGTTCAAGGGCATTTCGGAAACCATGTATCCCGAAAGCGACCTAAGCGAAAGCAGCCGCTATTTGCAAGGTTTCAAGTGGCACGACGAGGCTCGTCCCCGCGACAAGGACGACATTTTCCGCCGCATTGAAGCCGAAATGCCGCAGGCTGCAGCCGAAGTTGCAGCCGAAGAAACCACGACGGAAACTTCTGCTGAAGCGGAGCCTGAAGCCAAAGAGGAACAACAGCCTAAGCGGCATCGGGAAAGAAAGAAGTTGGAATAATGTTTCAAATCCAGAAAAGTTTGTAATTTTGCGGAAATTTACGAGTTATGGCAACCACCAAAACAAAGAAAATCAACTGGCTTTTCCCTGACCCAAATGTGGAAGTGACCGAAGAAGATATTTTTGGCCGAAATCAGAAGGGCAGAAAGATCGGGAAGCATGACTTTAGAAGAGTTCAACCAAAGGCATTTGCAATGGTGGGCCGAAAGCAAAATCAAATAATAGAAAAATGAAGAAACTGATTTTAATCCGTCACGGAGAAAGTGAATGGAACAAATTGAACCTCTTTACGGGGTGGACCAATGTTGACCTTTCTGAAAAAGGCGTCCAAGAAGCCATCGAAGCAGGCAAAACGCTGAAAGAGAACGGCTACAAGCCCGAAATCTGCTTCACCTCCTACCTCAAACGCGCCATAAAGACCCTGAACTTGGCTCTTGAGGCTATGGATATGGACTGGCTGCCCGTCTATAAGTCGTGGAGACTGAACGAGAAGTCGTATGGCCAACTGCAAGGCTTGGACAAGAAGATGACCGCCGAGAAATACGGCGACGAGCAAGTGCGCCTGTGGCGTCGCGCCTTCGACGTGC
>CAMVCZ010000089.1 GCA_947166105.1 uncultured Bacteroidales bacterium
AAGGGGTTTACCTGCTGCACATCCACGACAAGCAAGGCGTTTCCCATACGAATCGGATAACCATCGCGAAATAAGCCATAAGAAAAAACATCTTTGGCCTGATTTTTGCATAATAATCATCTTGTAATTTCAAAATCAACAAGTTATGAAAACAACAATGAAATTAATGCTGATGCTGCTATTGACAGCAAGTATGTTGACCTTCACTTCTTGCAACAAGAAGGATGAACCCAAACAACTTCCTGAAAAAATCACCATCAGCGGTCAAGTGACCGACAAGGACGGGCATTTCTGGGAAGATGTCCAGGTTCAAATGACATCAACTACTATTATGACTCCGGATATGTCCCTAGGCAATCCCGTTTACACAGACGAGAATGGCCATTACGAAATCGAATTCAAACCAGACCATGCCCATTCCTTTCGTATAAACTTCGAAATCGTGAAAGACGGTTACGAGTATAGTCATTCTGAATTGGTGGACAAATATAAGGCCTATCAGGAAATCAATGCGGTGTTGAAGAAAGAGGGGAAGTAAGCACTTACTTTTAGAAAATTCGGAATGGTATTCCGAAAATTTCGATAAAATTCGGAATGGTATTCCGAAAATTCGCACAAAATCAACCTTCGCAGCGTTGCCCTTCGTATTGCTGGACTTCGTCGTATTTATACTCTAACTGAATGCCCACTTGCTTGAACATCTCCTCGCTTTCTTGTCCGGAATGGTAGCGGCGCTCGCACACCACGCGCACGATGCCGCAGTTGATGATGAGCATAGCGCAAGTGCGACAAGGGGTCATACGGCAATACAAGGTGCTGCCGTCCAAGGCGATACCTCGTCGGGCGGCCTGACAGATGGCGTTCTGCTCGGCGTGGACGGTGCGCACGCAGTGCTGGGTGACGCTGCCATCCTCGTGGATGGTCTTGCGGAAAAGGTGACCTACGTCATCGCAATGCGGAAGTCCACGCGGCGAGCCGACATAGCCCGTCACCAAGATTTGCTTGTCCTTCACGATGACGCAACCGCTACGGCCACGGTTGCAGGTGGCGCGCTCGCTGACGGTGTCGGCCAAGTTGAGGAAATAATCGTCCCACGACGGGCGGACGTGCAATTGCGTCAGCACTTTTTCCACTTGCTGGTGCAGTTGGGGAACGGTGCCGTCGTTCATAAACACGAAATCCGCCTCCTTGATACACGCGCCGAGGTTCTGCTTGTTGGGGTCGGTGGCGGTCATCTCGCGCTCCTCGTTGGCCACAAAGGTCTCGAAATCAATGTGGTCGGTTTCTGAGCCACGAAGATAGATGCGGTCGTAGCGGATTTTGCGGTCGGCATCGACGGCGAAAAGGTAAAACTCGCCTTTTTGTCGCAACGAAGCGATTTCGCCTGGCGTGCGCACGCTCTCGATGACAGCGTTTTTGCCTTCGGCCTTGGTGCGCTCGAAGAGTTGGTCAGTGATGTAACTCGGGCAATTCTTGGCACGGAGGTCGTTGCCCACGAGGGTGAGCGTGTCGCGGTTCACTTCGAGGCCACGACGCTGACATTCTTCCGCAATATAGGCCCGCACCGAATAATGCACGAAACCTTTCTCCTTGACGAGATAATCGACGATGGTGCCTTTGCCCGCACCGAGGGTGCCTGTAATTCCTATTATTATCATAGTTTCTTTATTTTATTCAGGGACTTACGTCGCCTGCTTACTGATGTGTCGCCCCTACGGGGCTGGTATTAACTCTAAACTCTAAACACTAAACTCTCAACTATTAACCTGTTCCTTAATCTCACTCACCCACTTCGTCAGTTCCACCGGTTTGAAGTTCTCGATGCCCTCCAAAAGCGCTTTCGGGTCGTCGCTGACGATGAGGTTGTCGGTGTGCTCGCGGTGGATGAAGCCGTCGTTGGTGGCGCGGTCGAGAAAACGGACAATGTCGTCATAAAAGCCGTTCACGTTGAAAAGCGCGACGGGCTTGTCGAAAACACGCAACTGGCTGAGCACCATCACTTCAAAGAACTCGTCCATCGTACCCACACCACCCGGCATAGCGATGAAGGCATCGGCCATATCCTCAAGGATTTTCTTGCGTTCAGACATCGTTTCGACCACAATCAATTCATCAATATCGGGCCGCCCCACCCGCATATCCAATAGGTGTTGTGTAATGGTGCCCACAATCCGGCAACCACGTTCCTTCATCACCTCGGCGATGACATTCATCAAGCCGACGTTGCCGCCACCGTAGAGCAGTTCGCAATGGTTGTCAGCCAAAACGTGCCCCAATTCGGCTGCCTTTTGGCGATAAACCGGGTCGAAACCCATACTGCTGCCACAAAAAATACATATTTTCTTCATTCGGTAAATTTTTGCAAAGGTAAGATTTTTTATTTTTGCAGCTTAAAAATATGGATAGAAACTACGGATTGAACAGATGTAACGGATTTTTGAAACGGAAATTTTTGGCACAAGTGCCGATTAATACGGATGTTATGCGGCGGCAAATCCGTATCCAGTGGAAGCTTGCGTCCTTCAAATTTTCGGAATTAAATCTGTAAAATCCGTTGAATCCGTAGTTATAAAAAACTGAAACTATGACTCGAAACATCGGAATATTAGGCGCAATGGCGCAAGAAATCGACGAGGTGAAAGCCCTTCTGACGGAAAAGACCGTCGTCAAAATCGCCAACCGTGAGTTTGTGGTGGGCAAAATCGGCAACGTGCGCTGCGTGGTGGCGTTCTCCAAATGGGGCAAGGTGGCCGCCACGATTACCGCCACCTTATTAATACAAGAGTTCGCAGTGACGGACTTGTTTTTCATCGGCACGGCAGGTGCCTTGGCCGACGGCCTGAAAGTGGGCGACATCGTCGTTTCCAAACGCCTGGTGCAGCACGACTTGGACGCACGCCCCATCATTTCGCGCTTCGAGCTTCCTTTGCTCAACCGCGTTTATGTGGACAGCGACCCCGACCTGACCGCTTTGGCGGGCCGCGCCGTGAGCAACCTTATTAATAAAGGTGTAGAAAGCATAGTGGGCAAGGAGGCCGTAAAGGAGTTCAACCTCAATCCGACTTTGCATTTCGGCGACATTGCCAGCGGCGACCAGTTCATCAATAGTGTTGAAAAGCGGGACGAAATATTGTCCTTGTTGCCTGATGTCCAATGCGTTGAGATGGAAGGCGCAGCCGTGGCGCAGGTCTGTTTGGAGTTTGGCACGCCCTTCACCGTCATCCGTACCATCAGCGATACCGCCGACCACAACGCCCGCGTTGATTTCGGGAAGTTCATCGTCGAGGTGGCGAATGCGTATTCGCGGGCGATTGTTCAAGAGATTGTGCGGTTGGTGTGATTCGGCAGCCACAATGCTTCAACAAGCTCAGCAACCTTGTGACAGCCCTACAACTCCACTCTCCTAACTATTAACTTCCAGCTCCAGCCTGATTATCTCCCAAAACATCCCCATTCCCACTTCCAAAATATCATCAGGGAAGTCGAATTCGGGATTGTGCAACGCAGGTTGTTCCAAGCCTGATCCCAAGCCGAAGAAACCGATAGGGCAAACGCTCCCAAACCTTCCGAAGTCCTCCGACCAACGGAAAGGCTCGTCCAAATGGCCGAGACCCAATTCGAGGTTTCGGGCAGCTTGTTCGATGGTTTTCACACAATTGGGGTCGCTGTTGGTAGCGGCAAAGGCCTCGTGTTCGGAGAAGGTGAAGTCGAAGAGGTGGTCTTTGGCTTTGGCGCGACAGAGTTCGATGATTTGGGTGGCCATCAGTTGCAGGTTGCGGTCGTCGAAGCTGCGCAAGGTGAGCCAAATTTCGGCATGGCCGGGAGCCACTCCGAAGGTTTCCTCGCCCAAAATGGCGTGCGTGATGACAAAAGTCGTTAGTGGCTTGACGGCTTTCAGTTGCTCGCGTTTTTTCTCCAAATGGTGGATGAGCAAGGCCAAGAGTTCAGAAGGGCTGTGTCCCGTTTCGGGCTGCGAGGCGTGTGCCGTGCGCCCGTCGAAGATGAGTTTCAATCCGAAGGAAGCCGCCGCAAAGCAACCATCCTTCACCATAATTTTACCTTTGTCGAAACCAGGCAGGTTGTGCAGCCCGTAGGCCACATCGGGCTTGATTTGCTCGAATTGAGGGTCGTTGAGGATGGCTTGTGCGCCTTGTCCGGTTTCTTCGGCGGGTTGGAAAAGCAGTACCACTTCGCCTTGGTCGGGGCGTTGCTCACCGAGCCATTGCGCCAAACCGCAAAGGACGGTGGCGTGGCCATCGTGGCCGCATTTGTGCGAAACGCCTTGGTTTTGTGAGCGATAAGGCAAGTCGTTATGCTCAGGAATGTGGAGCGCGTCGATGTCGCCACGGATGAGGATGCGCTTGCCGGGCCTTGTGCCTTTGTAAATGGCAGCCAAGCCGTAGCCGCCTATTTTTTCAATGACTTGGTCGGGAAGGGTTTGTTTCACCCATTCGTTCAAGATCCTGTTGGTCAGCGTCTCCTGTCCCGAAAGTTCGGGGTGGGCATGGAGAATATGTCTTAATTCGATGAGATTTTGCATTTTTCAAATTTTAGTGTACAAAAAAATGACGGCTGCCCACAAACTAAACCTTGACCTCTTTTCGCAAGGCGTGGCGCACCGTAAGGAAAGCCGATGTGCAGCCCACTGCAAGAATGGTAGCGAAGATGAGCAACACGTCCTTGAGTTTCAAAAGCACTGGATAAGCGTCCACTACATAATTGCCGCCCGTGCCGAACTTCACGAAACCGAACTGCTGTTGCAACAGCACCAAAATGATGCCCAACATCAAACCGATGATGCCGCCCGCCACGGAAATTAGCAGGCCTTCATTGAGGAAAATTTTCTGTATCAAGCGGTTGTCGGCACCAATGGATTTCAGGATTTCGGTGTCTTTGCGCTTGTCAATCATCAGCATGGAGAGGGAGCCAACCACGTTGAATGTGGCCAAAACCAGAATGAAAGTGAGTATGACATACACCGCCCATTTCTCGGAGCGCATGATTCTGTAAAGCGTTTCTTGCTGTTCTTGTTGGTTTTTCACGATGAAGTCCTCCCCTATCGCAGCTTTCACTTCTTTTTTCACCTTGTTAATATCGGCGTATTGGGCGACGAAAAGCTCTACATTTGAGGCTTTGTCCTCGTATTCAAGCAGTTCCGAAAGCCAGTCGAAAGGCACGAGCACTAATTTTTCGTCTTGTTCTTGCTCGGTGGAGAACACGCTGCGCACGTTCAGCACATCGGAATTGAAACTGTTTTCGAGACTCATCATGGAAGCGTTGCCGCGCTTGGGCACATACACGCGCAGCATCGCGTAAGGGTCGTGGGCATTGATGCCGAGATACCACGCCACACCTGCGCCCGGAACGGCGAAACTATGCTCTTCTTCATCGGCAAGTTGCAGGCCGTCATTGCCGTAGATGATTTCATTCAGTCTATCAATGTTCTGATATTCAAGGCCAACACCTTTCACTTGCCCGATGTGTTGTTTGTCGTTGGCGCGGAAAAGTGCGTCTTCGGTAATCGTGGGAATCACCAACTCAACACCCTGGATTTCTTTGAGTTGTCCCAAAGGAAATGCCGTCAAATCAATCGTCTTGCCTTTCACTGCAGCGATTTGCAGGTCGGGCGTGAGGCGATTGTTCATCGACGAAATCACCTTCTCCAAGCCGTTGAAGGCCGACAGCACCACGATAAGCGCAAACGAGCCTACACTAATACCCAAAATGGAAATCCACGTGATGATATTAA
>CAMVCZ010000090.1 GCA_947166105.1 uncultured Bacteroidales bacterium
GCCGAGAAATACGGCGACGAGCAAGTGCGCCTGTGGCGTCGCGCCTTCGACGTGCGTCCGCCTGCGTTGGAGATGAACGACCCCAAAAGCCCCCGCATGGACCCGCGCTATGCCGAACTCACCGATGAGCAAATCCCGCTCACCGAGGCACTTTGCGACACTATCGAGCGTGTGATGCCTTACTATGAGAACAACATCATGAAGGCTTTCGAGACCCACGACCAAGTGTTGGTGGTGGCCCACGGCAACAGCCTGCGCGGTGTGGTCAAGGTGCTGAAGGGAATGAGCAACGACGAAATCATTGCCTTCAACATCCCGACGGGCATCCCATACGTCTTCGAATTTGACGACAACATGAAATTGCAAAAGGACTTCTTCCTCGGCGACCCTGAAAAGGTGGCCGCGCTGATGGCCGCCGTCGCCAACCAAGGGAAGGCGAAGTGAGGTGGAACTATGAAGTGAAATTAAAAAGAAGGAGTGAATAGTAGAGGTGCTAAGTGTTGCCAACTCAATGCTATTCACTCCTAACTTTTTACTCCTTTATCCATTTCCCCGTTTCCACAAGGGGCGTTGAGCTAGCGGTCCCTGAGCCCGTCGAAGGGCCGCCATCAGAAACATAAACCTTCCAAACATAAACGCCCGAAGGTCAATCCCCTGTATCAATCGTCGTCAGATGCTCCGTGAGGGCTTGTCCGAGGATGAGCCTGCCGTTGGTGTCGTACGCGGTGCTTAAAATCTTGTTGCTTTCATCGTACCGTTATCTTATTCGTGTAAACTTTCCCTTCCGCATCCGTAATGCGCAGCAGGTAAACGCCTTGCGGCAAGTCCGTAACGGGGATTTCATTCGCATCGCGCACAGTCTTCACCAACTGCCCAAGGGCGTTGAAAACCCGCACCTCATCAACCTCAACACCCTCAATCCGAACAACCCCATTGGCAGGATTGGGATAAACAACAGCCTCAAAACGATTCTCTTCAACCCCCGTGGTATTCTTCTCCAAGCATTCAGACCACGAAATCGCTGATTCCACGCCGTTGATCACATGGCTGACACCCCATTTGTAAAGGCCGTCATCCAAGTCAGCCCATTGTCCGTCAAGGTAGGAATTGACCTCCAGCTTTCTTGCAATCAACTCCATGTCCTGGCCGTCGCAAAGGGCGCGATACACCTTGAAATGCGGAAAACCGCTGTCATAATACATAAGCATCTGCATCAGCCAAGCGCCACCGTCAAGGTCGGTTTGCTGCCATCCGTCTTCGGTTTTCCACCAAGTGCCATCGTCGCTCGAACCACCATTGCCGTAGGGAGCCGGTGTCTCGTGGCCTTCGTCGGTACTCCATACCATCCAGATGCTTCCTGCCTCTAAACCAACCTCCACCCAGTCATCCAATTCAAAATACTGATAATCGCCCAGTCCTGGCGTCACATCCACGGTAATTGACGACATCGCCTCCCCAGGCGCATCTTCACCGCCCAAGTATATGGTACACGTATAGGTGCCGCCCGTCAGTCCTTCAGCATCGCTGTAGAGGGCAACATCCGTAATAACCCCACTCGTCTGCTCAGTCCATTTCATGGCCCATTCACAGGCATTGCCGCCGTCACCCATACTGCCACGGTAACCGTCATACCCGTAATACAACCAACTTTGCGGCTGATAAAAAGAGCCATCGTAAACAAAATGGATGCAGTCGATATACCATGTGTCGTCCAGGGCACCCTCTTCACCATCTTTGGCATACTCCCACTTAAAAGTGTGTTCGCCTTCCGTGACATCATACCGAAACTCATGCCAAGAGCCTTGTCCCGACTGGCTCGTCATGCACTCGCCATCGATATAAAACTTACCCAAATCCCAGTTGTTTTCCGAGGAGATTTTGCCATAAAACCACATCTCGCAATCACGTGGGATGGACATCGTGATTTGTATGGCCGAAGTCGAATTGTCTATGCCGGCATTCGACGCCCGCATGGAGAAGGAACCGTCAAAGGACTGGCTGTCGGTAATCTCCCAAGGATAATCGGAAACGGCATTGTTCCAGTCGAAAAGGCTGAAATCACCCGTTTCAAAATGATCGACAAATTGGCTTTCCCACTGAACCCTGACCGTTTGGTTGCTGATTACAGAGGCATCCACCTTCATCGGGTCTTCCCATCTGCCGGGAACTTGTGCAAAAAGGTTGCTCGCCATAAGGCCAAGCCCAACCATAGCAATAAGTCTAATGTTTTTCATCGTACCGTGATTTTATTCGTGTAAACTTTTCCTTCTGCATCCATGATGCGCAGCAAATAAACCCCATCCGCCAAATCCGCTACATCAATCTCATTCGTTCCCTGCACCGTCTTCACCACCTGCCCAAGTGCATTGTAAACTAGCACCTCGGCAGCCTCAACACCTTCAATTCTTACAACCCCATTAGCAGGATTGGGGAAAATAGCAACTCCAGTTTCATCTCCAGTTTCATCAACCCCATCTGTTTGCTCACAATACACAATGTTATAAGATTTAGATGTTTCACCATCGCTGTAAACCGCCAATACATGGTATTTCAACCGTCCGTTGCCTGAATAAAGGTCGGTATATTCCGTTTCGGTAATCAAATCTCCACTAATCAAATCATCGCCTCTATAAACCTGATAACCGACCAGCACTTCATCTGGCTTCAATTCAGGCTCATTCCAACGAAGGGCAACGCTATTCTGGTCGCAACCAGTTATTTCGCAATCCATCACTGGGGAATGATGGTCGAACCAATCCGGCATCGCCGTAAAATGATGGAAATAAGTGGTCACCAAAGTCTCGCCATAATCGCGGTAATAGTCAATCCAAAGTTTGCTATCGGCACCTGTCGCTGGGGAGTAGAACGCCGCATCCCTTATGATGGAATAGAAGACACCCGGCTCATCATCTGCCACAAATTCCCAGTACATATTGGTAATCCAGCCATCATCAAGAGAATCTATTGTCATCAACATTTGGTTATTCCGCCCATAATCCGAGCTGAAATACAGTGTGTATTTTGACATCCATCCTGCTTCGTAGTATGACCGATAATAGGTGTACAACTCACCCTCATTTGCACCTGCCGTCATTTCAAAGTAACCCAAATCCGAATAAAACACGGTGTCGGCTGTTTGGTTGAAATCCAAGGAATGGGCAAGATAATATCTCCAATCATTTGTATAGTCCTCCTTGAAAAACTCGCCCACATTCCATCCGGCTACATTGTTCATATAAAAGGTAGGGACATCCAAGGTTTCAAAATGGCTCCCATAGTCATAACTGATTCTCATCTCCACTGGATCCATATTCCTTTTGAGTAATACACCTGGAGCGTTTTTGAATGTCCAATACTCATCAGAGGCACTAGTCACGTCATCAATGGGTTCCCATGTAAAGCCATAGTCAGTGCTTCGATAGAGTTTGTTGGTTTCCCCCCAGTCATTGTTGTAAATCACCACAGGAGTGGCATCGTCGATAAGCGTTCCAATACTCATGTCCCCTGGCGTTTCATCATAAACATAGGGCAGTTCAACCTTCTTTCCGTGTTCTGTGAAGTGTGCCAAGCACCTTCTGCCTCCACCATAGGCAGGGTACGTCCAACCCGTAAATGAATAGAACTCACCAAAGGTTTGTGCTTGCATCACCCCGCCCACCATCACCAGCAGCGCAAGCAGGGTGTAAATTCTTGTTGCTTTCATATTCATATTAGTCTTATTTGTCCTATAAGTCCCCTTCGTAAGCACGTTAGCACGCATAACGTAAGCACGAAAAAAAACAACTACCTCACCATCACCTTCTCCAAAAAGATTCTCCCTTCCTTGTCCCTAATCCTCACCAAATAAACCCCTTCCGTCAAACCTTCCACACTAATTTCATTAGAGTTCCGCACGGTCTTCACCAACTGGCCAAAAGTGTTATAAACCTGCACTTCGGCGAGTTCAATGCCATTGATGTAAACATAGTCGTTTGCGGGATTGGGCGAACAGGTTACAGCAGAATCGCTATCATTTTCTTCTATGGCATCGAAGCCATAACCATCGTTCATAAACACTTCAAGCCAAGAATTTCCCATTCCGAACCACGGCGCGTGCATGACAATCAAGTCATCGAAGCCGTCACCGTTCAAGTCGGCAACATCGAAATTGCGGATGAACTCATCCTCAATATGTTCTAAGGGGAAAAACACTGGCTCGCCAAACTCGAAAGTGCCATTTCCCTCGAACACGCAATAGCCTGCGTATTCAGTCCTGAAATCAAACACTTGGGCGATGATGTCGGGATATTCGTCACCGTTGTAGTTCACCAGTTTCATATTGTCAATGCCTTCATCATACCAAGTGATGGTGCCTGGAAATCCGATGGAATCCATTTTCTCGAATTCCTCGTTGCCAAGGTTCCTATAGACCCAAATGTGTGAATCGCTGGTCGAACGGCCCTCCACTACATCCTCCCAACCGTCGCCGTCGATGTCAAAAACCACCAGACCATTAGTAGAGTAGCCGTCAGGGACCCACGGATGGACATATCCTTCGCGAGGAATCAAGCTGTCTGTGGTATAAAGAAGGGAGTAGGCGTCAACAATGTCGTCCTTCTTGTCGTGATTCATGTCGCAAACAGTGGGCACATAAAGCGAACCCATAGTAAAAACTGCTTCCGTACTAAAGTTGCCCGCACCATCATTACACAAATAACCTAAACCAGATTCACTGTTGAGATGATAATCGTTTGATACCGCAATATCTAGGAACGAATCACCATTAAAATCGCCCGATGTCATCATCAGATAGAACGGATTGTCTAAGAAATGCTGATAACCATTGTACCAAACCCATTCCGGCTGAATCAAAGGAGTCTCGGCAAAACGTTCGAAACCGCCATTTCCGTCGTTGTAATCGATTCTAATAAAACAGGTGTCGTAATCCGCGTTTTCGTTGAATACGTAGGCATACGAGGCAATGTCGAGGCTGCCGTCCTTGTCGAAATCCTCCAAGAGGAAGGCTAGCTGTAGCATCTCATAGCCCATGTGCATGTCGGGTTTTGGGCTACTGATGTTTTGGGAACATTCAAGATGCCCCGTCCCATCGTTGAGATAGATGGAGAAAATCACCTCGCTGTACATGATGTTGAGTCGGCTAACGACCACATCGGCAAATCCGTCGTTGTTGACATCACCAACCTTGATACTGCGCGATTCAGGAAGCAATTCGTACATCTCGCTACGCACTTGCGCTTGCATCGTCACCCCTCCCGCCATCAGCAGGAGCGCAAGCAGGGTGTAAATCCTTGTTGTTTTCATTGTATTATAGTTTTGTAATTTTTGCAAAGATAATACTTTTTGATAACATGCAATCTGCTTTGATCTCCTTAATGGTATTTTCATTCCTTAATCCACTTCCCAACTTCCGCTTCCTTCCCATCTACAAT
>CAMVCZ010000091.1 GCA_947166105.1 uncultured Bacteroidales bacterium
AGTCGTGAATATGAGCATTTGCAATGCGGGAATGATACCAACCTAATCAAATCCATAAAAGGCGGCCTTTGTTTTTGAGGGTCCCCGTTCTTCCGAATTTGCAATTCGGAAGTCGTGAATATGAGCATTTGCAATGCGGGAATGATATAAGATCAACCTAATCAAATCTATAAAAGGTGGCCTTTGTTTTTGAGGGCCGCCTTGTTTTATCGTTTTCGTCAGTAAAGCGTGTTTTCTTTCCGTTGCGAGCAGGGACTGTCGTCGCCTGCTTGAGTTCGGGTCGTCCTTTCAGGACTTTGGCGGCACGAGGGGGAACCCTGAAAGGGTGATGATAATGAAGGCAGGCGGTTTCAACCCCTGCCTATATGTCGGTGCGTGTCTGCCCCAGTGTGGCAGCCTTACAGGTTTTGGGTTGTGGGGCTGTCGCATTACGGCTGCTGTGTTTTCATTCCTTTGCAAGCAGGGACTGTCGTCGCCTGCTTGAGTTCGGGTCGTCCTTTCAGGACTTTGGCGGCACTAGGGAACCCTGAAAGGGTGACGATAAAGAAGGCAGGCGGTTTCAACCCCTGCCTATCGTATCACGGCAGCCGTATTATGGCAGGTTTGTTTTTGGGGTAAGTTTGTGTTTGTTTTTCGGTGGGGTTGTGCTTATTATCGACAGGGGTTGCATTTCATTCCTCCCCTGCCTAATATCCTACGTCACTCCGTGACTTGGGCAAGGGAGCTGAGGAACCCCGGAGGGGTGAAAGGATGTTAGGCAGGCGGTGGAGCATGGCGGAACCCCTGCCGATGAAAAAACACCGAGCAACCGTGATTCGGAAACCGTGAATATGAGCATTTGCAATGCGGGAATGATATAAGACCAACCTAATCAAATCCATAAAAGGCGGCCTTTGTTTTTTGAGGGTCGCCTTTTATGTGGGTTTTGGATGGGGTATTATTTGCTGTAGGGACGTACCGCGTGCGTCCGCTTAAACAGTTTGGCAGACATATTCGATGTGTCCCTACAGAGGAATCACCCGATAAATCAAATCTTCAGGAATTTGTCGGTTTTCTATGAACATGGTCATATAAACGGGCAGATAAACGGCTTTGCCTTTAACGGAGATGTTTTCGTTTTGTAGGATGAAACCTTTGGCTATGCCATATTGCTCATTGGCCAGCAGGTGGGTCATGGAAACATGGCGGATGTAGTTTTTTCCCGACTTGACTTCGATGGGCAGCAAAGCTCCGTTGTGCTCAATCATGAAGTCAACTTCGCCGTTTTTCTTGCTGTTGTAATAATATAGGTCAAACTGATGGGCGGTCAGTTCTTGCGCGACAAAGTTTTCATAAATCGCTCCGTAGTTGATGTTGATTTCACTTTGCAATATCTTCAGTTGCAGACCATTGGCATACATGGCACAAAGTAGTCCTATGTCGTTCATGAATAGTTTGAAAAGATTGCGTGACTTGGATAGCATCAGAGGCAGGGCGGGTTCGTTGGCGCAGTAAGTGGGCAAGGCAACGCCAGCATCGCGCAGCCAAAGGAAGCGGTTCTCATAACGACTGAATTTTTGGTTCTCGTTCAGGTTCTTCAGCACGAAACGCTTGTTTTTGCTGTTGATTTCCGACGGAATCAGCATCAGGATTTCGTCCAAATATAGTTTTTCCTTGGGGGCGTATTGGGCAATGTCTTTCTTGTAAAGGTCGATGATGGATTTCTGAACCTCTATTACCTTTGCGATATTGTTGGTTTTCAGATAGATGTCGACAGCAGCAGGCATCCCGCCTACAATGAGGTATAGATGGAAGAGTTTCATGGTTTGCTGATGGATGAAATCATCAACGGGCGAGAGTTTGTCATAGCCATTCCTTAAGTGTTCAATGACTTCATCGGAAAAATTGTTTGCTTTCATGAATTCCTCGAAATCAAGCGGATACATGGTTCTTATGTCCAAATAGCCTACTGGAAATGAGCGGATGTCTTTCAGTTCCACGCCGAGGAGCGAACCACTCATAATGTATTTGTAACTGCCTTCATCGACAAGGAATTTTATTGCTGTGACGATTTCCTTGCAACATTGAACCTCATCGAAAAAGACAATGGTTTTTCCCTTTACCATGGGCTTGCCGAAAAGTACCGAAAGGCCGCGCAAAAGGTCATGGGCATTGGTGGATTGCTGAAAAAGTTGGAGGGCATCTTCGTTTTCCAAGAAGTTGATTTCGACAAATGAAGCGGCATTTTCCTTCAGTGTTTTTCGGATGGAATAGGTCTTGCCCACCTGCCTTGCACCAGTGACCAAAAGGGCTTTTTTGGGGGATGAATCTATCCATTTTTTTATAAAAAACTCTATCTTTCTGTAAATCATATTAATAAATATATAATTGTCCGTTTTTCGGCAACAAAATTACATAAAAATGTCCGTTTTTCGGCAATAAAATTACATAAAAATGTCCGTTTTTCGGCAAAATGGTCATGTAAACGATATCCAGTAATTTGTTCCTTTAGAGTTCCCCATGTTTTTATGTATCTGATTTTTTCCTATCTTTGCCCGTTTTTAAGAAGCAAAACGACAAACCTATGATAGACATCAAGTTTTTAGTCAAGAACCCGGATGTGGTTCGGGAAAACATCAAGAAGAAGTTTCAGGATAACAAGTTGCCTCTCGTCGACGAGGCCATCAACTTGTACACGCAATATTGTGATTGCCAGCAACGTGCCGACGACCTCCGCTCGCAACGCAACTCCATCTCCAAGGAAATTGGCATCCTCTTCAAGAACAAGGAAGTGGAAAAGGCCAATGAGATGAAGAAGTTGGTGGAGGCCAACGCGCAGGAATTGGAGCAACTTGGCAAACAACAGACTTCGCTCATGGAGCAACTTACGAAGGTGATGTATTCCATCCCGAACATCATCGCGCCCGAGGTGCCGATAGGGAAGGACGATACCTTCAACGTGGAGAAGGAACGCTTCGGCGAGCCTGTCGTGCCCGATTTTGAGGTGCCATATCATGCCGACATCATGGCCAAGTTCAACGGTTTGGATTTGGATTCGGCGCACCGCGTGGCGGGCAACGGTTTCTATTACCTGATGGGCGACATTGCACGGCTTCATTCCGCCGTCATCACCTACGCCCGTGATTTTATGATAGATAGAGGCTTTACTTATTGTGTGCCTCCGTTTATGGTGCGCAGCGAAATCGTCAGCGGCGTGATGAGTTTCGCCGAGATGGACGCGATGATGTATAAGATTGAAGGCGAGGACCTTTACCTCATTGGCACCAGCGAACACTCGATGATTGGCAAGTTCATCGACCAAATCGTGCCCGAAGAAAGCCTGCCGCTCACTTTGACGAGTTATTCGCCCTGCTTCCGCAAGGAGAAAGGCGCGCACGGCATTGAGGAACGTGGCGTGTATCGCATCCACCAGTTCGAGAAACAGGAGATGGTCGTTCTTTGCAAGCAGGAGGATGCCGATTATTGGTACGAGCAGATGTGGAAGAACACGGTGGATTTGTTCCGCTCGATGGACATTCCCGTCCGCACGCTTGAATGTTGCTCCGGCGACTTGGCCGACTTGAAGGTGAAATCTTTGGACGTTGAAGCATGGTCGCCGCGCCAGAAGAAATATTTCGAGGTGGGTAGTTGCTCTTATCTTGGTGATGCTCAGGCGCGTAGACTGAAAATCAGAATCAAGGGGAAGAACGGCAACTATTTCGCCCACACCTTGAACAATACTGTGGTCGCCCCGCCGCGCATGTTGATTGCCTTCTTGGAGAACAACCTCCGCGCCGACGGCAGTGTGGCCATCCCGAAGGCCTTGCAACCCTACATGGGTGGAAAAACTGAAATTAGATGAATAAGTCACAAAACTCTCAAAATCTGCAAAATTCCTTTGTGAGGTTTGGCGGCACCCAACTGGGTCGCCGCCGGAAAGCAGGCCAGTTGGCTGCTTTCCATCTTGAACTTGATGTTTTGTGAGTTTTGTATGTTTTGTGATAAAAAAAGAAGAATATGGACATTTCCGTTGTCGTACCGCTGTTGAATGAGGCTGAGTCGCTGCCCGAGTTGGAGGCATGGATTCGCCGCGTGATGGACGAGCATGGCTTTTCCTACGAAATCGTCTTTGTCGATGATGGCTCCACGGACAATTCTTGGGCCATCATCCAAGGACTTTCGCAGGCCAATCCGAATGTGAAGGCCTTGCGTTTCAGGCGCAACTATGGCAAATCGCCTGCATTGAACGAGGGCTTCAAGATTGTGGAAGGCGATGTGGTCATTACGATGGATGCCGACCTTCAGGACAGCCCCGATGAGATTCCTGGACTTTACAAAATGATTAAGGAAGAGGGCTACGACCTCGTATCGGGCTGGAAGAAAGTGCGTTACGACTCCAAACTGATGAAAAACATCCCGTCCAAGTTCTTCAATTGGACCACGCGGGTGATGTCGGGCATTAAGTTGCACGATTTCAATTGCGGCTTGAAGGCTTATCGCAAGGAAGTGGTGAAAAGCATTCAGGTTTACGGCGAAATGCACCGTTACATTCCCGTCATTGCTAAGATGAACGGTTTCAGCCACATAGGGGAGAAAGTCGTTCACCATCAGAAGCGGAAATACGGCAGTAGCAAGTTCGGCATGAGCCGTTTCATTCGTGGCTATCTCGACCTGCTGACCATCAATTTCATTTCAAAATTCAACAACCGTCCCATGCACTTTTTTGGCGTGTTGGGTTCCATCACGTTCCTGATAGGTTTCGTCATTGCTGCGTATTTGGCCTACATTCGGCTGTTTGCCCATGCTTACGGCATGACAAACAGGCCTTTGTTCTATTTCGCGCTTTTGGCCATCGTTTTGGGCGTGCAACTCTTCTCTACAGGTTTTCTCGCCGAGATGATTACCTCGACGCAGCGCGATAAACGGGTGTATTCCATTTCGGAACGCATCAACGCATAACGAAAAAGCCACCAAAACGGTGGCTTTTTTCATGTTTGTTTCCTGTAAATCAATACAATTCGTCGAAACCGCCATCGATGCTTTCATCGAAGCTGTCGCCAAATTCATCGTTGAATTCCTCCTCGTCAAACTCGTCCTCAAACTCGTCGAAGGGCGAATCATCGGCAAAGTCGTTGTTTTCCCAGTCGAAGTCGCGCTCCAATTTCGATTCGTCGAACTCGTCCTCCTCGTCGTGGCCGCTGATGAAGTCGTCAATCTCGTCGTCGCTCATCTTGTCGAAGTTCACGTCAAGCAAAGCCGAGTCGTTGATGGCGCGGTTCATCGATTTCAGTTCGCGCATCACCGAGGGTGAAACATAGAATTCATCGATGTTTTCTTCGCAGTATTTCAGGTATTTAGGGTCTTTTTCGTACACTTCGGCGATGGTCATGCCCTCGTATTTTCCGAAAGTGAAAACTGAATCAATGTCATAGAATTTCATAT
>CAMVCZ010000092.1 GCA_947166105.1 uncultured Bacteroidales bacterium
TGTCGGTCGGTGTCGCAGAAGCCCGCATCGACGGCGGCACGCGAGGCACCGACTTCGCCATGGAGCACCTTGGCGAGCTCGAACAGCATGTCGAAGCCTTCCTTCGAGCCCATGCCATAACCACCAGCCACCACGATAGGCGAGCCTTTCAGGTTGTGCTTGGCAGCCTCCACATGGTGGTCGAGGACCTTGACGACGTAAGCCTCGGGAGAGACATACTTCGCCACTTCGGGATAGACCACTTCGTTTTTGGCCTTGCCTTCATAGACGGCTTTCTGCATCACGCCCGAGCGCACGGTGGCCATCTGCGGACGATGCTCAGGGTTGACAATGGTGGCCACGATGTTGCCACCGAAAGCGGGACGAATCTGATAGAGCAGGTTGTCGTAGTGCTTCTTGGTCTTGATGTCGTCGAAGTCACCGATTTCGAGCTGGGTGCAGTCGGCGGTGAGGCCGCTGGTCAGCGAGGAGCTGACGCGCGGACCGAGGTCGCGACCAATGACGGTGGCACCCATCAGGCAGATCTGCGGTTGTTCCTCCTTGAAGAGGTTGACGAGGATATCGGTGTGCGGGGCCGAGGTGTAGGGGAACAAGCCCTCGCCGTCGAAGGCGAACAGCTTATCCACGCCATAAGGCAGGATTTGGTCTTCCACCTTGCCCTTGATGCCTGTGCCAGCCACCACAGCGTGCAGTTCCACGCCAAGCTGGTCGGCCAATTTACGCCCTTTGGTGAGCAACTCCTGGGAGACTTCGGCAACCTGTGTGCCTTCGGTCTCGATATATACGAATACGTTGTTCATGGTTATCCAATAATCTTTTCGTCTAACAATTCCTTAATCAATCCTTCTACATCGGCATCGCTGGCGGTGAGGGTCTTGCTCTCCTTGGCTTGGAAAACGATGTTTTGCACCGATTTCACCTTGGTCGGGCTGCCCGAGAGGCCGCATTGGTTGGGGTCGCCATCCACGTCGGCCACGCTCCATTGGTTCAACGTCAAATATGGACGCGTCTTGCTCAATTCAACATTCCGCTTCCCACACTCAGAATTAGCATCCACTTCCAATGGACACATGGCATATTTATACTTCATCACCAACTTGGCGTTGCACGGACGGCACGGGGCCGCGCTACCGTTGACCGTGATGACGCAAGGCAACGGTACTTCCACAGTCTCCACGCCACCGTCGATATGGCGACGGATGGTGGCGATGTCGTTTTCGATCTTGAGGATTTCCTCGGCGTAGGTCACTTGGTTGAGACCCAGTTTCTGGGCCACTTGCGGACCCACTTGGGCAGTGTCGCCGTCGATGGCCTGACGACCACCAATGACGATGTCGACGTCACCGATCTTCTTGATGGCGGTGGCGAGGGCATAGGAGGTGGCTAACGTGTCGGCGCCTGCAAAGAGGCGGTCGGTGAGCAGCCAGCCCGTGTCGGCACCACGGAAGAGGCCTTGGCGGATGATTTCGCCGGCGCGGGGCGGGCCCATCGTGAGCACGCCGACGGTGCTGCCTGGGTTTTGCTCCTTGAGGCGTAGGGCCTGTTCGAGCGCATTCAAGTCTTCAGGGTTGAAGATGGCGGGCAGGGCGGCGCGGTTGACGGTGCCTTCCGGCGTCATGGCGTCCTTGCCCACATTTCTCGTATCAGGCACTTGCTTGGCAAGCACCACGATTTTCAATGCTTTAGTCATAAAAATAAATTTGTCGTTCTCAATTTGGGCGCAAAGATACGGAATTTCTTTGAATTGCAAATGTTCCAAAGAAATGAGGTTCGTAGGGCTGTCCTATCAGGGCAGCCACTGTGATGAATAGGAGACCAAATACGTTATAATTTACCACGAAGGCATATTTTTGGGTATTCGTGGTAAATTATGCCGTATTTTTTACCACGAAGGCATAATTTTTGGTATTCGTGGTAAATTATAGGGCATTTCTAACCAAACAAGTCGTCCAAGGTAACCGCGTTGTTCACTATGCTTGCATGTGCATTGCGGGCCAAACCGTATGTCGTTACAAGGGTGAGTTGTAGCGACTTATGGCGTTCAGTGTATTCCATGAATCGCACCATCTTGTTGCGAAGGTTCATCTCATAGCCCTTGTCGATGGCGAATGGCGCAATGCTGAACTTCATCTCACAAAGATTGACCATGTTGTCGGCCCGTTCTATGACCATATCTATCTGTGCTCCCTGTTCCTCGTCGGTGCATCGCCAAGCATACTCCCTAGTTTCAATGCCACTGATACCTAACGCTTTTTTTACCATTCCTATATGTGCAGCCACCAGCAACTCAAAAGTCACCCCAGCCCAAGCAAAAAAACGGCTTTTCCCTTGCAATGACTCCCAATTTGAAACGTTTTTTTCGGCCAGGAAATGGAAATGAAACATGGTGAAGAAATCCATCAGTTGGTATATGGTCTTGTCCTTTCGGGAAGCCTTGTACTGCTGATATTGGCGAATGAAACCGCATGATTCCAGGTTGCGTAGCACGACCGTCAAGCCATTGCCCGAGCCTATACCCGTGGCCTGCATGATTTCGCCGCGACTCAATCCGGCCTTCCTATGGCTCAGTGCCTCCACCACTTTTACATAATCGTCCGAATTCTTGAACAAAGCGGCATAAAGGTTGCCGAACTCTCGCGAAAGCTGACTGTTTTGCTTGAACAGCAGCTGGTCAATGTTTTG
The DNA here is from genome assembly GCA_947166105.1 of uncultured Bacteroidales bacterium. Taxonomy (GTDB): domain Bacteria; phylum Bacteroidota; class Bacteroidia; order Bacteroidales; family F082; genus Limimorpha. The sequence goes on from CAMVCZ010000092.1 coordinate 2,683, forward strand.
CGCCAAACTCAATTGTGCGTTGAGCATGTCTAAATAATAGGGAATGCCTCCCAAAACCATGTAGCACAACGTGATGTCGTAGCGCGAAAACATAAAGCCACGACTTTGGAGGAACCGCTCACATTCGCCCAAGGAGAATGGCTCAAGGAAAATTTGGCAAGTCAGGCGATTGTGCAAGCCCCCGTGATTGTTGATGACCTTGTCCATCATCCACGAAGTAGCCGAACCGCAAACCACCAAAACGATGTCGTGCCGCCCCGATGCCCAAGAGTTCCAAAAATGCTCCAAAGCCGATACGAAACCCGATCGCGGTGTGTCCATCCACGGCAACTCGTCAAGGAAAATGACTTTTCGTTCCTTGTCCGACTGTTTGACAAGTTCGCGCAAAAAGGCGAAGACCTCAAGCCAGTCCGTGGGACGTTTTGGTTGACGTGGTAGGCCATATTCCAACAAGTCCTCATAAAAAGCCTTGATTTGCCTTCGGCTCCCTTCATTGGCAAGCCCCGAAGTCTGAAACACGAACTCGCCTTCAAAAAACTCCTTGACCAAAAAAGTCTTGCCCACACGACGGCGGCCACATATCGCCACGAATTCCGATCTTCCTGACCGGTAGATTTTGTCAAGCAAGTCCTTCTCACGCTGCCGTCCAATAATCTGTTCTTTCATGGATTAGTGTTTTGTAACCGGCCACAAAGATACAGAAAAAAAACGGCTTCGTGGTAATTTATGCGTTATTTTTACCACGAAGGCATAATTTTTGGTGTTCGTGGTAAAATATAGGCGTTTTTTTGGGGCGAGAATTTTCAATGCGTACAGATTTACGATTCAATCGAAAATCTGTACCAATATACTATAAATCATTTATTGTCAACATATTAAATTCGGACATTTTCATTTTTTTTGTTCACTGCCATAAACGATATTGCAGTGCTCGGCATCAGCGGAAGACAAACCTGCCCAATACTTCCCAACAAATCGACTTCATTAGAGAACCCACGAAACAAAAAATCCCCGACCCGAAAGCCGAGGATAGATTTGCCTCACGCAGAACTCGCAGAATACGCAGAACCTGCCGGACGATGATTACTCACGCAGAAATCGTAGAAATTGCAGAAGCCTATCGGACAAAATTACGTCGCATTGCGATTCATAAGATTCTGCGAGTTCTGCGTGCCAAAAATTATTCCACCACAACCTTCCGCGTGACACCGCCCAATTTCACGAAATACATGCCTTGCGGCAATTCAATGGTCGTTTTTCCATCGATTTCGCGTCTCAGGAAGGTCTGTCCAAAGGTGTTGGTGATGGTCATTGTACCCGAACCTTCAACGATAAAACGGTCTTTTGCGGGGTTCGGATAGACCTTGAAGGCCGTTGACTCATTCTCACCAAGACCAACGAGGTCCATGCTACGGTTGGAAAGCAGGCGTGTTTCGCCATCCTTGCCTGCATCAACGCCTTGCACGACAATGTAACCTTGGTCGAACTGGCTCTGAGAGCAGGTGTAGCTGGTGACGCTGGCTCCGACATAATCGATGACGGAGAGTGAGCCATCGTTGTCATGCCACTCACAGATGTTATACCCCAAGAGGTCGTAGCCTGTGGGAGCGTTCCAGTTGACTTCGATGGTGTTGTTAATACCGGTGAGGTAGGCCATGTGGATGGTCTCTTTTGGATAGCTCGCGATGGGGCAGGGCGTGCCGTCGGTGGCGATGGCCGTGACGGTGTAAGTTCTCGACGCGGCGTCGCTTCCGATGTTGTCTAAGAAGTAGCCGTCCGTGTAAGGCGCGGTGCCGACCGTGAGGCCGTCGCGCTTGATTTCCACTTGGCTGACGTACTCGGCTTGTGCCGGGGTGGTGGGCCAGGTGACCATGTTGAGGTTCGTCTCAAGGTCGCATGTTGCGAGTTCGATTTCCACGTTGTCGCGGACTCGGATGGTGTCATACAGTTCGCCGCAATCGTTGTAAACACGGACCCAATAGGTGCCGGGATTGGTGACGGTGATGGTTCGCTGGTGTGAACCGTTTGACCACTGATACTGTAAGTCTTCTCCGTATGGAGCTTCAAGCGTGACATTTGTGCCTGTACGTTTCCAGATGAAGTCTTGAGACCATGGCTCGGTTACTTGGAAGTTGTGAAAGTTGATTGCAAAAAGTCTTGAGTGGATGGTGCAGTTATCATCGTAATTAATTTCAAATCTGCTTCCCATATCAGGACTCAACACAATCTCATCTGTTTGGTAATGGTAGTTTGTACCAGATGGCCAAACAGTAATTGACCATGCAAAATTAGTGCAGTCTGGATCTTTTGCAATGATTACGCCATCGTACTCACTTTCACAAAAGTCGTAGTTTACACCCAACTCGATTTCCACAATGTTCATGTGGAAATAGTTTTGTGCTTGGCTTGCTATGCAAAGTGCAAGCACACAAATCAATGTAGCAAGTTTTTTCATCTTTTTATCCTTTCTTTTTGTTAGTTAGTATTTTTGTTTGATTATTAGTATTTTATTGAATTTATGTTTAATGTCAAGAGATTCTTTTAAATCTGTTCTTGTTTTATTTCACTCCTGATCATATTTGTGTTCCTCATGCTTGTAAACTCGACATATCAAATTCTTTCCAAACTGATCCATTACATCCGTAAAAGTTTCAGCTGTAATATTGAATCATTCATGCTTGTGTAGGTCCAC
>CAMVCZ010000093.1 GCA_947166105.1 uncultured Bacteroidales bacterium
CTTTTTGGGCAATGGTGGAAAACTTTATAGGCCACTTTGTAACTACGTTACAAAATTTTCATTACCTTTGTATTTCATTAAGGATTATAATTCCCTAAATTTTATGGCGACACAGAGCGAAGCGGCGTTGGAACAAGGGCTTATAAAAGCCCTTCAAGATATGAGTTACGAGTACGTGAAGATTAGTGAGGAAACTAATCTCCACGCTAATTTCAAAGCCCAACTGGAGAAACACAACCGCAAGGAACTTGCTAAATTCGGACGTGAGCATTTCACTGAAACTGAATTTGAGCACATCCTTATCTTTCTTGAAGGCGGCTCGCGTTTTGAAAAGGCGAAAAAACTCCGTGACCTTTATCCTCTCGACACCGAAGATGGTAACCGTATTTGGGTCGAGTTCCTGAATAAACGGAATTGGTGTCAGAACGAGTTCCAAGTCAGCAACCAAATCACTATCGAGGGTCGAAAGAAATGCCGCTACGATGTCACCATTCTCATCAACGGCTTACCGCTCGTTCAAATCGAATTAAAGAAACGCGGCATTGAGCTTAAGCAGGCCTACAACCAAATCCAGCGTTACCACAAGACTTCGTTCCACGGATTGTTTGACTACATCCAAATTTTCGTTATATCCAACGGTGTAAACACCCGCTACTTTGCAAACAATCCCAATCAAGGCTACAAGTTCACGTTCAACTGGACCGACAAAGCCAACAATCCATTCAACGACCTCAGCCTTTTCGCGGCCATGTTCTTTGACCGCTGTACCCTCGGCAAGATGATCAGCAAATACATCGTGCTCCACGAGGGAGACAAGTGTCTAATGGTGTTGCGCCCATACCAATACTACGCCGTTGAGGAAATCCTCAACCGTGTAGTCATCAGCAACGATAACGGCTATATTTGGCACACCACCGGCGCAGGGAAAACACTCACTTCATTCAAGGCAGCACAACTCGTGAGCGAGGTCGATGGAGTGGATAAGGTGATGTTTGTTGTTGACCGCCATGACCTCGACACGCAGACGCAAAGCGAATACGAGGCGTTTGAGCCTGGTGCCGTCGATAGCACCGACAGCACTCACGAGCTGATAAAACGCTTGGGAAGCAGCAGTAAAATCATCATCACCACCATTCAGAAACTCAATGTGGCCGTCACCCGTGACCGCTACAACAAGAAGATACAAGACTGCAAAAACCAGCGAATCGTCATGATTTTTGACGAGTGCCACCGCAGCCACTTCGGCGAAAGCCACAAAAACATTGTCAACTTCTTCCAGAACAGCCAATGTTTCGGATTCACCGGCACGCCCATCTTTGCAGAGAATGCCGTCAACCAGCATACGACCAAAGAAATCTTCGGCGAGTGCCTGCACAAATATCTCATCAAGGACGCTATCGCTGATGAGAATGTGCTGGGGTTCCTTGTCGAGTATTACACTGGCAACCTTGACATGAATGTCGAAGATGAAGGCCGCATGACAGAGGTTGCTCAGTTTATTCTTAACAACTTCAACAAGTCAACCCTTGACGGCGAATATGACGCGCTCTTTGCCGTGCAGTCGGTGTCACAGCTTATCAAATATTACAAGATTTTCAAATCGCTCAATCCGAAAATCTCCATTGGTGCCGTGTTCACCTATCAGCAGAACACCGACCAAGAGGATGATAACACTGGCATGAATGCTGGTTTTGCTGATGACTATACACAAGGCGATGAGTTGCAAGCCATCATGGACGACTACAACGAGCGTTACGGTACACAATACTCCACCGAGAATTTCAGTGCTTACTATGATGACATCAATCGCCGAATGAAGAAGAAAGACCCAGCAATGAAACCGCTGGACTTGCTTCTCGTGGTGGGCATGTTCCTCACAGGCTTTGACAGCAAAAAGCTAAACACGCTCTATGTTGACAAGAACATGGAGTACCACGGCTTGCTGCAAGCGTTCAGCCGCACAAACCGCGTGTTGAATGAGAAAAAGCGGTTTGGCAAGATTGTCTGCTTCCGTGACCTCAAAGAAAAGGTAGATGCATCAATCAAGCTGTTCAGCAGCACTACAAATCCCGAAGAACTGGGCACCATCATTCGTGAGCCGTTTGAGAACGTCAGACAAGAATACAATGACCTGGTTGAACAATTCAAGCAAAAGTACCCAACCGTGCAGGGCGTTGACTTCTTGGAGAGCGAACATGACAAGCGAGACTTCATTCTCGCGTTCCGTGAAATCTTGAAGAAGCACGCCGAATTGCAGGTGTACAACGAATTTGACGAGGACGACGAGGAACTGGCAATGCCCGAACAAGAGTTCATGGACTATCGTAGCAAGTACCTCGATATGGCTCTTGGCAATGTGAATCCTGATACACCAATGGTGGCAGAGCCAGAAGAACCTTACGGCGAGCAACAGACCATCGAGGACATTGATTTCTGCCTGGAGCTGCTGCACAGCGACATCATCAATGTGGCCTACATTCTCCAGCTTATCGCCGACCTCAACCCTTCGGACGAGGACTATACGGAACGTCGCCGCCAAATCATCGACACGATGATTAAGGACGCTGAAATGCGCAATAAAGCCAAGCTCATCGACGGATTCATCCAGCAGAATGTGGATAACGACCGCGATAACTTTGAGCGGTCGAAAGCCGACGGCACGATGGATCTTGAAAGCCGCTTGAACAACTACGTCAAAGAGGAACGCGCCAAAGCCATCGAGCAACTGGCGCAGAACGAGGGCATACCTGTTGAAGTCCTCGACAAGTTCCTTTCGGAGTATGACTATCTGCAAAAGCAGAAGCCAGAAATCATCCAAGAGGCAGTCCGTGAGCAGCACCTCGGCTTGTCGAAGACGCGCAAGGCGGTGAAGCGCATCTTGGCCGCTTTGACAAATATCATTAACATTTTCAACTGGGACTAATGCAAGTAAGTGAGAGCAAACAAGAACTTTCTTGATTTGCCGAGCAAAAGCATTTCGGTCGATTGACACTAATACATTACAATATATGAGCGAAGAACTCCAACAAAAGCTACGCAACCAATTATGGACGGTTGCCAACACCCTGCGAGGAAACATGAGTGCGGGGGAATTTATGTATTTCTCGTTAGGTTTTATCTTCTATAAATACCTGTCCGAGAAAATCGAAAAATTTGCCGACGAGATTTTGATGGACGATAGTGTCACCTTCAAAACGCTGTGGCAGCGTTGCGATGCCGACGCAGAGGAACTGAAAGGCGATGTCAAGACCGAGTGCCTTGAAAATATCGGCTACTTCGTTGAGCCGCCATTTTTGTTCTCGTCAATCATTGATTCCATTAAGTTCAAGGAAAATATCTTGCCCACGCTGGAACGCTCGCTAAAACGCATCGAGGACAGCACGCTTGGACAAGAGAGTGAGGAAGATTTCGGCGGACTGTTCAGCGACATCGACCTCGCCTCGCCGAAACTCGGCAAGACAGCCGATGACAAGAACACACTCATCAGCAATGTACTGCTCGCCCTCGATGACATTGACTTCGGGCTTGATGAGGCAAGTGACATCGACATCTTGGGCGATGCTTACGAGTATATGATCTCGCAGTTTGCGGCAGGAGCGGGCAAAAAGGCTGGTGAGTTCTATACTCCCCAGGAAGTGAGCCAAATCCTCGCTGACATCGTGACCACCGGCACGACTCGCTTGCGCAACGTGTATGACCCCACTTGCGGCTCTGGGTCGCTGCTGATTCGTGCCGCCCGCAACGGACGTGCAGAGGACATCTTCGGGCAGGAGAAGAATCCCACCACTTTCAACCTGGCCCGAATGAATATGTTGCTTCACGGCATTAAGTTCAGCAATTTCTCCATAGAGAACGGTGACACGCTCGAAGCCGACGCTTTCGAAGATCGCCAGTTCGACGCAGTGGTGGCAAATCCACCATTTAGCGCAACATGGAGTGCCGACAGCATATTCCTTTCCGACGACCGTTTCAGCAAGGCCGGTGTGCTTGCCCCCAAGTCGAAAGCCGACTACGCTTTCATCTTGCACATGGTCCACCACCTGAATGAAGGTGGAACGATGGCATGCGTCGCACCGCACGGCGTGCTGTTCCGTGGCAATGCCGAGGGCAAAATCCGCCAATTCTTGATTGAAACCAAGAATTACATCGACGCAATCATTGGCTTGCCAGCCAACATATTCTATGGCACAAGCATACCCACCTGCATACTCGTACTGAAGAAATGCCGCAAAGAGGACGACAACATTCTGTTCATTGACGCAAGCAAGGAGTTTGAAAAGGTCAAGACGCAAAACAAGCTGCGCCCCGAACACATTGAGAAGATTGTTTCAACCTACCGTGAACGAAAGGAAATTGAGCGTTACAGCCACCTTGCAACGCTCGACGAGGTGCGTGAGAACGAATACAACCTCAATATTCCTCGCTATGTCGATACCTTCGAGGAAGAGGAACCCATCGACATTCAAGCCGTCATGGCCGACATCAAGCGGCTTGAAGCCGAGCGTTCCGAGCTTGACAAGGAAATTGAAGTGTATCTCAAAGAATTGGGCATTGTTCAATAATTAAGGATTTTCGTTCACTATGGCAGAGAATAAACAAGATAAACGCCCAAACGTACCCCCTTTGCGCTTCCCAGAGTTCACAGAACCGTGGGAACGTTATAAATTGAGTGAATTTGCAACAAAAATCACGAAGAAAAATCGGGACAACTCAATCTCAAATGTATTGAGCAATTCCGCAACATTAGGTATTGTGCAACAGTCACAATATTTCGAAAGAGAAATTGTAACAGATGAGAATCTTGTAGGTTACTATGTGATCAATGAAGATGATTTTGTTTATAATCCTCGAAAATCTGTAACAGCACCTTATGGACCAGTAAACCGGTATTATTGTAAAGAAAGCGGCATCATATCTCCATTATATCTTTGTTTTAAAGTAAATGGAATTAACAAATCATTTCTTCTTTGGTTCTTTAAGAGTCCAAAATGGTATCGATACATACACTTAAATGGCGATAGTGGTGTTAGGCATGATAGGGTTAGCATTAAAGATGATTTATTTCTTGATATGCCTATCAACGTTCCATCAAGGGCTGAACAAGAAAAAGTTTCAAATCTTTTTGAACTTATAGACCGCCGGATTGCGGCACAAAGCAAGCTGATTGAGGATTTGCAGCAACTAAAGTCGGCACTCGTTGAAAGGCTTTAT
>CAMVCZ010000094.1 GCA_947166105.1 uncultured Bacteroidales bacterium
AACTACTCATTTTTCACCTTAACTCATGCTCTCAATTCTGGGGTACATTATAAACCACAACTGGTTTCACCGATAGTCCAGACCACCATTGGCCATGAATATCATCACTCTCTTGGAAAACACATTGCCGTTTGCGCTTCAACTCCTCAACACTTCTTGGGTTTGAGAAAGAAACGGTTCTCGCAATCAAATTCATGTATTCGTTAATCTCAATTTTCAGACAAACAAGTTCTTTTCTGCTTCTTGGAATCATGAAGTTCTTGTCATCGCAGAGCAATAAACTGCCATTGTTATACATCATTCTGCCCGCCTTCAATTCTCCTAAAGAATTGATTGCAAGAGACGCGAAAACACGTTGTTTAAGAGCATCATCATATTCCTCTAAACCATCAATTTTGGAGTTGATTTTTTCGTATGATCTAATGCCTTTCAAAACTTCTTGTGCCCTATCTTTTTTCACCAAAACAAAAAACTTGACGAATGGCTTTATTTGCTTCGTCCATCTTGCTCTGATTCCACTAACTGATAAAAAAGACAAATCAGACAATTGTTCATAAGCCAAGTTCTTGTACTCTTTATCCTCGCTGTAATATGAAACAATTGAATACTCGGAGAAGAATCTCTTTTCATCAACCGTGACCTTAATTTTGTTAGTGGTAAGAGGCCATTTTTTAATTTCTTCAAAGTCAATTCTCATACCATTCAATCCTCATCAACAAGTTTCCTTAATAATTCTATTGCCGAAGGAATAACTATTCCTTTTTCATCAATCAACCCGCCAATCTCCCGAATTTCGTCCATACCTGAATCATTCATTTTCAACATGTTCACCGTTATCAACTCACAACCAAGCCTTTTTTTCTTCATTTCACGCTTTTTCGAAGTGGGTATATCGCCTTTTTTATCCGAATGGTCTGCATTGGGATTCATGTTCTTAACATCAAATGCGATTTTATAACTTCCATCTTCACGGCAAACAACAAAATCTGCTAATTCATAGTCTTTACCTTCCAAATGTCTTAGCGAAGCTTCTGTACATTTGGTATAATGCAACAACAATGCCCTGAAAGCCTCCTCTCCTATTTCACCTGCATAATCTGTTGCCAGAATGTTGGGGTGAAGTATCAAACCATCTTGTTTCCATTCTTTAGCAAACCCATGTTTTTCAAAATGTTTTCTAATAACATCATTTTTCATTAGAACATCAAGCCTCACCAAAGACGGCGAGATGGAACTTGGATACTGTTTGCCTTTACTTATTGGGCATATTCTTTTGTTCTGGTCATACGCGCAAATGAACTCGTTAGATTCATTTCGTTCCCATTCACCATAACATTTATGAATGAATGTCAAATACTTATCTTCATCTTCCAAATCTTCCCAACTGGAAATTACTGGTTTTTTGATAATCGTCTGTTTGTAACTCTGAATCATCCGTTGGCTTCTTTGAACATTGTATGGAATGTCGGTGAGGTCCTCTTCTTCATCATATTCATCGTCTTCCCAACCATCGTGAGGAGTAAATCTAAGGGCTTGTCTGCGCACCATATCAAGCCTTCTTTGGGCTTCATTAGCATCATGGCATCTTCTGACTTCTGCCGACGAACTAACATCATTTTTCTCAATATTTTTATTATGGATGATGTATTCCGCAAGAGACTTAAACTCCATCGTCATCGATTTGTCCATTTTCGATGCGTCAAAATACGATTCCATCGACTCATCAAACAGAATGTATGTTGTATTCGGCTTGTTCCTTGTACGACATAACCTTCCAACGGCCTGCTCAATAATATTCCGAGCCCATGCAGCCTTGTCATCAGCAATACCCAATTCGGTCTTTTCACTAAAATAAAACAAATTCGACAAGGCTTTATACAACCACTGGGCAACATCAAATTTTGACAAACAACCTCTTTCGCACAACATCATCAAAACAAGCATAGCGTTGTAAATGCTCTTCTCATACGAGGTTTCCGTATCATCCTCATTCATCATAAGATATGCTGTAGGAGACTGCAAATAAACAGCGTCCCAATCTTTTTTCAACTTCAATCTGTCAGTTTCCCAATTATCGCCAGAAACAAAACCCAATCCTTCAGGTATGTTATATTGCATGTTTGTACCTGCTTTGAAACTATTATAAGCAGAAACCAACATTATTTTAGCGTCTTTGTTGTCTCCAAGTTCCTTTAATATGTTGTTCTCAACTGTTTCCCACTCTCTAGTGATGCGAATATGAATGTTATCCCAGTCATCCGGAATATCATCGTTCATTTTCGACGGCATAGAAACGTATGAACCATCAATAAGGCTGCTCAAAACTTGGATTTGGTTTTTGTCCTTGTCACCTGTTCTGTTTTGGAAGAAAATCATGCTATGAACATCGTCATGGTTGATAAACCAATGATAGGCTTCCATGAATTGAAAAAGACGATAATATTGGTAACATACATCTTTCAAATTCTTGTCCGCTCGCTTTAACAATCTTAATGTGTTCCTAAACCAAAGGTCGTCCAAACCTTCTTGTCGAGCCTCCTTTGAAAACATTTCTCTGTATTTCAGAGGCAGTTCTAAATGGTTCTCTCTTTTTTCTTCAAATTCAAAGTGTTTCAAAGGTATTATTTCAATCTGGTGTTGGGAGGGATATGCTCTTTGGTTCAATTCATCAAATCTTATCCTATTCTTTTCAGAAAGAGTATGGAATTTCTCGCCCAATATTTGTTGCAGATACTTGATGTCGAAATTGCTCACTACGGACATGCTTGATGCAGTAGCCGAGCAAAACACTACAGTCGAATTGTCAAAACGAGTAAGGTCAAGAATGATTTTTTCTGGAGTGATAGAAATCTCGCGACAGGATAGTCTGACTCTATGTTGGTTGTCTTTTTCGTCAATTTCTTCCTGAAACAACTGAACGCCTTGCGAATAAACTGAATAATCTGGCAATTTTAATGGCTTTTCATCCTTTGTTTCAATCTGATTCTTTCGATTGGTCATGAATTCATACTGCTGTTGCTCAAATTGATATTCAGATGCTGTCTCAAACCTTGAGAAAAAGGTATGAATTTCCCTTTCCAAAGTCGGATAACCAAAATAATTGCCTTTTGAAGCCGTGTTATTGGCAACATTCTTTATTTCAGCGTTAAATCTCTCCCTACTATTTCCCAATGCTTCACCAATTACTTTGCTGAACTGTGATTTCAAAACCTTGATATTACTCGAAATCAAAGAAAGAAAATCATCTAAAGGGCAAACAATATCAAATCTTTCCTTTAACGATGACACTGCGTCCTTGCTGTGAACAAGCCTAAAATGCCTTTCTCCTTTTCTATAACAGACAAATGAATTGGTTTGGTCATTGCTTTTGGCAATATTCAGCCTCACCGCTGGGCCTGAAAAGAACACACCTCTACGGTATTCCTCAACATCTTCATTCCCATCAAGAAAAATGCTCTTGTAAGGCTTTATATCTTCAAAAGTCTTCTCCCAATTCTTCTCGATGAACGACCTTGACTTGCAAATGCAACTTTCCATCGCATCGCCATAGTATTCGTTGGAGATATGTTCTGGACTATCAAGGAGTGTTTTATACTGCAAATAACCATTATACCCATTCGCATATCTTTTTTGTCCGCCTCCATTGTCAATTGATTGGTCGATGATAGTATCTCTCATGGCGATTGCGGCTTGGTCGGATTCGTCAAAGAGTATCAACGTCCTTTTGTCTTTTTTCGGGAAATCCGACATTTTAATTTTATCCGACAAAATAGGGTCTATTCCATACATGGCTTTATGTACCGTCATAAGAAGGACCTTTTTGTCATTAAATTCTACCTGCGGATAAACTTTAGCCAAAGAAGGGAACCGTTTTTTAAGGGAAGAAATCGAAATCTTTTTCCCTTGATTCGTATGTTCGTAATGTTTCTTGAACAATTCAAAAAAAGACCGCACAGCCTTACGAAGATTGGCTTCGCCTTCGTCAAGTTGCTGCTGGATATAGTCGTTTTGGTTGTTGTCGTTATATGTTTTGATCAAATCCACAATGCCATCTGATACTTTCTTTACCCAACTATAACTGTAACGCAAATCATTAATTCTGACATTTTTATTGTCTTTCTCTTGGTCACAAATATCCCGCCACATCTCATCAAGCAGATCAGACAAACTTCCATTTGCAATTGCTTCTAATAGAACTTCTTTGTTATTCAAAACAACCAATTTATTGTGTGGTTTAATGCGACTATAAGGAGAAAAGACAAAACGGTCTATTTCTCGATTCATACCTTCAACCAATTTGTTTTGAACACACAGGATTATAATACGGTCATAAAAATCGGGATAATATTCACATGTCAGTTTTCCTATGGTATATGATTTACCACCACCAGTGGCGATGTCACAGATATGCAAGCCTGAAGTTGTATATCCCTTAAAAATGTCTTCAACATGTTTGCTTAACTCCTCTTTGTAGTGCTGATTCATACGCTGTTTTTCTCTTATTTACAAAGACAAAAGATTCACCATTTTATCTATTATGCTGTTTTATTGCTGCTTTACAATTCAATCTCAATTTGTAATTAGTAATGATTAAAAAATTAGTTGTAACGATGCTTTAATTTTGATGACAAAAAA
>CAMVCZ010000095.1 GCA_947166105.1 uncultured Bacteroidales bacterium
AACGGAGCGGCCAACTACAACGGCACCTCATGGAGAGGAACGCTCAACGCCCTCGCGCCCGGTCAAGGCTACATTTACAAGTCAAACGCAGTGGAAGACAGGGTTTTCACTTTCCCGACAAGTGCGAAATAGGCCAAAACGACCTACAATGAAATGAAAAACGACCGCTCCAATTAAGGCGGTCGTTTTTTTGTATAAGAAAGGAACTACTTCTTCTTCACATAGTCATTCATCTTGGCCTTGCCCCAAATCACCTCCATGATTTTTAGGGATTCGTGGACGTCCATGTTGCCACGAGCTTCGAGGTTGCGCTGGATGAAGACGCAGTCGGTGAGTTCGGCGTTGTCGCACACGATGTCGCGGGCAAGGGCATCGCAGGTAGGCGCGCCGCAAATGCCGCAGTCGGTCTGGGGCAGGCGGGCGCGGTATTCGTCGATTTTTTTCATCTTCTCCAAGGCGACGGCGATGTTGTCGTCCAAGACGAGCATACTGCGCGGATGGATTTCATCCACCTTCATGTGTCGCATCAGATAGTTGCGTTCTTCCTCCAATTCGTGGTCTTTGGTCTGTTCGCCCTTGCGCTCGCGGTCGGCGATTTTGCGGGCACGACCGAACACCCGCTCGCAGATGAGGAAACGGTTGTCGCAGGTCAGGATGCCGCCCGGACAACTTTGGTCGCAGGCCCGCAATTCGAGGAAATCGACATCTTCAATCTCCTCGTTTTCAACCTTTTCCAAAAATTCAATGACATTATGGATTTCGTCGATGGAGTAGGAGTGTTTGGCATCGGAGAGGCGACGCTCGCCGTTAGTCAATGAGGTCAACACACCGTCGGCGGATAGCTGCGAAACGGGCAGCTTCTGCTCCTTGTAACCGTGGCCTTGCTTCTTGATTTCGTGATAGACGCGGTTGTAGAGCAAGTCCATATTAATCACCCCGTCAACCAACGACTTTTCCTCGCCCACAGGATTTTTCACGGCAGCGATCTTGGCCGCGCATGGCGTGATGTAGAAAATGCCGATTTGGTCGTCCTTCAAGTCCATTTCCTCCTTGATTTTTCGGCGGATATACATGGCCGTAATGTCAATGGGAGCCCGCAGCGGGATGAGGTTCTCAGTGAGGCCGGGGAATTTCACCTGAATCAGGCGCACGATGGCCGGACAGAAGGTCGAAATCAGCGGTTTGATGTCGGGATTTTCGGCGGCGTATTTCTTTTTGGCCGCCGTGTAAACAGGTATGGACGATTCCGCCTCGATGATGTGTGTAAATCCCAACTCCTTGAGTATGCTGTAGATGCGCGACACGGTAATGTCGTTAGGGAATTGGCCCATGAAGACCGCAGGCACCAAAGCCACGCGGACGGGGAAGTTGAAGATGGCCTCGAAATCGTCTTGCTCGACAACGATGGAGCGGGTGGGGCACACCTTGAAGCAATTGCCGCAATCGACACAACGGTCGGGAATCAGAACGGCCTTGCCGTCGCGCACGCGCAACGCCTCAGTGGGGCAAATCTTCATGCAGCGCGAACAGCCTATGCAGGTGTCCTCGTCGATTTTCAGGGCGTGGAAAAACGGAATCTTGTCCATATCGTTGAAATTTTTATTCGACGTAGTCAATTGTTGGTTGTTGAATCGTTGAATTGTTTATGCGATACACTTCGTGTAGAAATGCTTGCATTCGGCGTAGCCAAATTATTCAAAAATCTGTTTTTCAAAATCTTACAAAATCATTTGTGGTCGTAATTTGATTTTTGATTGATTTTAATACTGATTTTTTGGCAGATTTCTTTGCGAAGCAAATCCCTACATGAAATTAACCTCCATCTCGACCGTCGTTCCCACGCCCACTGTGGATTGGACGTTGAGTTTGTCGACGTTCTTCTGGATGTTGGGCAGGCCCATGCCTGCGCCGAAGCCCATGTTGCGCACCTCGGGCGAGGCCGTTGAGTTGCCTTCCTGCATGGCCCAGTCGATGTCGGGGATGCCGGGCCCTTTGTCTTCCACCTTCAGCACGATTTTGTCGGGCTCGATGTCGGCATAGATGGTGCCGCCGTAGGCATGCGCAATGGCATTGACCTCGGCCTCATAGAGGGCGACAACCACCCGTTTCACGATTTGCGGGCTGACGTTGAGCTGCTTCAAGGTCTTCTTGATGGCGCTCGATGCGGCTCCGGCGTTCACAAAGTCCGCTTCATATACTTTATATTCCAAGTGCATGGCGTATCGTTTTGGTTAGACATTGGTTAGAAAATGGGTTGCATCCCGTTTTGGAAGAGCAGTCCGCAGGCCTTGAACATGGAGAAGTCGCTTTCCATGACCACCATGCCTTCGTCTTCGGCCTCTTCGATCATCTCATCGCTGGCTTTCTTTCGCCTGACGAGGACGATGATGTCGAGGTTGCCCATCTCGCAGGTGCGTATGGTCTGCATGTTGCATAATCCCGTCAGAATCACGGGGTTGTAGTCGCCAAGGGTGAGCACATCGCTCATCAAGTCGGAGGCGAAGGCGGTTTCGTGTTCTTCGTCCAAACGGTCTTCGCCGCAACGCACCTTGGCGTTCAAAAGTTCAGATATTTCTCTGAGTTTCATTGTATTGTTGAATTGTTGTATTGTTTAATCGTTATAATGTATCTCCTCCAAATTCTCCTGAATCATCTCCTTTAGGTATTTCATAATGCTGACGTCGGTCATGGGCATTCCGTCCAAAGCCTCTTTGATTTCGTCGGTGTCGAAGACGAACTCGCCGTCGTCAGTGATGTGCTTGTAGATGAAATGGATGTCCTCGTGGGCCGAAAACAGCATCACCAACGAGCCCGCCAAGTCGCCCATCGGGGGGCGGTCTAAGTGGTCGTGCTGGAACCAGAAGTTGAGCACCGTGCCTTTACCGACCTCACTTTCAATCTTCATGCCACCGCCAGCGTTCTCGGTGTTCATTTTAATTAAAGGCAACCCCAAGCCGACCTTGCGCGTGGTGCGCGAAGTGGTCCAAGGGTCGGTCACCTTAGCCAAAAACTCTGGCGACATACCCTTGCCGTTGTCTTTGATGGTGAAGGCGTATATGTTGTCTTTCAGGCTGTCTTTGATGGTCAGTTCGACGAGGGTGGAGTTGGCCGCCGTCGAGTTTTCCATCAGGTCATAAACGTGCATTGATAGTTCTTTCATCCGAATAAGAGTTGTAGTTTTTCCTTGGGTTCAGTGTCGATGTAGCGTCCGTCCTCGCCGTGCAGGGTCTTGCGGAACTCGTCGAAGGTCTTGTCGTACATGTGCAGCACGCAATGCACCTCGCCGATGATGTGAAGGAAGTGCGCGTCGCTGCTCTTGGTGAAGTTGAATTTCTTCAGATAGGCGTATTTCTTCAAAAAGTCGGGCTTGGTGACGTGCTTCGAGATTTCCAAAGCGTCCGCCTTGATGTCGGGTGGAACGAAGCCCAACTGGCTCACCAAACTGCTCGCCGGCTTGTTGACGTGCGCCGGAACAAACAGCCCTCCGATTTCATGCACCACATCATAGAGTTGGTCCAAATCGGCATCCAGCGCCGACCACAGCAGCCATTCCTCGTCGCCGACCACTTCCTCATTCTCATCCACAATGAGTTGATAGCCAAACTTTTCCTCATCAAGAGGGATGTGGGGGAGGTGTGCGTCAAGGAATTCCTGAAATTTGTCCAACTGCTCATCATTCTCGAAATAGGCGAGGGCATGGGCTTCTTCCTGTGTGGTGATTTCGACGCCGCCGATGACGAGGATGCCGTTTTCGCGCCCGATTTTTTGGGTTACCTTCACCTGTCGCGTTGTGTTGTGGTCGCAGATGGCGATGACGTCGAGATGCAGTTTCTTGGCCTGCTCGATGATGGCGGAGGGACTCATATAGAGGTCGCCGCACGGCGAAAGCACCGTGTGCATGTGGAGGTCGGCTCTATATGACTTGAGTTCCATAGGCTTTTTTTTGTCACAAAACTTTCAAAACAAGGCAAAACTATTTGGAAAGGTTTGGCGGCTCGCAACCGCTCGCCGCCGGAAAGCCGTCGGTTGGCGTGCTTTCCATCCCAAAATTTGTTTTGCGGGTTTTGTCGGTTTTGTGATAATTATTTGTTTAACAGGTTATACACCAATCCAGCAATCTCATACGTCGGCAACGAGGTCTGCAAGATAGGCAAATCCTCGTCGTTGCTCTGCTCGATGGTCTCGTCGTTGGGCACGAGGTTCTTCACGAGGATGATGCAGGCCAATTCCTTCAGCGAGGCCACGGCCATCACGTTCTTGTGGGTTTGGAGCGTAATCCAGATGTTGCCTTCCATGGCGTTGCCCATCACGTCGCTCAA
>CAMVCZ010000096.1 GCA_947166105.1 uncultured Bacteroidales bacterium
GACAACCACGCTGCAAATCTAAGGTTTGCAGTCTCAATTATTGGGTACATTATACTATATCAGAGGCTTTAGCGATAGCGTCAACACGCTGCAAGTTTTTTATCCGAATGCCAGCTATTATGCGGACGGGCGTCAAGCCTTAATCCACCTGTACCACTCGCAGGGCTGGCAGCGCCTTTGGTTGCCGGAATATTTCTGCTACGATGTGATAGCGTCGCTGAAAGAGGCAGGCTTGGATTTGAGGTTTTATGCTGATTATCCTGGTTATAACGGCGATGACAACACACTTGATGCCATACAACGGAATGGCCATTTTCGTCCGATGGACGCCGTGCTTCGTGTGAATTATTTTGGTATGCGTTCTTACCGAAATGCAGAGCATTTGTCAGTCGCAGGCATCGTTGAAGACCACACCCATGATTTGCTTGGTGGCTGGGCGCGTAACAGCCGCGCCAACTGGTGTATCGCATCCTTGCGTAAGACCTTACCCATACCTGAAGGAGGAATGCTTTGGTCACCAAAAAACCCGCCTTTGCCTGAAACGCCTGAAGCCTCAAAAGAAAACGATGAAATTGCCTCCATCAGATGGGACGCAATGAGGCTTAAAGCCCGTTATCTTGCCGGAGAAGATGTGGAAAAAGCTGCCTTCCGAAAGGGATTTGTGGAAACAGAACCATTTTTCGATACGGCACCTGTCTGTGCTTTAGATGAGACAAGTCAAGAATACCTCAATACATTTGATATTCAAGCATGGTATAATAAAAAACGGGAGAACTGGCACATTCTGAGTGAAATACATAAAGAAGGTGTTCATATTTTGCTTCCAGAGGATGCAGGCTGTTTTCCTTTTTCTTTGATCCTGTTGTTTGACTTTTTTGATGACAGGGATAGGGTTAGGAAAGAGCTTATAGAAAAACAAATCTATCCTGCGGTGCTTTGGCATATTCCTGCGACGTTAGACGGTGATATCTTCAGAATATCAGGAGGGATGCTGTCCATCCATTGCGACGGAAGGTATTCGTCGGACGACATACTTCAACTGAAATCCGTCATAGAATCTGTTTTATAACCTATGATCAAATTATATGACTTGTCTCATTCAGTAGAGTGGGACGACATCGTATGCTCTTTTCCCAATTACGATGTCTATTATCTCAGCAGTTATGTGAAGGCTTTCCATATTCATGGCGACGGTGCCCCCTACCTGCTGTATTACGAAGACAACGGGTTAAGGGCTATCTATGTCTATATGCGTCGCCCGACGGCGATAGAGGGTATTTATGATTCAATTACACCATATGGCTACGGAGGTGTGCTGTTCGAAGGCGATACATCAGAGACCAACCGCCAAGCATTTTGGAAGGCCTATTTGGATGAAATGGCCAAGGAGCATATCGTGGACAACTTCGTGCGCTACCATCCCGTGTTGCAGAACGCAGTGCCGATGAAGCCCATCTCCAACGTGATAGACTTGGGAAAGACCATCGCCATGGACTTGTCGTCGCCCGAACTCATCTGGGAGAACATCCACAGTAAGAATCGCAATATGATCCGCAAGGCCGAGAAGAACGGCATCGTCATCGAGCATGGCCAGGGCATGGAGCTGTTTGACAAGTTCATCGAGATCTACAACGCCACGATGGACAAGGACCATGCAGAGGAGTACTATTATTTCAAACGTCCGTTCTACGAGTCCATCCATAACGACCTGCGTAATAACTACGAGATGTTCTACGCCAAGTTGGAAGATAAGATCATAGCCATGAGCATCATGATTTTCGCCCACGGCAGGATGAACTACCACCTGAGTGGTTCGGACATCGAATACCGTAACCTCGCCCCGTCCAACCTCTTGCTCTACAAGGCCGCCCTTTGGGGCTGTAAGCAAGGCTTCAAGACATTCCACCTCGGTGGTGGTGTAGGCAGCGGCGAAGACAACCTCTATAAGTTCAAGGCTGCCTTCAACAAGGTGTCCGATTATCAGTTCTCTATTGGAAAACAAATTTTCAACCAAAAAAAGTATGACGAGCTGGTTAAGATACGCAGGGAGTCAGATTTGAGCTTTGATACGAATTCGCTCTATTTCCCGCTGTATAGGGCATAGTTTTCTATTCAAAATCGATAATAATAAAAAACAATACCATGTTAGAAAGAAAAAAAATCTACCTCTGCCTAGCCCACATGAGCGAAGCAGGACTTGAACAGAAGTATATCCAAGAGGCGTTCGACACCAACTGGGTGGTGCCGCTCGGGCCGAATGTCAATGGGTTTGAAAAGGACCTTGAAGACTTTGTAAACAACTGTCAATTGTCAACTGTCAATTGTCAACTTGACAAACGTGTGGTCGCCCTTTCAAGCGGCACTGCCGCCGTACATTTGTCCCTGATTGCCTGCGGCGTGGGATCCGGCGATGAGGTCATCGTGCAGAGTTTTACTTTCTGCGCCTCATCGCACCCGATAACCTATTTGGGCGCAACACCGGTTTTTGTCGATTCTGAGAAAGACTCTTGGAACATCGACCCAGAATTGATGGAAACGGCCATCAAAGACCGAATCGCCAAAACGGGCAAGAAACCCAAGGCTATCGTGCCGGTCGCGTTATATGGTATGCCTTACGACATCGACCGTATCATGGAAATCGCCAACCGTTACGACATCCCTGTCATCGAGGATGCCGCCGAGGGCTTCGGCAGCCGTTGGAATGGGCAGGTGCTGGGCACTTTCGGCCAGTACGGCGTATTGTCATTCAACGGCAACAAGATGATTACTACCTCTGGTGGCGGGGCTTTGGTTTGTCCCGACAAGGAGGCTTGGCAGAAAATCATGTGGTTAGCCACGCAAGCCCGAGAGGCCTATCCTTACTATCAACATGAAGCCATCGGCTACAACTATCGCATGTCGAACATTTGCGCAGGCATCGGTCGCGGCCAAATGACCATTGTCAATGACCATATCAATCACCACAAGCACGTCTTTGAGCTATACAAGGAGTTGCTGAAAGATGTGAAAGGTATAGAAGTTCATGGTAATCCTGACGAGCGTTATGATGCAAACTTCTGGCTGAACACCATCACCATCGACCCAGAAATTCGTATCAAGGGACAAGAGAATGCCTACAAAACCGTTGTTCAAGGCGCGGTGGGTGGTGCGGCTGGGGTGGTTCATGCCACCGACAGTGCCCACACCGACTGCGAGCCTAACGCCAACGTTGAAGCCTTGCGCGTCTTCCTCGACCAAGCAGGCATTGAGGCGCGTCCACTTTGGAAGCCTATGCACAAGCAGCCGGTTTATAAGGATGCACCAGCATACGTCAATGGCGTTTCGGAATCCTTGTTCAAGGTGGGCATGTGCCTGCCGAGTGGACCATACGTCAGTGATGAAGATGTAAAGTACATCGTGGAAAAAATAAAGGAAGCCATCATATAATCACAGGTAGAATGTAAGTATTGTTTCCAAGATTCAAACAACGGATTCGGCTAAAGTCGGGTCCGTTTTTTTGTTTTTACAGCACAAAAGGTTTTATCTTCCAGCGGAGATAATGGTTTTTGGAAGGTTTTTGCAAAAAACGCTTGCAGATTGGATTTTTTGTCGTATTTTTGAACCGAAAATGTGGACGATGTTCCACCATAAATTGTTGAATTAATGTAATTTATATCATGAAAAGTAGCAATATGTTGAAAAAACACAGTTTGTTTTTCTTGGCTTTGGCACTTTTGTTGTCGTCATGCGATGTGTCAAAGCGAATCACTTATTTTCAGGACATCCAAGAGAAAAACGTTCATACGGGCACGGAAGAACAACCGACGGCAGAGATTCGTCTTCGTCCCGAGGACAAAATATCCATCATAGTCAACACAAAGGTGCCTGAGTTGACAGCCCTTTTCAATCTACCTTATACTACTCGAATTTTAGGTGCGAGTGGTGAAAGTATTAGCAATACAAGCCATGGAGCTTCAGGCTACATTATCAAGAGCGATGGCACCATTGACTTTCCTGTGTTAGGCTTGGTACAAGCCGCAGGAAAGACCCGCGACGAGCTGGCCTCCCACATCAAGACAGAACTGATGAATCGCAATCTGGTCAACGATCCTGTGGTGACAGTAGAGTTTATCAACCTACAGTTTGCGGTGATGGGTGAGGTGAGATCTCCTGGAACCTATAGGATTACACGTGACCACATCACACTTTTGGATGCTTTGTCAATGGCGGGCGACTTGAGTATTGATGGTAAGCGCGACAATGTGCTGGTGCTCCGACCTGATTCTTCAGGCAACATAATTGC
>CAMVCZ010000097.1 GCA_947166105.1 uncultured Bacteroidales bacterium
GAAAATCCTATTCCAACAGTGCCCAAATCGAGGCCAATTGCGAGATTTTCAAGGACTTCGACCTGACTTTGGCTTTCCGCTACAACGATGTGAAAATGACCATCAACGACACTTTAAGAGAGAAGCCTTTCGTGAACCGTTACAAGGGTTTGGTCACGATGTCGTACGCCCCTGGCACTTGGCAATTCGACTTCACGACACAGTTCAACGGCGACAGCCGAGTGCCTGATTTGAGCGGCAACGCCACCGCCGTGGCTCACGGACAAGATATTAGGCGTTCTCCTTTCTATGTCATTATGAACGCTCAGGTTATGAAGAAGTTGGGCAAGTGTTGGGAAATCTACATAGGAGGCGAGAACTTGACCAACTACACGCAAAAATATCCCATCATTTCAGCCGAAAATCCTACGAGTGAAGATTTCGATGCCTCGATGGTTTGGGGACCGCTTTCCGGGGTGCGTGCATATTTGGGCGTGAGGTTCTCGATAAAGTAATTGTTTCACGTGAAATTTGTATTATTTCACGCAGAATCCGCTGAACTCGCAGAAGCGCAAAGCGAAGTAAAGCCAGTGTCCACCAGGTTTCCCATAATTCAGCGTATTCTGCGTGAGAAAAACTATCTGTCAGGCTTCAAATATTTCTGCGCTTTCTGCGTGAGAAAAAAAGTGTATTTTTGCGCCCTAATTTGTGACGAAAAATGAAAAAGTTCCTTTTCCTTTGTGCCGTGGCCTTGACCTTTGCGGCCTGCGGACAGAATGAAAACAAAGACAAGAAAGAACAGCGTCAAGTTCAAGAGAAAGAAACGATTGTTCCCAAAGGCGTGCCGGTGGCTCCCATGCAGAATGTTCCTGTGCAACCCAAAGGTGATTTTGACCAAACAGCAACTACAGGCTCATCCGATGGGCCAGTCTTGAAGTTGGAAGAAGGCAAACCGCTCGATTTCAGTCAGTTGAATATGGGGAGAAAATCCCTTCAGGACCAACTTACAGAGCGCATTGATACCATCCGCAATCGCGCCGAACAGGACAAAACCGAGTTTGTTTATCTTTACGGGCTTTGCTACGAAAATGGCTGGGGCGTTGAAAAGAATGTGGCGCAGGCCTACAAATGGTACTCCAAGGCCGCCGAAAAGGAATTTCCCGCCGCTTGCAATGCTTTGGGGAACTTTTATCGCATGGGAAACGGCGTGAAGGTCGACCTGAACAAGGCCTTTGAATGGTATAAAAAAGGTGCGAATGGAAAGGACGACCAAGCCATGCTCAACCTTGGAAACTGTTATTTTTACGGGATGGGTACTGCAAAGGACGAAAAAGCAGCCCTCAAATGGTGGAAAGATGCTGCCGAAGCAGGCAATGCCTACGCGCTTTCGCAAATGGGCGATTGTTATTATTACGGTAT
Source organism: uncultured Bacteroidales bacterium (assembly GCA_947166105.1). Classification (GTDB taxonomy): domain Bacteria; phylum Bacteroidota; class Bacteroidia; order Bacteroidales; family F082; genus Limimorpha. Next base: position 1,399 of record CAMVCZ010000097.1, read on the forward strand.
TGGCGTGGAGAAAGATTTGGCCAAGGCCATTGAAAACTACACAACCGCCGCCGACAAGAACATTTCCAACGCGCAGTATCGCTTGGGCATCCTATATTACACAGGAAACGGCGTGCAACAAGACCAAACCTATGCCAAACTGTTGATGCAGAAAGCCCGCGATGGTGGTATGCACGAAGCACAAGAATTCTTGAACAAAAATTTCAAAAATTGAGTTCTTGCAAGTAAACAACTTGTAAATCAAATCATTTCGCCTTCGTCAAAGCCGCTGCGCCGAGGATAGCTGCATCATTATCAGGCAGTTCGGAAACACGGATGTCGACACTGCCATCATAAACAAAGCACAGGTGCTTCTTGAACGATTCACGGGTAGGTTTTAGCAGCACTTCTCCCGCTTTCACGGGACCGCCCATCAGGAAGATGGCCTCTGGGCCGCTGAAGGCCACGGCATTGGCCAGGGCAATTCCTAACCAATAGCCAGTCTTTTCAAAAACCTTGATGGCCAACGGGTCACCGTATTTGGCCGCATCACCAACCATTTTGCTCGTAAGTTCCTTTGGGTCGACTTTGCGAAGAGTCCCATCATAATCAGGAATGGCTTCCATCATTTCGAGTGCTGTGCGCCGAATGCCCGTAGCGGAAGTATAGGTTTCGAGACAGCCTTTCCGTCCGCAACCGCAGGGACGGCCTTCGGGAATGAGGATGGCGTGTCCGAGTTCGCCTGCGCCGCCAGTCTTGCCATGAACCAACTTACCGTCCACCACAATGCCGCTGCCCACGCCCGTGCCGAGGGTGAACATCACAAAATGTTTCATACCCTTGGCACCGCCGTAAACGAGTTCGCCGTATGCTGCCGCATTCGCGTCATTGGAAACGACTACGGGCACATTCAAATGGTCGTGGAACAACGCGGCAAGGTCGATGACTCCCTTGAAGTTGAGGTTGGTGGCGTTCTCAATGCAGCCCGTGTAGAAATTGCCTGCCGGAGCAGCAATACCAATGCCATCGATGGCAGTCACTTCGTTTTCGCCTATTAGGTCTTTGATTTTATCGCAAATATCTGACACATAAACAGATGCGTCATAATACTTGTTGGTGGGAAGGTTTTTCTTGGCCATGCAACGGCCATCGTCGCGCACCAGTCCGATGTCAGTGTTGGTGCCGCCAATGTCGATTCCAATGGAATAAGTGTTCATAATTCGTTGTTTTGAATGGGCGAAAATACGGAAATTTGATGAAAATGGAAGGAAAAATAATACCTGACCCCAAAAAATTGTAATTTTGCACCCGCAAAACCAAACTGTTTATGCTCTTCAATTCCATCCAATTTGCTCTGTTCCTTCCAATAGTCTTTTTGCTCTATTGGTTCGTCTTCGACCGCTTCATCAGCAAGTCGAAGTGGCAGTTGCGGTTGCAGAACGCTTTCGTTGTGGTGGCGAGTTACGTTTTTTACGGCTGGTGGGACTGGCGTTTTTTGCTGCTTATTGCATTCACCTCGTTTTGTTCGTGGGGCAGCGGAATGTTGATGCAAAGGGTTGAGAACCAACAAATTGGCTTGAATTTAACAGGGGGGGTAAATCATTAGAAATCAACAAGTTACAAAGGCGAAAGAAACGGATAACCACGGCCAACATCGTCTTGAATTTGCTGATTTTGGCCATCTTCAAGTATTACGACTTTTTCGTCACCGAGTTTGCGCAACTGTTTCACATTTCCACGGATGGGCTGTTGCTGAAGGTGATACTTCCCGTAGGCATTTCGTTCTACACATTCCAAGCCTTGAGTTATTCCATAGACGTTTACCGAGGCAAGATTGAGCCGACCAAGGACATTGTCGCCTTTTTCGCCTTCATCTCGTTTTTCCCGCAGTTGGTGGCCGGCCCTATTGAGCGGGCGACGAATCTCTTGCCGCAGTTTCTGAAGAAGCGCGAGTTCAATTACGACACTGCCGTTGACGGTATGCGCCAAATCCTATGGGGCTTGTTCAAGAAGATAGTGGTGGCCGACAATTGCGCAGTGTATGTGGACAAAGTCTTCTCGACTTACACGGAACAAACAGGAAGCACATCGCTTCTCGCAGCCATATTCTTCACTTTCCAAATTTACGGCGACTTCTCGGGTTATTCCGACATAGCCATAGGCACGGCAAAATTGTTTGGAATAAAGTTGATGCGGAACTTCAACGTGCCGTATTTCAGCAGGGACATAGCAGAGTTTTGGCGGAGGTGGCATATATCGCTGACGACTTGGTTTAGGGATTATGTGTACATACCTTTGGGCGGCAGCCGTGTATCAAAGGCAAAGGTTGTAAGGAACACTTTTATCATCTTCTTGCTTTCAGGTTTTTGGCACGGCGCGAATTGGACATTCATCGCTTGGGGTGCGTATCATGCTGTTCTTTTCTTGCCGTTGATATTGACGGGCAAGAATCGGAAATACACTAACCAAGTGGCCGAAGGGCGCATTTTGCCGACATTGAAGGAAACTGGGCAGATGCTTTTGACATTTTTCTTGGCGGTGTTTGGGTGGATTATCTTCCGAGCCCCTGGAATGCCAACTGTTCTACATTACTTGCAAGGCATGTGCCAATTCGGCACTTTGCGGGCGAGTTACCGGTTCTTTACTATGCCTGAGATGTGGCCGACGAATTTGTTTGTTGTCATTATGTTGGTGGTGGAGTGGTTGCAACGAGGGAAGGAACATGGGTTGGAATTGGGATATGAGAAAAAGTATCGTTGGCTGAGATTTCTTATTTGTTATGTGATTATTGTGGTGATGTGGCGTTTTTCTGTTCAAAATGAAACTTTTATATACTATAATGTACCCAATAATTGAGACTGCAAATATATTGAATTAATGTGAAACAT
>CAMVCZ010000098.1 GCA_947166105.1 uncultured Bacteroidales bacterium
ATTCAAAAAGGTTTTGTTCAATTATTCGTCCATCAATATTAATCCTGTCTTTTTTAATGATGTGCCAATTCTCATCATAGTAATAATCGTATGCAAACACTCTGGCCATACCCTCAGCAAATTTCTCACTATGCTTTATCCTATTGTTATCGTATGTGTAGAAAAACCACTCAGGCTCTTCTATGTCAGGGTAGTAGAAACGAGTTGTTTGGATGCCGTTGGGCAAAGTGGGGTTTTCGACAAAAACATAGTCGCTTACAATAACCCCTGGAAGATCATACTTTATCAGTTGCCCGAATGTGTCATAGATGAAGTTGGAGGGACGTTCATGGGAAACTTGACTGGTAGTATCAAAAATGCGTCCGATGACATGGTCGGGGAAGGCAATGGAGTCATAGACAATAGGGGCATTGTCGAAACAGGCAACGAGAGTCGTGTTTTGATCTAAAGCAAAGGTGTATTCCGGTGAAAAGGAGACCATTTCAATACCCTTTTTCCAATAACTGAATTCATGCCCCGGATTCGGGATGGCTCGTACCGTAGCGGTGTAATGGTCACAATCTTCTGGAAGAGAGACTATCTCGGTAGTCCCAAGTCCTGAAATATTGCAACACACATTCAGCTCAGGAACTCCAACAAACATACCTATTAAATTGGTAAACTGCTTCCATTGAGGATTTGACTGGAATTGGTTGAGAGAAAGACAATTGACATAAACAGGGATGTAACTATGGACACCTCTAAATATATTTTCGTTAAAAAGACCTCCAAAACCATAGAAAAAGGCATAACTGGGCGGTGTTGGTGTATTGCAATGGATGTTTTGCAAGTTCCAGCAACTTGCGAAAGCTCCTGATCCAATGGTGGAAACCGAAGCTCCAATGGTGAGGGACAAGAGATTAGTACAAGCATTAAAAGCCCATCCGTCAATTGATGTCACGGAATTAGGAATTTCCAATGAAGTAAGTCCTGCGCCTGCAAATGCTTGTTCCTGAAGGGAAATGATAGTATTTGGAATTTCCACGCCAGTAAGGTCAAAGCATTGATAAAACGCACGATTTCCAACAGACACCACAACATAAGAGATACCTTCATTCACAACTGTTGCGGGGATGCTGAGATTGCCCGCAGGTGTATTATAGCCAAGCCAACCACCATTTGCATTATTCGGATAGGTTATTTCCACTTCATGGTCGTTGAGAATGTTGTAATACAAGGTCTGTCCTGTTTCGCACACGGCAGAAAAATCATAGGCAGAGGCGCTCATTGCCATTGCCATTAGAAGTAGTGTAGCAAATAACTTTTTCATAGTCGTTGATGTTTTGATTGTTGATAATACCTTTTTTAATCTGTTCATGAACTTTCGCCTACATCGTTTCGATGTTTGCAATGCAAAAGTATAGCATTTCTCTAAACGAAAAACAACTTGTCAAGCCCTTTGGAGGGCTTGTCTATCAATTTGCAAAGGTATGAAAAAATAAAACAGTTGGATTTCAATTTGTTACAAAATCAAAATCCGACTGTTGTCTATGTGGTTGTCTATGTTGTTACAGTTGATTCTTCAGCCAAAACCCGAAGAAACGGTCGTCAACACGATAGGAACCTTTCTCTGTCGTCACCAAATCCTTGTCCATCAGTTGGCGAATGGCCGACTGCACCGAACTTGCCGAGGTCAGGCCGTATTTCTTGATGAACGCCACCGACTGCGTTTGTTTGGCCTTGCCTTCGGCGGCAATGGCTTTCAGTACCGAGCGCTGCCTTTCGCTCAACCCGTAATACATGGATTCAAAGACATCCTCATTATCGGTGACTCGCTTTATCAACGCCTCATTAATTATGGTTGGTGAACATTTTTTGTCTGTCATGTAAAATGCCAAATATAGCACCGCCTGCATATACCAAGTGTGGCCTTCCAAGGTATCATACAGATTGTCAATATATTCTGGAGCACACACTTTTCCAAAAATGGCGAACATTCGCACGGCAAACTCGACATATTTTTCCTTTGCGATAGGGGCGAGGCTCATCATGTTCGAACTGTTGTAGAAAGGCTTGGATGCCGAAGCAAACATGTTTTGGATGATATGCCGCTGACTGCCCGCAAAGATGAAAGTGGCATTGTTGCAATGCTGGATATAAGTGCGCAGCAGGGCCTCCACGTTCTTTTCCGGGTATTTTTCAATCTGCTGGAACTCGTCGATGGCCACCACGCAAGGCCGTTTGGCTTCCTCCAAATATTGGAAAATCTCTTCCAATGACTTTTGTGAATCCTTGATGTCGCCGAGGCCGAAAGAACCGTTCATCATCCCAGCCTCGTCAAAACCGATGGTGAATTGGATGGATTTCACCACTTTGACAAACATTTCCATCAATTGCTTGTCTTTGGTTTTCAAACTTCTGCAAATTCGGTTGCCCAACAGAAACACGAAATCGTTGAGGTTCATGGTGGAGTAGATGTCGAGGAAAAACGTGTGGTAATCGTTTTTGATGACTTCTTGGTTGAAGCAATGCTCGATGAGGCCTGTCTTGCCCATACGTCGCGGCGAGATGAGCACCGTGTGGCTGTGTCCCTGTATGTTTTGAACCAACTGTTGTGTTTCGTTTTCGCGGTCGCAAAAGTATTCGGGCGAAACATAACCCGATGTGATGAAAGGATTGTAAATCATGGCGTTCAAATTTTCGGCAAAGATAATCATTTTATTGTTATCATGCTAAAAAAATGATAAAAATTTCATCATAAAAATAAAATGATACGAATACGCAGAAAAAAATCTCCCAAAAATAATTTTTGAGAGATTTTAAGATTGATTTTTGAAAGATTTGGCTACGCCGAATGCTTTGCATTTCTTGCCGTTAGGCAATCCCATTATCTCTTCGGCTTCAATTCGTCGAAAATCATCGTGTGGAGGTTCTCAATCGGGACGCGCACCTGCTTCATCGTGTCGCGGTCGCGCACGGTGACGGTGTTGTCGACCAAGGTGTCGTTATCGACTGTCACGCACATCGGCGTGCCGATGGCATCTTGTCTGCGGTAACGCTTGCCGATGGAGTCTTTCTCCTCGTATTGGCACATGAAATCGGCCTTCAGCGAGTCGATGATTTCGCGGGCTTTCTCGGGCAGGCCGTCTTTCTTGACCAACGGTAGCACGGCGACCTTGTAAGGGGCGAGGATGGCCGGCAGCTTCAGCACCACGCGCTCCGAGCCGTCTTCCAACTTCTCCTCGGTGAAGGCGTTGCTGAACATGGCGAGGAACATACGGTCGAGGCCGATGGAGGTCTCGATGACGTAAGGCGTGTAGCTCTCGTTGGTGTCGGGGTCGAAGTATTGGAGCTTCTTGCCTGAGTATTTGGCGTGGGCCGAGAGGTCGAAGTCGGTGCGGCTGTGGATGCCTTCGAGTTCCTTGAA
>CAMVCZ010000099.1 GCA_947166105.1 uncultured Bacteroidales bacterium
TATTGTCATGTTTCCTTTTGGTCGCCTGCGCCAAACACGAAGCGCCGCCGCCCGAGGAGGACGTGCTTTATCGCATAGAACAATTCTACCAACCAAAGCCCGACAGCGCCGCCCGAATCCTCGACACGCTCGATATTTCGGTGCTTTCCGAGAAAGAACGTGCGCATCACTGCCTCTTGAAGGCGCGAACCAATCAGCTCCAATGGAAAGTCGGGGCCGAGACGGATTCGCTACTCCATGAAGCCGAGAACTATTTCGCCAATGGCAAGGACCAATTTCTTGAAGCCATTACCTATTGGACCATCTCCCTTGATGCCTTGATGACCAGAAAAGGCGTCAAGTTCGTACTCGACTATCAACTAAAGGCACTCCAAAGCATTGAGTGCTGCCGTCACGTGGATGAGCGCTTCGTTTCGTACTCTCCAAAACCAACTACTGAACAGAACGTCATTGACAATATTAAATACTCAATCACCATGAGGTTGGGCATGGCGTACGCTGAGAGCCATTACTATTGGGAAAGCATCCGTTACTTGAAGCCGACGGAAGCCTTTTTTTACGATAACCATCTATACACGATGCATACAACCACGGCATACGGTTTGGGATTGTCCTATATGAGACTCAATGAGCCCGACAGCAGTTTCAAGTATTTCGAAAGGGGATACCTGTCGGCAGAAAAAAGAGGCAACCGCGAAGACATGGCTTTATACCATTCCCTGTTGGCGAGGCTTTATAAGAACATGCTGGAGAACCATCTTTATGAGGATGATACAGAGGCGAAAACATTGCTCCTAAAAGCAGTTGCAGAAAGCAAAAAAAGCCTCGACATCTTAGGCGACACGCTTACAAAGTACAAATCCGATGTCATGGATGTCCTTGCCTATGCTTATTGCGAGCTGCACCAATACGACTCCTGCATCTATTACGCCAAGCAAGTCTATGAAATGCCGAGGTCGCTGTGGAAAAGCGAAGCCGCACACTATCTTTATCAATCATATCTTGCTTTAGGCGACAACGAAAAAGCGCTGCATTACGTCAATCTGTACCTTGGCATGGATCATGACGACGTTTCGGAGATGATGGCCGTCGCCAAAGTCAAAGAGGAGTACGACCTCAAGATGGAGCTTCAGAATAAAGACAACGAGCATCAGATGAAACGCACGAGGCTTTACTTGCTGATTGCCTTGCTGTTCATCGCATTGCTGCTGACGTTGCTTTTTGTTTCCCGCTACCGGAAAAACAAGGAAATCGAGGTGCTGAGGCTTCGCGAGGCACAACGCCTGCTGGAAGTCGAGTTGGGACAAATCACAGGCCAGCAAAAGGAGATGCTGCAACAGCGCGTGATGGTCATCTACCAATCGCGCGTCAAAGACCGGCTGCAGCGCATCCTCGACGAGTTTGAGGCTGCCTATCCAAAGGCCGTGGAGCGGCTGAAAGCCGCCTGCCCCAACCTGAACGAGACCGAGCGGCGTATCATCGTCCTTTCCTTCCTGCAATTCCGCGTCAAGGAAGAAGCCGACCTTCTCGGCCTGACCGAAAACACAGCCCAAAAATACCGCTCCAACATCAAGAAAAAGGTCGGTTTTGACCCGATTTCAGCCCTTGCAGACTGAGAAAAACCTGTATTGTTATTTCATAATGCATTGATTATCAAACTCAACCAAGAACAAAAACCTGTACTTGGCCCTTGGGGTTGTTTTTTGGCGGAATTTTGATATATTTTTGTAGGCGCAAATCAAAAATGATGTCAAAATGAAAGACTTGAGACAAACGGTTCTGATGCTCGCCTTGCTCCTTTCGGCGGCATGGTGCCATGCCCAAGGCGTGGACGGAACGGAAAAAGAAAGGGGAACGGAAAAAGAAAGGTCTGATAGAAGTTGGCCTTTCACTTCTTATCCGTTTTGGATTGATACCGTAACTAATCAGCCAGAAGGCTATTCTGCTGATGACAACGGAGATGTTGAGATCTCCACTCCAGAAGGCTTGGCATGGTTGCCTAGTGTGGTGAACGGTCTGAACGGCTGTAGTCCTAACGACTTTAATGGACACACCATTAGACTGGCAGGCGATATCAACCTCGAAGCCATAGCGAAGTTGCGTTTCACGCCAATAGGTACTCAAGAACATCCTTTCAGAGGTGTTTTCGATGGAGGAGGACACACCATTGACGGTTTATATATTGGTTGCAATGCAGATGGTAATGATGATGAGGATCCCAATTTTGACTTTGGTTTGTTTGGATATATTCGCAATGCCACGGTAAAAGACATCACTCTCAATTCTGGAGTGCTTACTGTCAATCTTATGTCCGTCATTCCTCTCTTGAAAGATCATTATGTTGGTGGGGTTGTAGGTTTTGCAGACTCTCTTTCTGTGGTGGATGGTTGCATTAACAAGATGCGGATGGGCATTAACGGAGATGGAACCACCCTTGGAGGCATTGTTGGCATGAACCGCAATTCTATCGTAAGAAATTGTGCTTATGTATTTGGAGAAGATGCGATGAATATTTGCGAGAAAGGAGGAGGTGTCGTTTATATGAATCTATCGGAGGGCGGTTATGCCAATGCTGAAGTGAGTAATTGTTTCTGGTATGGATATATAGTGGAGATGGTAGGCGGCGGATATGCGTTGGGTGGAGTGGCTTGTTTTAACGAAACGGATCCAAAATCACAAACAGGCGGATATAAGGCAGTGGTGAGGAACTGCTTTGCCGAGAGCATTTCGCTAATTAGAGCCACTTATGGCGGCTCAATTGTTGGCCAAAACATGGAAGGTTGTGTTGTGGAAAACTGCTATGGCCATATTTGGAACAATTATGAATATGCTGGCTTGTTTGGACTTACTTTGGGCGATGTCGCCCAATGCGCAGAGTTCTTGCCCACAGGTCCGTGCCAACTGGAAACAAGTGTGATGGTAGGCTCCACTTCTACCGATGTCATGGTGGATGCCCTCAACGCTTGGGTGGATATGCAAGAAGATCCCTCAATTTACAAGCATTGGGTGTCTGTTTATGAACCTTACAACATCCCGATGTTCGAGGATGGTATTGAAGCTGTTGATGAAAGCAACGAGTCTGTTGCTTTATCATCAGTTTATCCCAACCCCGGAAAAGATGTGTTCAATATCCGCACGGCTCTGCCAAATGCTTATGTCGAAGTGTATGATTCGAACGGAAAACT
>CAMVCZ010000100.1 GCA_947166105.1 uncultured Bacteroidales bacterium
GCTATTTCGAGGCAGGAAAGAAATACATGGCTCACCTGCAAGACCAAACCGTTGCAAAGGATGTGGTCCACATCGAAGATGGTACGCCCAACACCCTTCGGTTCATCTTAAAAGGAAGTGCCACCATGAAGGACGAGAGTTTTGAAGACAACTGTCTGACCCTTTCAGGCGACTTCGACAACACGGCATTCAACACCAGTGCTTTTGCCAACAAAAGAGCCTACAAGACCGCAACCATCTATGACCTGACACAATGCAATGCAGTCAATATGGTGACACAAAGCATCAATCCCAATGCCCTCATCTATGTGGCAGACAACAGCCAAGCCCAAGGCACGAACATCATTCGCGCCGGCCATTGCGACCTTCTGTCTCTCATTCCAGGATACAGTTTCACACCACGATCCAACTTCACGGCTACAGAGGCTGAAATCCAAATAGGCACAGAACCGCGCATTTGGTATTGGCTCACAATCCCCTTCACAATGAACGTCCCCGACGGCATCATCGCCCGACAAATCAAAGGACATTCCCAAACCACCATCACTTCCTCCAACATCGAGACGGTCAAGCAACTTGAAGCCGGCAAGACCTATCTGCTCATGGCATCCTCATCCAACGCACTGACACTGAAAGCCGGCAATGTTACGGTATTGGCTCAACCGACTTCCAACACAGACGAAGCCATCGTGGGAACCTATGCCAACACGACCACACCCGAAGGAGCCATGCTGCTCAACTACAGTGAACAGCCTTACATCCAGCCAGTTGAAGCAGGCAGCGACGTTGAAGGGCTACGTGCGTATTGGTACGATGCCAACACGACCAGACAACTCCGCGCCTACCTTACGAACACCATTGAGACAGCCCACATGGAACTTGCCAAGAGCATAGAGCAAGCCTACGACATGCTGAACTATCAAGGTGACTTGATGTCTGATGAAGACAGAGCCACACTTCTGACCAAAATTCACGAAGCAGAACACGAGTTCAGCAACCGCGCAGAAGGAGAAACAACTCTCACCACTGCCACACTCATCAAGAAATATGCAGCCCAGCTACTGGCGGACGGTGAAGCATTTATCAGAAAAGGCAAGCTCGCCAATGGCGTTGAAGTGGATTTCACCGAAAACATCACCAACCCATCGTTTGAGGCCACTCGCCCCACTGCCAGAGGCTGGACACTGGGAACCAAAGAGGGCGTGAGCACAACTGGCTCGGTGCTGCAAGCCAATCTCAACAACGTCAGCCGCACAGTCGGCATTGAAGGAACGAACATGTTCCGCAGCTATATCGCCGCCGACAATTCATCTGTCAGCATTTCGCAGACAGTGACAGGCCTGACACCCGGACACTATCGCCTCCGTGCCATGCTCGGCACCGACATCGACCGCACCGTCACCCTGTTTGCCGACGAAGCCACCACCACCGTCAATGGCCATCCTTTCGGCACCTACTACTTGACGGAAGCCGTGATAGAGGATGTCACCGTGATGCCCGACGAGAATGAAGAAACAGGCTCCCTCACCATCGGTGTGAAAGAAGGCGACTGGTACAAGGCGGACGACTTCCGCCTCACCTACATCGGCACACTGACCGAAGAAGAACAGGCTACGGGCATCTTCGGCATCGCCACAGAAGAAAAAGGCAACCGCCGCCAAGGCATCTTCACGTTGCAAGGCATCGAAGTGAAGACAGCCCAACAGCCAGGCCTCTACATCATCGACGGCAAAAAGACATACGTGAAATAGGCCTTTCTCTCCATTAAAAACAGACAAAAAAGGGTGTTGTTCATCAATCGAACAACACCCTTTTTTGTCTTCCCTTTGCCCTCCGACACACTAAAAAACACCTTAAATCCATTATTTTTGCCCTAAAAATATGCTAAAAAACATAAAATCCCTTGGTTTTTAATTCAGAAAGGCCTACCTTTGCAGCGGTTTATGTGAAAACCATTGAAATATTGAGGGACGAATGGACCTCGTAGCGTTTCGTCTGATCGAGAGGATTAAAATTCGTCTGATCGAGAAGATTAAAGAAGAAACCCATTAATTAATAAAAGTAAGAATTGTATGAAAAGATTGTTATTTTTAGCATTGTTGACCACCTCTCTCATGGTGACTGCAAAGTCTGAACCGAAGGTGGATCTTCAAAAGAAATGGGGCGCTGTCATCAACGCCATTGCTATGGTGGAAAGTCAAGGACAGCCCAACGCCGTATCAAAGAATGGACTCTACGTCGGTTATTTGCAGATTTCCGAGATTCTTGTGCGCGAGTGCAACCGCATTGTCGGCTACAAAAAGTACACTTATGCCGACCGCTATGACAAACAAAAGAGCATTGACATGTTCATCGATTATCAGGAGCATTACAACCCTGACGGCAACATGGAACGTGCCATCCGCCTTTGGAACTCAGGCGACCTCAAATGTATGACACGCAAAGCCCGCACCGAAGGTTACTACCAGCGCGTCATGTCAAAGTACAACTCAACTGCTGCACTGCAATAAGAGAGCGCAAAGGTTGAAACAAGAACTTTGGAAAACTGAATCTGAAATAAAGAAAAGCAAGGCTCCCGAAAGCGTCAAACTTTCGGGAGCCTTGCTTTTGAGGGCATCAATCGTTGAAAAAAGCGTTGGCGTATGCCCGTCCCCTCTCCGGTCAATC